>JAZUMK010000019.1:0-47606 GCA_045603585.1 Clostridia bacterium
AGGGAACATTGCTGCCATGGCGGGCGATCACTGATCGCCCCTACAGGATTTACGCCGTGTATGGATGGTGCACCCCGCTTTTCCGTAAGGAAAAGCTGCATTGAAGGGCGGCGGTGGGTATAGATATCTGACCGCCCTCCCGGATCTCCCTTTGGGAGAGCTATCAGCTTTGCTGACTGAGAGGGGCAAACTCACGATCTGCCCTCTCCGACCTCGCTGCGCTCGGCCACCTCTCCCATAGTGAGAGGCAAGGGGGGGGCGAAGTATACTGCACAGAATCCAAAGCGCAGGCGGGAACAAGGAAAAAGGCAGGACGAATCCTGCCAGTTTCCCTGCTTATGGAGAAAAGTATCATCAATGGGGAATTTGCATTAGTTGGTTGGCCCTGCGCAGTCAGAGCAGGCGCCCCGGCAGCCGGAGCAATTGCGGGACTGGGGACAGCCGATGCACTTTTCCCCCCGCTTTTTTGCCCTGTATACATAGCCGCCGGCAAGGCCCACAATGGCGGCGATGATAAGTATTATGATAAAGTTTGTCATGCTGATGCACCGGACAGGGCATATTCGCTTTTAACGTCCCTGTCTGCCTTTCTGATGAAGTAAAGTACAGCCGCAGCCATGGCAAGGACAGCTATGAGACCGGGCACAAAGCCTGCGCCCACATTGCCGGTGGTGATAAGGGTACCGATCTGGTATACCAGGAAGCCCACCGTGTAGCCCACGCCCAGCTGAAGACCTATGCCGCCCCACAGCCACTTTGCGCTCTTCATTTCGGAATTCATTGCGCCGATGGCGGCGAAGCAGGGGGGAGTGTAAAGGTTGAACATCAGGTATGCAAGGGCGGCGGCCTTGGTGATGGCCATAACGCCTGCTATCTCTGCACCTGCGCCCTCCAGCATGGCCAGCTCCTCGGTATTGATGAGGTTTTCAAGGCCCACGAAGCATACGGCCAGCGTGCCCACCACGTTTTCCTTGGCGATAAAGCCGGTGACGGCGGCAGCTGCCAGCTGCCAGCTCAGCACGCCCACTACGGGTACCAGCAGGTATGCGAAGGGACGGGCCATGGAAGCGAGGATGGAAGTGTCTGCGGATCCTGCCAGCTGGAAGCTCCAGTCAAAGGCCTGCATTATCTGCACCGCGGTATTGCACAGAAGGATGATGGTGGCGGCCTTTACGATATAGGCCCAGCCGCGGCTGCACATGGACCTGAATGCCCTTGCGAAGCTGGGAGCCTTGTATTCAGGCAGCTCCATGATGAAGAAGGATTTTCTCACTTTGTGGCCGGCGATCTTGTTTACCAGCAGCGCACCCAGGAAAATGAGGGCTATGCCTGAGAAGTACATGAGGAAGCTTACCCAGCCTGCATCCTCAAAGAAGGCGCCTGCAAAAAGGGCGATAACGGGTATCTTTGCGCCGCAGGGCATGAAGGGGGCCAGCATTGCGGCGGCGCGGCGCTCCCGCTCGTTCTTGATGGTGCGGCTTGCCATTACGCCGGGGATGGCGCAGCCGATGGCGATAACAAAGGGGATAACGGACTTGCCGGAAAGACCTACCTTTTTAAATATGGGATCCAGCACTACTGTTACCCTTGCAAGGTAGCCGGAATCCTCCAGCAGGGCGATGAGGAAGTACATTACCATTACCAGGGGCAGGAAGCCTATAACGGCTATCACGCCGCCGATAATGCCGTCCACCAGCAGCGCGCTGAGGAAGGGGGAGGCGCTTTCCATAAGGCCGCCCACCCAGCCCTGGAAGCCTTCCAGCCATGCAACCAGGGTGTCCGCGATATAAGGGCCCACCCATGCCTGGGAAATCTGGAAAACCAGGAACATCACCACGGCGAATATGGGTATGCCCAGCCAGCGGTTGGTGAGTATGTCGTCGATCTTATCCTGGAAGTTGCGGTCCTTGGTGAATACCCTGCGCTTTTCCGTATTTTCAACTATGGAATTCACAAAGGCAAAGCGCTTTTTGTCCGCCTCAGTAACGGCAGCCTTGTCGCTCAGGTCGATATCTCCCTGCACATAGGGGGCCTTCTGACCCTTGCCAAGGAGGGAGACAGCTGCGGAAACCACTTCGCTGAGGCCTGCGCCTGTGGTGGATACGGTCTGAATGACGGGGCAGCCCAGAGCCTTGCTGAGGGCGGAAACGTCTATTTCGGTGCCCTTGGCGTCGGTAAGGTCGGTTTTGTTGAGGGCCACCACCACCGGGATGCCCAGCTCCAGCAGCTGAGTGGTGAAAAACAGGCTGCGGCTCAGGTTTGTTGCATCCACGATGTTGATTATTGCATCGGGGTTTTCGCCCTTTACATAGGAGCTGGTAATGCTCTCCTCAGAGGTAAAGGGGGACATGGAATATGCGCCGGGCAGGTCCACGGCGATGACGGAGCTGCCGTCTGTATAGGCCTTCTTTATGGAGTGGGCCTTTTTTTCTACGGTAACGCCCGCCCAGTTGCCGACCTTTTCGTTGCGGCCGGTGAGGGCGTTGTACATTGTGGTTTTGCCGCTGTTGGGATTGCCCGCCAGTGCGATTTTCATAGTGTGCCTCCTGAATGGATAGTTTTTATATTTAAAAAATATGATTTCGCGATATAGTTAGCGATGGCTAACCGATGGTGGAAAAATATGCCGTGTTTTCCAACGGCTTATTTACTGAAGGATAACGGTATCCGCAAGGGCACGGTCTATGGTATAGCGGCCGTCTTTGATGGAAACCACGCAGCTGCCCTTGAGATGGGAAACCACGGTGATGGGCTCGCCGGCATAGCAGCCCAGAGAAAAGAGGAAGGAATCCATTTCTTCATCTCCGGTATCCACTGATCGGATGATGTATTCCCTGCCCTCGATGGCGTTTATCAGAGTCATGGTGTTTCTCCTGAAAAAATCCTGCCCCCTCATGGGGCACATTATCAGTTAGCCATTGCTAACTATAGTTATGATATAGCCTGCGCCTTTGTTTGTCAAGAAAAAATGTTAAAAAATATGTATCCGCTGCCATTTGCTTGAAATTAACCTGCCGCCATGATAATATTATGAAACTTAAACACAATTGGAGAAAATGCCTATGCCGCTTCACGAATCCGGCCAGATGTATCTGGAAGCCATATATGTGCTGTCTCAGCAGCGCCCTGTGGTGCGCTCCATTGACGTGGGGGAATATCTCGGATATTCCAAGCCCAGCGTCAGCCGCGCCATGAGCATACTTAAAAAGAACGGCTATGTTATGGCCGAGGAGGACGGTGCGCTGCACCTTACCCCCCAGGGACTGGACGTTGCGCAAACAATGTATTCCCGCCATACGGTGCTTACCAAAATGCTTACCGCCATAGGCGTGGATGAAGCTGTCGCCGCCGAGGATGCCTGCCGCATTGAGCATGTTATCAGCGAGGAAACCTTCGCCGCCATTAAGCAGCATATGGATTGGGCGGAGAAAAAATAGGACAGTATCTTCTTTTTCTCTTTCTTTTCGGACGCGAAAAGAAAGCAGAAAAAGAAGCAAAAAGAGAAAGAAAAGCGAAATGGGAAATATAAATCCCGTTTCGCTTTTTTGTGTGGAAAAAAACCCTCTCCGGCCTCACTTCGCTCGGCCACCTCTCCCTCGTCGTCGCGGACTGCGCTTGCTCGCGGCCATATCCGACCCTCTCAGTCAGCAAAGCTGACAGCTCTCCCATAGGGAGAGCCAAGGGCGGTCAGATATCTATACCCGACCCTCCGCCCTTTTAAGGCAGCTTTTCCGTGAGGAAAAGCAGGACGCACTTTTGAATCTGCGGCGTAATCAACGGCTTCTTTTTATTTATTTGGATGGAAACCACTTCCGTCTTCGCCGCACTAGGCCCGCAGGCCTGTACAGAGCGCCCCTTGCCGCAGGCAAGTCTAGGCGCGGAGGAGGCGAAGATACATAAAGGGGTGGTTGGGTGGGGTAGTAAAATAAATAAAACAAGCATCGCCGACGCAAGGAAAACGGATTGCCACGCCAACCTGCGGGCTGGCTCGCAATGACAGCTGCGGGAGTGAGTTGCACTATCGTAAGCAAGGGAACATTGCTGCCATGGCGGGCGATCAGTGATCGCCCCTGCAGTGTGGCGGTGTATGGTTGAGGAAAGAAGCTGAGAGGGCTTTGTCCTGCTGTTATTCTCTCTCCGGCCTAACTTCGCTCGGTCACCTCTCCCGGAGGGAGAGGCAAGGGGGGCGCCCCCACCTTCTTCGCAATTACCTATAACCTCATTAGCCTTCCCTCAGGATTTTTTTGTTGCGCTTGCTTTTTTTGCATTGTATAATACATACACGAATAGTTTTGAAAAAACACTCGCATTTCTTTACCGGGAATTACGCAAATGACACAGGAAACAGCAAAGGAAAAATTTCCCTTCAGGGAAAAGATACAGGTAAAGCTGATGGGACAGGAGGCCTTTTTTGGCCCCGGCCCAAGGCAGCTGCTGCTTGCCATACAGACCAGAGGGTCTGTGGCGGCGGCCTGCAAGGCCATCGGCATATCCTACTCCAAAGGCCGGGGAATAATACGGCGGATGGAGCAGGAGCTGGGCTTTGAGCTGGTGGAGCGCAGGCAGGGCGGAGCAGGAGGCGGCAGCGCCGGATTGACCGCCAAGGGGGAGAGGTTCTTGGAGCTTTTCGCCGGATATGAGCGCGCCGTTCAGGATTATGCCCGGGGCATATTCAAAGAGCATTTCAGGGAACTGGAGGAGATAAACCAATGAAGATGATGAAGACCGTGGACGCCGTGGGACAGGTGCTGTGCCATGACATAACCCAGATAATAAAGGGAGTTACCAAGGATGCGGTATTCCGCAAGGGACACGTTATCCGGGAAGAGGATATCCCTGTACTGCTCAGCGTGGGCAAGGATAACATCTACGTATGGGAGCGGGATGAAAACATGCTGCATGAGGATGAGGCGGCGGAGATACTTCGGGATATCTGCATCAATGAAAACATGCGCCCCACCCTGCCCAAGGAGGGCAAGATAAACCTTATTGCAGAATGTGACGGCCTGTTTATTGCGGATACCGACAGGATGCTTAAAATAAACGCCACAGGCCGCATGATGATAGCCACGCTGCCCTCAGGCATACCTGTGAAAAAAGGGGAAAAGCTTGCGGGCACCCGCGTCATCCCCCTTGTGATAGAAAAGCAGGCAATGGAGCAGGCCAAGGAGCTGGCGGGGGAGGACCCCCTGCTTCGCCTTGTGCCCATCAGGAAAAAGAAATTCGGTCTGGTGACCACCGGCAATGAGGTTTTCCATGGCCGCATAGAGGATTCCTTTTCCCCTGTGATAATAGAAAAGATGAAGGAATACGGCTGCGAAATGATGGGCCATGAGGTATCGGATGACGATCATGAGCGCATTACCCGCTGCATAAACAAACTGCTCGCCGAAGGTGCTGAGATGGTCATCTGCACCGGCGGCATGAGCGTTGACCCCGACGACAAGACCCCCCTTGCCATAAAGAATACCGGGGTGAATATAGTATCCTACGGTGCACCTGTGCTGCCGGGAGCCATGTTTATGCTGGGATATATGGATGACGGCCGGCCGATATGCGGTCTGCCGGGCTGCGTAATGTACGCAAAGCGGACGATCTTTGATATCGTGCTGCCCTTCCTGCTTGCAGATGAGCCTGTTACGGCGGATATGCTGGCAGGCCTTGGCAACGGCGGCCTGTGCCGCAATTGTACCGAATGCCACTTCCCCAACTGCGGCTTTGGCAAGTGGAGGTAAAGCGCAGGACGCTATATAACCGGCATGGCGGCTTACGGCGTGTCCGTTCAAAAAGGGAATATAAAGCAGATGGATTAAGGGGCTGTGCAGAATGGGCGAAAGGAAAAATATGCAAAGAATTGTGGTATTGGGGTGCCCGGGGGCGGGCAAAACCACCTTCGCGCAAAAGCTGAATGACTGCACAGGCATCCCCCTGTATCATCTGGATGCCATATGGCACAATCCGGACAGAACACACATATCCCGGGAGGAATTTGACGCAGGTCTGGCGGAAATACTCCTTGGGGAGCAATGGATAATCGACGGCAATTATCAGCGCACCATGGAGCGGCGCATACAGGCGGCGGATACGGTTTTTCTCTTTGATCTGCCAACCCGGGTCTGCCTCGAGGGCGCAGTTTCCCGCCTCGGCAAGCCGCGCACCGACATGCCCTGGTACAACACGGAGCTTGACCCTGAGCTGAAGGACAAAATCGAGGGCTTTTGCGAAAGGGAGCTGCCCTCTATTTACGCCCTGCTGGATAAATACAAAGACAGGCAGATAGTCATATTCGGCTCCAGAGAAGAGGCAGAGGAATATCTGCGATCATACAGCTGAAAAAAAGCCGCCTTGTGAAATGCTCACAGGGCGGTTTTTTGTAATGATAGTGACGGCGGAATACCGTCCATGCCTGCGACAGTGCACTCCGCTTTGCCGCAGGCAAAGCTACCTTAAAGGGTGGTGGGCGGGTATAGATAAATAAAGCAAGCACCGCTGCCGCAGGAGAAACGGATTGCCGCGCCAGTTTGCGAACCGGCTCGCAATGACAGTATTCTTGCTGCTGCGTTTTCTTCCGACTTGGCCGGTATCCATCCAAAATAAAAAGAAGCCGCTTATTGCACAGCAGCTTCAAAAGTGCGCTCTGTTTTCCGTCAGGAAAACATACCTTAAAAGGGTGGCTGGATACCGCCCGGGCTTGCGGCAGCACATACCGCTTTGCCGCAGGCAAAGCTACCTTAAAGGGTGGCGGGCGGGTATAGATAAATAAAGCAAGCACCGCTGCCGCAGGAGAAACGGATTGCCGCGCCAGTTTGCGAACCGGCTCGCAATGACAGTTGCAGAGGGGAGTTGCACTATCGGGAGCAAGAGAACATTGCCGTCGGCGGGCGATCAGTGATCGCCCCTACAGGGCGGCGTGCGGTTGAGGCAAGAAACTGAGAGGGCGGTGCACTGCTGTTTTGCCCTCTCCGGCCTTGCTGCGCCCGGCCACCTCTCCCATAGTGAGAGGCAAGAGTCTTGGCTCTCCCTTTGGGAGAGCTGTCAGCTTTGCTGACTGAGAGGGTCAGATGTGGCCGCGAGCAAGCGCAGTCCGCGGCGACGAGGGCGGTGGGTGGGTATAGATAATTTCACCCTTCACTATTACCTATAACCTTCTCCGCAGCAGGCGGGTTACCCTATCACCACCACATAATCCATGGGATCCACTGCTTCACCATCCTTTGTCACCTCAAAATGCAGATGGGATGGATCCGAGCATTCCGCTATTGCGCTGCTGCCAACGTAACCCACAACGGTTCCCGCGTTTATCAGCATTCCTTCCTTTACGGGGCAATCCGACCTGAGATTGGAATAAAAGCTGCATATTCCGCCGCTGTGGGCAACCTTTACGGTAAAGCCCAGAACGTCATCCTCATATACTTCCTCCACGGTGCCCGCCCAGGGGCAGCGCACCTCTGCGCCCTTTGGCGCAGCCAGGTCCACTCCCCGGTGTGTCATCCACTGATCCAGCGTGGAGGAATATATCAGCTCATCCACTGCAAAACGCCACTGCACCTTTCCTTCCACAGGGGCAACCGCCTTTTCCCGCCTGGGGGCGACTGTGGCCGCAGGCTTTGGCGCAGGGCTGATGTCAGGCATAGGGGAAGCGGTGGCCGCAGGCGAAGGCGAGGGGGTAAGCAGAGCGGACAGGGTATCATCCGAGGACCGGGACACCTGCTCTGAAGCCGGCGCGGGGGATTCATTGGGCAGGGATTCCACTTCCCTGGGCGGAAGATATGCCGCAGCCGCCCCGATGCCGATGACTGCCATGCACAGCATCAGCACCAGATACACTCCCTTGTCCTGAAGGAATCCCCGAATTTTTTCAAAGGTATTGTTATTTTCCCGATTCATATTATCACTCCTTTTACAGGTAGTGTTTCCCAACCCCATTCAGCATATACCCATAGAAAAAACGCCCCCCGCTTGACACGCCCTCTGCTATTTGCTATAATAACAAAGCTAAACAGGGAGAGGTGTCCGAGAGGTTTAAGGAGCCGGTCTTGAAAACCGGTGATGCCGCAAGGCACCGTGGGTTCGAATCCCACTCTCTCCGCCAAAAACAAGCGCAATACACGTTAACATATATCAATACAGACCGTGGAGAAGTACCCAAGTGGCTGTAAGGGGCTCCCCTGCTAAGGGAGTAGGCTGGGGTGACTGGCGCGAGGGTTCGAATCCCTCCTTCTCCGCCACGAAAAAGAGATCGCATTTGCGGTCTCTTTTTCGTGTTGCATAAAAGAAGGAGGGGTGAGAAGGGCGCGGCCGAAGCTTGCGGAGGCGAAAAACCATCCGGTGAATGGTTTTCCAGCGCCCCGGGCTGGCGCCGGCACTGCCCCAGTGCCGGGGGGAATCCCTCCTTCACCGCCATCTACGTGCACAACAGCAATGTTGTGCACATAGTGTTTTTTGGAGAGAATATGAGAAGCCCGACGGGGCACGAGCTAAGCGGACTTTGATATTAACACATTTTAATATGGACTTATACGGAATGATCGGTTTAGCGGGCAGCGGGACGTAACATTCTTCAAGGATATTGCCACAGAGGAGGACATATCCGAACTGGAGGTATACACACCTAAGCCCACGGATGCGGTAGTGACCCTGACCCTTGAGGACGACACCTTGCAGCTTATGCAGGCTTGGGCAGACAAGCACGGTATCACCGTTGAACAGATGGCGAGAGCATTTCTTGTCTATGCCGTGCGGTATGAGTTGGAAGTGTGGTCGAAAGGCAAGGGGGATGGATTTTGAGCATGTTTCACTTAAGCTACTTTAGTGTATAATCGTAATGTTTACTTGACTGGCGCTTGACGATTTTATCGTTCGTATTCATTTATACTAAGAAAATGCCTGTAAATCAGGCATTTTCTTATAGCCGTTTTACTTGACTGGTACTTGACTCCATGTCTTTTATATAGTAAATCAGACTTTTTTAACGCAATTCCAACGCAAATTTTTGTGTTGGAATTGCGTTAACTTTGTGTTGGACTATATGACACATCAGATGATGTTGGCGGGGATAAAGCTATTGGAAGCATTAATGGGAAAAGGTTCCTCTGTCATGCATACAATACCGCCGGGGCCTATCTGCTTGCCTGAATTTTCCAAAGCTGAAAACACCTTGACATCACGCTTGTTAGGATTGCTGCTCAGCTTTATTTCCAAAGGATGAAGAATGCCGTTCTGCTCGATTACAAAATCTATTTCCTTCTGATTGGTATCCCGGTAGAAGTTAAGATTTGCAGGATCGGTGCCGTAGGCGTATGCGCGCAGGAATTCACCTACCACATAGTTTTCAAAATAATGTCCTGCAGCAGCCCCGTTCATAAGGGTATCTCTGCTGGTCCAGGATGAAAGCCATGCGCAAAGCCCCGTATCGCAGAAATACAGCTTGGGCGTTTTTATGAGCCGTTTCAGCTCGTTTGAATGAAGGGGCTCCAGCAGGAAAATAATGCCCATGGTCTGCAATATCTTAAGCCATTCCTTGGCGGTCACGCCGGAAATCCCGGATGCCTGAGCAAGGTCGTTGTAGTTGAGCAGCTGTCCTGCGAATCCGGCACAGGCCCGAAGGAACTTTCGGAAACCCTCAGTATCTGCAATGCCGTTGTCATCCACCGCATCCCGCATAAGATAGGTGTCCACATATGAATTCCAGTATTCATGGGTCTGCTCGTCATCCAACTGCAGCAGCTCCGGCATTCCGCCCCGCCAAATATGGGAGAATACATCCAGAATGTTGTTTTTGGGAAAAGCCTCACTGCGCCTGCGCAGACTGTCAAAGGAAAGTTCCATTGGGGCATCGGCCTGTATGCCGGCTATCTCCTTTTGAGAAAGGCTGTACATTTTCAGTATGCATATGCGACCGGCAAGAGAATCACCGGCCTGCTTCATGAGCTTTTTGCTCTGTGAGCCGGTCAGCCAAAATAGGCCCTTTTCGCTGCTGTTATCACATATGATCTTGATCTGTTCAAACAGCTCCGGGGCCTTTTGGACCTCATCTATTAAAATCGGAGGACGGTATGTTTGAAAAAACAAAACCGGGTCAGACTTGGCCAGATCTCTCAAGCGGGCATCGTCCATGGAAACGACGGTTCTGTTTTGCTTTTTAGCAAAGTGCTTCAGCATGGTGGATTTGCCGACCTGCCGCGCACCGACCACCATAATGGCCTTAAATGCCTCGTTCATTCGCAGAAATTTGCGCTCAAGGGTTCTTTCTATATAATTCATATCGCAGCCTCCGCCAAAAAAGTTAGTTCAAAATAAAGTATGGTTTATTTTAACATAAGATATGCACGACGTCAAAGCTTCGTCCTTAAATATTTGGCTGAATGGATTATAAGAGATTTTGCTTATAGTGATAAGGTACAATAAGCTGCGCAAAAAGAAAGCTGATCTCATTCGGTGCCCTATAATAGCCTCTCTTAGGCTATAGCCTTTCATGTTTTTCAATGCAGCAGAGTGAAAATTCACCCCATTTTCACTCGATTGGGTGAAAATCACCTTGCTGATCCATCCAACGCTCGTATTTTTGCGAGTTTTCTTGACAAGTACAGCAAGCCGACACAACAAAACAAACCGGCAAAAAGAAAAGGTCTCTTTTTGAGTATCTGTGTATTGATCACGCAGCAGCACTTCCTTATACATAGGGCATTGCACAAACTCATTAAAAAACAAGTTTATGCTATCAATAGCACAAACTTGTCAAAATGGGTGTTTTCAGCAATAATCTCCTGCTGGAAGTTATACATAAGGGGATAACCTGCCAATGCTTTGCTGAAAGCAAATTTTTCTCGCACACTTTATTATACCTGTCTTATTATAACTTGCACCTTTTGAGATGTTTTTAAAACTGTTGGCTGTATCTGCGCCGTTACAGAACATAGAACCGGCGCAGGCTGCGTTAAAATGAAGGAACTCTTCTGACCACGAGTTTTGACACCGAAAAAACGCCCGTTTCTCTGGAGCGGGCGTTTGGTGTCAAAACTTTTAAGTTTTGGCTATAGGGCAGAATAACTTTGCTTTTATATTATGCAATAGCGTTAAAGCTTTGTTACTCGGCCTTTTTGCTATAGTGCTTGAACAGCACGCAGGCAATGACAACCAGACCGAGGTAACCGGTGTAGGGAAGTATAATGTTTACAATGGTCTTGAAGGGCATTACTGAGCCGAAGAAGGAACATATTGAAGAAAGTACGGCCAGCAGTTTGAATTTTAGAGAATTTTCATCGCCAAATACCGAATTGCAGAACAGCCACAGCAGTGAAACGGCAGTGCTGAAAATGCCCAGGATCAGCACGATGCAATAAAGGAAGCCGAAGGTATCGTTTATGCCCTTTGCCATTACCAGCGTTGGAACATCTGCTTCCGCAGTGAACTGTGCGGTAGCCATGAGGGCAACGCATACCAGCGCGGATATGGCCATTATGCCGCCGGTGCCCAGTAGTCCGCCCACCTTTGCATCCTTATCTGAAGGCAACTCCCGGCTGACGCCCGAGGTAAAAGGAGCAAGGCAGATTATGGTAAAGGCGGGATAAAGCAATCCGGACAGCCACCAATAGGGGGAGGCCTTGACCATTACTTTGGTGCTGAGCACCTCATCTGCAAACTGTAGGCTGCCTGCATTCCGAACAATGCCCACCACCGCAACCAGTATGCCCAATATCATAAGCGCAATACCTATGCCGCCGAGTATCTTGGTGAGACGCTTCATGCCAAGCATCACCGTCAGTAGCATCATGGCTGCCAGTATGGCGCGGCCTATTACGGGATCTATTCCCGCATACTGCTGAAGGGAGGCTCCTGCGCCTGCCGTCATCATTACCAGCAGCATAAACTGGAAGGCGATGTTGAACAGCTCTATTATCTTGCCTACGATGGGACCACAGTAATATCTCCATATAGAATTGGCAGTATTGAGCTGTAGGCGGTAACCGTCCTGCATTATAATGGAGCTGACCCAGGCGAGCAGCGTGCCTGAAATTATCAGGCTGCCAATACATCCCATGACGCCGTTGGAAACATAGAACTGGATAAGCTCCTGCCCCGTGGCAAAGCCCGAGCCAATTACAAAGGCAATGATAGCTCCTGCTACAGCAATGATCTTACTTATTCTGTTTTTCATATAAGCCTTTCAAAAGTGCGGCCCACCGTTCAGGCGGGCCGCATCGTACAGGTTAATTTAACGCAGCCTGTTTATCAGGACATCCATGTAAGCGTCCACATGGGCAATCGCACAGGCTTTGGCAGTTGCCGTATCACGGGCAGCAATGGCACGCGCCTCTTCCGCAAGGGTGCGGAGGCTGGCATCTATGGTATCGTGGCTGGAAGTATTTACCTTGAGATAGTGCCAGAACTGGACACAGCGGTAATGCATGGTCTCATAAAGCTCACGCATAACGGTGCTGTCGCTCAGCTCCAGCATCATATCGTGGAAGGCACCGTCCAGCTGAATATAGCTGCCGTTGATGTGACATGTGCCGTTTTCTTCGCGATAGAAACTTTCAGTAAGGGCAAGCAGTTTTGCTATTTGCTCATCCGTGGCCCTGTCGATAGCCATAGCGGCTACAACAGCGTCAAGGGCCTTTCTTGCTTCCATGGAATCGCGCATCCAGTGGAGATCCACAGGGGAAACCATTGCACCTACCTTTGAGAGGGATACAAGCTTTTCCTGCTCAAGGCGCTGAAAGACCTCGCGCACAGGAGTACGGCTGACATTGAATTCCTCCGCAATCTTGGTTTCGTACAACATGCTTCCGCTGGGATATTCCATGGAAACAATGCGGTCACGAATGGTATTAAAGATGTTCACGGCGGCTTTCTCGGTTTTTGCCATACTAGCCCTCCCTGTCAGATAGGTTTATTTTTCGGGATATACCATATTGTAATTTTAAGCAGCGGGAACTACGAAGTTAAGGGGCAGAGCGTCGTCGCTGTTGGTGTAATAGAGGGCGGCATCCAGGTTCAGGTCGCTGCGGTATGCCCATACGTGTACGCTCCAGAACAGAGGTGCGAAGGGAGCGTCAGCCTGTACCAGCTCGTCGATCTCGTGGTAAGCATCCAGAACTTCCTGAGTATCGGTGGAAACTGCAGCCAGAGCGAACAGTTCATCAACACGTGCGTTGGAGTAATTGTAGAAATTGTAGGTCATGCCGGTGGTGAGCAGAGCGGCATTGTTGATGGCATATACGCCGGGACCCATGCCGGTGATGAAGAAGTCGAGCTCACGGTTCTTTGCCATCTCGGTGAAGGTGTTGGCTTCCATTACTTCGATAGTGGTCTTAAGACCCAGCTCGGTCAGATTAGCCTGAACGAATTCGGCGATCTTCTGACGGGCTTCGTTGGTGTAGATAACGAACTCGGGGAATCCGGCGCCATCGGGATAGCCGGCGTCTGCAATGTACTGCTTGGCCTTGGCTAGATCATAGGGATAGCCGGGGATATCGGCATTGTGGCCGTATACGCCGGGGGCAGACATGCCGTTTGCTACGGAGCAGAGTCCCTCGTTAACAACCAGGTTCAGACCTTCCTTGTCGATGGCGTAGTTAATAGCCATACGAACGTTTACATCGCTGAAGAGCTCGCTGTCATTGCGCATACCTGCGAAAGTGATGTTGGCCAGATCAACAGGGGCAATCTTGATATCGGGATTGTCTTTGATGAGGCTGTAGTTGCTGGTGGATACAGCGGCGATATCCAGTTCGCCGGTCTCCAGGGCAACGGTAACGGCGCTGGCATCACTCATGATGCGGCACTCAAGGGTATCATAAGCGGGCTTGCCCAGATAGTAATCGGGGTTGGCCTTAAGAACAACCTTGTCACCGGGAACATAGCTTTCAAACATCCAGGGGCCGGTGCCGATGGGGTGCTCTTCGAAGTTATAATCGCCGCCTTCTTCAAATGCGCCGTTGGGAACAACAGCAGAGAAGCAGAACAAGCTGTAAAGGAAGCTGGAATAGGGCTGATTCAGAGTAACAACAACGGTCTTGTCGTCAACGGCTTCGATAGAGGTGATATAGCCGTCAAACTCCGAGGTGAGGCTGCCGGTCCTAGCCAGGTTGAGGGAGTACACAACGTCATCAACTGTCAAGTCCTTGCCATCGTGCCACTTAACACCCTGACGGATGTTGAAGGTGTAAACGGTCTGATCCTCGTTTACGGAATAGGATTCGGCAACACGACCTTCAAACTCAAAGTCATTGTTCAGATAAAGAAGGGGATCGCCGATAAGGGTGCGGCAGAAAATCAGGTCAACACCGGAGCCGGTCTTGAAGATATTGAAGGTACCGACATCCTTTGCGAAGCAGGTCCTCAGAACGCTGGTATCTGCTGCCACGGCAGCAGAACCGGCGCTGCCTTCATCGGCAGCGGGCTGTTTGGCACAGCCAAAGGCAAACAGCATGCAGAATACCATTGCCAGAGCTATGAGTTTTTTCATTAGTTTTTCCTCCTCAATGATAATGTATTTTTTATTGCAAAATCAACATTTTACAATATAAAATCACAAGTTTTTAATATTTATAACGATTATAAAGTGGGGCAGCTGTATATTTGCTAAACCTTACGCATATACAAGGTTACACCGGAGGGATAAGATTTGCCGCAGTGAATGCTCTGATGGGCAACGATCATTTCTTCCTCGTCTTTCATGGGAAGACCGGTATTGAAATTAAGAACCAGCAGGTTGTTTGCGGCGGAGGTGAAGTGCACCCTTAGCTTCTGGCCCGGCTTGAGGCGGATGGCGGCAGGGGTGAGGCGCATATTGTATTCTTCCACCTTGCCGGGGGTGAGCAACTGGATTCTCTTGCCTTCATCGCGGAACTTTGCCCTCAGGTTGCTGCCTACAAGGCGAACTGAGCGTCCGTCCTCGCCGACTATGGTAACGCGGGCTATCCAGTCGGTATCCAGTGCGCTGGAGGCGGCGTAGAATTTAATGTTGAAATCGCCTGCAATCTCGCACTCTTCAGTTATGGGCATGGTGAAGCACAGAACGTCGTCACGCTTTTCCACCTCGGTATATTCTTCGGGAACGGCAAGCTCGTTTTCAGAGGGATCATATACATGGGGAGGGGGATTTGCGGGATCGTAATCATAACACAGCACCGAATCATCCTGAGGGACAGCCTCATGCAGGCCGTTATCGCCACCGAAGTAGAGTGTGGTTTTTTCAAACTCTGCAGGGGGGAACTCATGGGCGGTGCGCCACTCGTTTGCACCCAGCATGTAGTACATTACGGGGGGCTGATCAAAGGCGGCCTGCTCCATTTTCTTGAGGTGGTAGTCAAACCAGCGCTGCCAGTAGATTTCAAGGTTATGGATGATGGCATTGTTACCGAAGGAGCCGGCGTGGCTGTCACGGGTGGTGTTGCTCTTGTGGAGCCAGGGGCCCATCATGAGGAACTTGTTCTTGTCGTTTTCGTAGTGCTGTACGATATCCCAGCCAACCTGACTGCCCTTGCAGTCGTCGTCGAACCAACCGGATTGAACCAGCGCAGGAGCGGTTATCTTGGAAGGATCTCTTGCCCAGTCGGATTCTCTCCAGTAGTCATTATTGGTTTCGTTATCCAGCCATGCGTTCCAGGTGGTGAAGCGGACACCGAAGGCCTTTTCGGGCAGATCCTTAAGGGGGCGGATGGCGAATATGTCGTTCCAGTCATCCCTCTGCATATCCAGCTTGGAGCCTACT
Source organism: Clostridia bacterium (assembly GCA_045603585.1). Classification (GTDB taxonomy): domain Bacteria; phylum Bacillota; class Clostridia; order Christensenellales; family CAG-138; genus SFEL01. The sequence goes on from JAZUMK010000019.1 coordinate 15,719, forward strand.
GTACCTGCATTCATGGCATATACCCAGGGCAGGGAGCCGCAGGCAAGGCTGCCGCCGCGGCGGGGAACATCCAGGAAGGGAGGTCCTGCGGTAACAAAGCTTACCATGCAGCCAAGGTGGGGATTGCCGCTGGCTGCCATAGACCACTGAACAAAGCCGCAATAGGAACCGCCTATGGTGCCTGCCTTTCCATCGCTCCAGGGTTGGGCAGCCATCCAGTCAAGGGTATCGCTGCCGTCGTTTTCTTCGCCTTTTATGCCGAGGTAAACACCCTCGGACTGTTCGCGGCCTCTGAGGTCCTGCAGCATAAGAGCATAGCCCCGGCGCACGTATTTTGCGCTGAAGTAATATGCAAGGCTTGCATTATAGGGGGTGCGCACCAGTATGGTGGGTACCTTTTCGCCTTCCTTAAGGTCGGCGGGCAGCCATACATGGGTAGCAAGGCGTACTCCGTCTCTCATGGGAACCATAAAGGTGCCAAGGGAGCGTATGTGATGCTCTGCCGAGGAAATTGGAGCATTCTTCCATGTATCAAGACCGGCAGCACTTTCATAGCCGGGCTTTACAAGGGTAAGGGTGGCATACAGCCAGGTGGTAACAAATGCCACGGGCTGACCATTATCAAAGAGAATATCTATGCCCCTCTTTTTTTTGCGGATATAAAGCCAGTTGTTTTCTTTATCGTAATGTTCGCCCCAGGGAGCCGTAACGGGACCGCTCTCAACAGAGGCAAAGAGGGAGGGGTAGTTGCTGAAATACTTATGGGAGTCTGTCAGATCAAACTGCAGTTTATCCAGATAATCTGCGGAGGAAAGAGGTTCTGGCTCGTACCATTGCTCATCTTCGATGGTGCAGCATCTGAAGGTGCCTGCAGTGAAATCCACACTGCCTACGAGAATGCCTGAATTATAAAGAAGAAATTCATCCATGTGTTTCGACATCTATTGACATCTCCTTTATGCTGTAATAAGATATGTATACATCACTGATACATGCATTATATTAGCGCGACACCTCAATGTCAACAACTAAATAACAGGAGGCAGGTACGCAGGGCGTACCATATTTGCAATATGCTTAAATACGTAATAAAAAGGCTGTTGCTCACCATTCCGGTGCTTCTGTGTGTGGCTTTCATTGTGTTTACCATAATGGCGCTTACTCCCGGTACACCGGCGGAAAACATCCTGGGCACAAATGCTACTCAGGAGGCCATCGATGCCCTCAACCATGAATTCGGTTACGATCAGCCCTTTTTGGTACGCTTTTTCAATTATATAAAGGGAATTGTACTGGAGGGGGACTTCGGAAACTCCTACCGCTCCAACAAGCCTGTGTTTACAGAAATAATGGGGCGTTTCCCCAAAACCCTTATTTTGGCGCTGTCCTCAATGGTGCTCAGTGCGGTAATAGGCATATCCCTGGGCATACTGTCCGCTGTAAAGCAGTATTCTTTCATTGATACCGTTGCCACGCTTATCGCCATGTTCTTTGCGGCAGTGCCTAGCTTCTGGTTCAGCATGATACTGATATTTATATTTTCCCTTACTTTGGGGTGGCTGCCATCCATGGGAGCAGACAGCTTTGCCTGCTACATAATGCCTACTATCGCCCTCTCTCTCAGCGGCGCAGCCAGCATACTCCGCCTTACCCGCACCCAGATGCTGGAGACTATCCGTCAGGATTATATCCGCACTGCAGAGGCAAAGGGTGCCCATCAGCGTACCATTGTATGGAAGCATGCCCTCAAGAATGCTCTGCTACCAGTCATTACGGCTCTGGGCATGAAGCTGGGCGAGCTGCTAGGCGGCGCTGTTATAGCAGAGACGGTATTTTCTATGCCAGGTCTGGGCAAATACATTCTGAACAGCATACTTACCAAGGACGATCCTGCGGTAATGGCCAGCGCCATTTTCCTTGCGGCACTGTTCTGCCTTGTAATGCTTATCGTAGACATTATCTACGCCTTCATTGATCCCCGTATCCGGGCAAAATATAACAGCTAAGGGAGTGACAACGTTATGGAAAACGCAAAAACACTGCCTAATAATAAAGAAAAGAACGGCGTAAACTCTCTCTATGCAGAGTACTGGCGCCGTTATAAGAAAAACAAGGCCGCTATGCTGGGCCTTGTGATATTTGCAATGCTTGTGCTGGTGATAATCTTTGCAGATGTTATAGTACCCTATGAAAAGGCCATTGATCAGGATTACACACAGCGATTCCTTACCCCCTGTGCGGAGCATTGGTTTGGTACAGACCACTTCGGCAGAGATGTATTCGCCCGTGTCATTCACGGTTCTCGTTATTCCCTCATCATCGGTGTGGCCACCAATATCCTCTCACTGGTACTGGGTGGTCTGCTGGGCGCTGCGGCAGGCTATTACGGCGGCAAGGTGGATGATATAATAATGCGTATAATGGACGTATTCATGTGCATCCCCTTTATGCTGCTGGCTCTTGCTATAGTTGCGGCGCTGGGTCCCGGCCTTGTAAACCTTATGATAGCCATAACCATCTCCAGCATACCCGGCATGACCCGTTTGGTGCGCTCGGCGGTGCTGTTGGTTGCGGATCAGGATTATATTGAGGCTGCAGGCTCCTATGGAAGCAAGGATGCACGCATATTGCTCAAGTACATTATCCCTAATGCTCTGGGCCCTATCATAGTAAATACTACCATGAACATTGCAGGCACCATACTCGCGGCGGCGGGCCTTTCCTTCATCGGAATGGGCATTCAGCCTCCCACTCCTGAATGGGGCGCCATGCTCTCCGGAGCTCGTGAATACATGCGTCAGGCTCCCTATCTTATGGTATATCCCGGACTTGCCATCCTGCTTTCCGTGCTTTCCCTCAATCTTATCGGCGACGGCCTGCGGGACGCTCTGGATCCCAAGCTGAAGGACTAAGGAAGGAGAAGCCAAATGAACAAGGAAATGCCATTGCTGCAGATAGAAGATCTGCATGTACAGTATAAAACCGACCTTGAAACGGTATACGCGGTAAACGGTCTCAGCTTTTCTCTGGATAGGGGAAAGACCCTTGGCTTGGTAGGGGAGACCGGCGCAGGCAAAACTACTACCTCCATGGCAATACTTCGCCTGTTGCCCATACGCACCGCACGCATACCCGAGGGAAAGATATTCTTCGAGGGGGAAAATCTGCTGGAGCAGGATATCGACAAGATGCGTCAGATACGCGGCGAAAAGATATCCATAATCTTTCAGGACCCAATGACCGCCCTCAATCCGGTTATAACCGTGGGTGAGCAGATTGCGGAGGCCCTGAGGCTGCATAATCATGATAACAAGAGCAAGGAGCAGATTCAGCAGAAGGTGCATGAGGTTCTGGAGATGGTAGGCATACCTGCCTCCCGTGCAAAGGATTATCCCCATCAGTTTTCCGGAGGAATGAAGCAAAGGGTAGTAATTGCCATTGCCCTTGCCTGCGAGCCGGAACTGCTTATTGCGGATGAGCCCACCACCGCGCTGGATGTTACCATTCAGGCACAGGTGCTTGCCATGATGAACGAGCTAAAGCAGCGGCTGGGCACTTCAATGATAATGATAACCCACGACCTTGGCATAGTTGCCAATACCTGCGACGATGTTGCCATTATGTATGCAGGCGAAATAATCGAATACGGCAGCATATACGATATCTTTGAATGTGATAAGCATCATCCCTATACTGTCGGCCTGTTCGGCTCCATACCGGATTTGGATAACAGAACCGATCGCCTTTCCCCCATAGAGGGCATAATGGCAGACCCTACTGTTCTGCCCAAGGGGTGCAGCTTTGCCCCCAGATGCCCCCATTGCACGGATGTGTGCCTGAATAAAAAGCCCGGTGTATTCACCGAGGGCAAGCATAGCATCCGCTGCCATCTGTTTGCGAAGGAGGATGCATAATGTCTGAGCTTATTCAGGTAGAACACCTCAAAAAGTACTTTAAGGTATCCAAGGGCTATCTCCATGCTGTGGACGATGTGAGTTTTTCCATCGACAGGGGTAAAACCCTTGGCGTGGTTGGTGAATCCGGCTGCGGTAAAAGTACCCTCGGCCGCGCAATACTCCGACTTCATGAGCCCACCTCAGGTGTGATCCGCTATGATGGGCAGAATATCCTTGATTTTTCCGAGGATAAGATGCGCGAGATGCGTTCCCATATGCAGATAATCTTTCAGGATCCCTATTCCAGCCTTAATCCACGTATGTGTGTTAAGGAGCTTATAGCCGAGCCGCTACTAGTTGCAAAGGCGGGATCAAAGGCGGAGATAGACGCAAGGGTTGAGGAGCTTATGGATACCGTTGGCCTTGCAAAGCGACTTGCCATGGCATATCCTCACGAGCTGGACGGAGGTCGCCGTCAGCGCATAGGCGTGGCAAGAGCCTTGTCCCTCAAGCCTGATTTTATCGTGTGCGATGAGCCTGTATCCGCGCTGGATGTTTCCATTCAGGCCCAGATACTCAATCTGCTCAAGGATTTGCAGGATCAGCTGGGCATTGCATATATGTTTATTACCCACGACCTTTCCGTGGTAAAGCATATTTCGGATGATATTGCGGTAATGTATCTTGGCCAGATCGTGGAAAAAGCACCCTCGGAGGAGCTGTTTGCAAATCCGCTGCATCCCTATACCAAGGCACTGCTTTCCGCAATACCGAAGCCTAATCTTGCATCCCGTGACAAGGTTCCCGAGCTTATCCGCGGCGAGGTAACAAGCCCGGTAAATCCTGCGCCCGGCTGCCGTTTTGCCCCAAGATGCCCCTACTGCACCGAGGGCTGCACAGGCAAGGATGCGACTACCGGCCTCAGAGAAGTTTCTCGCGGGCATTTTGTAGACTGTCCCTTCGCAGGAAAATAAATGAGAGTTGAGATGAGCAAAAATATAGTTATTGATCTGCATCTGGATATGCTCTACGATGTGGAAAAAAAGCGCCGCGCCGGCCGCAGGCAGGTAATAGCAACCGATTATTTACCTTCATTCCGTAAAGGCGGCCTTACGGCCGTAGTATCCTCCCTCTATACCGATTCCGACCTGCCTGACGGCGGCCTTCGCGCCACCATGGACCAGATTGCAGCCCTCCATGCGGAGCTTGCAGAATCTCCCGAGCTGGTGCTTGCCACCTGCTCCGAGGATATTCTCAGGGCGCAGGCAGAGGATAAGTTTGCCATTATGCTGGGCTTTGAAGGCATTGAGCCCCTTCTTGGCAATGTGGATATGTTACGTACTTTCTATGCTCTTGGCGTAAGAATACTGGGTATTTGCTGGAGCCGTTCCAACTGGGCGGCAGACGGCAGCAGGTTCTTCGATTTTGATTACGAGGGCTATGGGCTTACCGAAGGGGGAAAGGCGCTTGTGGATTTGGCCACAGAGCTTGGCATGATAATTGACGTAAGCCATATCAACGACAAGGGCTTTGATGATGTTATGGCCCGCACTACCAAGCCGGTTATTGCCACCCATTCCAACTGTAGGTCACTTTCCAACACTCCACGTAATCTTGATGACGGACGGATAAAGCAGATAGCAGACAGGGGTGGTGTTATCGGAACAAACGGTGCAAACCTGTTGGCAAGGATATCCGATCCGGCCAATGCCACAATGAGGGACCTTGCAGATCATAAGCTGCATATTCGTAAAGTTGGCGGTTCCCACGCTCTCGCGCTGGGACTGGATCAGTGCGACCGTATAAACGATGCAATGGACAGCAGCTTCGGACGGGTGTTTGATATCATTCCCGATTATTCAATGCTGCCGGAATACGGGGAGCTACTGCTGAGCCTTGGGCTTACCGAGGAGGAAGTACGGGGCGCAATGGGTGAAAACACCTTCAGAGTTATCAAGGAAGTTCTGGGGTAGGCTTTTATCGCACCCAGCTATTATCGTCATCACAACGGCGATTGGCTCCATGTAAGGGTGGAATTGTTGAAACATTCAATTTGGTAAAAAGGAATGTTTAGGCTGGATTAAGCGAGATTAGGAATTGATTAAAAGGTGTGGGTTGTGATGCTGAGACAAAAGAAAAGCTGAACCCTACTACACACCCACTACATACGCAGCCCCATTTTCTCCAAACAAATAGCCACATTTGCTTCCCCCTGCTAAGGGAGTAGGCTGGGGTGACTGGCGCGAGGGTTCGAATCCCTCCTTCTCCGCCACGAAAAAGAGATCGCATTTGCGGTCTCTTTTTCGTGCTGCATAAAAGAAGGAGGGATGAGAAGGGCGCGGCCGAAGCTTGCGGAGGCGAAAAACCATCCAGTGAATGGTTTTTCGGCGCCCCGGTGTCACTGTGGTCAACTATTAGAGTAGCATTTACATAAAAACCGGAGTGGCGCCGCTGACGCTACGCCACTCCGCTTAAATCATTATTTCCTACTTGAGTGCTTTTCTGCACTGTCCGTTTTTTCTGGTGCTGCTCACTCTGGGTGGCTTTTAATTTGATCAGAAAGTGTGGGGTATATGGACTATGTACGCAGTGTTGCCCGGAGACGATCGGTTTTAATGAGCAGGTCCAGAGCATCCTCTATAGAGGTTACCACCACGTCCACATGGGTCAGCAGAGCGCCGCAGCAGCCTTCCTTGCCCATGACGCATATGGAAAGATCGCAGGCATCAGACATCTGAATGTCATTGAATCCGTTGCCTATGCAGGCTACGCCGCCGGTAAGCTTGCGGGCTTCGGATGCCTTAATTTCGCCTACCTCGGTGGTGGGAAATACCTTTACCTCAAGAGGGAGACCTTCGCAGTTTTTGGTTGCGGTGCCGTGAGTATCTGCGGTGATAACGTAGATGCCCAGGTTCTTGCTCAGCTGCTCAAGTTGGGGAATGATGGTGGATATAACCTTGCCGTCAAGGGCGATGGTGCCATTGTAATCCAGTATAAGATGGCTGATGGTGAATTCGTCACGTCCGGGAATTCTAATAGTAAGCATAGTTTATTCCTCTTTTCTTTAAGCGTAGGTGCCGCGGAGATATTCGATGGTTTCCTGCCGCTGGGGATTGTTGAACAGTTCTTGTGTGGTGTTCTGCTCCCACACCTGCCCGTTCAGCATGAAGATACAGTCATCTGCAATGCGCTTTGCCTGAAACAGATTGTGGGTCACAATAACAATGGTATACTTTTCTTTCAGCTTAAGCAGCAGTTCTTCTATTATCTGCGTGCTCTTTACATCAAGGGCGGAGCAGGGTTCATCCAGAAGCAGTATATCAGGTCCGGCGGTAAGGGCGCGGGCGATGCAGAGCCTCTGCTGCTGACCGCCGGAGAGCTTGAGAGCACTCTTGTTGAGTTCGTCCTTTACTTCATTCCACAAGCCGGTTACCTGCAGATATTCCTGTGCGGTGTTTTCCAGTTCCTGTTTGCTGCGCATGCCGTAATACTGGGGGGCATATATCATGTTTTTATATACGGACATGGGGAAGGGCGTGGGAGTTTGAAACACCATGCCAACACGGCGGCGAAGCTCCTCAACGGGGATGGTCTGTATATCCTTGCCGCCAATGTGTATGCTGCCGGATACGGAAGCATCCGGCTGAAGCTCGAGCATCCGGTTAATCGCCTTGAGAAGAGTGGATTTTCCGCAGCCGGAGGGGCCGATTATGGCGGTGATGCGGCCGGGGCATATACCGGTATTAATATTAGAAAGCACAGTTTTCTTTTCGTATGCCACGCCAAAGTCGTGGAAAGTGATAATTGTATCCATCATTTCTTTCTCCTCCATGCAAACCATGTTGCCAGGGTATTGGTGACAAGTACTATCATCATCATAACAAAGGCGGTACCGTAAGCATTTTCAGGGGAAGTGCCCTGGGTCAGCAGCATGTACAGATGATAGGGCAGAGCCATGGCGGGCTTCATGATATCCTTAGGTACCTTGGACATTATTACAGCACCGGTAAAAATTAGCGGTGCGGCGGCCCCCATTGCATGGCATGCGCCTAGGATAACGCCGGATACCAGCTGGGGCAGCGCCTGAGGAAGCACTATTCTGCGTATGGTATATGCCCTTGAGATGCCCAGTGCATATGAAGCACTTGCCTGAGTCAGGTCTGTTTCCTCAAGAGCTTTCCTTGCCCTTACCTGTATCAGCGGAAGTATCATGATTCCCTGGGTGACGCCGCCTGCAAGTATGCATTTGCCCCACCCAAAGGTCAGAACAAGCAGACTGTAACCGAACAGACCCATTACTATGGAAGGTACGCCGGCCATGCACTGCATGACAAGGGATATTGCATCAGAAAGGCGCTTGCTGCGGCAGTAAAATACCTGATAAATGGCAGTTGCAACACCTAGGATCGTGGCGAAGAGGCAGGCAATACCGGTGTACCATGCGCTGCCTACGATGGCGGGAAGTATGCCGCCTTCAGTGCCTATAATAAGGCCCTTGGGCACCTCAGTCAGAAATTCCCATGAGATGGTTCCCGCACCTTTTATAAATATATAGGAAAAAAGGAAGAACACCAGGAACAGTACCAATGCACAGGAACATATAGCCCACAGCTTGACCAGAAGGGTTTTCGTCTTCATAGGCTGCCCTCCTTGCTGAGCTTGCGCTTTAGCAGCTCGAATATGATATTGATGGCAAACAGCAGTACCATCAGGATAAGGCCTGCGGTATACAGAGCACTGTAATGTATACTGCCAACTTCTGCCATACCCATTTCCATAGCGATAAGGGCAGATATGGTTTCACCCTTGCCGAGAAGGGTAGGCTTTGCCATTGCGTTGCCCAGCACCATCATTACTGCCATGGTTTCACCCATAGCGCGGCCTGTTGCCAATGCCATGCTGATGAGCACACCTCTTGTGGAAGCAGGCAGCACAAGCTGCCCTGCCATATACCACTTGGATACGCCGAGTCCTGCAGAGGAGGCACCGTAGCGGTCGCGGATGCGGACCATGGTGTCACAGCATGATGCTATCATAAAAGGAAGTATCATAACGGACAGCACAATGCCGCCTGCCAGTATAGATTCACCGGCGGCCCGTCCACATATTTCAAAGAATTTTATTACGGTATATAACCCTATAAAACCAAATACCACAGAGGGTATGCTGGCAAGCAGGTCTATATAGGGCATAATTATGGTTCGTTGCTTTTGGGTGGTTGAACATGCAAGGAACAGCGCACATCCTACGCCCATTATCAGCGCAAACAGCACAGCCAGACCGGCAACAAACAGGGTGGAAAGCATCATGTTCCTAAAGCCGTAGCTGGGGGCATCCTTGAAAATGATGGGACGCCACTCGTCGCCGAACAACAGATGCTTAAGGCCTACCTCCTGAATGGCGGGCAGGCTTTCTCTCACGATGAAGAAAATAAGGAAAGCCAGAATCAGCACCGTTATCAGAGCGATGAAGCCCATAATTACGCAAAAAATACGGTCTTGGGTTTTACGCAAATCGTATCACCTCTTTCTTAGAGCAAGCCTTTATGGAACAAGCCTAAGGTATCAAATACCCAGTATGCCGTCAAGATTCGGTAGGCTTATTAGTGAAAAATAGGCTGCCATGCCCCTTTGACATGGCAGCCCTGTGAGCTTTGATTAATTAATAAGCGGGGATGTAGCCGTTTTCAACTACGATGGCGCGGCCGGTATCGGAGAAGATGTAATCTACGAAAGCGGCTTCAGCGGCATCCAGAGCGCGGTTGATAACGAACAGAACGGGACGCTGGATGGTGTAGCTGCCGTTAAGGATGTTCTCTTCGGAGGGCTCTACGCCATTTACCTTGAAGGCATACAGGCTGTCCTGATTCTGGTTGTATACGCCGTAACCGGCATAGCCGATGGCATACTCGTTCTCGATGATCTTAGCAGCCAGTGCGCCCATGGAGGGAGACTGGATGGCGTTCTCGGAGATGGGGGTGCCCTGCATTACGTTGTTTTCGAATACTTCGGCAGCACCGCCGGTCAGGTCACGGATTACGACAACGATCTCTTTGTGCTCCAGGGAAGGATCAACTTCGTCCCAGTAGCCCAGCTCGCCGGAGAAGATCTTGCGGATGGTATCGGTATCAATGTCATCCATGAGAGCGCAGATGGGGTTGTTCTTGTTTACGGAGATGGTGAGAGCGTCAGAGGCTACCATGTACTCGGTGTAGCCGGCGCCCAGAGATTCCTTCTCGCCGTCCTTTACTGCACGGGCCAGCATGCCGAAGTCGGCAGTGCCGTCAACAACGCTGGAGGGGCCGTCGCCGGAGCCGCCGGAGGTAACAGCAATGTCGATTTCCTCAGCGGGGAAAGCAGCGTCTACCTTATCCCAGGTGCCGTAGGTTTCCAGATAGGAAGCGCCAATGGCAGCGATAACGGGAGCCAGAGTGGAAGAACCGCAGAAGTGGATCTGGGGATCGATTTCAACGGGGGTTGCTTCAGCAGTCTCGGCAACAGGCAGTTCGCCTTCGATAAGCTCAGGATAGGTTTCGCTCCAAGCAGTGAAGCCGCCTTCAAGGGTGAATACCTTGCTCATGTCGTAGCCGATGGCGGACAGGGCGTTGGTAGTAGCCTGTGCATAGCGCTTGCCGGAGTAGCAAACAAGAATCAGGTTCTTGTTTACGCCTTCGGTAGCGGCGGTCATGGTAGCCTTACCGGCTTCTGCATCGCCTTCCTTGGCAGCGTCCATGTCATAAGCAAGGGCGCCGGGGATAGTGGCAGTTGCGCTGTCGGCAGCCTTGCGGACGTCAAAGAATACATAGCCGTCATCTTCCAGCAGTTCCTTTGCGTCTGCAACAGAGATGTAATTCATGGGAACATCGGTGGATGCTACTTCTTCAGCCTTGGGGGCGCAGGCAGTGAACAGGCCCATTACCATTATCAGGCTCAGCAGCAGGGTAAAGAATCTTTTCATTTCTTCCTCCAAAATTGTTTTAACTTTAGTGTTTATTCGATACTTTTGAACAAACATAAGCATGATATCATTATAACAATCTCGGGTCAAACAATATGGATTATTTGAATAATACCCTTGCATAATTGAAAGAAATGATAATATGCACGTTATAGTGTGCCGTGTATCATTTAGGAACAATGATGCACGTTAATCTATCATGAGATAGAGACGGACAATCAGAAATGAGTTAAAATTGCAAAATCATAATTAAAACTTAATACTACTAAATAAAAGCCACCGAATTTTCGGTTGCTTAGGTAATTTGAGCATGTGGGGTTGCGTTGCTATGTGCGGTTCCGTTTATTTAATTAGGAGAAAAAATAGTAACTAAAACTATAGTACTTGTATAGGGGAATTTCCATATCTTCCTGTGATAGGAGGGAAAGAAAACGAATAGATGGATTGTTATATACATGAAGTCAATAATATTATGCGAGATTACAATGATAAAAAATAGCAGATATCTACTACATACCTATTACATACAAACATCTGTTTTTTTCAGGTATTTAGCCACCCTTACCTCCCCTGCCAAGGGAGTAGGCTGGGGTGACTGGCGCGAGGGTTCGAATCCCTCCTTCTCCGCCATCTACGTGCACAACAGGAATGTTGTGCACGTAGTGTTTTTTGACATGAAGAGGCCTCTGAGATGTATGTTTAGCGGTTGTTTAGTATGGGGAATAATTTACGGTTATGCGAGGGATTAAAAGAACTGCCTGTAATATACTGGCAGTTCTCTGTACATATAAGTGGGAGAATTTAGTATGATATGCATAAATGGAATCACACAACCATTTTTTCGTGTTACCCCTTATACGGATTTTCTAAGCCTGTCTATACTATTTAGACATGCTTGCTTGTCTTTATATCCTTCTGAAACAGCTATGATTTCACCATTTTTTAATTTTAGTCGGAATCGATAGTATCCGCTTTTATCTACATAAACTTCATATTTAGGCAACTTAATTGGATTAGATTGCACTTCTGTTAAATCCTCAACAGGAGCATCAATAACCCCTTGCATTTTAAGCATCTCTTGGTTGCATGCACTTATAGATTTATATGATTCAGACACCGCAAGAGTTTCACCATTTGATGCAGTTAACTTAAACATATGGCCATTCTTTGTGGCAATGGTCTCATAATTAATACCCAAGCCATTTGAATCATTATTTATATTAGCTTGCTGATCAGATTGCGCATCAAGAATCTTTTGCTTTACCGTATCGCAAACATTAACTAAATCTGGCATTAGCCTAAATGCGTTATAACCCAGCGTATCTAAATATTCAAGCAATGGCCGCCTTAGTTTTTTGTCTATCTTTATGACAGAAATATTCTTTTCCAATATTTCCATATGTCTATTTCTATTAAGCGTATAAGGCAACATAAAGAGTCCTTGCTGCATTATGATTCGTTGGTTAGATTGGCAAGGATCAATAAAGCACAGCCTTTGGTCATCAATTTTAGATATTATCTGCTGTTTATATTCTGAAAATGGCACATCGGGGGAATGGGTACATTCATACAGACCCTTCAAATAATTCTCTGTGTCTGTATGATTACGATGATAAAAACACGATTCATACTCGCGCAATAAATCTATGCTTTGTTTAGAGATGGACTCAGTTTCATAATGACCAAAGGAAAACTGTGCATGCTTTGGCAAACTTCCTAGACATACATGGTCAGCAATCTTACAATAACATATGTTATAGTAGTTATTATCGTCTGAATCGTGGATTTGATGCCCATGTTTTTTCTCAGAAAACAGTGAAAATCTTAACGCAATATACGGATTATAAGTAAAGTCGAGCAGTCTTGTAGGCAAGCCATAGTGTTGCCCTACTGACATAAAATCAAAGGGTGTATTTACCGAAAAATAATGGCTTCCGTACTTTTCAAAATTATATAGTAACTCAAACTCCGACTCGGGAAGTTTAAACATGCCCTCTGTTCTAATGATGCTAGGGAAAAGTTGGTTCTTAACATTATAACCTCTAAATACATATATCCCACCAGAAGCGAGTTCTGATAATTTATTTATCACATCGCTTTTCAGATAAAAATATTCTGTCTTAGTTGGGATTCCGTGCGTAGTTTTCATACGTTTTTCACCTTTATTCGTTAAGTTAGTTAATATATTATGATTATAATATAACAGATGCATTTTTACATCACAATTAAACAGAACATCGAATATACTCAAACGTGAATACTATTCAGAGTTGTGTATTTTGAGGTATAAAGAAAGACCGCTGAGCTATAAATCCAGCGGTCTTTTCCATTAACGTATTTCGGGATCAGCTACCCGCGACATATCTGCTTTCCCTTTTTTCTCCCACGCCTCCAGTTCATACCTGACAACGTAGACGAAGAATGCACGTACTAGCTGTTCAAACTCAAGGCCATGTTCATTGGCCCAATGTTGTATTAACTGTTTGGTGCTTTCTTCGAGGGTTAGGGTCACGGTCACGTCTGTGGGTTTGGGTTGCCATACTTCAAGGTTGTCCAGATCTTCGGCGGAGGCGTGGCACTTAAACAGGGTTATATCCCTCTGCTCGCTTTGTGTGTTCGTGAAGATTATGGCAAGCAGGCCGCCGTTCAGAGCGACTATTTCATCAATTCGTATCATTCTTCTTCCTCCCATGGATAGTCATCATATTTTTTGACTGCTCTTATCAGAGCATGTACAAATCGCTCGGGCGTTACTTCCATCTCGCCGCACCACCCCATAAAATAATCCGCAAGTTCCGGTTCCAGCGAGAATGTAAAGGTGACATCCTCCGGCGAAGGGCAGTATACATATCTGGCCCTGAGTTCCGCTTTTGTCACAGGCCGAAATATATAGAAATCCACATCCCTTTCCTTGGTATCATCGTCTTCATAGGCAAAGGCGCCGAAGCCGGGGCGTACCAGCCTGCCATTCAGGGTCGTTACTGACATATACTTTTCTCCCTTCTATATCAAATGAAACAGCACGCACCAGGCTACAGTGCCTGTACTTTCATCCAGATAATACCCTGCCCCCATCTCCATTTCGTCATTGCGCAGTATGGCGTCCCTGTGGAGGGGTGAATCCAGCCAGCCTTCTATCACATGGCCGGACGTTACCCACCATGGCCCCCGGGATAAAACTTCTCCATCCGCTATTTCGGATACAGTGGTGCAGGGAGAACCGTCGGGGCGATAGTGACAGAAATCGGCGGATGCCTCTTTTGCCCGGATAAATGCACCCCGCTCAAGCTCGGTATTGTAGGTGAGGACGGGAAGACCGTACTTTTTTCGTGTGGCGTTTATCTCGTCCATGATATCCTCAGGCTGAGTATCGCTGGGCGCAGGGGTAGGCGCCGGTGTTTGCTGACGCTGGGTGTGCGTATGGTTATGGGTGTGTATGCACTGCCTTGTGTTGGCAGATGCTGCAAGAGCCAGCCGGGCAGGGCTGTATGTGCAGCCTGAAAACAGGGTGAGGGCGAGGACGATAAGTACGATTTTGATCATGATTTTCTCCTTAATAAAGTAATTTGATTTAGCGAGGAACGATTTCCGTCAGCTGATAATTGGGCAGGGGCAGGAGGGTTATCTCAATTTCCTCCTGAAAGATGGTGATCTGCCGAACGTATATATCCACTATCTCCCTGCGGTTGACAAGGGTTCCTTCCCGAAGCTGTGCCTTTGCTTTGCGAAAGGCCGTTTTGAGCTTTACGGGGTCTATCATGCGCCTGCTGTTGAGCTGCTCAAGCTGGGAGAGCTGGTTTTGTACGATGGCTTTTGAGTTTTCAAGTTCCCTGAGCTTTTCTGCCAACGCTGGGGAACCGGTGTTTACCATTATCCCGACTATGTTGGATATGCCCTGATTCAGCTCGTTCAGCCTTGCGGAGAGTATGGTGCTGCGCTGCTGGGATTCGGACTGTTCCCCTGATATGTATTCCGAGTAGGCATCCATAAGGGAGGGAAACAGCCGCTCGTCAAATATCCTTTCGGACAGAATGGCCATAACCGTCTCCTCCAGCTTTTCCCGCCGCACTTCGGGGTTATTGCATACTACTGTGCGGTTTTTGCGGGTACAGCGGTAGGATACGTATATGGGATGATCCGGGCGGGCTTTGCGGGAGTTGCCCGCATAGCTTGAACCGCACAATCCGCACTTTATCTTGCCTGAGAGCAAGTATTCCTGCTTGGCGTGATACTTTTCGGCATGATGTTTTCGCTCTAGCATCTTTTTCTGAACCGATGCGAACAGCTCGGGCGGAATTATCTGAGGCGCCCCGCCCGGCAGACGGATTATCTCTTCCTCGCTCTTGTAGCTGTGTCGATTGAACTTTCCGGCGGCGTTCTTCTCGGAGGACTTGTTATAGGTGTACACGCCGGTGTATTTCTCATTGTGGAGTATTTCATAGAGAGAGTTACGGCCGAAGGGATTTCCTCGCTTGGTAAGATAGCCTAAGGCGTTGAGTCTACCGGTGATGGCGGCATACCCTTCCCCTCTGTCGTACATATCAAATATGATACGTACGGCCTCCGCTTCCCTTTGGTTTACAACCAGCAGGTGGGTGTCGGGATCCACATCGTACCCCAGGGGCGGGGTGCCGCCAACGTGCATTCCCTTCAGGGCGTTTTCCCTGCGTCCCTTCTCCACCTCTCTTGCAAGGTTGGCGGAATAGTATTCCGCCATGCCCTCTATGAGGCCTTCCAGAATAATGCTTTCGGGACTGCCGTCCAGATGCTCCGTGACGGACAGCAGCCTTATATCGTAAAGCTTAAGTTTATGCTTGTATATGGCGCTTACATAGCGGTTGCGGCTGAACCTGTCCAGCTTGTGTACTACCACCGCATCGAAAATATCCTTTTCCACATCCGCCATCATCCGCTGAAATTCCGGGCGGTCATCGCTCTTTGCAGATCGGGCGCGGTCTATGTAGGTGGCCACAAGAATATAGCCGTTGTCTGTGGCATATTTCTCTATGGCGCGAAGCTGAGCCTCAATGGATTCTTCGCGCTGCATCTCGCTGGAGAAGCGGCAGTATGCCGCTACCCTGCGGATGTCATTATGCCTGGCCATTTTCCTGTCACCACCTTTCCCCTACCTTTATTTATGCTGCTTTGTCCAGCTCCTTGGTTTCGAAATCCGAATAGCAGCTGTGAACTGCTTCGCACAGTATCCGCATAAGCTTTTCCATGTCTGCCCGCTCGGCGGAATAAGTAATCTTTACCTTGCGTTCCATAGCCGTCCTCCTTAATGCCCGGTGTAATTGTACTGATCCCTGAGCATAAGCCTGGATGCTACGCGAACGAACTCCTGCTCGTACAGACGAAGGGTGTTCATGTCGTCCACGTACTTCTTGATTTCCGGTATCATGCGGCCATCCTCGTCGTAGTACTCGTCCTTTGCTTTTGCAAGCAGCTCGGCATACTTGTCCATGAAGCAGTTTGAGAACAGCTCCTGCCACTGTTTGTCGGTGAGCCTTGTGGCCGTGCGTTTACCTTCTTCCCACATGGGATGTACCTTTCTGACTTCTTTGTTCATTTGGGGTCTCCTTTCATTGCTGTGTGTAAATTCTTTAGCCTTGCGGATGCCCGCTGATTATTTGTTGTACACGGCAGATCAACCTTGGCTGTGACTATATTGTACACTATAAAGTGACGTATAGCAATATATAAGTGACGTTATAATGTGACGAATGTGTGAAATTAGTTTCTAAAGAAATTATAAAATGACTAATAAGGAGTGAAAATGGATGTGCGTTTTACTTGTTAACGGGAGTGATTTAAGGTATAATAAACGTAAGAAAACAGGAGAAAATTATGGAATTTACCACAGCTGAAAAAATCAACATCATATGCAAAAAGCGGGACATGACCCTGACCCAGCTGGCAGAGGCCACTGGTCAGACCCGTCAGAACCTGAGCAACAAACTCAAGCGCGACAACTTCTCCGAGAAGGAAATAAAAAAGATCGCTGAGGCACTTAACTGCACGTATGTAACGGCATTTAAGCTCAACGATACCGAGGAGATACTATAGAATAATTCCGGGAGGGATAAGAATGGCTGAAAAATATATGCTGGATGGACGCGAGTATAAGTTGCAGTGCAGCTGGAAGCCAAAAAAGGACGGCAGGTATTCTGCTGCCCTCATTTACGAGCAAGGCGGTGTGCGTGCCCAAAAAACAATAACTTCAAAATATAAAGAAAAGATAGAGAGTCGACTTCCTGCTATAGGGGCGACTCTTTTTAATTCTGTAGCAAATGAGATAAGGTCGAGAGATGTAAATGCTACATTTTCGGGAAGCTTCCAAATGATGGAATTTCCTATGTTTTTATACCTTTACTGGGAGGATGTCGCGGCCCTAAAGGGATGGGCAGAATCAACAAAAAAGCTTAAAGAAAAAAACCTCCGGAACTATATGTTGTACCTGCCGCAAAAGCCTTTGGCAAACCTTACGTTGGAAGACTTTATAAAGGCCGCAGTGATGGCTGTTACAGGCAAAGAAACCATGGAAGGTTCGACGGTTAGCGAGAAGAAAAAATACAGAGAAATATTTAATGTACTGGTGCCGGTGTTGGATGCGGCATGTATGAGGGGATATTTCCATGCAAACCCAGTTAAAAAGTATTATGAATTACTGAAGGCTCCTAAAGATCATATGGCGAGCATTAGAGAGGAAAACAGGAAAAATGAATTAGACATATTAGCGGAAACAAAATTGTACGAACGTATAGCGGCGGGAATGTATAAAGAGGGAATGCTGGTCGGCGTGGCGCTTATGCTGTTTGAAGGTCTTAAGGCAGAAGAAGCGTGCGCTTTAAAATTTAAAGATGTGACATCACTTTATTACATGCGTACTAATATGAAGGCGCTTAACATATCCAAAAGACGTGACTCCGACGCAAAGAGCGAACAATATATGGATGAACCAATCATCATAAGACGTATTCCCATGCACAGGCAACTCGAAGAACTATATAATGCGTGGCTTGAAATCAGCCGGGAGCGGCTTGATAAAACGACGCAGAATGATATGCAGGAAGTATATCTCGTGCGGAAAGGCATGCGGATCAAAGGAGGGGTAAAGCCCAGAGAGCTGAAAGCATTTGCCAAGAAGCTCTTTGAAGAGTTGGGTATATCCACATACAATGAAATCACGTCAGCGGATGGTAGCGAAACAAGTGTAAATACGCCGCCGGACAGGCTGATGAGATACAACTTTGAACATCATTTGAAAATAAATGGATGCACGATTGACGAAAGAAATAATCTTTTGGGCCGAGCTATGACTACGACGGATGGCCGACACTACAGAGATTGGGCAAGCGATTGGTGTCTCAGAAATCTTAAGAGCAAGATTGATAGATGGAGTATCGGAAGCGGTACGGTAGAAAAAGAGGGATTTGTCAACAAGACGACACCCATCATTGAAGATACCGGAAATAGATTGGCTAAGGTATCAGCAGATGTCATAGCAGAAAAAGAAGGAGATTATACGATCATAATTACGTCAAAAAAGGGCGTGAATGTAGAGATGACGCTGGTGAGGAAGGAGCAGACCGATGACTAAGTTTGTGGAACGAGAAGCCAAGGGTCAAAGCGGTGTGCGCTTTACCTATAAGTACCGAGTAGATGGTGGGACGTATCATGTAAGTCGCTTACGCTACTTGAAAGCTGAGACGGGAGAAGCCGATGAAAAACGTATCGACAAAGACTTTTCCGATGAAGCACAGATGATAAAAGGAATGGATATCGAGGCTGAAAGATACTTCCGGAAGGCTTTCGGGGAGGCACCTGTTCGAGAAAAGGGAGATATGACCTTTAAAGAGTTTAATGATCTGTTTTTTCACGAACTTGCAGCGAACAAGGATTGGGAGGATTATGAGGGAAGCACAAGAGGTGTGTATTATAGTGCTGTTTATAATCAGCTCGCACCCAAATTCGGCGAAACGCCAATTAAAGATATCACGGCGATAATGTGCCAAAATGTGGTGGATCAATGTGAAGCTGAGCATAAGGAAGAGTATACATCGGATCGAAAGGATTGGCTGCGTAATGTGATCAGACATGTTTTAGAATACGCAGAAGCATTGAAATATATCGATAAAAGTCCGCTTGAGAGGTCTAAGCCCGGAGAACGGCTGCGGGAACGGACGAAAAAGGTGACTGCTGCGAAGATACATCCCAAATCTATAAGCATACCTGATCTGCAGAATTTATTAACTATAATTAAGAGGCATGTACCACACGATGGCCGATATATGGTCATGGCTATGATGATGTTTTTGGGGCCGCGGGACAGTGCGGCAGCTGGGCTAAGGTTTTGCGAAATAATTAAAAATGGGGAGTCTGATATACATAGCGCCTTAATTAAGAATCAAACGACTGATGGAGGACAGCTTAAAGACGGACAAAAGTGGACTCCTGGCATCCCGCACGTTCCAGTGCTGCCCGAGTTGATGGAATTGATCGAAAAAAGAAAGGCATATATTAGGGAATCGTATCCAGATATTACTGAAGAAACATTGAATAAGCTGACGATTGCCAGCAAAAAAGAGGATGTATTCACTTTTTGCTCTCAGAAAGATATTGATGAGGTAACCAAGGAACTGTTTAAAGAAGCAAATATAAAAATTGGGGATTTAATAGTCCCTGTTTCTGATAGCATGCAGGCAGAAGGTATCAAGCGAAAAGACGAATCGCCGACTGCGTATGCATTTAGAAGGAACTTTTCTTCGATGCTCTATGACCTTGTTGGACTTGAGGATGATGAAGCTATGTATCTTATGGGCCATTCCCGTGAGCACAGCAGCAGCAATTCCGATATCGATTACTCTAGTCCGAGTCAGCAGATGGCGTTATATGAAAAGTTGATGAAGATATCTGATGCATTGAATGAAGCCAACTTTAAGGAAATTATGCTGAATGATGAGAATATTATGTCGTACTGCAAGAATGAGACAAAGGTTTATGTTACGGTGCATCTTAACAAAGGTGATATTGTCAGCGCTATAATTAATGCCTGTGAACCGCATGACAAAATCATGATGATCGCGCGAGGAGAAAAGCGGAATGATCTGCAGGTGAAGGCCAAGTTGCTCGAAAGTGAGGGGAAATACCAGAATGGTGGAACCAATATAATGGGGTATTTGGCCGAAGGTTTTAAACGGGCAAGACCCAGAATAATTGAGGATGATGATCCGGATAAGTGGCTGTTTGAAGTAGCAAATAGTCCTGATGCAGATGGCTCCGGTATGCCTGATTATGATGAGGAAGAGTGGGATAAGATGGGAGCCTGCTGGGATGAGGGGATAGTGGAAGAAGCGGAAGAGGAAGCACAAGAGACGGAAGAAACGGAAACAGTAGAAGTAGCAGAAGCGGCAGAAGGAGATGTATATATTGTTGTGCTGACCAATAAGGGATATATCCTCCGGCTTAAAGAGGAATGGATTCCTGAACAGAACCCTAATACGAAGGGCAAAAAAGCAATAAATGTGCCCGAATTAGGTGAACCCATCGCTATGCTGTTGGCGGAAGAAAATCAGACTATAGCCGCTATATCTACTAAGGGAATACGGTACAAAGTTCCCGTGGCAAGTATACGATGCCCTTCTGATATTATGGAGCTGTGGCATGGCAACGAGCGTGAATTTGGATATTCTCCCTGTGAAGGAGAGAATGAGAGTATTAGTCACATCTGCATAATGCCTGATGATGTGCAGGGGAATACTAAGTTTATCCTGACAACTAATTCCGGAGGCATAGCCAAGATAGCCCGCAGAGAGGTGTTGTCACGGTATAAGAGGAAAAAGATAGTTAAGCTTCGTCCAGAGGAAGTTGTTTCGGGCAGCCTTTGGTGCCGGGACAATGACAATCTGCTTATAGTGTCATCTGGCAATAGAGTATCGGCACAAAGTTCCAAGCAAATACCCAATCGTGAAAACATAGCAGGAACTGTAAAGGGGATGCTGTGCACGGACGGAGTGAGATGTATCGGCGTTGCCAAGGATAGAGGGCTGCTTGCTACGATATCCAGTGACGGATTTGGTAAGGCCACTGAATCTCACTTATATCATCCAGAAGAGAATCCAGAACAGACGTATGGCAGAAACGCGAAGGGTCTGCTGGCTAACGATCTGAATGAAGGGCAAGAGATGATAGCTGGATTGACGGTCAATGAATCCGGTTACTTATACTTAGCTTCTTCAGATGGGCTGATATTGAAACTCGATGGTAGCAGGGTGCCTGTTTTTGGAAGGAAGGCGCAGGGGAACAGGCTGATGAAGCTGTCGAAAGGGTGTAGGGTATGTTGTGCAACGTGGCGAGACATGTAATTTGTAGAACGAGGAGTGCGTGCTTGCGACTGTTTTATCCAAAGGTGTTTAATGCTGCAATAGAATATTGTTGCCTTCGGGGATTTCGTAATCATTTCCGTACTTGACGAGAAAGACGCCATGCATCAGAAGGGCTTTCTTATTATGGAAAAACACGCCGTGATTTCCCTCAGCAGGAATAGTGAAAACCGCATTGACATCACCGAATCAAACAAATAAACTTATATATAAGATAGTTATATGTTTGTATGAAAAAACAGGATCGGAGTATAAAAATGGCCAGTGAAACCAAATTGAAGATCGTGCAGGCGAGTCTGGAGCTTTTTCGGGAAAGAGGATATCCAAATGTAAAGATCGAAGAAATATGCGAGGCGGCAGATGTAACGCGCAGCACATTTTATTATCACTTTAAGACAAAAGCGGAATTGTTGGATTCGGTTTATATTGATTATTGGAATGAAGACTTTATGGAGATGATACTTGCTTCCTTTACAATGGATAATCATTGGGAGCAGCTTTTGCAGGTTCTTTTTCCGAGTAATGGTTACACGATGCGTATAGGGCACGATCTTCAGTCATGGATCATGGCTACAAGATTAACGGAAAAATCGAGTGCGCATTTTTTTCGGCGAACGGAACTGCTCTGTGGGGTTGTTGAAAAAGTCATTCAAATGGGGCAATCCACCGGCCAGTTTAAAAACAACGGGGATGCAAAAAAACTGGCAAATTTGATTGTGAAGAAGTATATAATCGGAAATACATATCAATGGTGTATGACGGAAGGTGCATTTGATTTGTTTGAAGGCATAAAGACGGATGTCAGCGTGATTTTGGGCGTGGAACCGGAATTGCTTTCAGCTGAGCCGGATGCTAAAAAAGAGAGCGATTTATAACGGAAACCGGCATACTCGTATGTAAGGAGGGACTGTTGCACATAGGATCATGAGCGCAGGAAGCGGGAAGGATAGCGAAAAGCATATTCTTTTCTGCTTCTTTTTTTTGTGCAGATTTTCCCCAATGTTCGGGATATTTGAGGTTTCCTTGATTGTACGGATGAAAAAATAAATGAATAAGTTATAAATTAGGAGATTGACATTTGAGTGTCGAAAAAATATAATCATGACATAAACAATTCGTACTCGAGTACAAAAAAAGTATATTCGCATACAGATTGCGCGAATGAAAATATTTTCAACTGCTTGAAAAAAGAAAAGTCTTCTGTTGGAAAATCATGGTTGTATTTTGTAAAACAAAGGCAGGTAGGTTTATGGAGCATAACAAAAAACGTGCTATTCAAACGGCTATTGGCTGTATTTTAATCATGCTTCTTCATAATGGCCATAGCGCTATGTTTACGCTGCATATGCCCTATATGGCCGAGAGCCTGGGGGTTGATCCTTCGGGAATCGGTCTCTGCGCTTCCATCAGTACTATCGTTGCGTTTTTTATATCCATGTTTGTGGCCAGACCTCTTATCAAAAAGGTTTCTCCCAAATATGCGCTGATAATTGCGTCTGTCGGTACCTTGCTTAATGTAATTGTATTATACATGGCTACAAGCCTGGGTATGGTGTGGTTCTCTTCTGTATTTGCGGGGGCCAAACAGGCTGTCGGTACCATCATGTGTGCTTCCCTTATCCTGGCGGAGTATCGTGGTATATGGAAGGATTCCCTTCCAAAGGTGACAGGCATTGTATCCAGTGCTGCCGGGCTTGGCGGCACAATCATGCTGCTGATCTGTGGACGGACTTTGTCCAGTTGGGGTTGGCGGATCAACTACTTTGTGTATGGCGCTATTGCTGCCGTGCTTGCTATTTTCATCAATCTCCTGATGATCCGCAAGCCCCTTCCGGGTGGACAAGCACCGGAAGCGGTGACGGACAGCATTCCGGGTGATTCCCGCCCCACAGGAGATGGGTTGGTTCTGAAAGAGGCCTTGCGAACTCCGTCTTTGTACTTTTTGATGATTGGTATTGCCCTGTGCAATATGCTCTATTCTGGTACGGTATCTTACCTGCCCACTTATCTTATAGGTCTCGGCTTCGACAGCGTGCAGGCTTCCAGCTACGCAAGCATGAATACCTTCTTCTCCATGCTGTCGCTTCTTATTTCCGGATTCCTGATTGCCAAGTTCGGCATAAAAGGATTCACCTGCATCACCTTCTGCGGATCCATAGTGGGCGTGGCGCTTCTGAGCTCGTATATGGACATGCAGGCGGCATGGATCATTGCAGTGGGAATCGTTTTCCTGACGCTTGGAGCGACCGTCACTACACTTTCCTCCCAGCTTGTTCCCGTGATATTCGGCACAAAAGACTTTGCCGGCATTAATCCCTTTGCAAACGGTGCATATTTCCTGGGCGTTGGCGTCAGCTCCTATGCGGTTGGCAGGATAGCTGAGGTTGCAGGTACCTTCCGTGTTGCGCACATTGTTAGCATTATCTGCGGCGCCCTTGGTCTGATCAGCGTATTCATAGCCATCAAACTGGCGCCCTATAAGGGATCCCGTGCTGAAAATACCGCAGAAAAGGCATAGAAAACAGTACTGAAATCCGGATAGAGATCCGGCCTTTCCGGGAATCGGGAAAACATACCGCGCATGGACGAAACATCGTGCGTAGCAAACATGGTTTGAAACCCGGATCAGAAATAATGATTGTTTAACTTTAGAATAAATCTCACTGATGGAATGGGGTGCTTGATTATGAGACCTTAGAAAGACAATATGTTCTGTTGGATAGGACACATAATGCAGTAATAATACGTACCGTTGAAAGGGGGAATTGAAATGACTTACCGTCAAATCGCCGGAAGCGGCGTAATGTATGTTGCGGTCATCATCGGATTATTGATCGTAGCAGGAGTCAGTGTAATCTATTTGAGAAAATGCTTTAAGCACGCATTGGAATGCGGAATCGAGAAATCGACATTGTTCAATATTATCAGGAGCTCCGCTGTATTCGCGGTAGTTCCGGCCATCGGAATCGTAGTCGGCATGATTGCGTTGTCCGCTCTCGTAGGACTTCCTTACGGTTGGTTCAGACTGTCGGTCATGGGTTCGCTGTCGTATGAAACCATGGCGGCAAACATGGCGCTGGAAGGCGCCGGGGTTACAGATGTAGCCCTCGCAAACGGCCACGCCTTTGCCCTGGTTATGTTTACGATGAGTATCCCTATGGCGCTGTGTACATTGTTCAACATCTTCCTGGGCAAAAGAATTCATATGGGAAGTGTGAAGCTGCAGACTTCCACCGACAAAAAATGGGGCGCCGCTTCTTCCTCCGTATTCATGAATGCGCTGCTGCTGGTCATGATGACCCCGCATATCATGCGCGGCGGCGTTTCGCTGGCGACTTTCATTACCTCTGTAATACTCGGATTCGCCATAACAACCATAGCGAGAAAATACCAAATCCCGCGGCTGGGAGAATTTGCGATGGCAATCTGCTTGATAGGGGCGATGACCGCGTCCTATTTCTATTCGACCATGTTTTAGGAGGTTCATATCATGAATAAGCAAGTGGATTCCCAAAAGTATTTTAACACGATGCATCGTTTTGGGAAAATCATGACGTTGTTTGTATTGGTGGCGTTTTTGGGTGTGCCGGTATTCGTCTGCCTCTGGTACGGCATTATGCCTACAATCGGTGAGATCTTTATCGCCGCCGTCCCGATGATCATCGCATTGACTCCCACATACATTGGAGAAATTATTTCCGAGGTTCCGGTTCTGGGTTCTTCTTACTATCTGGCTTCCGTGACCGGCAATATCATCAATGTCAAGCTGCCGACTTCCATTAATGCACAGCAAATGGCAAATGTGGAGAGGGGAACGTCCGCCTCGGACGCGGTTGCCGGCATAGCGGTCGCCGCCGCATCCCTGTCCGTCATGGCTGTTATCGCAATCGGCGCGCTGCTGTTGACGCCGCTGCGGCCTGTTTTGCAGTCTGAGTATGTAACAACCGCTGCAAATTATGTTGCGCCGGCAGTATTCGGATATATGTTCGTCGGATTCTTCAGAAAGAATGCCGGCGGCGGAATGAAGGTATACGGAACTCCGAAAACGCTTATCATTCCGTTTATCATATCGGCCGCGCTGTACCTGTTCGTTTTCCCGGGCTCTAAATTTAACACCTACATGGGCTTTATCATCCTCGGCTGCATTGCACTGCTCTATGGAATAACCAGAGTTATGTATAACAAGGGCCTCGTGCGTGTCGAAATGCCTCAAAAGCCCATTGAAGTAAAGGAAGAAGCGGCTGCAGAAGAAAAGGCAAATTAAATTTTATAAATTTTATTGCAAGCAATAAGAGGTACTCTATGAAAAAAGAATATGAAATCCTGTTTACTCCCTTTAAGATAGGAAAACTGGAGATCAAAAACCGTTTTGTCATGTGTCCGATGGCTCCCACCGCTTTGATCGAATGGACATCAAAACCTGTAGGATATGATGAATCCGTACGTGATCTGATTGTGGAGCGCGCGAAGGACGGTGTTGGGCTTATTATTCCCGGAGCGCTGGCAGTATACAGCCTGGCAAACCGCATGTTTATAGGAGACCATCCGGAGGCGTTTGAGGGTATATCAGACCTGATGGATGAAGTGCACTCCTATGGCAGCAAACTGTTTATGCAGATTTCGGTCGGGCTTGGCCGGAACTATCCGATGGCAAAGCAGTTGTACGAAAAATATGATGAACTCAATCCTGTAATGAAGCTTGACCTGGCGCATGGTTCATCGGATGCGGGGCTTCCCAACAGATGGATCAATGCGTTGAAGACCAAGCAGCTGACAAAAGAGGACATTGAACAGCTCGTACAGGAAATAGCAAAAGCCGCGCTGCTCTGCAAACAAAACGGTGTGGATGGCCTTGATGTTCATGCAGTTCACGAGGGGTATCTCCTGGATCAGTTCGCAATGAAATACACGAACCACCGTACGGATGAATACGGTGGGTCTCTGGAAAACAGACTGAGATTTGCCTGCGACATCGTGAAAGCCGTCAAGGAAAAGTGTGGACAGGATTTCCCCGTTATCCTCCGTTATTCTGTAACGAGCCGCGTAAAGGACTTCAATAAGGGTATCATCCCGGCTGACACGGTTTCTACCGAACTTGGACGCGATTTGGAGGAATCCAAAGAGGCAATACGGATTCTCTCAGAGGCCGGATATGATGGATTCAATGCGGATAATGGAACCTATGATTCCTGGTATTACGCACATCCTCCGGTATACATGCCCTTAAACTGCAACCTCAAGGAATCTATAGCGATTAAGCCGTATACGGATAAGCCCATCATCTGCGCAGGCAGAATGCAGCTTGACGCAGCGGCGGAAGCAATTTCAAACGGTCAGCTCGATTTCGTGGGAATTGCCAGACAGTTCCTGGCAGATGAATGCTATTTGACCAAGGTCAGAAATGGCGAAGAGGAAAACATAAGGCCTTGCATATCCTGCCATATCGGCTGCATGGGAATTGGTCTGTGGAAGGACTCCGGTGCCTACGGAAAGGTTCTTGGCACTTGCGCTTTGAATCCGAGAACACATAACGAAAAGAAATACCAGGTGGTTCAGACTGCTGTGCCTAAACATTTCGCAGTAATCGGCGGCGGAATCGCAGGTATGGAATTCGCACTGCAGGCAGTAAAACGCGGACATCGGGTTGATCTGTATGAGAAAACAGACTGTCTGGGCGGCGTGTTCAACGAGGCAGCTTCCTTCTCCTTCAAGGAAAAGGATCGTGAGCTCATAGAATACTACAAGACTCAGATTGAGAAATCCTCTGTATGCGTACATAAAAATACTGAGATCACCAATCTGGATGATATTGAGGCCGATGAGTATATCATCGCAACCGGCAGTGTCAGCAGCCGTAAACTCGCGGTACCGGGCAGCGAGCATTGTATTGATGCCGTTGATTTTCTCAAATGCGGTATGCAGGACTGCGATCACCCCGTAATTATCGGCGGTGGTCTCACAGGCTGTGAAATTGCGTATGAGCTTGCCATGAACGGAAAGCATCCTCAGATCGTAGAGATCCTCGACGACATACTGAAGGTGCCCGGTTCCTGTATGGCCAATACGAGTTACTTGAGAGATGCGTTTGAATTTTACAATGTTCCGGTTTATACGGATGCTAAAACCGTACGCATTAATCCGGACTCTGTTGTAATTGAAAAGGATGGCGTTGAAATTACGCTTCCCGCCGATAAAACGATTGTCTCCATCGGATATCAAGCCGGTCACTCTCTGGGCGAGAACGAGCATATCCATGTATTGGGCGATGCCTGCAAGGTAGGCAATCTCTGCACTGCAATTTTAGGCGCAAATGATCTGATCATGGAGCTGAATTAATTCATGAAGATATTGCGCTCAAACAGAGTGCAGGCAAAATGTAAAAAACCTACTGCACAGGCTGCAGCTTCTGCAGGCATGCGGATATGCAGTAGGAAAAGCTGGAATATGGAGCTCGGCAACCTTGTTATACGGGGTTGCCGAGAATTCAAATCAAACAAAGGAGGTATATCGTGAGCGAAAGACTGAGTTCAAAAGTAATTGACCAGCATGCGGAGCGTCTCAGCGAACTTGCCAAGAGGATTTGGGACAATCCCGAAATGGGCTGGAACGAAAAGAATGCATCAAAATGGACAGCGGAATATTTGGAGTCGGAAGGCTTTGAAACAGAGCTGGGCGCATACGGGATGCCCACCGCCATCCGTGCGGTGTGGGGCAAGGGCCATCCGGTGATCGGCTTTTGCGGGGAATATGACTGCCTGCCCGGCTTGAGCCAACAGGTTTCCTCTGAGAGAGAACCTGTCGTCTCTGGCGGTCCCGGGCACGGTTGTGGTCACAATCTTCTCGGCGTGGGCTGCCTTGGCGCCGCCATCGGGCTCAAAGCGGAGCTCGAAGCATCCGGGAAAGAAGGTACCGTCATCTACTATGGCTGCCCTGCGGAAGAGCAGTTACTGGGCAAAGGTTACATGGCAAAATATGGCGCATTCTATGAATGTGACTTTACGATCACATGGCATTCCTGGTCCACAAACCAGAATTACACCGGGAATGCGACCAGCGTGGAAGGGGCCATATTCCGCTTCCATGGGAAGAATTCCCACGCAGCGGCAAATCCTCATGCGGGCAGGAGCGCGCTGGACGCCGTGCAGCTCATGAATATTGGTGCGGAATTCTTGCGCGAGCATACGCCGGACGATGTACGCATCCACTATATTATCACAAACGGCGGCCTTGCGCCCAACATCGTGCCCGATTTTGCGGAGTCCAAGTTCTTTGTCCGCGCCCTCGCACGCGAAGTGGTTGTCGAAACTTTTGACAGGCTGGTCAAATGCGCGGAGGGCGCCGCATTGATGACGGAAACCAGGCTTGAGATTGAACACCTTGGCGGAATATATCCGACATTGCAGAACCATGTTCTCTGCAACATCATGCAGAAGGTGCGGGACGAGCTGCCTGATGTGGAATACACAGAGGAAGAGCTGAAGTTTGCCGACGAGATCAACCGCCAGAACCCACGGTATGTGGAAGGCGTTACGCCTCCCATCAACTTTGAGAAGATGCCGCTCTCCAACGGCCCTCTGTTCTCCTCCACCGACTACGGCGATGTACAGCATATCCGCCCTGGCGTTTTCAATTTGGATTGCACTGGCTCCACCTTGCAGGTCGGGCATGACTGGACATTCACGGCCTGCACCGGCTCTACCATCGGCATGAAGGGCATGATCCGCGCAGCAAAGGTTATGGCCGGCGGCGCATACGATCTCGTATGCGACCCGGAGGCGCAGAAGGCGGCGAAAGAGGAATTCGACAAGGCGATGGCAGGCAAAAAGTATATTTGCCCCGTCACGGATGAAATCGCCTGGCCGTATACGGAAGTTCCCCGGCCCGAGAGCAAATAATCAGGAGGGATACCATGCGCGAAAGACTGAGTTCAAAGGTCATCGACCAACATGCGGAGCGGCTCAGTGAGCTCGCCAAGAAGATCTGGGACAATCCCGAAATGGGATGGAAAGAAGAAAAGGCGTCGAAATGGACGGCGGAGTATCTGGAAGCCGAAGGCTTTGAAACGGAGCTTGGCGCATACGGCATGCCCACCGCCATCCGTGCGGTATGGGGAAAAGGCCATCCGGTGATCGGCTTTTGCGGGGAATATGACTGCCTGCCCGGCCTGAGCCAGAAGGTTTCCTCCGAGAGAGAGCCAATCGTTCCAGACGGCCCCGGACACGGCTGCGGTCACAATCTTCTCGGCGTAGGCTGCCTTGGCGCGGTGATCGGGCTCAAAGCGGAGCTCGAAGCATCCGGAAAAGAAGGCACTGTCATCTACTACGGCTGCCCAGCAGAAGAGCAGATACTGGGCAAATGCTTTATGGCAAAATACGGCGCATTCTATGAGTGTGATTTCACAATTGCTTGGCATCCAATGTCCGCAAACCAGAATTTTACCGGGAATGCGAATGGTTTGGAAGGGGCCATATTCCGCTTTCATGGCAAGAACTCCCATGCGGCGGCAAATCCCCATGCGGGCAGGAGCGCGCTGGACGCTGTGCAGCTCATGAATCTGGGCGCAGAGTTTATGCGCGAGCATGTAACGGATGATGTACGCATCCACTATGTCATCACAAACGGCGGCCTTGCGCCCAACATTGTGCCTGATTTTGCGGAGTCCAAGTACTTTGTCCGTGCCATCACACGCGAAGCGATTGTAGAAGCGTTCGACAGGCTGGTCAAATGTGCGGAGGGCGCCGCATTGATGACGGAAACCAGGCTTGAAATTGAACGCCTTGGCGGAATATACCCAACATTGCAGAACCATGTTCTTTGCAACATCATGCAGAAGGTGAAAGACGAGCTGCCCGATGTGGAATACACGGAGGAAGAGCTGAAGTTTGCCGATGCGATCAATCGTCAGAATCCGCGCTATGAGGAAGGCACAACGCCTCCCATCAACTTTAAGAAGATGCCGCTGTCAAGTAATCGCATGGTAGCCTCCACCGACTATGGCGATGTACAGCATATCTGCCCCGGTGTTCTGAGCAACGATTGCACCGGCGCCACCTTGCAGGTCGGGCATGACTGGACGTTCACGGCCTGCACCGGCTCTTCCATCGGCATGAAGGGCATGATCCGCGCCGCAAAGGTTATGGCCGGCAGCGCATACGATCTCGTATGCGATCCGGAGGCGCAGAAGGCGGCGAAAGATGAGTTCGACAAGGCTATGGCGGGCAAAAAGTATATTTGCCCCGTCACGGATGAAATCGCCTGGCCGTATACGGATGTTCCCCGGCCCGGGAGCAAATGATTGAGAGGGATATTATGAGCGAAAGATTAAGTTCAAAAGTCATCGACCAGCATGCGGAGCGGCTCAGTGAGCTCGCCAAAAGGATATGGGACAATCCCGAAATGGGCTGGGAAGAAAAAAAGGCGTCGAAATGGACGGCGGAGTATTTGGAGTCGGAAGGCTTTGAAACGGAGCTGGGCGCATACGGGATGCCCACCGCTATCCGCGCGGTATGGGGAAAAGGCCATCCGGTGATCGGCTTTTGCGGGGAATATGACTGCCTGCCCGGCCTGAGCCAGAAGGCTTCCTCTAAGAGGGAGCCTGTCGTCCCCGGCGGCAACGGCCATGGCTGCGGTCACAATCTTCTCGGCGTAGGCTGCCTTGGCGCTGCCATCGGACTCAAAGCGGAGCTTGAAGCATCCGGCAAAGAGGGCACTGTCATATTCTATGGCTGCCCCGCGGAAGAACAACTATTGGGTAAAGGGTTCATGGCAAAGAACGGCGCTTTCTTCGAGTGTGATTTCACGATGGCATGGCATCCCAGTTCCTCGAACCAGAATTTTACCGGAAACGCCAATGGCGTGGAAGGGGGCATATTCCGGTTCCATGGTAAAAATTCTCATGCAGCGGCAAATCCGCACGCGGGCAGGAGTGCCTTGGACGCTGTGCAGCTTATGAATATTGGCGCGGAATTTTTGCGCGAGCATGTAACGGATGATGTACGCATCCACTATATCATCACAAACGGCGGCCTTGCGCCCAATATCGTGCCTGATTTTGCGGAGTCAAAGTTTTTTGTCCGTGCCCACACGCGTGAAGCGGTTGTCGAAGCTTTCCAAAGACTGGTCAAATGCGCGGAGGGCGCTGCATTGATGACAGAGACCAAACTTGAAATCGAAAGCCTTGGCGGAATTTATCCAACATTACAAAACCATGTTCTCAGCAATCTTATGCAAAAGCTCAGAGATGAACTGCCCGATGTGGAGTACACGGAGGAAGAGCTGAAGTTTGCTGATGAGATCAACCGTCAGAATCCACGGTATGTGGAAGGTGTAACGCCGCCCATCAACTCCGGGAAGAAACCGCTGATCGACGGTCCCATGCTTGCCTCATCCGACTATGGCGATGTGCAGCATATCTGCCCCGGTGTTGTGAATTGGGACTGTACCGGCGCTACTCTGCAAGTCGGACATGACTGGATGTACACCTCATGCTCCGGTTCCTCCATCGGTATGAAGGGCATGATCCGCGCCGCAATAGTGCTGGCTGGCGGCGCATACGATCTCGTATGTGATCCCGAAGCCCAGAAGGCGGCGAAAGAGGAGTTTGATAAGGTTATGGCAGGCAGAAAGTATATTTGCCCCGTCACGGATGAAATA
>JAZUMK010000020.1:0-26514 GCA_045603585.1 Clostridia bacterium
ACTTAAACGTTTGGTACAGGCTGCGGCTCGTCCAAGCAGGAGGCGGGGCAGATTGCGGCAAGGGAAGCACTTGTAAAGCTGAAAGCGCTTGGCAGCGTTGCTGATATAGACTGACAAAGGCGATAGCGAAAGAGGAATAAGTATTGAAACTGTTAAGACTTGAAATAGCCGGCTTTAAGTCGTTTGCGAACAAAACCGTTGTGGAGTTTGTGGACGGCATTACGGCGATAGTCGGCCCAAACGGAAGCGGAAAAAGCAACATCGCCGACGCCGTACGCTGGGTTTTGGGCGAACAAAGTGCAAGGGTACTGCGCGGCAACAAGATGGAGGACGTTATATTCAACGGCACCGAGCAGCGTAAGGCGCAGTCCTTCTGTGAAGTTACCCTTACCCTGGATAATTCCGACGGCAGACTGCCCACGGACTATGCAGAGGTCAGCGTTACCCGCCGCGTATACCGCTCCGGCGAAAGCGAGTACCTTATTAACCGTACCCAGTGCAGGCTCAAGGATATCAGCGAGCTGTTCCGCGATACCGGTATAGGCAAGGAAGGCTATTCCATAATCGGTCAGGGCAGGGTAGAGGAAATCCTCTCCAATAAGTCCAACGATCGCCGCAATGCCTTTGAAGAGGCGGCAGGCGTAATGAAGTATCGCGTCCGCAAGGAAGAGGCGGAGCGCAAGCTGGATAACACCCGCAAGAATCTGGTTCGCCTCAATGATATACTGGAAGAGCTGGAGCGTCAGATAGGCCCCCTTGAGGAGCAGAGTGCGGCTGCCAGAGAGTTCCTCAAGCTGAGGGATGAACTGAAAGAAATAGAAATAAACGTATTTCTCTATCAGTATGACAGGCTGAATGAGCGCATTAAGACCCTGAGCGAGAGCCTCAGCGAATATGAGGCGCAGATAAAGAGCGCATCTGCAACAGAGGCTTCTGTTGCGGCAGATTGCGTTGTTGAGGAAGAAAAGGAACGCTGGCTCAGCGTTGCCATAGGCGAGATGCAGTCCAAGCTGCTGAACGCCACTCAGGATGTGGAAAACCGGATAGGCGAAGCAAAGCTGGCCCGCGAGCGCATGGAAAACCTTGCCAAGGAGCGGGAACGCCTTGAATCCGAGATACACTCAAGCTCACAGCGCTACGATGAGCTGCGCGCGGAGCTTGCGCGGGTGATTGACAGCAGCCGTGATTCGGTTGAAAAGCGCGATGGCGGCGCGGCAGAGCTTGCAGAGATAGAAGCAAAGCTTAAGGAACTGGAGCAGAACATATCCGATAAGGAGGATATGCAGGAGCGGCAGAAGCAGAGCATGATAGAGGCCATGAACCGCCTTTCTGATGCAAAGAGCCGCATTTCCCGCCTTGAAGCCATAAAGACCACGCTGCTTGGCCGCATCGACGATATCAAGCTGCGTCAGCAGGATATTCAGGCGGAGGGAGATAAGCTTTCCAGGGAATACAATGAAGTATACAGCGGCTTTGCCGTAATAAAGGCAGAGTATGACAGCCGCGCCCAAAGAAGGGCAGAGGCTGTTTCCCGCCTGAATGAGCTTAATATGACCCTCAGGCAGTCCCATGAGGATGTGCGCCGCATGGAACAGCAGATAGAGGCGGAGGCTTCCCGCATAAAGGTGCTTCAGGAGATGAAGCGCGCTTATGAGGGGTATTATTCCAGCGTGAGAAACCTTCTCAGGGATGCCGCCCGCGATACCGGTCTGGGCCGCTGCATAGAAGGCGTTGTTGCTGAGCTTATCCGAGTTCCGCAGGAATACGAGAGCGCAATCGAGATGACTCTTGGCTCTGCGTTGCAGAATATCGTCACCCCCACCGAAAACGAGGGCAAGAGGGTAATAGAATATCTCCGTTCCAAACAGTACGGCAGGGCAACCATGCTGCCCGTATCCGCCATGCGCTCAAGGCTGCTCACTTCCGAGGAAAAAGCTATGTGCAATGTGGATGGCTTTATGGGCATTGCTTCTGACCTGGTGGGCTTTGATGAGCGATACAGGGGAATATTTGAAAACCTTCTGGGCAGAACTGTAATAGTAAAGGATCTGGATGCAGGTATAGCCATAAACAAGCGTGCCCGTTCCTCCTTCCGCATTGCTACCCTTAAGGGCGACATAATCAACCCCGGCGGCAGCATGACCGGCGGCAGCGTGCAGAAGCGGGAATTCAGTCTTATCGGCCGGGAGCGTGAGATTGAGGCCCTGAGTGCATCCGTAAAGGAAAAGCAGGCGGCTCTTGAGCGCAGCGTGGTTGAAAGGCAGCGCATGGAGCAGGATATTGAGCAGGCAAACCTTATGGTTGAGCAGCTCAGCCGCGAACTTCACGAAAAGGATATCGAAATGGCCACCCACCGTGAAAAGGTGGATGTTGTGCTGAAGTATGTTGAGGACAACAAGGCCGATATGGAACGCTCTGAAATGGAGCTTTCCCAGATACAGGACAATATCGATAACATTGACCAGCAGTGCGCCGAGGCGGATCAGGATCGCAGCCAGTGGGAGCAGGGCAATGTTGCCAGTCAGGAAGATATTAAAAAGCTGCAGGAGGAGATCGTTTCCCTCCGCGCAGAGCAGGCGGCTGTCAATCAGAGCTTTACCGAGCGCCGCGTAGCCATGATGGCGCTGGAAAAGGAATACGCCGCAGCCCAGAGCGATATAAGGCGCCTTGAGCGGGAAACCGCCCAGCTGCAGGAATCCATGAGCAGGGCAAAGGCTGCCATGGAAGAAGGCCTTCACAGATTTATGGAGCTGCAGGAGCAGGCCGGCTCTCTGGATGACAACATCAGCGCCGAGCGCAGGGATGTGGATAAGCTTACAGACCAGCTCAGAACCATGGAAGAGGAGCGGGCAAAGCGCCTTGCGGATATCGATGACATGCGTGAGCGCCGTGAAACCGTTGCTTTGGAGCTTGCAGAAGCCCGCGAACGCAGCCACAGGGCGGAGCTGAATCTTAACAAGGCTCAGCTGGAGCTGCAGAATATGCAGGATCGCATCTGGAACGACTATGAGCTCACCTACGAAAATGCGCAGCCTCTGCGCCGTCAGATCGCCATCACAGCGGCACATCTCAGGGTGGATGAACTGCGCTCCGCAATCAAAGCCCTTGGCGATGTAAACGTATCCTCCATAGAGGATTACCGCGCCGTAAAAGAACGCTTTGATGGCCTTAATACCCAGTATGACGACCTTACCAAGGCGGAAGCTGATCTGCAGATACTCATTGCAGACCTTGTTTCCACGATGGAAGAGGAATTCCGCCGTCAGTTTGCCCTGATCCAGCAGAACTTCTCCGAGGTATTCGTGGAGCTGTTCGGCGGCGGCAGGGCAGAGCTTGTGCTGTCGGATAAGGAAGATATACTCAATTGCGATATAGACATAATCGCCCAGCCTCCCGGAAAGAAGCTGCAGCTGTTGTCTTTGCTGTCCGGCGGCGAGCGCGCCCTTACCGCCATCGCGTTGCTCTTTGCAATACTCAAGCTCAAGCCTACCGCATTCTGCATACTGGATGAGATAGAGTCTGCGCTGGACGAGGCAAATGTTACCAACTTTGCAGAGTATGTACGCAACTACTCCGACGATACCCAGTTTATTCTCATAACCCATCGCCGCGGCAGTATGGCCGTTTGCGATTCCCTCTATGGCGTTGCCATGGAGGAAAAGGGCGTATCCAAGGTGGTATCCGCCCGCTTTACCGATAACCCATAAGGAGACAGTATGGCAGGATTTTTTGACAGGCTCAGACAGGGCCTTTCCCGTACAGGCAGCGGTCTCTCTGCCATATTTCAGGGAGACGGCATAAACGAGGACTTTTATGAGGAGCTGGAAGAGGCTCTTATAATGGCAGACGTGGGCATGGACACCACTGAAAAGCTGCTGGACAGCCTCAGGGATGCCATTGCGGAAAACAAGCTTAAGGAGCGGGCAGAGGCAAGGGAAAAGCTCATTGAGATACTTGCCGATTTTATGCGGCCTCAAAGCAGCTTCCTTGAAAATGCGGACAAGGCCGTGATTATGATAGTGGGCGTAAACGGCGTAGGTAAAACCACCTCCATAGGCAAAATTGCCGCCTACTACAAGGCGCAGGGCAGGGATGTTATGATGGCGGCGGCGGATACCTTCCGCGCGGCGGCGGCAGAGCAGCTGACCGTTTGGGCGGAAAGAGCAGGCACACCCATCGTAAAGCATGGTGAGGGTGCAGACCCTGCGGCTGTTGTGTTTGACGCAACCGCATCCTTTAAGGCGCGCAACAGAGACATTCTCCTTTGCGATACCGCAGGCAGGCTCCACAATAAGAAAAACCTTATGAATGAGCTGGAAAAGATGCGCCGCGTAATAGACCGCGAGCTGCCCGGAATACCGGTAGAAGCCCTTATGGTGCTGGATGCCACCACAGGCCAGAACGCCATAGCTCAGGCAAGGGCGTTCGGCGAATCAGCCGGCCTTACCGGCATAATCCTTACCAAGCTGGACGGCACTGCCAAGGGCGGCGTTGCCGTGGCGGTAAAGGAAGAACTGAATATTCCGGTGCGCTTTGTGGGCGTGGGCGAGGGAATAGAGGATATGCATCCCTTTGACCCTGAGGATTACGCAAAGGCACTGCTGGGATAAAGGATTTACAGGGAGGCGTATACGCCTCCTTAATGCGTGGGTGAAAAAATGGAATCAGCAATAAAAAAGGGTATCAACAGAAAGCAATTGAAGCTCATAGCGGTGATAGCTATGACGCTGGACCATCTGACATGGGTCATATGGCCGGGGTATTCCACTGATGCTTTTGCGCTGATAATGCATTGCATTGGCCGCATAACCGCGCCCATAATGTGGTATTTTATCGCGGAAGGGTATTATCATACCCGAAGCGTCAAAAAGTATGCGCTGAGGCTGCTGGCCTTTGCTGTGATATCCCACTTTGCATATACCTTTGCATTTGGAATATCAATTATACCCTTCAGAACATCCGTGTTTAACCAGACGGGGGTGATGTGGTCGCTGTTCTGGGGGCTTATTGGGCTGCATATCAGCAGGATGGAGCAGGTCAGGAACTGGCAAAAGACAGCGGCAATGCTGATTATCTGCGTGATAAGCTTCTGCTCGGATTGGAGCTGCATTGCGGCCATGGCGGTGGTATTTATGGGAGAATACCGGGGCAGCTTTAAAAAGCAGATGATAAGCATGATGACGTTTGTCTGCATATATGCGGCGGTATATGTCCTGTGCATTGACAGGGTATACGGAATGATTCAGCTGTTTGCCGCCGCAGCCATACCGCTGCTCGCAAAATATAACGGGCAGAAAGGAAAAACATCGACAAAGTGGGGATTTTATTTATACTATCCCCTTCATCTGGCGCTGTGCGGGATATTGCGCATACTGCTTCACGGTAATATAAGCGCAATGATAGGCGGATAGCATAATATAGGCAGTTTTTTTGCAAAAAACCTTGACACATGGGACAAAAACTGTATAATAGAACAGGTGTAAAGCAAAACTGCTTTACAGCCTGCAAAAAAGGCGGTGTTCCTCACTTATGGAAAAGCATATACGGCTTGGCATATTGCTGGACTGTTACGGTCCTCTCCTTACGGAAAGACAGCGTTCGCTGCTGGATCAGTCCGTCAATGAGGACTGCTCCCTTTCCGAGATAGCCGAACGGGAGGGTATATCCCGTCAGGGCGTAAGGGATGCGGTTGCCAGGGCATCCGAGCAGCTTGAGGAATACGAAGCAAAGCTGGGGCTTATGGCCCGGCGGGAAGCCATGCGTGCAGAGCTTTCAAAGCTCAGGCAGGCTGCAGAGCAGGGGGCGATCCCCAATGAAATCATTCAGCGGCTGACGGAGATATGCGACGATGGCGTCTGAAGGCCTTTCCACAAAACTTCAGAACGTATTTAAAAAGCTGTCCGGCCGCGGCAAGCTTTCCGAAAAGGAAGTAAAGGAAGCCATGCGGGAGGTCAAGCTTGCGCTGCTTGAGGCCGACGTAAGCTTTACCGTAGTTAAAAAATTCATCAACTCCGTAACCCAGCGGGCTGTGGGCGCAGAGGTATTGGAAAGCCTTACCCCCGGTCAGCAGGTAATAAAAATAGTAAACGACGAGTTGACGACCCTTATGGGCGGCACAAACGCCAAGCTGGAGTTCGGCTCAAAGAATCCCTCCGTGGTGCTGCTGGCAGGCCTTCAGGGAGCCGGTAAGACCACCATGGCAGGCAAGCTGGGCGCCTACTGCAAAAAGCACTTTGGTAAATCCCCCCTGCTGGTAGCCTGTGACGTTTACAGGCCTGCTGCCATAAAGCAGCTGCAGGTGGTTGGCGAAAAGCTGGATATCCCCGTATTCGAGCGGGGCACTCAGAACCCGGTCCAGACCGCAAAGGAAGCCATCGAGTTTGCAAAGCGCAATATGCGGGATCTGGTCATCGTGGATACCGCAGGCCGCCTCCATATCGATGAAGATATGATGGATGAGATACAGGCGGTACGGGATGCGGTGGAGCCTGCCGAGATACTGCTGGTTATCGACTCTATGACGGGTCAGGATGCGGTAAATGCCGCAAAGGCCTTCAACGATACCCTTGAGCTTACCGGCGTGATAATAACCAAGCTGGACGGCGATACAAGGGGCGGCGCGGCGCTTTCCGTAAGGGAAGTTACCGGCAAACCCATAAAGTTCTGCGGCAACGGCGAAAAGCTGACCGACATTGAGCCCTTCCATCCTGACCGTATGGCCAGCCGGATCCTGGGCATGGGGGACGTGATGACCCTCATCGAAAAGGCTCAGGAAAGCTTTGATGCCAAAAAGGCAGAGGAGCTTGCAAAGAAGATAAAGACAAACGAGTTCACTCTGGAAGACTTTATGGCTCAGATGGAGCAGATGCAGAGCATGGATATGGGAAGCATGCTTTCCATGGTTCCGGGTATGGATGCAAGCAAACTGGGAGAGGTTCAGATAGACGAAAAGCAGCTTAAAAAAACCCTGGCAATCATCAAATCCATGACGCCCAAAGAACGGGCAAAGCCGGAGCTGCTCAATGCAAGCCGACGCAGGCGCATAGCCGCAGGCAGCGGAAACACAGTGCAGGAGGTTAACCGCCTGCTCAATCAGTTCGAATCTTCCCGCAAGCTGATGAAACAGCTGAGCTCCGGAAAGTTCGGCAAAAGAGGAAAGATGCGTTTTCCTTTCGGCTTATAGGCCGGGATACCGCTTTCGATAAATTAAAATAATTATTATATAATCTGGAGGAAATTAATCATGTTGAAGATCAGGCTTCGCCGCATGGGCGCCAAGAAGGCTCCTTTCTATCGTATCGTTGTTGCAGATTCCCGCGCTCCCCGTGACGGCGCATTCGTAGAGGAAATCGGTTACTACAACCCCACTTCCGAGCCCGCCGAGCTGCACGTTGACAACGAGAAGGCTGCCCAGTGGGTAAAGAACGGCGCACAGCCCACCGAGACCGTTCGCAGCCTGCTTAAGAAGTCCGGCGCCATCCAGTAATGGATGCGGATCCAGCGAGGGACGCTATGGGTGAATTGGTAAAGTACATCGCCATGAACCTCGTGGATAAGCCCGAGGAAGTCAAGGTCCAGGTAAAGGAAGGCGAAAATTCCACCATAATAGAGCTTACCGTAGCTCCGGAAGACATGGGCAAGGTAATTGGCAAGCAGGGCCGTATCGCCAAGGCGATCAGGACCGTTGTTAAGGCCGCGTCCGTAAAGGAAAACAAAAAATACGTGGTAGAGATCATATAGTCTCGCCAATGGCAAAAAAGTGGGCAAAACCACTTTTTTGCATATTTGCATCAAAGGAGAAAAAATATGGACTATCTTCGCATAGCCCTCATAGCCCGCCCCCACGGAGTGCAGGGCGCGGTAAAGCTGATGCCTCTTTCTGAGGATATAAACCGCTATCACGGCCTTAAGGAGGCTTTTTTGGAGCGCAATGGCAAATATGAGCCCATAACCCTTTCAGATGTAGGGGTTCAGCCCGATGCCGTATATGCAAAGCTTTCCTGCTGCCCCGACAGAAATACTGCGGAAACCCTCCGCAATCTGTACATCTGTGTGGACAGGGCAAACGCCATAAAGCTCCCCGAGGGAAGATATTTCATATCCGACCTTATCGGCTG
Organism: Clostridia bacterium; assembly: GCA_045603585.1. Taxonomy (GTDB): domain Bacteria; phylum Bacillota; class Clostridia; order Christensenellales; family CAG-138; genus SFEL01. Next base: position 8,118 of record JAZUMK010000020.1, read on the forward strand.
TGAGGTAAAGGATACCGACGGCAATTGCTACGGCAGGCTTACGGATGTGCTGGAAACCGGCGCAAATGATGTGTATGTCATCAAGGGAAATAAGACCCTCATGGTGCCTGTGCTGAAAAAGCTGCTGAATACCGTGGATATACAGGCCAAAGCCATTACTCTCAATGCAGACGTGCTTCAGGAGGTGGGCCTCTTTGAGGATTGATATACTCACCCTGTTTCCCGAAATGTTTGAAGGCCCTCTGGGTTCCAGCATGCTGGGCCGCGCCAGAGATAAGGGCATTCTGGATATCCGCCTTCACAACATAAGGGACTATTCTCAGAGCAAGCACAGCAATACCGACGATTATCCCTTTGGCGGCGGAGCGGGCATGGTTATGATGGCACAGCCCATTTTTTCCTGCCTGGATGAAGTTGACCCCGAGCATGAGGCGCTTCGCATAGTTATGACGCCCAGGGGAAAGACGCTGAATGTTGCCGCTGCCAGAGAGCTTGCGGTCAAGGACAGGCTATTATTCCTCTGCGGCCATTATGAGGGTATAGACGAGCGGGCCATGGAGCAGATGGATATGGAAATGTCCATAGGAGATTATGTGCTGACCGGCGGCGAATTGCCTGCCATGGTGTGTGTGGATTGTCTCAGCCGCTTTATTCCGGGCGTGCTGGGCAGCGCGGATTCCGCCGAGGAAGAGTCCTTCTCGGATGGCCTTCTGGAGTATCCCCAGTATACCCGTCCTGCGGTATTCCGCGGCATGGGGGTTCCCGAGGTGCTGCTGAACGGCAATCACGCCCTGATAGCCAAGTGGCGCAGGGAAAAGTCCATAGAAACCACCTTCAGGGTAAGACCCGAACTTATCGACGAATCAGCTCTGGATAAGAAAGAGAAGATATTCCTTCAGGGGCTGAAAAATCAGCAAAATAACCAATAAAACCCTTGCAAAGGGCTGCTTTGCATGGTATAATATCTGCGTTTGTGACAACGGATGGTCCTCTGGCGGCGGACAGTCGTATAAGAACATTCGTAGGAAGGAGAATAAAATGTCCAACATCATCAGAGAACTCGAAAAAGAACAGCTCCGCAGCGACCTGCCCAAGCTTGAGATCGGTGACACCGTTCGCGTATTTGTAAAGGTTGTCGAAGGTAACCGTGAGCGTCTCCAGAACTTCGAAGGTATCGTAATTAAGCAGCAGGGCGGCGGCATCCGTCAGTCCTTCACCGTACGTCGTGTATCCTACGGCGTAGGCGTAGAGCGTACCTTCCCCTACCATAGCCCCCGTATCGGCCGCATCGAAGTGGTTCGTCACGGTAAGGTTCGCAGGGCCAAGCTGTACTACCTCCGCAATCGCGTAGGTAAGGCTGCTAAGGTTGTTGAGCGCATCGTAGCCAAGTAATCAATGCCAAACGGCAAAGCATCGCCCTCGTCCGTACAGGACGGGGGCTTGTTTTATCTTGGCGCGGGGGGAAATAACTGGTATACTTAACTAAGCCGATACATCGGCATACGGAGGAAATATGCTTATTCAGTGGTATCCGGGGCATATGGCCAAGGCCAGACGCCAGCTTGTGGAAAATCTTAAGCTTATAGACGTGGTTGTGGAAATAGTTGATGCCCGCGCTCCAAGGGCCACCCGCAATCCTGATTTTGACGACCTTTTCAAGGAGAAAAAGCGCGTTGTTCTGCTGAATAAGAGCGACCTTGCTTCTCCCGCTGAAACCAAAAACTGGATCGCCGCATACAAGGCTCAGGATATCAGCGCCATAGAATTCGTTGCCACCAATTCTGCAAAGAAAAAGGCGGCGCTGGATCTTATCCAGAAGGCCGCAGAGGATAAAATACAGAGATCCCTTGAAAAGGGCATAAAAAAGACGGTTCGCGTAATGGTCGTGGGTATTCCCAATGTGGGCAAGTCTACTTTTATCAACCGCATTGCCGGAATGAACCGCGCCATCGTTGGAGATAAGCCGGGCGTTACCAAGGGACAGCAGTGGGTCAAGATCACCCCTTACCTTGAGCTGATGGATACTCCCGGTCTCCTTTGGCCCAAGCTTGAGGATCCTCAGCTGGCCCGCCATGTGGCCTATATCGGCTCAATAAAGGACGACATTATGGATATCGAGGAGCTGGCTGCATTGCTGCTCAGCGACCTTATGAAGGTATGTCCCGATGAGCTCATAGCACGCTACAAAAAGCTTGATAGGGATATGACCCCCGAAGAGCTGCTTGAGGGCGTATGCAAAAGCCGCGGCTTTATGATGGGGGGAGGCAATTTTGATACCGAGCGCGCCGCAAAGATAGTTCTGGATGAATTCCGCGGCGGCAAGATCGCAAGGGTAACGCTGGATAAGGCATTTGAAGAGCAGAGCGAAGCGGCGGAGGGAAACTCTGATGGCGCGGCGGAATGAAGACGAAAGGCTTTTTGAGCTTACCCGGATAGAGCGGGAATACTGGGAAAAGGGGATCCTGCCTGCGGGTATGGACGAGGTGGGCAGAGGGCCTTTGGCAGGCCCTGTTGTAACGGCCTGCATCATGCTTCCGCCGGAGCCTCTGATAAAATACGTGAACGATTCAAAAAAGGTATCTCAGGGGCGGAGGGAAAAGCTTTATCCGGAGCTTAAGGAGGCCGCCATAGCCTGCGCAACAGGCTGGAAAAGCCCTGAGGATATAGATAAGCTTAATATACTCAATGCCACCAGGAGGGCCTTTGAGGAGGCTTTCAGGGCCATGCAGCAAAAGCCGCAGGTGGTGCTGATGGATGCAATGAATGGAGTGGATATGGATGCCGAGCAGCATTCCTTTATCCATGGGGATGCGCTGAGCTATCTTATTGCTGCTGCATCCATAATTGCCAAGGTGGAAAGGGATAAATACATGGAGGAAATGGATGCGCTGTATCCTCAGTACGGCTTTGCCCGCAATAAAGGCTACGGTACGGCTGAGCATATCGCTGCGCTGAAAAAATACGGCCCCTGTCCCATACACCGCCGCAGTTTTATCAAGAATTTTATAGGAGAGTGACCCATGAAGGAAAGCCATGCAAGGGGTATCCGTGGGGAGAATACAGCCGCTTTGTACATGGAAAAAAGCGGCTTTGTGCTTCTTGAAAGAAATTACAGAAGAAAGGGCTGCGAGGTGGATATCATCGCCACGGAGGGGGATGTGCTGGTATTTGCAGAGGTAAAGGCCAGAAGCAATGCATACGGCGGATACGGCCGGGAAGCAGTGAGCAGGCGCAAGCAGCAGCGCATAATCTTAGGGGCGCTGAATTACATTGCGGAAAATAACATTCAGGATAAATGCGGCCGCTTTGACGTGGCGGAGGTCGACCTTAATACAGGTGATGTAAATTATATCAGGGATGCATTTCAGGCGTAAATTTTATTATACGGGGTGTGACGGGACAGCTAATGTGGTAAAATAGAACTATAATTCCGGTTTCAGAGGGTTTATGCGTAAATTTACAGCACTTATTATAGCTTTGATCATAATCGCCGCACCGATGGGTGTGGCTTTTGCCCATGAGGCGGTATATATTGAAAATTCGGATTTTTCCAAGGTGTATTCCGATGGCATACCCGAGGGATGGTATGCCGAGGCGTGGTACGATGAAGGCGGAGAATATGAAATAGACACCGTGCAGATGGATGGCGTTAATTGTCTGCACATTATCAGCTATCAGGATAATGACGTTCGCCTCTGCAAGGAAATAAGCGTGGAGCCAAACAGCTATTATCGCATCAGCTGCGAGATAAAGACGCTGGTCGTGGAATATGGCGGCGGCGCAAATCTTTCCGTGGTGAATACATTTGCCGCTTCCGAGCCTGTATATAAGGCTGATGACTGGGTTCCAGCGGAATTGGTAGGCCGCACAGAGCGGGGCATGGACACCATGACGATTTGCCTGCGCCTTGGCGGCTACGGCAGCCTTTCTCTGGGAGAAGCATGGTTCAGGAATCTTGCAGTTGAAAAGCTGGACAGTGTGCCCGAGGGAGCAGATGTACAGGATATAGCTGTTGTCTATGCTCAATCCGGCGGCGGGGATGATACCGGAAACAACGGCGGCCTGCCTGTGGGGGCAATGCTGGTGGCCGTAATAGGCACAGCTGCCGCAGGAGTATTCATGTATCGAAGATTTATACGCTCCGGCGACACTCTTTCCCTTGGCGAAAAAAATTCCAACGGAGCGGCAGCGTTGCTGCTGTTGTCGGCGTTTTTCATAAGGTGCGCCCTGTCCGTTGTATTTTACGGACACAGCACCGATATAAACTGCTTTATGGCGTGGGCCTATTACCTTGCAGAGGGCGGCCCGGGTGTATTTTACACATCCGGCTTCTTTGCGGATTATCCGCCGGGATATATGTATATACTGTGGCTGATAGGAGAGCTGGCCGATCTGCTGGGCGTATCCTACGGCAGCACAGCTCATGCCCTGATGATCAAGCTGCCCGCCATAATCGCAGACCTTGGCGCCGCATATCTGGTATACAAACTGGCGTCAAAGCGCTGTTCCAATGGGGCGTCCTTGGCGCTGATGGCGTTTGTGGCATTCAATCCCGCCATGGCATTTATATCAGGCGGATGGGGACAGGTGGATCAGGTGCTGACGCTGCTTCTGCTGCTTGTTGTATTTCTCTTTGAAGAGGACAGGCTGGAGATTGCGGGCCTTGTGTATGGCGTTTCCATAATAACAAAGCCTCAGGCGCTGATAGCCGGGCCTATGTTTGCGGCCGCGTATTTTGCAAAGGTATACTCCGGCGGGCGAAAATATGCCCTGCGTACCGTCGTTTCCGTAATAGCTGCCGTGGCAGCCATATTTGCGCTATCTTTGCCATTCAAGGGAACTCAGGAGCCGCTGTGGTTCATGGAAAAGCTGATGGGAACAGCCACGTCCTATCCCTATGCCAGTATCGAAGCCTTCAATATGATGGCGCTGCTGGGGGGCAACTGGGCCCCGGTAAGCAGCAAGGTGCTTGGCCTTACCTATGGCGCATGGGGTACGGTATTTATAGTGCTGTCCTGCGCCGGCAGTATATGGCTGTATCTTAAGGCAAAGAAGGATAAGGGATGCCTTGCCCTCAGCCTGGGACTGATGCTGGCCGCAATATTCACCTTCGGGCAGTATATGCATGAGCGGTATGTGTTTCCTGTGCTGATGCTGATTATGATAGCATTCCTGTACTATGGTGACAGAAGGCTGATAATAGCTTATATAATGTTCACCTGCGCGCTGCTGCTGAATACTTCCGCTGCCTTTGTAATAACGGATCATGTGGATTGGCGGGGAACCGGTTATGACTTTATAACCTTCATAGGCAGCATAATGACGGTGGCGTCCTTTGCATACCTTGCAGCTGTGTGCCGGGATATTCTTACGGGCAGGGAGAAAAGGCCTGCACTCACCGAGAAAATAAAGCCCGTGGAGAATAGGCCTGCCCTTGCCAAAGCAGATAAAATGCCCTCCTTTGCCAAAAAAGACAGGGTGTACTGCATCGCGCTCACCCTGATATACGGCATCGCCGCGTTGCTGAACCTCGGCACAACCGTGGCTCCCGAAAGCTATTGGCTGGGGGACTGGCAGAGCGGCGAGGTGGAAATAACCTTTGACGGCCCTGCGGAGATACACGAAATCCGGGTATTCGGCGGCATAGAAGAGGGCGGAGCCATGCTGACATTTGACAGCGGAGATACCGTTGAATATCAGCAGGTAAACGGCGATATGTTCCGCTGGATCCAGCTGGATGGAGTGGGCGGCATTGCTGCCGAAGGCGTAACCTTGCAGGTGGATTACGGCGATATATGGCTGAATGAGATAGCTTTCTTTAATAAGGAAGGAAAGCTTATTCCCGCATATTCCGAGGATGCTCCTGAGCTTGTGGATGAACAGGAGACGGTGCCGGAAGTGCCTTCCTATATGAACGGCATGTACTTTGACGAGCTGTATCACGGCCGCACCGCATATGAGCATCTGCATGGGCTGGATCCCTATGAAAATTCCCATCCTCCCCTTGGCAAGGTGTTCATAATGCTGGGCATAGCGGTATTCGGCATGAATGCTTTTGGCTGGCGCATAATGGGTACGCTGTTTGGCATTGCCATGGTGCCCATAATGTACGCCTTTTCCAGAAGGCTGTTTAAAAACAGCGAGTATGCATTGCTGGGCGCTGGGCTTTTTGCCTTTGACTTCATGCATTTTACCCAGACCCGCATCGCCACGATAGACGTATACGGAGTATTCTTTATAATACTGATGTATCACTTTATGTATCAGTATTACTGCATGAATTTCCATACCGATGGGCTTAAGGTAACCCTGAAACCCCTTGGCCTTGCAGGATTGTTCTTTGGCCTTGGCGCCGCCAGCAAGTGGATATGCATATACGCAGGCGGCGGCCTTGCGGTGATACTTTTCACCTCACTTTATAAGAGGTACAGGGAATATATCTGCTTGCGGGATTCGGAAAATTCGGCAGAGCGGGAGGCTGTAAAGGGATTCTGGCGCAATACCGTATCCACGCTGCTGTGGTGCTGCGTGTTTTATATCGCGGTGCCTGTGGCCATATATATTGCCAGCTACATACCCTACATGCTGGCGGAAAATCCATACGACCTTGCAGGGGTATGGGGCGTGCAGGAGTTTATGTTCAGCTATCACAGCGGACTGACCGCGACCCATCCCTATCAGTCGTCATGGTGGCAGTGGCCTCTTGATTTACGTCCGGTATGGTATTTTATAAACTATAACCTGCCAAACGGACAAAGCTCCACAATATCCGCATTCGGCAATCCTGCCGTATGGTGGGTATGCTCCGCAGGGGCTGTGGCGCTTATGATAAAGCTGCTCAGGGGAAAAATAAAGGGAAGCGAAGGCATATTCGTGTTGCTGGTGGGTCTTGGAGCAAACTATCTCCCATGGGTGCTGGTAAGCAGATGCACCTTTGCATACCATTTCTTTGCCAGCGTGCCCTTTATCATTCTGCTTACGCTGTATTTGCTTTCGTATATGGAAGAGAGAAAGCCGGAGCTGAAGTGGATCAAGTGGGCATGGCTTGGTATAGCTGTGGTACTGTTTATACTGTACTATCCGGTGATTTCCGGCGCGCCTGCACCCACCTCATACATAAAGGCGCTGGAACTGCTGCCGGGATGGGATTTCTTAGGATACTGATAAAACGGAGATACGCATAATGAAGGAAGTTAATCAAAATTTCAAGCAGCTGATAAAATACGGCGCGGTGGGCGTTTTAAATACCGCGGTGGATTTTTTGGTGTATCAGCTGCTTACCTTCATTGGCATAAACTACGCTGTGGCCCAGTGCATTTCATACAGCTGCGGCATACTCAACAGCTATCTTTTCAACAGCCGCTGGACCTTTAAGGAAGACGCAAAACGCGAAAAAAGCGAGTTCGTTGCCTTCGTGGTGGTAAATGTCATATCCTTGGGATTATCCGTGCTGCTGCTGAAGGTTTGCTACGATGTATTGGGAATAGAAAGCGACCTTATCAGCAAGGCGATAGTAACTCCCATTGTAATGGTGATCAACTTTATAGGCACAAAGCTTCTGGTTTTCAAAAAAACAAAATAATTATATCCGGAGGAACGGCTCATGCTTGCTAAGATAAAGAGCTACGGACTGTACGGCCTGGAGGGCTTCATGGTAACGGTGGAGGTGGACGTAAGCAACGGACTCACCGCATGCGATATCGTAGGCCTTCCTGATGCTGCTGTGCGGGAATCCCGGGAGCGTGTTCGCGCTGCCATAAAAAACAGCGGCTTTATCTTTCCGATAGGGCGTATTACGGTAAATCTCGCCCCGGCGGACAGAAAAAAAGAAGGCTCCATATACGATCTGCCCATTGCCCTTGGCATACTTGCCGCCACGGAGCAGATACCCCACGACCTGCCGGATTATGCCTTTATGGGCGAGCTTGCGCTGGATGGGTCTGTAAGGGGTATAAACGGCCTTCTGCCCATGGTTATCAGCGCATATTCCGAGGGTATAGATACCTTTATGGTGCCGGGGGAAAACGCCATAGAAACCAGCTATATTGACGGAGTGACGGCATATGGCATAACCAGCCTTAAGGAGGCCGCCGCATTTCTTAACGGACAAATCAAAATAGAACCCCAGCAAAAGTATAAATGGACTCCAAAACAACTGAATTACAGCAGCGATTTTTCAGACATAAAGGGACAGTATGCCGCAAAGCGGGCCGCAGAGATCGCAGCGGCGGGCGGTCATAATATGCTGCTTGTGGGCACGCCCGGCTCAGGCAAAACCATGCTTGCAAAGAGCATGCCATCCATACTGCCGGAGCTTACCTTTGAAGAAGCGCTGGAAATAACAAAAATACAATCCATAACCGGCTGTATGTCAGGCAATGACGGCATTGCTTCAGAGCGGCCGTATCGCGCACCCCACCATTCCGCATCCAGCGCTGCATTGGTGGGCGGCGGACAAAAGGCACATCCCGGTGAAATAAGCCTTGCCCATTATGGGGTATTGTTTCTGGATGAGTTTCCGGAATTTCAAAAGGATGTATTGGAAGCCCTTCGCCAGCCCCTTGAGGATGGCATGATAAGCGTTGCAAGAGCAAGCTTCAAGGCTACGTATCCTGCGGATTTTATGCTGATAGCCGCAATGAATCCCTGCCCCTGCGGATATTACGGCAGCCGCACTCAGGAATGCCGCTGCAAGCCCTATGAGGTTTCCCGCTATCGTGGGCGGATCAGCGGCCCGCTGCTGGATCGCCTGGATATGCATGTGGAAATGGCGGAGGTGGGGTATTCGGATATCACCTCAAAAACACCCGGCGAAAGCTCTGCATCTATCAGAGCGAGGGTGGATGCCGCCCGAAGGATACAGAGGGAGAGATACAAGGGTGAGGGGATTATTTCCAATTCCCAGCTCACCTCACGCCTTGTGAAAAAATACTGCAAAATGGACGAAAAAGCGGAAACCCTGATGAAGCAGGCCTATACCAGGATGAATTTCAGCGCCCGCGCATATAACAGGATAATGAAGGTGGCCCGCACAATTGCAGACCTTGAGGACAGCGAGATCATAACTTCCGCCCATATGGCGGAAGCGATACAATACCGTACTGTGGATAAAAAATACTGGGGAGATTAAACTATGGATGCCAATAGGAAATGCAGCCTGTGGATGGCCTTTGCCCTGGGGGACAGAGTAAAGCGGCACAGCGATCTTCTGGAGGAATTCGGAAGCGCAGAGGCTGTATTTCGTGCGGCCGGCTCGGGGGATATCCAGCCAAGAGTAAAGACCGATGAAACCTTCCTGCCTCTGCTCAGGAGCAAGGCGAACGAAGGGTATATCGACAGGTGCCTTGCGTACCTTGAGAAAAACAGCATAACCGCCGTATTGCCTGAGGATGCAAACTATCCGGCATTGCTTAAAGAGATTCACCTTCCGCCTACGGTACTGTATGTAAAGGGAACTTTGCCTGAGAAAATCAATCTGCCTATAGCGGTTATAGGTTCAAGACAATGCTCCGAGTATGGAGCTGACGTGGCTCAAAGGCTTTCGGCCGAGCTTGCGGCAAGCGGAGTATGCGTTGTATCCGGCCTTGCCCATGGAGTGGACTGCATATCCGCCAGGGCTGCGCTGGAAAATGCACCTAAGGACAGCTTCCCCACAGTAGCCGTGCTGGGCAGCGGCGTGGACGTTGTATATCCTGCGGAAAACAGAGGCCTGTATAATAAAATATGCGAGCGGGGCGCGGTGATTTCGGAATTTCCGCCGGGAACAGCCCCGGATAAATTCAACTTTCCCCGCAGAAACAGAATAATATCCGGCATGTCAAGGGGCGTGCTGGTGGTGGAGGCCGCCTCAAAGAGCGGAACGCGGATAACCGTGGACTATGCCCTTGAGCAGGGCAGGGATGTGTTTGCGGTGCCTGGCAGGATAATTGACGAAACATGCCGGGGTACAAACGAAATGATACGCGACGGCATAGCAAAACTTGTTAACGATGCAGAGGATGTATTGGTGGAATACGGTATTGATGCATCTGAGGCAAAACGTGCGCTGGAGATAGATCTTTCCGGCCTGTCAGTTGAGGAAATGCTCATTGTAAAGCTGCTGCAGGCAGGCAAAAGATCAGTGGATGAACTGATGGAAATGACCGGAATGAATATGGGCCTGTTAAATTCCACCTTGACAGAGATGGAAATTTCGGGAATAATTAAGCAATCGCCCGGAAGACTTTATTCATTATAATAACATCAGTCTGAAACGGGGTGGGGCGGCAGGGAAAACCGCCTAAACCATTCAAACACGGAGGTAGCAATATGTCAGAAATGCTGGTGATCGTCGAGTCCCCTGCAAAGGCAAAGACGATAGGAAAATTTCTTGGCAGTAAATATAAGGTAGTGGCATCAAACGGCCACGTCAGGGATCTTCCCAAAAGCCAGCTGGGTGTGGATGTGGAAAATGACTTTGAGCCCAAGTACATCACCCTCAGAGGCCGCGGAGAGGTTCTTGAAACCATACGCAAAGAAGCAAAGACCGCAAAGAAAATCTATCTTGCAACCGACCCCGATATGGAAGGCGAAGCCATATCCTGGCATCTTGCCCATATTCTCAAGTTGGATGCCAAGTCGCCCTGCAGGATAGTTTTCAATGAGATAACCTCCAATACCGTAAAGAAGTCCGTAAAGGCTCCCCGCGCCATTGATATGGATCTGGTGGATGCCCAGCAGGCAAGGCGTGTTCTGGATAGGCTTGTAGGCTATAAGATCAGCCCCATACTCTGGGCAAAGGTGCGCAGAGGTCTTTCTGCAGGCCGCGTTCAGTCCGTTGCCACCCGCATAATATGCGACTGCGAGCAGGAGATAATGGACTTTATTCCCGAAGAGTTCTGGACCATCACAGCAAAGCTCAAGGTAAAGGGCGCCCGCAAGCCTGTGGAGGCCCGCTTCTATGGCTTTGACGGCAAGAAAGCGGATGTTGGCGACGAAGAAACCGCAAATGACATTATCCGCCGCTCCGGCAGGGATTTTGTCGTAACCGATGTAAAGGTAAGCGAAAAGATGCGCCATGCGCCCGCTCCTTTTACCACCAGCAGCATGCAGCAGGAAGCATCCCGCAAGCTGGGCTTTACCACAAAGCTCACCATGATGATCGCACAGCAGCTGTATGAAGGCGTGGAGATTCAGGGCAAGGGCACTACCGGTCTTATCACCTATATCCGTACCGACTCTGTACGCATATCCGATGAGGCTCAGCAGCAGGCTCTGGATTATATCAAAAAACAGTACGGCGAAGCCTATGCCCCTGCCAGGCCCAATATTTACAAGGGCCGCAAGGGTGCTCAGGATGCCCATGAGGCGATCCGTCCCGCCTATATAGACCTTACTCCTCAGGCGGTAAAGGCGTCCCTAAATGCCAGCCAGTATAAGCTGTATAAGCTTATTTACGAGCGCTTCATAGCAAGCCAGATGTCCGAGGCTAAAATGGAAACCACCTCTGTCACCATGGATGCAAACGGCTGCACCTATAAGGCTTCCGGCACAAAGACGCTGTTCCCGGGCTATACCGCAGTATATACCGAGGGCAGGGATGACGAAGGAGAGGATGAAGCGGCGCTGCCTTCCGTAAACGTGGGTGACAGCTTTAAGGCAGACAGCGTGGAAGGCGAACAGCACTTTACCCAGGCGCCTCCCAGATATACCGAGGCATCCCTTGTAAAGCTGCTGGAGGAAAAGGGCATCGGCCGTCCCAGTACCTATGCTCCTACAATTTCCACCATTATCGAGCGCGGCTATGTCCGCCGGGAAAAGAAGCAGCTGCTGCCCACAGAGCTTGGCTTTGTGGTTACCCGCATAATGAAGGAAAATTTCCGGGATATAGTGGATGTTAAGTTCACTGCGGATATGGAAAGCAAGCTGGATCTTATCAAGGACGGCGAGCAGGAATGGAGCAGCGTAATAAAAGAGTTTTACGGCCCCTTCCAGGCTACTCTGGATAAGGCTTCCGACAGCATAGAAAAAGTGGTTATACCGGATGAGGAATCCGACGTGCCCTGCGAAAAGTGCGGCGCGCTGATGGTATACAAGATGGGCCGATTCGGCAAGTTCCTCGCCTGTCCCAATTTCCCCGATTGCCGCAACACCAAGGCAATAGTTGAAAAGATAGACGTACCCTGCCCGGAGTGCGGCGCGGATATTATCAAGCGCAAGTCCAAGCGGGGCAAGGTGTTCTTTGGCTGTGAAAAGTATCCGGAGTGCGGCTTTGTATCCTGGGATAGGCCCGCCAGGGAAAAGTGCCCCAAGTGCGGCGGATTGATGGTGCATAAGATGGGACGCAGCGGAAACTATACCGCATGCACTGCAGAGGGCTGCGGGTATGTTGTACGTCCCGAAAAGAAGGAGAGCAAGGAATGACCCCGAAAGCCAAGGTAATAGGCGCAGGCCTTGCAGGCAGCGAGGCCGCATGGCAGCTGGCAAACAGAGGCATAGAAGTTGAGCTGTATGAAATGAAGCCCATACGCAGGTCTCCCGCCCATCACAGGGATACCTTTGCGGAATTGGTCTGCTCAAATTCCCTCCGCTCCGACAGGCTGCAGAATGGCGCGGGACTTATGAAGGAAGAAATGCGCCGCTTGGGTTCATTGATAATGGAATGTGCCGATGCATGCAGGGTCCCTGCAGGCGGGGCTCTGGCGGTGGACCGCGAAGGCTTTACGGAGCTGGTTACCGAAAAAATCAAGTCCCATCCCAATATCACCGTGATCCACGATGAGATCACCGCAATACCCGATTCTCCTGCGATAGTTGCCACAGGCCCCCTTACAGACGGCGAGCTGTATAGAGCGATCGAAGAATTCTTTGGCATCAGCCTGCATTTTTACGATGCGGCGGCTCCTGTTGTCAGGGCGGATTCACTGAACATGGATAAGGTGTTCCGCGCATCAAGGTATGAGCGTGGAAGCGACTATCTCAACTGTCCCATGACAAGGGAAGAGTATTTTAACTTTGTTCATGAGTTGGTAAACGCCGAAACAGCCCCCCTGAAGGAATTTGAGACTCCAAGAGTATTCGAAGGTTGTATGCCTGTGGAGATAATGGCAAAGCGAGGGGAGATGACTCTTGCCTTCGGCCCCCTCAAGCCTGTGGGACTTAAGGATGAGCGTACCGATGTTAAGCCCTTTGCGGTAGTTCAGCTCAGGCAGGACGATGCGGAAGGCACATTGTACAATATCGTCGGCTTTCAGACCAACCTTAAGTTTGGGGAACAGCGTAGGGTATTCGGCCTTATTCCGGGCCTTGAGAATGCGGAATACGCAAGATACGGCGTAATGCACCGCAATACCTTTATAAATTCCCCCGGCAGGCTGGATTGCCGCTACAATGTAAGATCCACTCCCGGTCTGTATTTTGCGGGCCAGATGACAGGCGTGGAGGGCTACGTTGAAAGCGCAGGCAGCGGCCTTGTGGCGGGCATAAACCTTGCCCATGAGCTGCTGGGCAAAGCCCCTGTGGACTTTACGAGGCAGACGACTTTGGGTGCAATGGCTCATTATGTGGCGGATTACTGCGGCAGCGATTTTCAGCCCATGAATATAAACTTCGGCATAATGGACGGCATTGAAAAGGCACCCCGCAAAAAGGAGGAGCGCTATACCCTCATTGCAGAGCGCGCATTGTCCGTAATTGATGGCATAATATCGAACATGCTGTAAACATTCCGGCCCGAATTAACACCCGGGCCGGTTTTTATGATATGCTATACAAAGCAAAATTACCGAAAGGTGTTGAATAATATGTCACTTAAAGGTACTACCATAGTAGCAGTCAGGCGCAATGGCAAATGCGCCGTTGCGGGAGACGGTCAGGTAACCATGGGGGAAAGAACCATCATGAAAGGCACCGCAAGAAAGGTGCGCAGGTTGTATAACGGCAAGGTGGTGGTTGGCTTCGCAGGCTCCGTTGCGGATGCGTTCTCCCTTTGCGAAAAATTCGAAGCAAAGCTGACCCAGTACAGCGGCGGCCTTAAGAAGGCGGCTGTATCTCTGGCGCAGGATTGGCGCAGCGATAAGCTTATGCGTCAGCTTGAGGCCATGCTCATTGCTGCAAATGAAGAGGAACTGCTGGTAATATCCGGCACAGGCGAAGTGATAGATCCTGACGACGGCATCGCCGCAATCGGCTCAGGCGGCATGTATGCAATGGCCGCCGCCAAAGCGCTGGTGGAAAACACCGACCTTGAGGCAAAGGAGATTGCCGAAAAGGCAATACGCATTGCAGCAGATATCTGCGTATTTACCAACGGAAATATAACTCTGGAGGAAGTATAGCCCTATGATGACTCCAAGAGAAACCGTAGAGGCGCTGGACAGATATATAATAGGCCAGAGCGAAGCAAAGCGCGCAGTGGCAATTGCCCTTCGCAATCGTTACAGGCGCAGTCGTTTGTCTCCCGAGCTTAGGGAGGAGATAACCCCCAAGAATATCATCATGATGGGCCCCACCGGCGTAGGCAAGACCGAGATTGCCCGCCGCCTTGCAAAGCTGGTGGAAGCCCCCTTTGTAAAGGTTGAGGCCACCAAGTTCACCGAGGTGGGCTATGTTGGCCGCGATGTGGATTCCATGATACGCGACCTTGTGGAAGCGGCAATACGCCTCTGCAAGGAGCAGCGCATGAAGGCCGTAAGGGTAACCGCCGAAGCCAATGCGGAGCAGAGGCTGATCGATGCCCTTATGCCTGCTCATAAAGGAGCATGGAAGGCCCCGGAAAATCCCCTGCAGTTCCTTCTCAGCGGCAGCAAGCCGCCGGTGGAGCTTACCGAGGAGGAGAAGAAGCAGCGCATTTCCAAGCGGGAGGAGATCGCCCGCGCCCTCAGAGCCGGCCAGCTTGAGGATGAAATCGTAGAGATCCAGATAGAGCAGCCCAATAACGGCGGCAATGCCATGATCGCCATGGGCATAGACGTGAATCTCAACGAGATGATGGGCGGCATACTGCCCCCAAAGAAAAAGAATCGCAAAACCAAGGTATCCGAGGCCAGAAAGCTGCTCATTCAGGATGAGAGTGAAAAGCTTATAGACATGGACGAGGTAACTCAGGAAGCCATAGAGCGCGCGGAGCAGGACGGCATTGTCTTTATCGATGAGATAGATAAGATCGCCGCCGCAGCAAATACCCACGGCGCAGATGTTTCCCGCGAGGGAGTCCAGAGGGATATCCTGCCCATAGTCGAAGGCTGCACCGTAACCACAAAGTACGGCCCCGTAAAGACGGACTTTATTCTCTTTATCGCCGCCGGCGCATTCCATGTATCCAAGGTATCCGACCTTATCCCTGAGCTGCAGGGCCGCTTCCCCATCAGGGTAAAGCTGGAGCCTCTTGGTGTGGAGGATTACCGCAGCATACTCACTAAGCCTGAGCATGCAATTACCAAGCAGTATGAAGCGCTGCTCCGTACGGACAACATCGTGCTGTCCTTTACGGATGACGCCATAACCGCCATAGCCCGCGCCGCATTCAATGCAAACGAGAGCGAAGAAAACATCGGCGCAAGGCGGCTGCATACCATCGTTGAAAACCTGCTGGATGATATTTCCTTTAACGCAGGCGGAGACCATCCCCTTATCAAGGTGACGGTGGACGAGGAATACGTTAAGGAACATGTCCGCAAAGAATACGAGGGAGAGGATCTGCAGAGGTTTATTCTGTAATATCACATGAAGCGCAAGATAGCCGCAATTTTAATATTTGCCATAACAGCGTCGCTGCTGTCGGGCTGTGTTCAGGCTGCCACCACGGCCAATACAAACGTGGAGGTTGTGGAGCAGACCGAAACAGCGTCTGTGTTTGCGTTGTCTGTAACCCCCACTGCAACTCCGGTGATAACCTATGTTCCGCAGGAGATAGCGGAGCTTCAGGCGGAGGCAGAGGCGATCGCTATCCCTCAGGAGCGGGAAGCTCAAACGGGGGAGGGGCGGGGGGACAAGCCCTCCGGGGAAGAAACGCCGGAGCCCGAATCTACAAAAAAGCCCGAAGAAACAAAAAAGCCAGAAGCCACTGTAAAGCCGGAGCAAACAAGAAAGCCTGAGTATACCGTCAAGGATGTTGAGGATCAGCAGGGCTATGTATACGCAAAGAGCGTAAACCTGCGCTCCGGCCCCGGAACAGACTATGATATCCTTCGCGAATATGACCAATATCGCGAGCTTACCGTTACCGGCAAAAGCGGGGACTGGTATCAGGTAAAGGTAGGCAGCCGTGAAGGCTTCATGATGAAGGAATACGTAAAGCTGGGCGAAGTGCCAAAGGCAACTCCTAAGCCCACGGAAAAACCCAAGCCAACCCCTGAGCCCGAAACAGAGGATATTCCCGAGGTGGATGCCCTGCCGGAAGCCACTCCAGAACCTACAAAGGCGCCTTCAGTCAATATACCATCATCCGGCTCATATACGAGCAGAGATCTTGAACTGTTGGCGAAAATAGTGACCAAAGAAGCAAATAAAAGTCATTTGCAGGGCTGCATTGCCGTAGCTAATGTTATACTTAACCGTATAAACAGCAGCAAGTTCCCCAATACCGTGGAAGATGTCGTATACCAGAAAAATCAGTTTTCCACATCAGGCCTTGATAGTAAGACGCCAAGTTCTACTGCTATAGAAGCTGTTACTGCTGTATTTGTGAACGGCCAGACGATGCTCCCTTCCAATGTGTATTATTTTCGTACCTCTTCCAGTTGGAGCGGGCATGAACTTTACGGAGAGATAGGCGGAAACTATTTTTACTACTGATGCTAATCCGATCAATACCGCATATCCGTTTGGATGTGCGGTGTTTTTGTATGGATGAACAGCGCAAGCTGTCCTTTGCTTTTTATCCATATGGATGATAGAATATTAAGGCTATAATACTTTAACCGGAGCGGATATGTTCAACATAGTGCTTGTAAATCCCGAAATACCGCCGAACACCGGCAATATCTCCCGTACCTGCGCCGTAACCGGCACAAGGCTGCATCTCGTGCGCCCCTTTGGCTTTGAAATAAGCGACAGAACCCTCAAGCGGGCGGGGCTGGATTACTGGAAGGATCTGGATGTGTATTATTATGATTCCTTTGAGGAGCTGGAAGCGGCATATCCAAACAGCAGGTTTTTCCTTACATCCACCCATGCAAAGCGCAGCTATGCGGATGTGGAATACAGGGATGGGGATTTTATAGTATTCGGCCGTGAAACAGCCGGCCTTGGCCCGGAGCTTCTGGAACGCAGGAAAGAGGATACCATACGCATACCCATGCTGCCCGAGCAGCGCTCGCTGAATCTTTCAAATTCGGCGGCCATAGTGCTGTATGAGGCGCTGCGGCAGACGGGATTTGTGGGACTTGAATAAAAGGAGATATAATTATGCCCCTGTCTTCAAGGCAGCTGCTGGAGGAAAGCAGGCTCCGCAGAAGCTATCGTAAGTTTTTGAATGAAGCTGTGGATATGGAAACCATAAAGGACTGCATTCTCACCGCAGGCACAGCCCCCAGCGGAGCAAATATACAGCCCTGGCATTTCACCGTGGTAACAGACCCCGCCGTGAAGCAAAGGATAAGAGAGCAGGCGGAAAAGGTGGAAACGGAATTTTACAGGGAAAAGATATCCGATAAATGGCGGGAGGATCTGAATGCCCTCAAGGTGGATGCTCAAAAGCCGTTTTTGACCGAAGCACCCTGCCTTATTGTGATATTCAAGGAAGTATACAGGATAGAGGACGGCAAGCGGGTTCCCAATTATTATGTGAGCGAGTCCTGCGGCATAGCCACAGGCCTTTTGATAAACGCCCTCAGAAACGCAGGATATGCGTCCCTTACCTATACGCCTGCGCCGCCCACATTCCTCAGGGAGCTGCTTGATCGTCCCGAAAACGAAATGCCTGTTATGGTGCTGGCGGTGGGGAAGAAGCATCCCGATTACAGCCTGCCTCCCATAAGCAGAAAAACCCTTCAGGAAATCGCCGATTTTATATGATAAACGGCCTGTTTTACGGCATTTGCAGCGGGATTTTACCGTGAAATCCCCAAAGCTCAAAAAAATTGGCATAATATATAAAAAAATCCCCATATAAAGGCATTTTTGCCCTTGACACGGAAGTATTATTTGGTTAAAATAGCAAATGTGCGTTTGGTAGGATAGGTGATTCTGCGGCCACAGCCCCGGCACGCTGAGCATCAGGCCTATTGAATAAGCAAAAATAAATTTTTAAATCTACTTAGGAGGTTTAGCCATGAAAACCTATATGGCAAAAGGCGAAACCGTAGAACGCAAGTGGTACGTTGTAGACGCAGAAGGCATGGTACTCGGCCGTCTCGCTTCTCAGGTTGCCTCTATTCTTCGCGGTAAACATAAGCCCATATATACTCCCCACGTTGAT
>JAZUMK010000021.1:0-3505 GCA_045603585.1 Clostridia bacterium
GCATCCATGGAAAGCCCTATTGCCAATATGAAAAGTTCGCCGATACCCATAACATATACATCCTTATATAAAAAATCCGGGAGCATCCGCACCCGAAACAGTCCAGGCATCATGACGCTTTATACCCTGTATGCCCAGAATAAACTCTATACGTGTTTCAACAGTATAAATAATCTTATTTTTCATATTATATTCCCGTACAGAAGCAAAGTCAATTATTGAAATGGCTGACTTTTTATGGTATCAAGTATTATGAGGGAAAATGCGGATTTAAACGGCGTTTTCCATTAAAGAAAGGTTATTACACTTTTCGGAGGTTTATAATAATATGACCATTTTCAACGTTTTGTCTCTCATAGGCGGCCTGTCTCTATTCCTGTTCGGCATGAACATAATGGGTAACGCCCTTGAAAAGCGGGCGGGCAACCGCCTCAAAAAGATACTGGCCTCCCTTACCAGCAGCCCCATAAAGGGCCTCATGCTGGGCCTTGCGGTTACGGCGGTAATACAATCATCCTCCGCCACAACCGTTATGGTAGTAGGCTTTGTAAACTCCGGCATAATGACCCTGCGCCAGGCAATCAACGTAATAATGGGCGCAAACATCGGTACTACCGTTACCGCATGGATGCTGAGCCTTACCGGCATCTCCGGTGACAGCCTGTTCATCCAGCTGCTCAAGCCCACGTCCTTTACCCCCATACTTGCCCTCATCGGCGCGATAATGTACCTTTTCCTCAAGGATGTGCGAAAAAAGGACACCGGTGAGGCGCTGCTTGGCTTCGCGGTATTGATGTTCGGCATGGATGCCATGTCCGCCGCGGTAAAGCCCCTCGCGAATATCCCCGAGTTCGGCAATATTCTCATAATGCTGTCAAATCCCATATTCGGCGTGCTTGCAGGCGCCCTGCTCACCGCCATAATACAGAGCTCCTCCGCATCCGTGGGTATTTTGCAGGCTCTTGCCGCCACCGGCCAGGTTACCTTTGGCAGTGCAATACCCATCATAATGGGCCAGAACATCGGCACCTGCGTCACCGCCCTGCTGTCCTCCGTAGGCACATCCAAGGGCGCACGCCGTGCGGCCATGGTGCACCTTTACTTCAATATCATCGGCACAGTTGCGCTGCTGATACTCTTTAATATAGCAAACGGAATATTTGACTTTGCCTTTGTCCATGAAAGCGCAAATCAGGCCGGCATTGCCATCGTGCATACCGTATTCAACCTCTCCTGCACTGCGCTGCTGTTCCCCTTCGGCAAACAGCTTGAACGGCTGGCCTGCGCCACCGTTCGCGACGACGGACAAGCCGACGAACTGCAGATGCTGGACGATCGTCTGCTCACCACCCCCGCCATCGCCATTATGCGCTGCACCGATATTGCAAAGAAAATGGCCCGAAAGAGCTGCAGCGCCCTTAAAGATGCCCTTGATATATTGCGCAAATACGACGCCAAGGCGGCACAGAAAATATACGATGCCGAAAGCAAGGTGGACGAATATGAAGACAAGCTTGGAGACTATCTCGTCAGGCTCAGCGCGGAGGATATGAACTCCGCTGACAGCCGTGAGGCCTCTACGCTGCTGCATCTTATAGGCGACTTTGAAAGGATAAGCGACCATGCGGTTAACCTTGTGGAATCTGCCGAAGAGCTGAACGCCAAGGGTATCTCCTTCTCTGCCCAGGGCAAGAAGGAAATAGAGGTGCTGTACACTGCCCTCGAAGAAATACTTCAGCTTACCCAAACTGCCATGTGTGAAAGAAGCATGGAAGCAGCCGCCCTTGTGGAACCCCTTGAGCAGGTTATCGATCACCTTAAGAAGACCATCAAGATGCAGCACGTTATGCGGCTTAAGAATGGCCAGTGCACCATCGAAGTGGGGTTTGTTCTCAACGACATACTTACCTGCCTTGAGCGTACCTCCGACCACTGTTCCAATATTGCCGCCTGCATACTGGATATGGCATCCAACAACTTTGAAATTCACGAATACCTCCGCCATGTAAAGGACGGCAGCAAGGAGGAATTCAACAGCAATTTCAAGATGTACATGGAGAAGTACTCATTGCAGCTTCGGTAATTCGCAGCACAAAAGAGACGCACCGAAAAGGGGTGCGTCTCTCTTTTATTTGGCTGATTTTGTCTTACTTTTTAAGGTCGGCAAGCCTCTGCTGGAGCTTATCCATCATATCCTTTGCAACGGCCAGCTTTTCCTTCTCCTCGTTGATCACCTTTTCGGGAGCCTTGGCCACAAAGCCGGGGTTGTTCAGCTTGCCTTCGGCGCGGGCGATCTCGCCCTGCATGCGGGCGATCTCCTTGGTTACGCGCTCAATTTCCTTCTCCACGTCAACCAGCTGATTCATGGGGATGAATACCTCGCCCATGGCGCATACAACGCTTACAGCGCCTTCGGGAACGCCCTGCTTATCCTGCTGAACGGCAACGCTCTCGGCGCCTGCCAGCTTCATCAGGTATGCGGAAGCTGCCTCGAAATAGGATACGTTTGCAGCCTCGGTAACAACATAGAGGGCGGTCTTCTTTGCGGGGGGAACGTTCATCTCGGCGCGCATATTGCGGATGGCGCGGATAACATCCATGATGCCTTCCATCTTTTCTGCTTCGGCGGCAAATTCAAAGGCCTCGGTATACTTGGGCCATGCGGAGCGCATGATGGTCTCCTCTGCGCCGGGCAGATTCAGATACAGCTCCTCAGTGATGAAGGGCATGAAGGGATGCAGCAGCTTCATGGAATCACCAAGCACGCGAACCAGTATCGCCTTTACGTTTGCCTTGGCGGACTCATCCTCGCCATAGAGACGGGGCTTTGCCATCTCGATGTACCAATCGCAGAACTCGGTCCAGATAAAGTCGTATACCTTCTGGCAGGCAACGTTAAGGTCAAAGTTATCCAGATTCTGGGTCACTTCCTTAACTATGGTATTCAGCCTGTGGAGCATCCACTTATCCGCAATATCAAGGGCGGACATATCGATATCCCCAACCTTCTCATCGCCGATGTTCATCAGAACAAAGCGGGAGGCATTGTATACCTTGTTGCAGAAATTGCGGGCAGCCTCTACCTTCTTGCTTGAGAAACGCATATCGTTGCCGGCGCTGTTGCCGGTAACAAGGCTGAAGCGCAGGGAGTCTGCGCCGTAGTCCTTTATTATCTCAAGCGGATCAATGCCGTTGCCGAGCGATTTGGACATCTTTCTGCCGAGCTCATCTCTGACCATGCCGTGGAACAGTACCGTGTCAAAGGGGATATCATCCATGACGTACAGCCCGAACATAATCATCCTTGCTATCCAGAAGAATATAAGGTCGCTTCCGGTGGAAAGGGTGGAGGTCGGGTAGAAATATTCCAGCTCGGGCGTTTTTTCGGGCCAGCCGAGTGTGGAGAAGGGCCACAGCGCAGAGCTGAACCATGTATCAAGAGTATCCTCGTCCTGCTTCATGGGAGCGCCGCACTTCGGGCAAACAGAGATACCATGGAGAGTTA
>JAZUMK010000022.1:0-12503 GCA_045603585.1 Clostridia bacterium
GTCAGAATACAACCAGTATTCTTCCCTCGCTCTTCCTTGCTCTGCCATGCCCTATGGCCGTTAAAACTCCAAAGGACCAAAAGCGGCGAAATTGGATGAGATTCAAGGCGACGGAGTGCAGGAATAGTGGTGCTATTTCAAACGACGGCAACGCAGAAGCTCGCCAATTTCACCACTTTTGGCGGGTTCGGATTACATTGGTTACCCTAGGGGCTATGCCCTCTCGCTCGCTCCATCGCTCCTCCTCTCCGTGAAGGTCGTCAAAGCGAAGCTTTGACATAGCTCCTTGCTGAAGTACCGAAAATCTAAGGATTTTCGGTAAAAAACCGTCGTACCTTTGGGTTTTTCACGGGTTTGCGGGAAAACAGGGCGCACTATCCATCTGCGGCGTAACCAACGGCTTCTTTTTATTTATTCGGATGGTAGCCGTCCCCGTCTTCGCCGTAGGCGATGATACTTTAAAGGGCGGCGGGTGGGATTAGATAATAAAATTTGCTGACAGTGTTTCCTGCCGCAGGAGAAGGTCTTGCCGCGCCGGCCTGCTCCCTTCCCCGCAATGACAGTATCATCCGCAATCCTCATACAAAAAAGCGAAAGGTCATAATTTTATTCCCTTTCGCTTTTCTTTTTCTTTTGCTGCTTTTCTTATTTCTTTTCGCGTCCGAAAAGAAAAAGAAAAGCAGATAATAAACACTCTCCCCTACCCTACACCTTCACCACAAACACCGTAGGGGTAAGGCCGCCGGCTTCGGTGCGTACTTCGGTGACAAGCTTAAGGGAGGGCCTGTCACGGAGCAGCTTTTTCAGCAGGGTGTACTCCATTGTGTAGAGAATGGCCACGCCGCCCTTTTTTACCCATTGGGGCAGCCGCTCCAGTATGCCTGCGTACAGGGCAACGTTATCCTTGTGGGAGCCGACGCGGTTGCCGAAGGGCAGGTTTGCGATCAGCTCGTCATAGGGTCTGTCCGCCTCGAAGCGCAGGCAGTCATTCACCATGAATTTGGCGATGGAGCCTGCGGCCTCTGCGTTTTGCCGGGCGATGTCTATTGCGTTGTGGGCGATATCCACGCCGGTGAGGGAGGCGCAGGGGGTGAGCTTTTCCCGCTCAATTAGGAAGGTGCCGCTGCCGCAGCAGATATCCAGCACCCGGGCATCCTTTGTGAGGAATTTCTCCGCGTAGCGCAGCACGCCTGCCGCCGTTGCGGGATGCATGCTGGCGGGGAGAGCGCCTATGCGGTAATCAAAGCGGGTATCCGGAACGGTAAGCAGCTTAAGGTAAATGTTTGCGCTGCCGTTCTGGCGATGCTCAATGCGAAGCTCCGCATCGTAGTTTGATGGGGAGTTCTGTATTATGTCGCTGTCCATAAAGGAGGCGATTTCCTTGGCGAGCTGGGCTCTGTTCAGCTGGCCGCCCCGGAGCTCTATGCGATAGCCGAAGGGGGGCTTGCCCTCATGGCAGGCGGGCAGCAGCTTTTCCATAAAGCTCTTTGCCTTAATGGCGATGCCCTTGGGATTGGGGTTTGCGTTGGCGGAGATCTCAATTAAAGCTTCGGTAAAGCAGCGGGCTCTGAAAAGGCCGGCAATATCGTCGGTATGCACCCGCACGCTGGACTGATGCACTGCCGCAACCCGGTAGCCAAGGGCGGTAAGCTCGCGGCCAAGACCATCCGCCAGCTTGTCCGGAGCCTTAAGCTCTATTTCACAGGGCTGAGGCAGCTTTGTGAAGGTGTGTTTTTCAAAGGTAAGGAAGGATTTCAGCGCCGTGGCAAGGGCGTACTGTTCCTCCTTCACATGGGGCTGCTCCTCAGGGGATGCGGCGGGGGCAACTTTATAGCTTTCAAGGTAAGCCTTGGCCTGCTCACCGCCCACTGCGCCTATGGACAGCAGCATGGCAGGGCGGACAAAGCGGGTTTCTTCATTATTTAATGCGTCAATGAGGGGGGCAATGTCCTGCGCCTTGCCGATGTAGGATATAAGCCTTGCGGAATTCTGCCGAAGCTTTGGGGATTCGGACTTAAGCCCAGCATAAAGGGCGGCTCTGTCCTCTCCCAGGAAGGCGTCTATTCTGTCTGCCAGCCGCTTTATTCTGCCGCAGCGCCACAGAAACGCCGCCGCAGGGGCGTAGCCCTCTGCGTACAGCTCAAGGGCGGGGCGCAGCGCCTGGTCCGCATCCTTCATCAAAAGCTCGGGGCCGTTTTCTCTGGTGAGCTGCCTTTTTACCTGCTCCGCCGTCAGTTCCGGCCTGCGCCGTCTGTCCGGCCGCATATGGTTATCGCGCCGTCTGTTATCCTGCATATTACTTTTTCTCCGTAAGGCTTCGTATTACGGACAGCACCTCGTCGGTACCGTCTGCGGTGGCTTCGCCGCTCATGGCGGATATGAAGGACAGCCGCCTGTCGTAAAGGTCGTTTATGGCATCAAAGAGGCTGTCGGGGGTCATCTGCTCCTGCTCCAGGGTCATGGCGTAGCCTTTGCGGGCAAAATAGCCTGCGTTGAGTATCTGGTCGCCCCGGGAGGCGCTGAGGGGCAGGGGTATCAGCAGGGCAGGCTTTGCCAATGCGAGGAATTCGAATACGGCATTTGCGCCGGCCCTTGAAAGTATCACGTCCGCCGCCGCCAGAAGGTCGGGCAGTTCTGAGGAGATGTATTCATACTGGCGGTATGCGGGATCCTCTATGCTTTCATCCAGCTTGCCCTTGCCGCAAAGGTGGATAATGTCAAATGTACGGCTGAGCTTGGGAAGGGCTTCACGCAGGGCGTTGTTTATGGCCAGTGCGCCCTGACTGCCGCCCATCATCAGCAGTATGGGCTTTTCCCCGGAAAAGCCGGTAAATTCAAGGCCCCGCTGTGCATCGCCCTCATAAAGCTCGGGGCGGATGGGGGTGCCGGTGAATACGCCCTTTGCGCCAACGTGCTTGAGGGTATCTTCAAAGGTAACGCATACTCTGTCGGCAAATTTGCCGGTTATCCTGTTTGCAAGGCCGGGGCTGTAATCGCTTTCGTGGGCAACTATGGGAGCCCTGCCCTTTGCGGCGATTACCACAGGCACAGTAACAAAGCCGCCCTTGCTGAATACCACGTCGGGCTTTACTTCCTTTATAATACGCCTTGCCTGAAACATGCCCTTTACCACGCGGAAGGGGTCGGTAAAGTTTTTCAGGGAAAAATACCTTCTCAGCTTGCCTGCGGAGATGGCGTGGTAGGTTATATCCTCCCGGCCCTCCACAAGGCTGCGCTCAATGCCGTCGGCGGTGCCGATGTAGTGAACGGTGTAGCCCTCCGCAACAAGGCGGGGCACCAATGCAAGGTTGGGGGTAACGTGGCCGGCAGAGCCGCCGCCGGTGAGTATGATGGTCTTTGTCATGGCAGATCCTTTCGGGATGCATTCTTTATAAATATGAAGCCGCCGGCGCAAATCTATAATTATATGCGCCATATTCCATATTATGCCGCAAAACGGCCATTTGTTTTTAAAGTATATCATTCCCCAACGATTGCCGCAAGGACAGGGTTGTGATATGCTAAACTTGAGAGAGAATAGTGAATAGTGAATAGTGAATAGTGAATAGGTAAGCCCTCTCCGGCTTCGCTATGCTCGGCCGCCTCTCCATGTAGGGGCGATCAGTGATCGCCCGCCACAGGGGAAGTTATAGGTAAAAGTGAAGGGTGGATAGGTAATTTATCTAATCCCACCCACCACCCTTCAAAGAAGCTTCTCCCTGCGGGAGAAGCGGACGTACTAACGGGGCGTGGAATAATAACCATGCTATGATTTTCAGGATAAGCAATGATCGCCGTCCATCGTCTTCGCCGTAAGGCGAAGATACATTAAAAGGGTGGCGGGTAGGGTTTAGATGATCAATCCGCTGACTGTTCCGTTGGCATTTCGTTCTGTCGCAAAAGCGCTGCGAACGGCGCCTCAGTCCCTGCGGGACAGCTCCCTTTACACAAGGGAGCCCTGAATACCGCAATAACCCATAAAACCTCCGTTTTTCTTTTCTTCCGAAAAGGAAACATACCTCCCTCTGCATTTCCCCATAAAAAACGAAACCGGATTTATTTTCCCATTTGACTTTTCTTTTTCTTTTGCTTCTTTTCTCTTTTCTTTTCTTCCGAAAAGAAAAAGAAAAGAAGGTTAATCCCCCTTTTCAGGAGGCCCGATATGACCACAAAGGAACTAAACAGCACGCTGGCTCTTTTTGCCCGCTCCGCCCTGATACCCAACAGCCCGGCCATGGCCGCCCTCGGCAAAATGCTGGAGCAGATCTACGCAGGTGCGCTGACGGAGGCCTGCCGCAGCTACCATGACGGATTATCCCTGATGCTCAGCTCTCCAGCAAGGCGGGTAAGCGGCAGTCTGCTTGTGGATCAGCTGCTTTATCTTGCATTGCAGCATGAAAGCCCATTTGCCCTGTCCGCCGCCGCAGGCCGCAGGGATGAGGCCCTTTTCAAGGCAATGGAGGAGGAGCTGCAGATACTGGGTCAGCTGTCTCAGTATAAAACCGCGGACTTTATCGCCATGGTGCAGGATCGCCGCAAGGGGGGCAAGGTGCGGGATGATATCTCCGCCCGATCCGCCGCAGTGTGGTCCGGTGCGCCGGTTCCCGCGGCGCAGAAGGCTCAGCATCATCAGGAGGAGCCTGCCCAGCTGCCCCTGGCCTTTGCCCAAATGGAATACGGCGACCTTGGCCTCAGCGACAGCTTTGTTTCGGATGAAGCGCTGGAGGAGATTTATCTCCGCCTGCTGGAAACCGAGGACTGGGCATCCCTTACCGAAGACCTGTGGAATTTCTTCTCCGCCTACGGCACAGGCGAGTTCCTGCGCTATAGGGCGTTCTGCATAAAAAAGGGCAGGCTTTCTCCCCTGCCGGAGCAGGTGATCGCCCCCCTTATCCCCCTCTCCCTTTACGAGGCGCAGCATACCCGCCTGATGGAGAATACCATCCGCTTTATGCGGGGGGAAAGCAGCAGCTCATTGCTGCTGACCGGCGAAGGGGGCGTGGGCAAGACCGCCCATGTGGTGTCCCTGCTGCATGAACTGCCGGAGGTGCGCATGGTGCTTTGCTCAAGGGGCGACCTTGATGCGCTGAATCACCTGCTGCCGCGGCTTTCGGAGCAGCCGCTGAAGTTTATTCTGCTGCTGGACGATATGGACCCGGAGGGGGAGGAGCTTCGGCTGTTCTGCTCCCGCACCCTTGGCTTTGCCGCGCTGCCGGAAAATGTGCTGCTGTACGGCACCTCCCGCAATGCAGGCCCCGGCCCCTTCTGCGGCGCGCTGGAGTTTGCATATCCCGATCTTAACCGCTTTACTGTGCTTATTTCCGAGCTGCTGGAAAACGACGGCGCCTATATCGACCGCCGCTCCATACACAACGCCGCGGTGGATCATCAGGTGGATGTCCGGGAAAAGCTCACCTTCCGGGGCGCCCGCGCCGTTGCGGACAGGCTGAAGGAAAGGGAGTAAAAAGGACAGTTACATATTAATAAGCAGGATAAAAAGGGCTTCCCATGGGAGGCCCTTTTTGAGTGAGTGAAGAGTGAATAGTGAATAGTGAATAGTGAATAGTGAATAGGTATCGGTATCCTGCTGTCATTGCGAACCAGTCCACAGACAGGCCAATCCGTTTCTTTTGTGGTTGGAGAAAATGCGGGAGAATTTTATTATCTATACCCACCCACCACCCTCGTCGTCGCGGACTGCGCTTGCTCGCGGACATATCCCAAGGGACATGTCCTCTCGCTCACTCCATCGCTCCTCCTCTCCGCAAAAACCGTCGTGCCTTTGGGTTTTTCGCGGGTTCCTTACGGCGAAGGCGAAAGTGGCTGCCATCCAAATAAATAAAAAGAAGCTGTTGATTATGATGCGGCTTCGATAGTGCACACCGCTTTTCCGTAAGGAAAAGCTACATTGAAGGGCGGTGGGGCGGGTATAGATAAATCCACCGCGTCACTTTTTACTGTTACCCTTGCCTCTTCCCCCTTCACCAGCACCTCTGACCTCATCTTCCTCCTCGGGACAAATAATATATAATTTTTCCCGCAAAAAACTTTTTTGTACGCAAAACGCGGACACGCGTCCGCGAAAAAATTATCAAACCGGCAGGGTACAGTGCTGCAAATATATGAAAAGCATTGATAAACCCTATAACTGTCGATACAGCTCTAAGTTTTGTTAATCGCATATCTGTCCGCGGGTTGCGAACGGGAGAAGCTGTCCGTATGGCTCAAACAGGGGTTTGTTCGCATATTGCGGACAGGCGTTTGCCAACAGCTTACATTTTGTTGTTGCAAAATAATATCATCTATTGTAAAATCGTTAACAACCGTGGGATTTTCCATTGGTGAAGGGCATATTCAATGAATGTGCTTTAAATAATCACAAAAATAAAACGGAGGAACACACAATGAAGAAATTTCTTGCTATCCTGGTAGCAGCCATCATGCTGCTGGCCGTAGGCTGCTCCGCTCCCGCAGCAGAAGCTGACGGCGATACCATCAAGATCGGCGTTTATGAACCCGCTTCCGGCGATAACGGCGCAGGCGGCAAGCAGGAGACCCTGGGCATCCAGTATGCCAACAAGGTTCAGCCCACCGTTGAGGTTGGCGGCAAGACCTATAATGTAGAGCTTGTTATCGTTGACAACGAGAGCTCCAACGACAAGGGCCCCACCGCTGCTGCTTCTCTGGTAAGCTCCGGCGTATCCGTCGTACTGGGCTCCTATGGCTCCGGCGTATCCATTGCCGCTTCTGACGTATTCGAGAAGGCCGGCATCCCCGTAATCGGCGTAACCTGCACCAACCCCCAGGTAACCGCTGGCAACAAGCACTACTTCCGTATCTGCTTCCTTGATCCCTTCCAGGGCACCGTTCTTGCCAACTTCGCCGCTGATACCTTCGGCGCCAAGAAGGCATACTCCCTGGCAAAGCTGGGCGATGACTACTCCGCAGGTCTGTGCAACTACTTCAACGAGGCCTTTGAGGCTCTTGGCGGCGAAGTAATTTACGAGACCTTCCCCGAGGGCAACTCTGACTTCACCTCCTACATCACCACCGCTGTAAACGAAGGCTGCGAAGTATTCTTTGCCCCCGTTTCCACCGAAGCCGCTGCCCTGATCATCGACCAGGCTGCCGGTAACGGCCTCAACATCCCCCTGCTGGCAGGCGATACCTGGGATTCCAACGTTATCACCGCTGCCGCTCAGGGCAAGGACGTTCAGGTTTGCGTAACCACCTTCTTTGATGAGGGTACCGACAGCGAAGCCGGTCAGGCTTTCGTAAAGGGCTTCAAGGAGTACCTTGCTTCCGATGCCACCGCCATGACCAACAACGGCGGCAATGACATGGTTGCTGCAGTTACCGCCATGGGCTACGATGCATACTTCACCGCCCTCGAGGCCATCAAGAATGCAGGCAGCGCTGATCCCGCCGCCATCATGGGCGCAATGTGGGATACCACCTACTCCGGCGCCACCGGCGATATCGCCTTCGAGAAGGAGAACGGCGATGCTCTGCGCGATGTAGCTTTCGTTAAGGAAGTTGACACCGCTTCCGGCGCATGGAAGTTCGTTGCCATCCAGGGCGTAGAATAAACCATAACCAAATAAACAAAACATCTGTGGTGACGGGCTCGTCCCGTCACCACATTTTAGGTCAATCAAAATCTTGAGGATTTTGATTGAGGTACGCGCAAGTGCAGGGCACGTGCGCGATTATGTCCCTTACGGGGATTTTTACATGATTTGCCTATGACAATTGAGATTGTCACCGGGCGGCAAATCATGCAGGGAATCAAAGCCTTGCGGCTTTGTTCCGCATTTGACGTACATGCCGTCAAATGCGGATTGAAAACCTAGGGGCTGCAGCAATAAAAAAGCTGCATAATTTCATTCCCAAACTTTTATCCCACTTGTAAAACTACCCCGCTGTAATTTATCCCCTTTGCCTTTTCTTTTTCTTTTGCTTCTTTTGGTTTTTCTTTTCTCCGGAAAAGAAAAAGAAAAGAAGAATAAAATAGATATAAGCTCTGACCTCGAATTCAATTCTCCACCCGGAGGTATATTAAATGGACTTTATAAACACCAACCTGCCTTACCTGCTGGCGGGCATATCGGTTGGCGGACAGTACGCCCTTATCGCCATAGGCTACACCATGGTATACGGCATACTGCGCCTTATCAACTTTGCCCACGGCGACGTATTCATGGCCGCAGGCCTTATCATGATATACGCCGTCACAGTGATGCCCCTGTATGTGGCCATACCCCTCACCCTTGCGGCCACGGTGCTGATCGGCTTCCTCATTGAGCGCGCGGCATATAAGCCCCTGCGTACCGCTCCCAGAATGTCCGTCATGATCAGCGCAATAGGCGTATCCTACCTTTTGCAGAACCTTGCCCTGTATGTTACCGGCGGTCTGTCCAAGATGTATCCCACCATTCCCTGGATAAGCGACACCGTCACCATCGGCACCGCCACAACCAAGGTGGTTACCCTCATCACCCCTGTGCTTACCCTGATTTTGGTAATTGCCCTTGTTGCCTTTATCCAGAAGACCAAGATAGGTATGGCCATGCGTGCCGTATCCAAGGACTTTGAGACCAGCCAGCTGATGGGCATCAAGATAAACAGCGTTATCAGCGCAACCTTTATCATCGGCTCCTTCCTTGCAGCCGTTGGTTCCCTGCTGTATTTTACCAACTACGCTGCGGTTATCCCCACCTCCGGCGCAATGCCCGGCCTTAAGGCCTTCGTTGCGGCGGTATTCGGCGGCATAGGCTCCATACCCGGCGCGGTTATCGGCGCATTCATTATTGGCATCTGCGAAAACATCATAAAGGGTCTGGGCTGGACCACCTTCTCCGACGCCTTCACCTTCGTATTGCTGATAATCATACTGGTATTCAAGCCCACCGGTCTCTTTGGCGAAAAGGCCAACGAGAAGGTTTAAAGGAGGTGCCCCATGACTAAAAAGCTTTCCACCTCCACCATTATCTCCGCTGCCCTTGTGGTGTTGCTGTTCGCTCTGGTGTTCGTGCTGGAAAAGGTGATGAATCCCTATTCCATGCTGTTCGTAGTGCTTAAGAAGGGCGCGATATACGCGCTGGTGGCCGTTTCCATGAACCTTCTCAACGGCTTTACCGGCCTGTTCTCCCTTGGTCAGGCGGGCTTCATGCTTATCGGCGCATACACCTACGCCATATTCACCATCCCCGCAGATCAGCGCATGAGCGTATATCAGTACTTTGACGGCGGTATTATAGATTTCTCCATACCTGTAATTCCCGCCCTGATACTGGCGGGCCTTGCGGCGGCATTCTTCGCCTTCCTCATCGGCCTCCCCGTACTGCGCCTCAAGAGCGACTATCTTGCCATCGCCACCCTTGGCTTTGCCGAGATAATCCGCGCCTTCTTCCAGTGGGACGTACTGGGCCCCGTGACCAACGGCTCCAACCTGCTGAAGAAATTCCCCACATTTGACTCCACCATATTCCCCTTCGCCGTGGCGGGCATATGCATAGCGCTGATAGTTATGCTTATCAATTCCTCCTACGGCCGCGCCTTCAAGGCCATAAGGGATGACGAAATAGCCGCCGAGGCAATGGGCATCAACCTGTTCAGGCATAAGGAGATGGCATTCGTCATCAGCTCCTTCTTTGCAGGCGTAGGCGGCGCGCTGCTTGCCATGTATCAGACCACCGTTCAGGCCATGGCCTTTAAGTCCGCCATGACCTACGAGATACTGCTGATAGTGGTTATCGGCGGCATCGGCTCTGTTACCGGCTCTGTTCTGGCATCCTTCCTGTTCATCGCCTGCAGCGAATGGTGGCTTCGCTTCCTGGATACCGAAACCTTCATCGGCGCATGGCAGGTTCCCCTGCTCCGCTCCGGCTTCCGCAAGGTGGTATTCGCCGTCATCATCATGGCGGTTGTGCTGTTCTACCGTCAGGGCATAATGGGCAACAGGGAATTCTCCGTTGAACGAATACTTAAAAAGCGGCAGAGATTCATAGCAAAGCAGGCCGCAAAGAAAGCTTCCAAGGAGGGCAGGTAATATGGCAAAGAACGTATTGAAGCTTGACCATATCACCATGCAGTTCGGCGGCGTTGTTGCCGTAAACGACCTGTCCATGGAAGTAAACGAGCACGAGATCGTAGCGTTGATAGGCCCCAACGGCGCCGGCAAGACCACCGCTTTCAACTGCGTAACCGGCGTATACGAGCCCACCAACGGCATGATAAGCTTCTATGGCGAGCCCATGGTATGCAACCATCCCCAGGGCAAGATGAAGAAGCTGTACAAGGGCGAATACTATCCCGATTTCAACAAGGTGATAAGCCCCACTCCGGACCAGATAACCAAGCTGGGCATCGCCCGCACCTTCCAGAATATCCGCCTGTTCAAGAGCCTTACTGTATTTGAAAACGTGCTTATCGCAAAGCACATGAGGGCAAAGCAGAACGTATTCTCCGCCACCCTCCGCCTCAATGCCAAGGAAGAACAGCGCATGCGTGAGGAAGCCATGGCGCTGCTTGAGGAGCAGAATCTGGCTCACCTGAAGGACGAAGTGGCAGGCAGCCTGCCCTACGGCCTCCAGCGCCGCCTTGAGATAGCCCGCGCTCTGGCCACCGATCCCAAGCTGCTGCTGCTGGACGAACCCGCAGCCGGCATGAACCCTCAGGAGACCAAGGAGCTTACCGACTTCATAGTACAGGTAAGGGACAAGTACGGCATCGCCATACTTATGATAGAGCATCACATGGATCTTGTTATGGCCATCGCCGA
Source organism: Clostridia bacterium (assembly GCA_045603585.1). Classification (GTDB taxonomy): domain Bacteria; phylum Bacillota; class Clostridia; order Christensenellales; family CAG-138; genus SFEL01. Next base: position 10,784 of record JAZUMK010000022.1, read on the forward strand.
GCGCATATACGTGCTGGACTTCGGCCGCCTTATCGCCTCCGGCACAGCCGCGGAGGTTCAGGACAATCCGGATGTTATCAACGCTTATTTGGGGGTGGATGAGGATGAGTAGTCTGCTTGAAATTCGTGATCTTAAAGTTAACTACGGCGGAATAGAGGCCCTCAAGGGCATATCCTTCGACGTAAACGAGGGGGAGATAGTAACCCTTATCGGCGCAAACGGCGCAGGCAAGTCCACCACCCTCCGCTCCATCATGAGCGTGGTGACTCCCTCCGCGGGAAGCATAGTTTACAACGGCGAGGATATCACCCACATGCCCACCGACGAGATAGTTAAGCGTGGCATAGTGCTGGTGCCCGAAGGCCGCCGGGTATTCCCCAACCTGACCGTACTTGAAAATCTCCGCATCGGCGCATACCTTCGCAATGACAAGGACGCCATCGAAGCGGACATAAAGCACGTTTACTCCCTGTTCCCCCGCCTTGAGGAGCGCAGCTGGCAGCAGGCCGGCACCCTCTCCGGCGGCGAGCAGCAGATGCTGGCAGTTGGCCGCGCCCTTATGGCAAAGCCCCGCCTTATCATGATGGATGAACCCAGCCTTGGCCTTGCCCCTCTGGTAGTCAAGGACATATTCTCCATCATCCGCCGCATCAATGAAAGCGGCACCACCGTTCTGCTCATAGAGCAGAACGCCAACGCCGCCCTCAAGATAGCCAACCGGGGCTACGTCATGCAGACCGGCAACGTCACCATGACCGGCACCGGCCTTGAGCTGCTCAACGACCAGAGCGTGCGTGAGGCATATCTGGGCAAGAAGTAGTTTGGGTCAGTCTGCTTTTTCTCTTTCTTTTCGCGAGAAAAGAAAGAAGAAAAAGCAGCAAAAAGAGAAAGAAAAGCGAAATGGGAGATAATGATTCCGTTTCGCTTTTTTGTGTGGAAAAACATCCTGCTGTCATTGCGAGGCAGTTCGGCTGCCGTGGCAATCCGCATCCCGCCGGAGACGTGAGAGTAAAGGATAATATTTTGACTATCTATACCCGCCCGCCGCAAGGGAAGTTATAAGTAATAGTGAATAGTGAAAAAGTATTATTTTACTACCCCGCCCAACCACCCTTTTCAATGTATCTTCGCCTTACGGCGAAGACGGAGCGGTATCAGTCCAAATAAATAAAAAGAAGCTGTTGATTGCCGCGGCAGCTTGGATGTGCATACCGCTTTTCCGTAAGGAAAAGCTACCTAAAAAGGGCGGTGGGTGGGTATAGATATCTAACATTTTCACTATTCACTGCCCGCTTTTCCCTTGGCTCTCCCCTTGGGAGAGCTGTCGGCGCAGCCGACTGAGAGGGAAGATGCCTTGCGCATAATTTGCCCTCTCCGGCCTCGTTGCGCTCGGCCACCTCTCCCATAGGGAGAGGCAAGGTCTCGGCTCCCCCTCCGGGGGAGCTGTCAGCTTTGCTGACTGAGAGGGCTGGATATGGCCGCGAGCAAGGGTCGTCCGCGACGACGAGGCCGGGATCAGATAAATTCCCCTTCCCCCACTTCCAACTTTTCACCTTTTGTGGTATCATTTAAGTTGGCAAAATGCCTGAACAGTAAATCAATAGGAGGTCTATTATGCAGATATACAACACCATGACCCGCAGGAAGGAAGAGCTGGTCACCCTGGTACCCGGCGAGGTAAGCATGTACGTATGCGGCCCCACCGTATACAACTTCTTC
>JAZUMK010000023.1:0-76211 GCA_045603585.1 Clostridia bacterium
TGGTAATGCCCGGCGACAACATCGCCATGGAAATCGAGCTGATCACCCCCATCGCTATGGACGAAGGTCTCCGCTTCGCTATCCGTGAAGGCGGCCGTACCGTTGCTTCCGGCGTTGTAGCCTCCATCGTTGAGTAATTAAGCGAAAGCTTACATACAGAAAGAGCGACCATACGGTCGCTCTTTTTGCGTGTGAAGAAAACTAAAAAGATTATCTAAACCCACCCGCCGCCCTTTTAATGAAGCTTTTCCTGCGGAAAAGCGGATGGGCTGAGAGAAAATACAAAGAACGGCTTCGGCCGTTCTTTTTGCTATTTATATATTATATAATCATATTATCTCCTGCTCCAGCGCGTCAAATTCCGGGGTGGAGAAGAATTCTCCCAGCGTCATATCCAGGCCGTCGCATATCTTTTTTACCGTAATTACCGAAACATCCCGCCTGCGCTTATCCAGCAGGCTGTATATGGTGGAAGGGGTAATGCCTGCAATATTGGCAAGCTCGTTTGTTCTGATTCCCTGAGATATGCATATGGACCGAACCCTTTCGGCCACAGCATCCTTAACTGACATAGTATCACCTCAAGGAAAATTCTAAAATTTATTACGCAAATGCGTATACGCACTTGCGTAATTTTCAAAATTACAGTATACTTACTGATAGGATGTTCCAAATTAATATAATTTATGCGTGGAGGAATATTATGAAGAAAAAGTTTTTAGCTTTTGTTATGGTCATGGCTATGGCACTGACTATGATACCCGGCGTAGCGCTGGCAGATGGCGCTGTCGCAAAAGTTGGCGATGTAGAGTACACCGACATTCAGGAAGCCATCAAGGCTGCCGCTCCTTCCGGAACAGTTGAGCTGCTGAGCGATGTTACTGTTGAAAAGTGGATCATGTTCTCCGAAACAAAGACCATTGGTAATGGCAATATTATTACCATTGAAATGAATGGTCTGACTATCAACGGAAACGGCAAAACCCTGACCATAAACAGCGTAGAGTCTGCAACTAATGGTGACTTGCTGTTCGATGATGCAAGCAATTTGAACATTAATAATCTGACTATAAATCTTCCCAATGGCGCAAGTGGCATTAGTATGAAATCCGGCACCCTTAAAAACGTTAATTTTAATGGTGGCACGGATGCCATATTCCCCCAAAGCGGCGACGTCACCATTGATGGCTGTACCTTTGCTACAAACGGCACTGCGATTTACTTCGAGGAGGAGCGGGATGGCCTGACGATTACCGGCTGTACCTTCAACCAGCCGGATGGCGTAAATGTTGTTCTGCTGCGCGGTAATGTGAATTTCACAAACAACACGGTAAATTCCGGCAGAACTGTGAATGTTGTCAGCGGTTCTCCTGTCGTTACCGGCAATAACTTCAATGATGTCCGTTTGAAGGTTTACAATGACGCTGCCGCCACGATTTCCAACAATAAAATTGATAACCTCGTGTTTGATGATGAAGATGCCGCAACCAATGCAACCTTCACCGACAACACCCTGAGCGAAGCAGCAGAAGACGCACTGGCTGGCGTTGGTGCAACCAATGAGATTACCCCTCCCGCCGCCACTCCCAAGCCTGTTCGCGACAGCATCAAGGTGACCTACAATGGCGGCAACAGCTTCAGCACCTCCAAGTCCGCTGTTCCCACCTCCGTTGAGATCGACGGCGTGGAAGTACCCTTCACCGGCAATGGCAAGAACTTTACCGTGGGCTGCATCGACCCCAATGCTGAATGGGTGACCGTACGCTGGAATTCCACCTCTGTTACCGTAAACTTCAAGCCCGATGCAAGCGTTGTATGCGCTGAAGTGGCCATACCCAAGACCGGCGATATGCCCGTATGGGCAGCAGTGGCTGCATTCTTCGGCTTCTAAAAAATCTTCAGTAAAGGCGGCTTTGGCTATGCTTACTATCAAGGGAAAAAGCAGCACCGTTACAAAGACCCTGCGCATGCCTGAGCAGATGGCTGCGGAGCTGGAGCGGATAGCGGCGGAAAACCGGACGACCTTTACCTCCGTGGTGGAGCAGTGCATCGAGTATGCCCTGGACAGCATGAAGGCAGAGGGCACAGAAAAAGCTTAGCCGAAATATCTTGTAATTGAGAACATCAAAAAAAGCCCTTTCCCCGATAGCGGGGGAAGGGCTTTTGCTGACAAGATGGGAAAATATTACTGCTCAAACTGGAACAGGTCGCTGTTGCGCTCCATAAACAGGGCAAAGACCGCATCCAGTATGGCCTGATCCTCAACGCCCTGAAGCATGTCTTCCTCGCCGTCTTCCTCGGCGGCAAGCAGCTCAAGTATTACCGCCTCAACGGCTTCGGAGTCGTCATCCACGGGCAGAAGGACGGCGTATTCGCTGCCTTCGTAGGGTACCATATCCAGCACTTCAAAATCCACATCGCTGCCGTCGGCATCGGTGAGGGTGATTATATTGGTGTATTCTTCCTGCATAAGCTTATCTCCTTATGGTTTATACCCTAATTATAAAGCGTAACGGTCCATCCGTCACGCTTTATATTTAAAGTATGGTGTTTTTAATACCGATATATCCCCCTGAGGCTTTTGATACGCATTTGGCGGAACACCGCCACACCGGAAGCTTCCAATCCCCGTTTGGCGGAATACTGCCACACCGGAGGCTTCCAATCCGCATTTGGCGGCATGTACGTCAAATGCGGAACCATCCCTGCGGGATGGATACCTTGCATTAGCTGCCGCCCGGTAGCCATCGCAATGGCCATAGGCAGATAATGTAAAAGCCCCGTAAGGATTGTAATCGCACATGCGCCGTGCGCTTGTGCGTGCCTCGCATAAAACCCAATAGGTTTTATGCGAAATGGATTTATGCCTTGCCGTTGCAGCCCAGTACGTTGATAAGCTTGTGTGCTACCATGTCCTTGATGGCAACGCGGGCGGGCTTCAGGTACTGACGGGGGTCAAAGTGCTCGGGATGCTCGGCGAAATACTGGCGAACGCTAGCGGTCATGGCAAGGCGCAGGTCGGAGTCGATATTGATCTTGCAGACTGCGCTTTCAGCGGCCTTGCGGAGCTGCTCTTCGGGAATGCCTACTGCATCGGGCATCTTGCCGCCGTTCTCGTTGATGATCTTAACGAAGTTCTGGGGAACGGAGGAAGAACCGTGGAGAACGATGGGGAAGCCGGGAAGACGGTTTGCGATGTCGTCCAGGATGTCGAAGCGGAGGGGAGGAGGTACCAGCAGGCCCTTCTCGTTGCGGGTGCACTGGGCGGCGGTGAACTTGTATGCGCCGTGGCTGGTGCCGATGGCGATGGCAAGGGAGTCTACGCCGGTACGGGATACGAACTCTTCAACTTCCTCGGGACGGGTGTAGGAGGAATCCTCGGCGGATACGTTAACTTCGTCTTCTACGCCGGCCAGAGTGCCCAGCTCGCCTTCTACAACTACGCCGTGATCATGGGCGTATTCCACAACCTGCTTGGTGAGGGCGATGTTATCCTCGAAGGACTTGGAGGAGCCGTCGATCATAACGGAGGTAAAGCCGCCGTCAATGCAGCTCTTGCACAGCTCAAAGCTGTCGCCGTGGTCAAGATGTACGCAAATGGGAAGATCAAAGCCTGCGGACTGCTCTGCATCGGCGATGGCAGCTTCGATGAGCTTCATCAGGTATACGTGCTTTGCATAGGAGCGGGCGCCCTTGGAAACCTGAAGGATCAGGGGAGCGCGGTTTTCCATGGCAGCCTCAGTGATGCCCTGGATGATCTCCATGTTGTTAACGTTGAAAGCGCCGATGGCGTAGCCGCCTTCATAGGCCTTTGCAAACATTTCCTTGCTGGTTACGATTGCCATATGTCTATATCTCCTTTAAATAATAATTACGATAGAGTAAACACTATTTATTATACCCATTGATAAATTTGTTTCAATAGGTGAACGGGATTTTTTGCCCAAAACTATATTAGAATTGTAGATAGTGAGCCATTGGGGTATAATGATAATTGTCAGCAAACTCCATATTTGACAAAAGGAGAGATTATGGATAAAAAACTAAGCCTGGTTGTTCCGGTTTTCAATGAGCAGGAGGTCATGCCTGAGTCCTTCCGCCGCACAAAGGCAGCGATGGAGGCTCTGGGCTATGATTACGAGATAATATACATAGATGACGGCAGCAGGGATGCCACATGGGATATCCTTTCCTCCATCGCAAAGGATGATCCTCAGGTTACCGCCCTGCGCTTTTCCAGAAACTTCGGCCATCAGCTGGCGGTGACCGCCGGCATGGATGCGGCGGATGGCGATGCTGTAATAATCATGGATGCGGATCTGCAGGACCCGCCGGAGGTCATCGGCGATATGGTAAAGGCATGGCAGCAGGGTGCGGATATCGCCTACGGCAAGCGCACAAAGCGCCATGGCGAAACCGTGATGAAGAAATTTACCGCCTGGTGCTATTACAGGCTGCTTTCTGCAATGAGCGCATATCCCATACCTTTGGATACAGGGGATTTCCGGCTGCTGGATAAAAAGGTCGCGGAAAAATTCAGGGAGCTTCGGGAGCACAATCGCTTCCTCAGGGGCATGAGCGCATGGATGGGATACAACGCGGTGCCTGTGGAATACGTTCGCCATGAGCGGGCCGCGGGCAAGACCAAATACACCCTCAGGAAAATGCTCAAGCTGGCCGCAGACGGCATTTTCGGTTTCTCCTCAAGGCCTTTGTCCATGATAACCTATCTCGGCATAGGGACCCTTGCAGCGGCTTTTATGGGCATGGTGATAACAGCAGTATGCGCCGCAACGGTGGGCGCGGCAGGCTGGCTGTGGGGCCTGTGGGCTCTGGCCTTGCTGGATGGCGTGATACTTGTGTGCATGGGCGTACAGGGCGAATATATTCAGCGCATATACGACGAAGTGCAGGGCAGACCCCTTTACATCGTGAATGAGAGGATAAACTGATAAAGGAAGGTATATAAAAATGACTGATCCCCGTATCAAAAAGCTGGCGGAAAATCTCGTAAACTTCTCCTGCAAGGTGCAGAAGGGCGAAAACGTGCTTATAGAGGGCTTTGGCGAGGTAACAGAGCTGGTCAAGGCAGTTGTAAAGGAAGTATACGCAGTGGGCGGTGTGCCCTTTGTGTGGCTCAATAAAAAGGACGTGGACAGGGAACTGGCCCTCGGCGCAACAGAAGAGCAGTATGCCCTTATGGCAAAGTACGATAGCGGCTTCATGAGCGAAATGCAGGTATATATGGGCATCCGCGGAGAAAACAACGCCTCCGAAATGTCCGACGTGCCCAATGAAAAGCTGCTGCTTATCAGCGGCACATACAGCAACAAGGTGCATGGCCAGATAAGAGTGCCCCGCACGAAATGGGTGGTGCTGCGCTATCCCACTCCCGGCATGGCGCAGATGGCATCCATGAGCACCGTGGGCTTTGAGGATTACTACTTTAACGTATGCAATCTGGACTATTCCAAAATGGATAAGGCCATGGATCCCCTCAAGGCGCTTATGGAGCGCACCGACAAGGTACGCATCGTTGGCCCCGGCACAGACCTTCGCTTTTCCATCAAGGGCATGAAGGCCATCAAGTGCGCAGGCGAAATGAACATACCCGACGGCGAGATATACACCGCTCCCGTAAGGGACAGCGTGGAGGGCGTGGTTACTTACAACACACCCTCTCCCCATGACGGCTTTGTGTATGAGAATGTAAAGCTCACCTTTGAAAAGGGCAAAATAGTCAAGGCTGAATCCAACGACACCGCCCGCATCAATCAGGTATTTGACCTGGACGAGGGGGCAAGGTATGTGGGCGAGTTTGCTCTGGGGGTAAATCCCTATATCACCTTCCCTATGAAGGAAATACTCTTTGACGAGAAGATAGCAGGTTCCTTTCACTTTACCCCCGGCAGCTGCTATGAGGACTGCGACAACGGCAATCAGTCCAGCCTCCACTGGGACCTTGTATGCATACAGACCCCCGAATACGGCGGCGGCGAGATCTACTTTGACGATGTGCTTATAAGAAAGGACGGCCGCTTTGTACTTGCTGAGCTTGACTGCCTCAATCCGGAGAATCTGAAATGACAAAGGACGCATTAAGGGCGCAAATCAACAAGCTGCTTGAGGAAAAGGGCTCTGTGGTGCTGGTTATAGAGGGCCCCTGCGGCGCAGGCAAAAGCACCCTTGCAAAGGAGCTGGCGGAGGAGTTTTCCGCAAGGCTGTTCCATGCGGATGATTACTTCCTGCGGCCGGAGCAGCGCACCCCTGAGCGGCTGAGTGAGATAGGCGGAAATTTCGACAGGGAGCGGTTCTTTGCTGAGGTTGCCCGGCCTGCAAAAATGCGGCAGGATGCCATTTGCAGAAACTATTCCTGCAGCACAGGCACTTTGTCGGATGCGTTTCGGGTGGAATTTGCCCCTGTAACCGTGATAGAGGGCAGCTACTGCATGCATCCTGAGCTTGGCGCATACTATGATATGGCCGTATTCCTTACCATAAGCCCGGATGAACAGAGCCGACGCATAATGCAGCGCAATGGCCCGGCCATGCATAAGCGCTTTATGGAGGAATGGATACCCATGGAAAACAGATACTTTGAGGCCATGCAGGTGGCCGAGAGGTGCGGGCTCGTGATATAAGCACCATTTATTGCAAGGGCCGGGATTAATGTAATATGCAGTTTTTCAAAATGATGCTTGCAAAATAGACGAATATATTTTATCATGGTAATGTTGGTTAATTTATTGTCAACTGTGGCGCATTGCGCCATATTATATTCATTCTGCACAAAACGGAGGATTTAACAATGGCAGTAAAAGTTGGTATTAATGGTTTCGGTCGTATCGGCAGCCTTTCCTTCAGGGCAGCTGTTCTGGACGACAACGTAGAAGTAGTAGGCATCAACGATCCTTTCATTCCCGTTGACTACATGGCTTACATGCTCAAGTATGACAGCGTTCATGGTCACTTTGCAGGCACTATTGAAGTAGATGGCAGCAACCTGATCGTAAACGGCAAGAAGATCGCCGTATACGCCTGCATGAATGCAAACGAGATCCCCTGGAAGGAGTGCGGCGCTGAATACATCATGGAATGCAGCGGCGTAAACACCACCGTAGAAAAGGCCTCCAAGCACCTGGAAGCAGGCGCCAAGAAGGTTATCATCTCCGCTCCCAGCGCAGATGCTCCCATGTTCGTAATGGGCGTAAACCACAAGACCTATTCCCCCGATATGAACGTGGTTTCCAATGCTTCCTGCACCACCAACTGCCTGGCTCCTCTGGCCAAGGTCATCCATGACAACTTCGGCATCATCGAAGGCCTCATGACCACCGTACACTCCATCACCGCTACTCAGAAGACCGTTGACAGCTCCTCCAAGAAGGACTGGCGCGGCGGCCGTGCTGCAGCCCACAACATCATCCCCAGCTCCACCGGCGCTGCAAAGGCCGTTGGCAAGGTAATCCCCGACCTCAATGGCAAGCTCACCGGTATGTCCATGCGCGTTCCTACCCTGGATGTTTCCGTTGTAGACCTTACCTGCCGTCTTGAGAAGGCCGCTACCTACGATGAGATCAAGGCTGTTATGAAGGCTGCTTCCGAGAGCGAAGAATGGAAGGGCATCATCGGCTACACCGAGGACGCCGTTGTTTCTTCCGACTTCATCCACGATATCCACACCTCCACCTTCGATGCAGGCGCAGGTATCTCCCTGAACGACCACTTTGTAAAGCTGGTTGCCTGGTATGACAACGAGTGGGGTTATTCCAACAAGCTGAAGGATCTCTGCGCTTACATGCACGAGGTAGATGCAAAGTAATTTAAGCTAAGCCAAGCATAAAAGGATGCCTGTACCGTGGCATCCTTTTTATATTGCACCGCACTTTAAAAATATCTATAGCTTTGCTATAATATAGAAAATAACTATAACTATCGGATTCAGAGAGGCAGATATGGATTTTAAGCAAATGGAAGCATTCTGCATGGTGGTAAAGCATGGCAGCTTTTCCAAGGCCGCAAAGACTCTTGACCTGTCCCAGCCCACCATCAGCGCCCATATATCCACACTTGAAAAGGAGCTGGGCTGCGAGCTGCTTATACGCACCAGCCGCAGCATATACCCTACCGAAAAGGGAGCCATATTGCTGGGATACGCCCAAAGCATACTGGGGCTTCGCAATAAGGCGCTGGAGGAGCTGTCCAGGCCGGAAAACCGCCATACCGGCGTGCTGACCATTGCGGCATCCTCTGTTCCTGCCCAGTATTGCCTGCCTGAGCTGCTGTCTGCCTTCAGCGAAAGATATCCCGGGGTATCCTATCAGCTGCATAATGCAAACAGCATGCAGGCGGTGGACCTTGTGCGAAAGGGAACGGCAGACGTGGCTCTTACCGGCGCAAAGGCGGAGAATACCAATTGCGAATTCCGCAGCTTTACCAAGGATGAACTGGTACTGGTAACTCCCAATACCCAGCAATTCAGATCCATGAAGGGAAACCTTAACCCCGAAATACTTTACAGAGAGCCCTTTATTACCCGCGAGGGAGGAAGCGGCACCAGAATGGAGTATGAGCAGCTGCTGAGGGAAGCCGGGGTGGAGCCGGAGCGAATGAATGTAATTGCCGAGATAAGCTACAGCGAGGCGGTGAAAAAGTCCGTTGCGGCAGGCCTGGGCATTGCCATAATGAGCATACATGCCATCGAGGATGAGCTGGAATCAGGCAAGCTTTTGTGCTTCCGCCTTGGAAAATCCACCATGAGCCGCGATCTTTACATTGTCATGCGAAGAAACCGCTCGGATGTATCCACGGCGGCGCTGTTCTTTGACTTTGTAATGGAATACTATGAAAAAGTGGCAGAATAATTCTGCGTTTATCGTAACCGGCAATTACTTGAAAGCAACGAAACTGTACTAAGGTATAAAATGAGAAAACACCGAATAAAAAGAGCGGCTATTGTCACAGCGGTATTGGGCATTGTGCTGAGTATGCTGACAGGATGTGGCGTGCAGAATAAAAGCGGGCTTTCACCTGAGGAAAAAGCTATCTTTGACCGGGCTGATGCGCGGCGTGAGAAAATATTGAACAGCCCGACGGATATAGCCGTTGAGGGCAGAAGCTACTTTGTATCTGCTGACGGAGACGACAGCAATGACGGCAGGAGTCCGGAGACACCATGGGCAACTCTTGATAAAGTAAACAGTATCCGGCTGAAATCCGGCGACGGTGTTTTTTTCCGCCGCGGAGATGTTTGGCGGGGCAAGCCTCTCATAGCTCAGGAGGGAGTTACATACTCAGCCTATGGTGAGGGTCCCAAGCCGGGAATATACGGCTCGCCGGAAAACGGTGCAGACCCTTCCAAGTGGTCCCTGATGGAGGGGACGGATAATATCTGGGTGTTCTATAAAGATATGATGGACTGCGGAGACATTGTGCTGGATGGCAGCATGGACTTGGCGGACAAGGCCCCCGTATGGTGGAGCGGCCATAAATATGTAAAGCACATATCCGGAAATTCCTACGATTCATTGATGAATAAGCCTGATTTTGACCCTGCAAAGGATATGCAGGATATGCAGTATTTCAATGATATCGATTATTCTGATCTTGGTTCACAGCATCCGATTTTTGTTTATCAGCACGCTGAGCGTACCGGCAAGCTGTATTTCCGCTGTGACGAGGGAAATCCCGGTGAGATATACGAGTCCATCGAATTCTGCTGCGACCCAAATGAGGGCTGTGTTGTTACCCTCAACTATGGACAGAACTCTGTTATCGACAACCTTGCTGTGCTTTACGGCGGTCACGCCATTGAGGCCAGAGGAGGCAAACTGGTACAAAACTGCGAAGTGGGCTATATGGGCGCAATGACCCACACCTTTATTGATGCGGAAACCGTATACTCCGGAGACGGAATAAACCACACCACCGATATGACAGTGCAGAACAACTATGTGCACCATTGCTTCAATGGCGGAATTGCGGCGGGAGAATTGTCCCATGACGGAGATCCTGAAGCGGAAAGAAGTGAGGATATACAAGGCAACAGCTCTGTTCGGGGCAATCTGCTGGAGTATACCTGCGGCATTACCCTGCTGAACTGGGAGGAACAGGCTAATCCTCTCAGAATGTTCAAAAACATCACCATAGAGGACAATTATGTAATGTATTCTTCTCCTGCGGGAAATCCCACAGGAAGGAACAAGGCCAATGATGTTATAGGGGCGCTGGTATTTACCGGCAGCGATAATCCATTGCCCTGTGCAAATGAGAATCTTGTTATCAGGGACAATGTTTTTTATCTATCCAAGGGTCCGCTGATAATCAGCGGAATGCCGGAGGAGTACTATCCCATTTATTCGGGAAATACATATGTGCAGTATCATGACGGTATATTTGCCTGCTGGCGCTTCAGGGACGGAACATTCAGTTCAGTACCTGCCCGCAGTGCAGGCGAAGCGGAAACCTTCGTGCGAAATGAGCTGGGTGATGAAAACGGGCTTGTTTTTCAGGCAAAAGGATAAAGCAAAAACCTCCGCAGGGTGATGTTCCCGCGGAGGTTTGATCATTCATGGTCGATAGCCTTTATCTTACTCTGCCGTAATCGTCCAGCTCTGTTACGATAGGCTTGCCGTCAGCATCCAGCATCACGGTCATGCCGCCTGCATAGCCGCTGGCCCATACTGCGTAGTTAACGCCGGTAGTGCGGTCCACCCATACTTCAAAGTTGCCTCCAAAGGCGGAACCCTGCTTATGTATGCGGATGAATCTGTCGGTATCCTTTATCCTCATATTAACCCTCCATGTATCTTATCTGTGAATTATATACCTTTGCAAGCATTACCGAGGCAAATATAAGGGCGAAGAACTCTGCCGTGGGGAAAGCGTACCATACGGCGGAAAGCCCCCATATCCTTGAGAATGCATAGGCCGCAGGCAGCAGTATTATAAGCTGGCGCAGTGCAGACATAAAGAAGGCAAGGCGGCCGTTTCCTATGGCCTGGAACATGGCTGAGAACATAATGCACAATGAAGCCATGGGGAAGAACAGGCTGATGGTCTTGAGGGCGGGAACGCCTATCTCCAGCATGGCGGGGGAGGCCTCAAACAAATTCAGCATAAAGGGAGCGCAGAACTGGAAGAGGGCCAAACCCAGCATCATTATGCAGAAGGCGTACAGGCAGCCGTATTTCAGCGCATCCATTATGCGCTTTTTGTTGCGGGCGCCGAAATTGTAGCCTATTATGGGCATTGTGCCGCTGTTAAGGCCGAATACCGGCATGAAGATGAAGGACTGAAGCTTGAAGTAAACGCCGAATACGCTTACTGCGGTGGGGGTAAAGGCGATGAGTATCTTGTTCATGCCCACGTTCATTATGGAGCCTACCATCTGCAGGAATATGCTGGGGATGCCCACAACGTATATTTCCTTAATGGTGGCAAGGCAGGGGCGGAAGCCCTTGAGCTTTACCCTGATAAGGCATTTTTTATTGAACAGGATGAAAAAGCCCAGCACCATGCCTGCTATCTGACCGATAACGGTGGCTATGGCGGCGCCGGCCACGCCCATTGCGGGGAAGCCCAGCAGGCCGAATATGAGGATGGGGTCCAGTATCAGGTTGAATATGGCACCCACCAGCTGTATCAGCATGGAGTGGACGGTATTGCCGGTTGCCTGCAGTATTTTTTCTTCCATTACCTGTATGCATACGAATATGGCGGGAATGCCTATCAGGTAAAGATAGGTATTTGCATATTCGGCGATTTCCGCATCAGGCTTAAAAATATTGATAAGGGAGGGGGTCAGCAGCAGGAAGAATATAAAGAAAAACAGACCGCTGGCCACAGAGAGAAACATTGCGTTGCTCGCGGCGCGGTTTGCGCCTTCCTGATCCTGAGCGCCCAGCTTTCTTGCGATGAGGGAGTTTGCGCCGGCGGCAGTACCTACCGTTACGGCAGTGATCAGCATCTGAAAGGGGAATACCAAAGAAACCGCAGTCAGCGCATTTTCGCTTATGCGGGATACGAATATGCTGTCCACCACGTTGTATGTGGCAAGCACCAGCATGGATACCATCATGGGCAGGGACATCTTAAGAATGAGCCCCGGAACGGGCATATAGCCCATTTTGTTTTGAGTGCGGATATTTTCCATTGAATATAACAGTTCCTGACTTAAGTATATTTGACCATAAAAAACGGCCCGGATGGGCCGTCTTTTATTTAATTCTTGAGGTTACTCCTGAACGGGAGCGCCAACGGGGCAGTTGGAAGCGCAAGCGCCGCAATCGATGCAGGTGCCGGCGTCTACAACGTAACGATCATCGCCCTGGGAAATAGCGCCAACGGGGCAGCCAGCTTCACAAGCGCCGCAGCTGATGCAGGAATCATTGATTACATATGCCATTGATGTGTACCTCCACATATATTTTCATCTATTATTGTAACACGGAAATCCTTATTGTCAATATTTAAAGATTATCCTTTGCCATGCGTCTTTCACGCATATCCGCCTTTTCCTCATCCAGGAGGGCGGCAAGTTCTTCGGGCACAACGTCCATGGTGGTATCCACTTCTTCTGCTTCCTGTACCTGCTTGCCCTTGCCGCGGCTGAATTTGAGCTCCCGGAAGGGATATTCGCGTATCTCGATGGTGCCGTCGGGCAGGGTGAGCTTTACGCGGGTCTTTTCGGAAATGACGTTATTCTCCACCACAACGCCGGTGAGGCACTCGGGAGTGCCTACCTCGCGGCCCACCTTGGGCATCTGCTTGCGCATGGATTCATAGCAGTCCTGCTCATACTTGAGGCAGCACATGAGCCTGCCGCATATGCCGGAAATCTTGGTGGGGCTGAGGGAAAGGTTCTGCTCCTTTGCCATCTTGATGGATACGGGCTGAAAATCCGGCAGGAATGCCTTGCAGCATACAGGCCTGCCGCAGCTGCCAAGGCCGCCCAGCAGCTTTGCCTCATCGCGAACGCCTATCTGGCGCAGCTCTATGCGGGTCTTGAATACCGAGGCAAGGTCCTTTACAAGCTCGCGGAAGTCAACGCGGCCGTCTGCGGTAAAGTAGAATACTATCTTGGAGCCGTTGAAGGTGTATTCCACGTCAACCAGCTTCATTTCAAGATTGTGTGCCTGTATCTTTTCCATGCAGGTGGCATAGGCATCCTTTTCCTTTGCCTTGTAGCTGTCCCGCATTTCCTTATCTCTTTCGGTGGCGATACGTACAACTCCCTTGAGGGGCTGAACCACCTGCTCATCCGGCACTTCGTGAACGCCGACCGCAACCTCGCCGAATTCTGTGCCGCGGGCGGTTTCTACGATAACGCCGTCGCCTGCTTTTATTTCAAGCTCTGCAGGGTCAAAGAAGTAATGCTTGCTTCCTCCCCTGAATCTTACGCTGATAACCTTAGTCATTATGTATAAACTCCTCTGTAATTTCGGTAAATAGCCTGGTAAATGTACCTGAAGGCGATGCATTGGTATCAAGTCTTTCCATGGCTGATACCAACCATTCTATGATACAGTTTATCCGCCCCGTTGTAAAGCGGGAGGATATGGCGCGGATGTCATCTGCGCGGTCGGGATTTTCATTTATTACGCCCTGCTCATGGTATGTAAGCAGGTCCTTCATAAAGGACAGCATAAACCGCGCTCCGTCCATGGAGGCTACTGCCTGCTGCTTTTCAAAGGGAAGCTTGCCGGACAACAGCTCCATCAGCACATCCTGGGATGCAGTTCTCAGCGCCCTGTGGTCTTCGGATTGCCATAGCTTTTTTGCCTGGGCAAGGGTCACGCCCTGAGCCGCATACAGGGCGGCCTCGCGGCTGTCTGCCCCAAGGTTTACAAGCTCTGCCGCCACCTCTTCAGAGGAAGGTATGCCGCACAGTATGGATGCACAGCGGGAGCGTATGGTGGGCAGCAGGCCTGCAGGATTGCCTGTCAGCAGAAACAGGGTATTCTGCGGCGGCTCCTCGATGGATTTTAGCAGGATATTCTGAACGGGTTCCTGTATTGTATGGGCGTTGATAAGCAATACCGCCCTTTTGCCGCCGGAAAAGGAGCTGTTTGCAAGCTCTGCGATTATTTCGTCCCTTATGGTATCTGCCTTGTAGTTGGTGGGGATCAGGCAGTCTGCGGCGTTTGCAAGGCGGGCGGGGTCTGCCGCTCCTGTGCAGTAAAGGGCGGCGGCCTTTTTAGCCAGAACCTCAGCCATATCATAATCCGGGCAGGAAATAAAACAGGCGTGGGGAATATGCCCTTCGGCAATAGCCGAAAGCAGCCGCCGCTCCGCCTGTCTGATGCCGGTCATTATTGAATTAGAATTTGTAGAACTGCTCCACATCTACCACGAACACCGTTGCGCCGCCCATGGTAACCTGTACAGGGGCGGGAGAATTGTCGATATAGCCGGGCACAGCAGAGGGAACCACCATGTATTCCTTGCGGGTGCTGGATTTTTCCTTGATGATCTCAAGGGTTTCATCAAGACGGTCCGGCTCAACGCCTATCATAAGGGTGCTGTTGCCGTTGTGAAGGAAGCCGCCGGTGGAAGAGATGCGGGTCACGCTGATGCGGCGGTTGGTAAGCTCGCGGATGAGCTTTTTGGAGTCATCATTCTGCACAATTGCGTATATAAGCTTCATGCGGTTATCCTCCGTTTCTTTGTATTAATTATATATCTTATTCGTCATCACCGCAACTATGCGTTGACGGCGGCAATTATCTCATTGAGCATAGCCTCAAGCTCCTTTGAGGGGCAGAAGGCCAGCGCCTTGGTTATGTTGTTGTCCCGGTATATGAGTATATGGGCATCGCTGCGCTTGCCGTTGCCGTAGAAGGGGGGCTTTTTCAGGGAAGAGTCATTTCCGCTGCCTATTATGCCTATGGCGGCGGCGCAGGGAGGGATAAGCTGAAGCATATCTCCGGGGCCAATGTTTGCTACGATGCCGCCGCGGCTGCCGCTGAGCTGCTCTATTATAAAGGTGCCCAGGGGCATTGCAAGCTTCTGCTGATTGCCGTATTCATCCAGCTCGCCCTCTTCGGGCTCTTTATTGAACAGGGTATAGCGGTAGGTGCAGAAACGCTTTTTGAATACGAGGAAGCATACTGCAACCAAAGCTATGAATACCACCAGCTGCAGAGCGCCAAGGCCCAGCGCCTGTATGATATTCAGCGCAAGGCGGGCAACAAGCAGCATTGCGACCAGCCCTATAAACAGCAGTACGTCGGCCTTTTTGCCGGAGTTTGAGGTGTTGGATTCCTGATACATTGTTATTTATCTCCTTGGGATTTGCGAAGAGTTCTTGCGTGGCGGATGAACAATACGCAGCCTGCAGCTGCCGCAAGCGCCACATAGAGCGGAATGCCTTCCAGAATGGGGGCAACGAAATAGCCTGCAAAGTTAAAAGCCATGTGCAGCAGTATGGGGGCCAGCAGGGTGCTGTAGGCATCCAGCGCAAGGGTAAGGCCAAGGCCCATCAGGAAGGCGTAGATTATCCATACGGGATCCTGATGCATCAGGCCGAATATGGCGCAGGATGCCGCCACCGCGGCAATGGGCTGGGAGCTGCTTTTTAATGTGCCGTATATGGCTCCGCGGAACAGCAGCTCCTCCGCGATGGGAGCCAGGATCACCACGGAAATAAGCTTTTCAAGGGCGGAGCCGGATGTGCCCTCAGCCACGGCGGAGCTGTAGGTGCTCATCGTTTCGGCGGGCAAGGGCAGCAGGGACAGCAGTATGGATACCAGAAAGGCAAAGCACACGCCTGCGCCCAGGCATATTGCGGCTTCCCCGGCGGAAAGGCCCTTGAATACCAGCTCCTGCTTTGCGGCGGAATTTATGCGGCGATACAGCAGCAGGCAGAGTATTATCAGCCCGTTATAAACAATGGAAACAAGGGCGGCCTTTTCCTCAAGGAAGGCTTCCATTGCGCCCTGAATATCACCCTCAACCCCCATGCCCCCTATGGCGGCGAATACCGTCGTCACCAGAGCCTGAAGGACGAAGTACAGTATGAGGATTGCAAGAACTTTAATAAGTGATTTGATGGTTTGCTTCATTAATAGAAATATCTCCAAAAGTGTACTTCTATTTTAGCATAAAAATATTATGATGTGTTGTTAAAATTTTGAGGGTGACAGGCAATACAGGAAAAACCCTCCAAACAATGGAGGGCATAGAGTGACAAGAAACAGCAGATGCCGCTTTTTGAGGATTACAGGCTTACCTGCGGCCTTTGCGGGAAAGGGTGAGCCCTGCTATTGAGACGGCCAGCAGCAGACATACAAATATTACCATGGGCCAATTCAGTGAAACCGAGGATATGTATATGGAAGTTGGGCCGTCCGCCCCTCCGATGACACCCACCGATGCGGGGCCAACCTTTAAGGAAATGCCGACCAGAGCGGGAACGATGGCATAAAAGAGCAGACAAACGCACAGCACGCACAGCGCCGCGGATATCCACCTTAGCGCCCTGCGGTTCCGCTCATTGCGGCGGGCAAGGGAAGCGTTTTCCCTTTCCAGCTTTTCTGCAAGGTCTGCCATACTTTCGCCTGGGTCAGATATTTCATCGCCAAGCAGCAGGGAGGGGGCAACACCAAGGCAGGCGGAAAGCTTTATCAGCATATCCGCATCAGGTACGGATAAGCCCTGCTCCCATTTTGACAGGGTCTGACGTACTATATTCAGCTCATTTGCAAGTTCTTCCTGGGAAAGTCCCTTTGCCTTGCGAAGATTCTTTATGTTTTCATTAAGCATATCCGTGTCCTCCTTTTGACGGGATTATGATACCAACAAGGGGGGGATTGCGCAAGCAACGGTAATTAACACATAGAAAAAAGGGCCGCATAGTGCGGCCCTTGCTTTTGTGTGGGTAATTATTTCTTTTCCACGCCCAGGGTAACGGTCTCGCCGTTGATATCCCATTCCTTGGAGAAGCCTGCTGCGCCCTTTGCAACGGAATCTGCAAGGGTATCGGCGGCGATCTCTTCGCCGTACTTGGCGAAGATCTCTTCGATGCGAGCGCTGCCGTTGTGATACAGGGCGATGTGGTCGGTCACCTCAAAGGCGGCTTCCTTACGCATGGTCTGTACCTTGGAGACGATCTCGCGGACGAAGCCCTCGTCGATGAGCTCGGGGGTCAGGTTGGTATCCAGAACTACGGACAGGTCATGCTCGCTTACTGCAACGAAGCCTGCGCTCTGCTCGGTGGAAACCAGCACATCCTCGCGGCTCAGCAGAACCTGAGTGCCATCCAGCTCAAACTTGTAGTTTTCGCCGGCGTTGTGGGCGGCCACAACTGCGTTGCCGATGCCTTCGCCTGCAAGGTATGCGTTGATCTTGGGCAGAATCTTGCCGTAGCGGGGGCCGAGGGTCTTAAGCTGGGGCTTTACCTTGTAGGTGATGAAGGAGGAAGCGTCGTCTACGAATTCTACCTTCTTCACGTTCAGCTCGTCGGCGATGATGGATACGTACATATCGGGAAGCTTGCTGCCTTGAACGTACATGGTGCCGATGGGCTGACGGTTCTTGATGTTGGCGGAGTTACGGGCGGAGCGGCCCAGTACTACGATGTCAAGAACTGCTGCCATGTTGGCTTCCAGCTCGGGGTTGATGAAGGATGCATCGGCCTTGGGCCAGTTGCAAAGGTGTACGCTTTCGGGAGCGTTCTTATCCACGGTGCGTACCATGTTCTGATACATCTCCTCAGCCATGAAGGGGATGAAGGGAGCGGAGATCAGGTTCATGGTGTGCAGTACGGTGTAGAGGGTCATGTAGGCTGCTTCCTTATCCGCAGTCATTTCCTTGCCCCAGTAACGCTCGCGGCAGCGGCGTACATACCAGTTGGACAGATCGTCCATGAACAGCTGCATTTCGCGGCCGGCTTCGGTCATCTTCAACTCGTCCAGATAGCCCTCGACCTTGCCCACCAGAGTGTTCAGGCGGGAGAGTATCCACTGATCCATGGGAGAGAGATTCTCGCGGACCAGCTTGTGCTGAGTGGGATCGAATTCATCGATGTCGGCATACAGCACATAGAAGGCGTAGGTGTTCCAGAAGGTACCCATGAACTTGCGCTGGGATTCGGAAACTGCTTCCTCGGAGAAGCGGTTGGGCAGCCAGGGCATGGAGGAGGTATAGAAATACCAGCGTACGGCGTCTGCGCCCTGCTTGTCAAGCAGTACCCAGGGGTCTACAACGTTGCCGATGTGCTTGCTCATCTTGCGGCCTTCCTTATCCTGTACGTGGCCAAGCACGATGCAGTTGAGGAAGGAAGGATCGTCAAAGAGACATACGGCGATGGCGGACAAGGTGTAGAACCAGCCGCGGGTCTGGTCGATTGCCTCGCTGATGAAGTTGGCGGGGTAACGACGCTCAAACTCTTCCTTGTTTTCAAACGGATAGTGCCACTGGGCGAAGGGCATTGCGCCGGAATCGAACCAGCAGTCGATAACAACGGGCTCACGGCGCATGGTGCCGCCGCATTCGCATTCCCAGGTGATGGGATCAAGGTAGGGCTTGTGCAGCTCTACATCGGTGCCGCAGCCGGCCATTTCGTCAAGCTCCTTGCGGCTGCCGATAACGTGTACCTTGCCGCACTTGTCGCACATCCATACGGGAAGGGGAGTGCCCCAGTAACGCTCGCGGGAGAGACCCCAGTCGATTACGTTCTCAAGGAAGTTGCCCATACGGCCTTCCTTTATGTTTTCGGGCAGCCAGTTGATGCGGCGGTTGTAGTCGATCAGCTTATCGCGAAGCTGGGACATGGCGATGAACCAGGAGGCTCTTGCGTAGTAGATGAGGGGAGTGTCGCAGCGCCAGCAGAAGGGATAGCTGTGCTCAAACTTGGGAGCATCAAACAGCAGGCCTTCCTTATCAAGGGCCATAAGTATGGGCAGGTCAGCCTGCTTTACGAAGGTGCCGTCCCAGGGAGTGCCGCCGCACATTTCGCCCTTGGTATCTACCATCTGAACGAAAGGCAGGTTGTAGCGCTTGCATACGCGGTAGTCGTCTTCACCGAAGGCAGAGGCGCAGTGTACGATACCGGTACCGTCGGTGGTGGTTACGTAATCGTCGCACATTACGAAGAAAGCGTCCTTGCCGCCGGCAGCCTTGAGGGTGCATTCAAACAGGGGCTGATAGTGCTTGTATTCCAGCTCCTTACCGGTAACTTCCTTAACGATCTCAACCTGGTGGCCTTCCAGAACGGTGGATACCAGATCCTTTGCAAGGATAAGGGTCTCTTTGCCGTCAACCTTGGCATATACGTATACAACGTTGGGGTTTACGCACAGAGCAACGTTGCTGGCCAGGGTCCAGGGGGTGGTGGTCCATGCCAGGAAGTAGGTGTTTTCCTCATCGGGAACGATGAAGCGGACGGTTGCGGAGGTCTCCTTAACGTCCTTATAGCCCTGAGCTACTTCGTGGGAAGAGAGGGCGGTACCGCAGCGGGGGCAGTAGGGAACTATCTTGTGGCCCTTGTAGAGCAGGCCCTTTTCATGGATAGTCTTCAGTGCCCACCATTCGGATTCGATGTAGTCATCCTTGTAGGTGATGTAGGGGTCTTCCATATCTGCCCAGAAGCCCATGCGGTCGGACATTACTTCCCACTCGCTCTTGTACTTCCATACGGATTCCTTGCACTTATCGATGAAGGGGATTACGCCGTATTCTTCGATCTGTTCCTTGCCGTCCAGACCCAGCTGCTTTTCAACCTCCAGCTCTACGGGCAGGCCGTGGGTATCCCAGCCGGCCTTGCGCAGCACGTCATAGCCCTGCATGGTCTTGTAGCGGGGTATGATGTCCTTCATGGCGCGGGTCAGCACGTGGCCGATGTGGGGCTTGCCGTTTGCGGTTGGGGGGCCGTCGTAGAAGGTGTAGGCGGGGGCGCCCTTACGCAGCTCTACGCTCTTTTCAAAGATGTGGTTCTGTTTCCAGAATTCCAGCGTCTCTTTTTCACGGGATACGAAATCCAGTGAAGTGGGAACCTTTTTGTACATTCCTGAGTCTCCTTGTGTGTTGTGAATATTTTAAAGGTCTTTTCCGTCGCAAATAATTAAAAATGCGCCCCGAAAATATCGGGACGCAATGATGCGCGGTACCACCCGAGTTGGCGCAGATACTGCGCCCTCTCAATATGCCCCTGTAACGGAGGGCAGCCGGCCTTGGTTATAATTGCTTTCACCCAGGCGCTCCCGGGGGATGCGTATGGGCGGACATTGCCGCGGCTCTCTCACCGAAAACGAGCCGCTCTCTTGGGCGTCCGGACCACCGTGTGTCCCGGTCATAGGTTTGAATATTGAGGTTTTTCATGCAAAAAACCAATCATCCAATATTATATTATTGCTTAAGCGGTTTGTAAACCCTATTTTATATTCATAAAGGATTTAAAGTCACGGTTTTTTCACTTAATTTTGATTATTTAAGGTATGAATGGATAAGTTTTTGTGTTAATATGATGGGGATAGTTTTAACTCGCAAGTGGTATGCTTAGTATACCGGGGAGGTAATGAATTGAAGAGAAAAAGACTTTCCACACCTTTGGTGTATCTGATACTGATGGGCATAATCATAATGCTGGTATCCGGCTTTGACCTTACGGGCAAAGAAGCGGAGGGCATTGCCTATTCAGAATTTATCGCAAACGTTCGCGAGGGAAAGATCGCCGCTGCAGAGGTAACCCAGCTTGAGCTGGTTGGCCTTTATGTCGACGGCGGGACCGACCCTGCCCTTTTCCCGGAGGAGGCGGATTTCTATACCAATATTCCGTCACTAGATATATTTACCAGCGACATGGAAAAGGTCACCGCGGAGCTTACCGGCAAGGATGCGGAGGAAGTTACCCAGGCGGATTATCCCTTTGACCTGGTTATCAACCTGCCCCCAGAGCCCGGCTTGTTCGCCACCATATTCCCCTATCTGCTGCTGTTCGGCGGCATGGCTCTGTTCTATATCTTCATGATGCGGGCCCAGGGCGGCGGCAATAATGTGATGAACTTCGGAAAGAGCCGCGCACGCACTAATATGGAAGGCCAGACCAAGGTCACCTTTGCGGATGTTGCAGGCGCAGAGGAGGAAAAGGAAGAGCTTAAGGAAGTTGTAGAGTTTATGCGCTCCCCCAAGCGCTTCACCCAGATGGGCGCCCGCATACCCAAGGGCTGTCTGCTGGTTGGCCCTCCGGGCACAGGTAAGACTCTCCTTGCAAAGGCAGTTGCAGGAGAAGCGGGGGTTCCCTTCTTCTCCATTTCCGGTTCGGACTTTGTTGAGATGTTCGTAGGCGTTGGCGCAAGCCGCGTACGCGATCTGTTCACCAACGCAAAGAAGTTTGCTCCCGCGGTTATTTTCATAGACGAAATCGACGCCGTGGGCCGTCAGAGAGGCGCAGGCCTTGGCGGCGGACACGATGAGCGTGAGCAGACCCTCAACCAGCTGCTGGTAGAGATGGACGGCTTTGCGGTAAATGAGGGCATAATCGTCCTTGCCGCCACCAACCGTCCCGACATACTTGACCCCGCTCTGCTGCGTCCCGGCCGCTTTGACAGGCAGATAACCGTAGGCTATCCCGACGTTAAGGGCCGCGAGGCTATCCTCAGAGTCCACGCCAAGGGCAAGCCCCTTGCCGAGGATGTTGACCTTGAGGTGCTTGCAAAGCGCACCAGCGGCATGACCGGCGCAGACCTTGAAAACGTGCTGAACGAGGCCGCAATTCTTGCCGCCCGCTTCAAGAAAAAGCACATTACCATGGTGGAGCTTGAGGAAGCCATAACCCGCACTGTGGTCGGCCCCGAAAAGCGCAGCCGCGTTGTTACCGACGAGGATAAGAAAATCACCGCTTATCACGAGGCAGGTCACGCCATAGTGGCCTATCGCATGGAGCATTGCGACCCCGTACACGAGGTATCCATAATACCCAGAGGTCAGGCCGCAGGCTATACCATGACCATGCCTGACAATGACGATTCTCACATCTCCCGCGGCAAGCTGCTGGACCAGATCGCCATGAGCATGGGCGGCCGCGTGGCAGAGAGCATCGCACTGGAGGATATCTGCACCGGTGCAATAGGCGACCTGAAGCACGCCAGCGACCTTGCAAGGCGCATGGTAATAGAGTTTGGCATGAGCGACGAGATAGGCCCCGTATTCCTGGGCGGCGATGCAGAGGTATTCATCGCCAAGGACTGGGGACATCAGCGCAATTATTCCGAAGAGGTTGCCGCCAAGGTGGATAAGGAGATACGCCGCATACTGGAAGAGCAGTTCCAGAGGGCAAAGGATGTGCTTCTTGAAGAGCGTGAGGCTCTGGATCGCGTGGTCAAGTACCTTATCGAGTACGAGCGCATCACCGGCGAGGAATTCGAAAAGATATTCCTCAATCAGCCCGTGGAGCTGAAGACCTACAAGGAAAAGAAGGCCGAGTTGGAAACTCCCGATGAGGAGGTCCTTGAGGCAGAAGCACAGGCAGAGGAAGAATCAAACGACGGCTTCTATCATCCCGGCAGCGTCCTGCCTGACATTCCCCAGGCAGACCCTGATCCCGAGGAAGAAGAAAACTAAACAGATACGCTATGGGCGGGGCGGATGCCCCGCCTGTTTATCTTGATTTTGTCCGGAGAAAACCATGAAACCATTTGACCTGCATATCCATTCCGATATGTCCGACGGCACATTTGCCCCGGAACAGCTTCCTGCCCTTGCTCTGGAGCAGGGCGTTGCCCTTATGGCCCTTACGGATCACGATACCGCCGTGGGCTGCAGAGAGGCTGCTGAGGCGGGCAGAAAAATAGGCGTAAAGGTGATATCCGGCATGGAGATAGATGCGGAGTTTCCCTCAGAGCTGCATATTCTGGCCCTTGGCATAGACCCTGACCATGAAAAGATAAAGCAATACGAAATATGGCGCAGGGAAGGACGGCTGGACAGAAACCGCAGGATACTGAAAAAGCTCCGCGCCATGGGAAGGGATGTGGAGCACCTTATTGAGCACAGCCGCGGAAATGACACAAGGCTGCATATTGCAAAGGCACTGGTTGCGGGAGGATATGCCGCGACCCTTACGGATGCCTTTGACAGATACATCGGCAGCGGTGCGCCCGCATATGTACCCAGTGAGCGCATATCCAAAAAGGAGGCCGTGGAGCTTGCCATGGACGCAGGCGGCGCTGCGGTGCTGGCTCACCCCTGCAAGCTGAAGGCAGACCCCCACAGCCTTATACGGGAGCTTGCGGATTACGGCCTGTGGGGAATAGAGGCATATTATCCCATATCCACAGAGGGGCAGCTGAAGCTGTTTTTGGATCTGGCGGAAAGATATGGCCTAAAACCCACCTGCGGCAGCGATTTCCATGGCAAAAACAGGGATACTCTTATTGGCGCGGCGTATAAAAATGCGGCGGGGCTGGAGGAGGCATACGGGTATTTTTCTGCCCTTTCTTAACGGCTATAACTTTTTTATATGAAGGATTTAATGCATAATATGTAAACTTGTGGATGACCGCTGTTATGCCCACAATACACCCTTTTTTTGCGGCTATGACAGAGGCTTTTTGGATAAGAACAGCTTATGGTGTGTGCAGGAGTTCCTTCGTATATCTTTTGTCCTTTCGTTGATTATGGTGGGGTAATTTGTTATAATACAATCGACAAATATAAGGGGGAATTTTGTACTTATGTCCGAAGGAATAATCAAGATTTTTGCCGGCAGCGCCAGCAAGGAATTTGCCAGCCAGATGTGCGAATATCTGGGCAGCCCCATGGGCGATTGCACCACTTTGGTATTCTCCGAGGGAAACACATTCGTACGCATCAACGAAAGTATCAGAGATAAGGACGTTTACTTTGTTCAGACTCTGGGTCTGGATCCCAACAATGAATTTGCCGAGCTGCTGTTCTTCCTGGATGCCTTCAAGCGCGCCAGTGCAAACAGCGTTACCGCTATAATCCCTTACTTCAGCTACGCCAAGGGCGACAAGAAGGACGAGCCCCGCGTATCCATCCGCGGCCGCGTATGCGCCGAGTGCATCGAGCTTGCTGGTGCTGACCGCGTTGTTACCATGGACCTTCACGCCGCTCAGGTACAGGGCTTCTTCAAGAAGCCTGTTGACCATCTTTACGCTCAGGAGCTGCTTTGCGCATATGCAAGGTATCTGGGTATAGTAAACGATGACCTGGTAGTAGTATCTCCCGATGCAGGCAGCGCAAAGCGCGCCCGCGCAATGGCCAACGAACTGGGCTGCGCAGTAGCCATCGGCGACAAGATGCGCTCCGGTCACGATGAAAACGCCAAGGTTCTGGAGATCATCGGCGACGTAAAGGGCAAGAACTGCATAGTTGTTGACGACTTTACCATCTCCGGCGGCACTCTGGTAGATGTTGCCCACGGCCTTAAGGATAAGGGCGCAAACGACATTTACGCCTTCCTTTCCCACGTTGTTCTGCAGGAAAAGGGCGTAAAGAAGATAGAAGAGAGCCCCATCAAGCTGCTGGTCTCCACCGATACCGTAAACTGCCCCGCCGTAAAGGGCAGCGAAAAGATCAAGATACTGTCCGCAGCTCCCATGTTTGCAGAGGCCGTACGTCACATTCACGACCGTACCCCCATGAGCAATCTGTTTGACAATCCCAGCCAGCGTATGCTGACCATGAGCTTTGCCAGCCAGATGTCCCTGGATGATATGATGAAGATGAACAACAAGAAATAACCAAAGCAATTTCTGTCGCGCCGCACTTTGCTGCGGCGCGGTTTTTATTAAGCGAGGAACAGCTTATGACATTCTCACAGGCGCTGGATATTCGCCCCGGCATCACCGCCATAATAGGGGGCGGCGGCAAGACCACCCTCATGCTTACCCTTGCCGCAGAGCTTAAAGAGCGGGGCAGCGTGTTGATCTGCACCACCACCCGCATATTCCCTCCGGAGGGGACAGTTACCCTTATAGACCCGGACAGGCAAAGCATAGCGGACGGGCTGGAGCGGCATGGCGTGATATGTGTTGGGCGAATGTACGGCGAAAAGATCGGCCCATCGGACATACCCCCGGAGGAGCTTGCCCTGCTTGCGGATCATGTAATCGCAGAGGCGGACGGCGCCAAGGGGCTGCCCCTGAAGGCCCATGCATCCCACGAGCCTGTAATACCCGACGGCGCAAAGGTGATATATGTAATAGGTGCAGACGGAATTGGAAAGCCGATTGCGGAAGTATGCCACAGGCCGGAGCTTTATGCAGGATCGCTGGGGGTGGATGTAAATCACATTGTCACCCCCGAAGACGCCGCAAAAATGGTGGATCACGGCGAAACCGTATTGTTCAACAAGGCAGACAGCCATAGGGACGCGGAAAACGGACGGAAATTTGCCGCAGCCTTCAGCGGAAAAACAGTCATAGCATCGCTGAAAAATGAGAACATCGCAGAAATTATTCAGCCAAAATAAAGCGGAGCCGCAGGGGTAATTCCCTGCGGCTTATGTTTTTATATTTTGTGCATTATGGGCTGCATGTTTTTGTAGGTGGCGATGTAGCGTATGCCGGCTGCCTTTGCCAGCTCCATTGCTTCTGCTATGCGGTTGCCCACTCTGGCGGGCTTATGGGCATCTGAGCCAAGGGTAACAAATTCGCCGCCCAGTTCCCGGTAGCGGGAGAATATATCCAGCCCCCATGCAGGGTCTTTTCTCCATGAGGAGGAGTTGATTTCCAGGGAGCGGCCGCTGTGGATAAGGGTGCGGAAAATATCGTCAAACATCTGGGGGAACATGCTGTATTTCATGGGTCTTTCGGCATAGGGACTGTACTTGGTGCAGAAGTCATAGTGGCCCATTACGGAAAAATCCGATACCTTTATGGAACGGGTCATCTTTTCTACATAGCAGCTGTAGGTCTCTTCCAGGGTACGGTTTTCAAAAAATTCAGGGAAGTAGGCATCTATGCCGTCCACCGTATGCACAGAGCCGATGATAAAATCCAGATGCGCATCCTTTGCATGCTGATGGGCCAGCAGGCTTGCTTCTCGGCCGTCCAGACTTATTTCCATGCCCAGGGAAATATCAAGGGAGGGATAAAGGGGCGCAAGGCGAAGAGCCTCCTCATTGCGGGCGGAGATATCCGCAGGGGTCAGATGGGATCCGTCAAAATCCACATGGTCTGTAAAGCAGATGTGGGTAAGGCCGGCAGCTGCGGCAGCATCCAGCTGCTCCTTTATGGGGGCTTCGGAATCGCCGGAGTAGCAGGTATGAATATGATAATCGGCAAGCATAGCGCAAAATCCTTTCTGAGGGCCATTTGGCCATCGGGTTTCATTATACACCATTTGAATGGCAAAGTCATTGACTTTTGCACAGGGATGAAATATAATGTACGGGTATATTGGCAATGATGTGAAACAGTAGGAAAAAGCCGAGTAAAGCGAGCCGCCGGCATGGTGCGAGGGCGGTACAGGGGCGCTTCCGAAGCTCGTCGCATGGCCACCGGACGTGAAATGCTTTATGATAGCGGCCGGCGCATGTCCAGCGTTAAAGGGACATCGAGTGGGCGGCTTTTGCTGCCAACGAGAGTGGTACCACGGAGGCTTAATGGGCTTTCGTCTCTTGATGAGGCGAAAGCCTTTTTATATGTAAATAAGCAAAATTGCACACGGAGGAAATACAATGGCAGAACGTTACGATCACGACAAAGTGGAACTTAAGTGGCAAAAGATATGGGAGGACGCTCATTGCTTCGAAGCAAAGAACGACTACACCATGCCCAAGTTCTTCCCCCTTATAGAGTTCCCTTACCCTTCCGCACAGGGTCTGCACGTAGGACATCCCCGCTCCAATACCGCGATGGATATCCTTGCCCGTAAGCGCCGCATGGAAGGCTACAACGTACTGTATCCCATCGGCTGGGATGCTTTCGGCCTGCCCACCGAAAACTACGCCATCAAGACCGGCGCCCATCCCGCAAAGGTCACCTTTGAAAACGCAAACCGTTTCCGTCAGCAGCTCAAGCGCCTTGGCTTCAGCTTTGACTGGAGCCGCGAGATAAACACCACCGACCCCGCTTACTATAAGTGGACCCAGTGGATCTTCCTCAAGCTGTACGAGAAGGGCCTTGCATACAAGGCCGAGATACCCATCAACTTCTGCACCTCCTGCAAGGTTGGCCTTGCAAACGAAGAGGTGGTTGACGGCGTATGCGAGCGCTGCGGCGGCACCGTAATTCAAAAGGTCCGCAGCCAGTGGATGCTCAAGATAACCGAGTACGCCCAGCGCCTTATCGACGATCTGGACGATCTGGACTTTATCGAGAGGGTCAAGATCCAGCAGAAGAACTGGATCGGCCGCAGCGAGGGTGCAGAGATCACCTTCCCCATCGAGGGCTATCCCGAGGGCCTTAAGGTTTATACCACCCGCTGCGATACGCTGTTCGGCGCAACCTACATGGTAGTATCCCCCGAGCATCCCATCGTGGAAGCCATGAAGGATGTTATTGAAAACATGGACGAAGTCCGCGCTTATCAGCAGGCCGCTGCCCGCAAGAGCGATTTGGAGCGCTCCGAGCTGAATAAGGACAAGACCGGCGTTCTGCTCAAGGGCCTCAAGGCAACCAACCCCGTAAACGATCAGCCCATCCCCGTATGGATCTCCGATTACGTACTCATGGGCTACGGCACCGGCGCCATCATGGCAGTTCCTGCCCACGATGAGCGTGACTGGGACTTTGCAAAGAAGTTCGATATGCCCATTATCGAAGTAGTAGCAGGCGGCCGCGATGTTCAGGAAGAGGTTTATACCGATGTTGAAAGCGGCATTCTGGTAAATTCCGGCTTCCTCAACGGCATGCATGTCAAGGATGCCATCGCCGCCATGATAGACTGGCTGGAAGAAAAGGGCCTTGGCACCCGCAAGGTAAACTACAAGCTCCGTGACTGGGTATTCACCCGTCAGCGCTATTGGGGCGAGCCCATTCCTCTGGTAAACTGCGAAAAGTGCGGCTGGGTACCCCTTCCCTACGAAGAGCTGCCCCTGGTACTGCCCGAGATAGAGGATTATCAGCCCACCGATGACGGCTCCTCCGCTCTGGCCCGCGCCACCGAATGGCTCAAGACCACCTGCCCCTGCTGCGGCGCTCCCGCCGTACGCGAGGCGGATACCATGCCCAACTGGGCAGGCTCCAGCTGGTACTTCCTGCGCTATTGCGATCCTCACAACGACAAGGAGCTGGCAAGCAAGGAAGCCCTTGAATACTGGATGCCCGTAGACTGGTACAACGGCGGTATGGAGCATACCACCCTGCATCTGCTCTATTCCCGCTTCTGGCATAAGTTCCTCTATGATATCGGCGCAGTGCCCACCAAGGAGCCCTATCAGAAGCGCACCAGCCACGGTATGATCCTTGGCGAAAACGGCGAAAAGATGTCCAAGTCCAGAGGCAATGTTGTAAATCCTGATGACGTTGTAAACGAGATGGGCGCAGACACCTTCCGCATGTACGAGATGTTCATGGGCGCATTTGATCAGCCCATTCCCTGGAGCACCACCGGTGCCCGCGGCTGCCGCAGGTTTATCGACCGCGTATGGCGTATGCAGGATATGATAAGCGACGCTGAGGGCATCCGTCCCGAGATGGCCGCAATAGTACACGGCACCATCAAGAAGGTCACCGAGGACTACGAGGCAATGAAGTACAACACTGCCATCGCCGCCATGATGACCTGGGTAAACGAAGTTTACAACGTTGGCTCCATCACCAAGGAAGAGTTCCATACTCTCCTGACCCTGCTGAACCCCGTTGCTCCCCATATCACCGAGGAGCTGAACGAGATGCTGGGCTATACTCAGCCCCTGTATGCCACCGCATGGCCCACCTGGGATGAGAAGGCTCTGGTAAAGAACAGCATCGAGTACGGCGTACAGGTAAACGGTAAGATCCGCGCCCGTATCGAGCTGCCTGCCGATATGGCCAAGGAAGAGGTAGAGGCCGCCGCAAAGGCACACGCCGATGTTGTTCCCTTCCTGGAGGGCAAGACTGTCCGCAAGGTGATCGTTGTAAAGAACATCGTAAACATCGTAGTAGGCTAAACAAAATAAACATAAATGCCGCTCTGTTTCAAACGGGGCGGCATTTTGATATAATAAAAGAAGAAATGAACGCCGGAGGAAGATATGCATTCTGAATATATGAAGGCCGCAATAGAGCAGGCGAGGCTTGCCCTTGATATGGGAGAAGTGCCTGTTGGGGCAGTGGTGGTGAAGGATGAAAAAATAATCGCCGCCGCCCACAATCTGGTGGAGCGGAATAAGGATGCATCCGCCCATGCTGAAATGCTGGCCATTGGTATGGCTGCAAAGGCTGTTGGGGACTGGCGGCTTTCCGGCTGTACGCTTTACGTTACCCTTGAGCCCTGCCCTATGTGCACAGGAGCAATACTCAACAGCCGCATAAGCGAAGTGGTATTCGGTGCATTTGATGAAGAAATGGGCTGCTGCGGCTCCCGTACAGACCTTACCGACGGCCTGCTTGCAAGGCGCGTAAGGTGCATCGGCGGCATAATGGAGCAGGAGTGTGCCGCCCTTTTATCCGAGGCCTTCAGGCGCAGCAGATAAAAACATAAACAACAGCCCGCATGGTACATGTCATGCGGGTTTACTTTTTTGCCCTTCTGCTGAAACTACTCACATAAGGGAGGGAAAACCGCATGCTTAAATCACATAAAGGAATAAACCTCAGAGCGGACGCAAAGGACGCATTGAGGGCACTGAACCAGCTGATGGGCTGGGAAGAAGGAAACAAAGCCGATAAAAGACAAAAAGGACAGGCAAAATAGCGGCAGCGGCTTTGCCCTGCATGGAAACAGCCGCAGATATATGGTATAATGCCCAAAAAGACAAAGGGCATTATTTTTTTGAAAGGGGCATACCATGCGGATACTTGTCGCCGAGGATGAAAGGGATCTTAATAACGTTATATGCAATAAACTCAGGGCGTCCGGATACAGCGTGGATGCCTGCTTCAACGGCACGGATGCGCTGGACTACATACTGCTCCATCGCTATGACGGCGTATTGATGGATATAATGATGCCGGGCATGGATGGCTATGAGGTGGTACGCAGGCTGCGCGAGAAAAACAATGCCACTCCTGTGCTGTTCCTTACTGCCCGCGACAGCACAGAGGACATTGTAAAGGGCCTTGATATGGGCGCAAACGATTACCTTATCAAGCCTTTCTCCTTTGATGAGCTGCTGGCCCGTATAAGGGTGATGACTCGCAATGTGGCTGCCCATACCAGCGTATACACTGTGGCGGACCTTACCGTGGACAGTGCCGCCCGTACCGTAAAGAGGGGAAAGGACATAATTGATCTGTCCCCCAAGGAGTTTGCCCTTCTGGAGTATCTTATTATAAATAAGGGAACCGTATTGAGCCGTGAATCCATCGAGGACCATATTTACGATGTGGATTACGAGGGCGGCTCAAATGTTGTAAATGTATATATCCGCTTCCTCAGGCGAAAGATAGACGAGCCCTATGATGTAAAGCTTATACATACAGTTCGCGGCGCAGGATACGTACTCAGGGAGGAATAATGAACAAGATATCCGTAAAGCTCATAATAACCTTCTGGTTTACCATGCTGATGGTGGCGATTTCCGCGCTGGTGATGGTATTCATGCTTACTGCCAGCCGCCTTACCATGGAGCAGGATATGCAGCGCCGCATAGTGGACGGCGTGCGGGATAACCGCAACGACGTTCGATACAACGATGACACAATACAGGCGGGCGGCGGCTTCAGATACTATGTAAATGGCGTATACTGCGTAATTTACGATGGGGATTACAACAAAATAGCCGGCGAATTTCCCGAGGGCTTTGAAACCAATGCAGAGTTTCAGGATGGAAAGCTTAGAACTGCCCAGTATGACGGCAAAAGCTACTACATATACGACAGCTATATTACCTTCAAAAACGGTAAGCATGCCTGGATAAGGGGAGTTTCCCTTACCACCACCACGGTTACCGTTGCCAGCACCGTTGCAAAGGTATCCTCCTACGTTTTGCCCAGCGTTGTTATAGCTTCCGCCATCGGCGGCTATTTTATCACCAACCGTGCCCTTAAGCCTATCGAAAAGGTGGCCAGGGTATCCGACGAAATATCCGAGGGCAGAGACCTTTCGCGGCGGCTTAATATGCAGAACGAAACCATGGAAGCATATATGCTGGCCCAAAGCTACGACAAGATGCTGGAGCGACTGGAGCGGTCATTTGATATGGAAAAGCAATTCACGTCAAATGCATCCCATGAGCTGCGCACCCCTACGGCGGTCATAATATCCCAGTGCGAATATGCATTGGAACACGACAAAACCCCGGAGGATTATCGCGAGACCATAGGCGTGATCAAGCGGCAGGCACGCCGCATGAACACGGTGGTATCCCAGCTGCTGAATTTTGCCCGCCTTGAGCAGGGCACTCAGAAGGTGCGGCTGGAGCATGCAAACCTGAGCGATATAGTGGAAGCGGTCTGTGAGGAGCAGGAGGAGCTGAACGATACCGTTACCTTTGAAAAGGATATTGAGCCGGATATCAGCGCAACCGTTGACGTGACCATGATAACCCGCATGCTGGAAAACCTTATAACCAATGCCTGCAAGTTTGGCGGAAAGCATGTTAAGGTGGGGCTGTATAGGGATAGCGGACAGATATGCATGTTTGTCAGGGATGACGGCATAGGCATAGCGAAGGAGGATCAGCCAAAGGTATGGGACAGATTCTGGCAGGCCGATCCCTCCCGCACCGATAATAAGGGCGGCAGCAACGGCCTTGGCCTTTCCATGGTAAAGCAGATAGCAGAGCTTCACGGAGGCGAAATGAGCCTTGAAAGCGCCCCCAGGCGCGGCAGCACATTTGTCTTTACCATGAACGAGGCATAAATACATATAATATGCAACAAAAGCCGCTTTTGCGGCTTTTTTCCCGGGGAATAAAGGAAAAACACAGAAATTTCCCGGGAAATCGTATATTTTGGGGGATTTTTCAAAAAGGGTGTTTACAAACGGGGATATAATGAATATAATTACTAAGCGGTTTTGCGATAGGTATAAGTTATGGTTGACTTACCCAGAAAAACGTGAAAAAATATAGATAACGTCTTGATAAAATCGCTTATGTTGGTTTTTAAAAGAAACTTCTGTGAGTGCATGGTATATAACGGCCGCTTATGTCATATGAGCAGCCGATGGTTCACCCATAATACATAATAATACGGAGGAAAAAACCTTGGAAATGTTTCTTGAGCTTTTCGGCAACGTGCTGAACTTTACCTGGCAGCAGGGTCTGATGATAGTCATCGGCGGCGTGCTTATCTGGTGTGCCATCAAGAAGGAAATGGAGCCCACCCTGCTTCTGCCCATGGGTTTCGGCGCGATTCTTGTAAACCTTCCCTTTGTTAATACCGAAGCCATCGAAACTCTCTTTGAGGCAGGTATAGCCACCGAGCTGTTCCCCCTGCTGCTGTTCATCGGCATCGGTGCAATGATCGATTTCGGTCCCCTCCTTTCCAATCCCAAGATGATGCTGTTTGGCGCTGCCGCTCAGTTCGGCATATTCTTCACCCTTGGCATGGCAGTGCTGCTGGGCTTCCAGCTGCAGGATGCTGCCAGCATCGCCATCATCGGCGCTGCCGACGGCCCCACCAGCATTTACGTTGCAAACTACTTTAACTCCAAGTATCAGGGTGCCATAATGGTAGCCGCATACAGCTACATGGCTCTGGTTCCCATCGTGCAGCCTCCTGTTATCAAGGCCTGCACCACCAAGAAAGAGCGCATGATCCGCATGCCCTACAACCCTGCTGCAGTATCCCATACCACCCGCATACTGTTCCCCATCTTTGTTACCGTGATCGCCGGCACCATCGCTCCCAAGAGCGCTGAGCTTATCGGCTTCCTGATGTTCGGCAACCTGATCCGCGAGTGCGGCGTACTGGGCAGCCTGTCCGAAACCGCTCAGAAGGATCTTGCAAACCTTATCACTCTGGTGCTGGGCATTTCCGTATCCTTCCGCATGAAGGCCGAAATGTTTGTTACCATCGAGACCATCGTTATACTGCTGCTGGGCCTTGTAGCATTTATATTCGATACCGTTGGCGGCGTAATGTTTGCCAAGGTGCTGAATCTGTTCAGCAAGAACAAGATC
This sequence comes from Clostridia bacterium, assembly GCA_045603585.1. Taxonomy (GTDB): domain Bacteria; phylum Bacillota; class Clostridia; order Christensenellales; family CAG-138; genus SFEL01. Next base: position 33,179 of record JAZUMK010000023.1, read on the forward strand.
AACCCCATGGTTGGCGCCGCAGGTATCTCCGCATTCCCCATGAGCAGCCGCGTTGTTCATAAGATGGGCCGCGACGAAGACCCCGGCAACTTCCTGCTGATGCACGCCGCAGGCGCAAACGTCAGCGGTCAGATCGCCTCCGTAATCGCAGGCGGCCTGGTAATCACCCTTATCGAGAACGCCCTCGCAGCGCTGTAAAGGAGGAAACACTATGTTGGAAAAATTTGCTCTTCAGTTCAGTCCCGAAGCATTCGTTGATGTTCTACCCCTTCTCGGCAAGGGCATGCTGGGCGTATTTGTAGTGATATGCGCCATATGGGGTTTGGTTGCCCTGCTGAATAAGTCAACTAAACAGTAAACGAATATTAACGATAAAAGCACCGTGTATGCGGTGCTTTTTGAGTTGGCAAAATGGTAAAGGACTTGCCAAAATGAACCATGACTCTTTGAGAATACCCTTGCCAATCCTGCGGATACTATGAAGACAAAGCAATGTTTACCACAGGAGGAACCATGAAAGCAACAGGAATTGTGCGGCGCATCGATGAACTGGGTAGAGTAGTTATACCCAAGGAAATAAGAAGGACCCTTCGTATAAGGGAGGGGGACCCGCTGGAAATATTTACTGACCGCGAGGGCGAGGTAATACTGAAAAAGTATTCTCCCATAGGCGAGCTGGGGGATTTTGCCAAGGAATACGCAGAGTCTCTCTTTCAGGCCCTTAACCGGATTGCCCTGATATGCGATAAGGATACGGTTATCGCAGTATCCGGCGGCAGCAAAAAGGAGTATCTGGAGCGGCCTATACATGAGGACGTGGAACGCTGTATGCATGACAGGGAAAAGCTGGTGATCTCCGCAGGACAGGGGGATATGCAGGGCATAATCGACGGAGACGACCCCTCAAGGTATACCGCTCAGGTGATAGTGCCTATCCTTGCGGCAGGTGATGCCATAGGCGCGGTGGTTATGGTCAGCCGGGAGCCGGGGGATATGGTGGGGGATACCGAGCTTAAGGTGTGCGAGACGGCGGCTCATTTTATGGGCAAGCAGATGGAAAACTAAGGACAAATATAAAAGGCGGAAGCGCTGCTTCCGCCTTTTGATGTATCTGATATTATGCTGCGAAGGTAAGTACATACTGGGCGATGAACAGGGCAGACAGGATGTACAGGAATACGGGAACTTCCTTTGCCTTGCCGCGGGCCAGCTTGATGAGGGTGTAGGAGATGAAGCCGAAGCCGATACCATCGGAGATGGCATAGGCGAAGGGCATGATTGCGATGGTGAGGAAGCAGGGAACCGCGGTCTCGATATCCTTCCAGTCGATGTCAGCGGCATTGCCCAGCATCAGCACGCCAACGATGATAAGAGCGGGAGCGGTGGCGGCGGAGGGGATAATGCCTGCGATGGGGCCAAAGAAGAAGGCTGCCAGCACAAACAGTATACCTACGGTGAGGCTGGTGAGGCCGGTGCGGCCGCCTTCGCTGATACCGGTGGAGCTTTCTACGAAGGTGGTAACGGTGGAGGTGCCCAGCACTGCGCCGGCCATGGTGGCTACGGCGTCGGCGATGAGGGCCTTGTCACCGGTGGGCAGGTTGCCGTTTTCATCCAGCATCTTGGCGGCCTTGGCGGTGCCGATAAGGGTGCCGACGGTGTCAAAGCAGTCGCAGATTGCAAAGGTGATGATGGCGGTCAGCAGAGCAAGTATGCCGTGACCCAGCAGACCGTTGAAGCCCTCGGTGAATACCTTGCCGAATACGGGGGAGAGGGTGGAGAAGCCGCTGAAGGTAATGCTTTCGGGGAAGGTGGTTACGCCGAAGGGGATACCTACGATGGTGGTGATGATGATGCCCAGGAACAGGGCGCCCTTTACCTTGTAGGCCATGAGAATGGCGGTGATGATGAGGCCGATGATGGCTACCAGGGCGGGACCGGAGGTGATGTTGCCAAGGTCAAGGAGGTTGCCGTTAGCGGTTACCATGCCTACGTTCAGCATGCCGATGAGGGCGATGAACAGGCCGATACCGGCGCTGATTGCGCTCTTGAGGGAAGCGGGAATGGCTTCGATTATCTTGGAGCGCAGGGGGGAGATGGATACAAAGAAGAAGATCATACCGGACAGAAGAACGATAGCCAGAGCGTTCTGCCAGGTATAGCCCATGCCGAAGCATACGGTATAGGTGAAGAATGCGTTGAGGCCCATGCCGGGAGCCTGAGCAAAGGGAACGTTTGCCAGGAAGGCGGTGAGAATGGTGCCCAGAGCAGCAGCAAGGCAGGTTGCCATCATAACGGCGTTAAAGTCCATGCCTGCTTCGCTGAGGAAGCCGGGGTTGACGAAGATAATGTAGGCCATAGCGAAGAAAGTGGTAACGCCGGCTACTATCTCAGTCTTTACGGTAGTGTTGTGTTCTTTTAGTTTAAAGAGCTTTTCCAACATTTATAAGACCCTCCTTTAGATGAATAATATTATAATATATCGCCCTTGAGCAGGTGCGATGAGGAGCGGAGTGGGTGACTACTGAGGAGCGGAGGTATCCAGATAGGAGTAAAGCGTGTATTTGCTTATGCCGAAATGCTTGGCGATCTTGTCGCCGGATTTGGTGATGAGCATTGCGCCGGCATCGTTGAGGAAATGAATGGCCTTTACCTTGTCTTCCTTGTTCATCATGGCAACAGGCTTGCCGATGATGCGGACAGACTGCTCCAAAAGGTCGTCCAGCAGCTCGTTTACGTTGGTGGGGATTCGTTCCGGTTCATCCGAAGCGGTGGGCTGAGCCATGGCGGTTATGATGGACTGGGCCATCATAAGGTCTGTCATGTCGTAATTGATGGCAAATATGCCGGTGGGTTTGCCGGTTTCATCCTTAACGTATATGGTACTGGAGCGGAGAATACGTCCGTCGTGGGTTTTTGTAAGGTAATTGTAATGATCCGGAATATCCTTGCGGCCTTCCTTCATGGCCTCAAGGACCACATGGCTGGGGCCGGCCTTTATGTTCCGCTTGGATACATGGCCGTTTTCCAGAGTAACTATCATGTCCTCGGGATCTTCACGGGTAAGATCGTATACCACAACTTCGCAGTTGCTGCCAAACTGGGCAGAAATGGCAAGCGCTATGCGGTGCAGGATGTCTATCGTGCTGTTATGCATATGGTAAACCTCCTAAAAATATAAGAAATAGATATAAAATGCAAAATTTTTAGCCAGATTTGATGATTCGGGAGATATAATAACACTATAATAACACACATTTGTGCATAGTACATCAAAAATTTTATTTTTCTCAAAAAAATTTTAGGCCAAAAATATATTGATTGGAGCAAAACACTGTGATAAAATAATGCCAGACACAAAACATATCATATAGAATAGCTGTAAGGGAGTGCTTCGCGCGCGGGCTTAAACATAATGTTTAACTGCGCGTTTTTGTTTATAATCAGCATCTGTTCTTCAGCGCAAAACATTACATTATCTATAATTGAAGACCGACCATATAACCTTAATTCCAATCAATCACATCATTTTTAATAAGGAGGCCGTATATGTATCTTATTGCCAACGGAAAAGTTATAACCAGAGACCCTGCTATGCCCTATATCGAAAACGGCGGCGTAGCTGTAAAGGGAACCGAAATAGTAGAGCTGGGCGAAACCGCTGCCCTCAGGGCAAAGTACCCCGATGCCGAGTTTGTGGATGCCAGGGGCATGGTTATTATGCCTGCCTTCATCAATATCCATTCCCATATTTATTCCGCCCTTGCAAGGGGCCTGTCCATCAAGGGGCACAATCCCACCAATTTTTATGAAATACTGGACGGCATGTGGTGGGCCATCGACCGCCGCCTTACCCTTGAAGGCACCAAGTACAGCGCATATACCACCTTTATCGACAGCATAAAGACCGGCTGTACTACCCTGTTTGATCACCATGCAAGCTATGCCGAAATTCCCGGCAGCCTCTTTGAAATAGAAAAGGTAGCCAAGGAGCTGGGCGTACGCGCCTGCCTGTGCTATGAGGTCAGCGATCGCGACGGAGAGGAAAAGTGCAATCAGGCCATTAAGGAAAACGGCGACTTTATCCGTCACTGCGCCAAGGAAAAGGACCCCATGATCAAGGCCATGTTCGGCGGCCATGCCCTCTTTACCATATCCGATAAGACATTCGAAAAGATGGTTAAGGAAAACAACGGCATGACCGGCTTCCATATTCACGTATCCGAGGGTCTCAATGACGTATACGATTCCGCCCTCAATTACGGCACCCGCAGCGTAAACCGCCTGCTGAATCACGGAATACTGGGCCCCAAGACCATGCTGGGCCACTGCATACACCTTAACGCCGCCGAGATGGATATCATCAAGGAAACCGGCACCATGGTATGCAATAACCCCGAATCCAACATGGGCAATGCCGTAGGCTGCGCTCCCGTGCTGCAGATGATCCAGAAGGGCATCACCGTAGGCCTTGGTACCGATAGCTACACCTTCGATATGCTGGAGAGCCTGAAGGTGGCCCTTATCATCCAGAGGCACAATGCCTGCATGCCCAATGTGGCCTGGGGTGAAGTTACCGATATGCTGTTCAAGAACAATCCCAAGATTTGCGCCCAGTACTTTGATCAGCCCCTCGGCGTGCTGAAGCCCGGCGCAGCAGCAGATGTTATCGTAATGGATTACAAGGCATTCACTCCCTTCAGCGCAGACAATATCGACGGCCACATGATCTTCGGCATGACCGGCCGCCAGTGCGAGACCACAATGTGCAACGGCAAGCTGCTGATGAAGGACAGAAAGCTCCTCTGCTGCGACGAAGAGGAGATCAACGCCAAGACCATGGAGGCCGCCAAGGACCTTTGGGGCCGCATAAACGCATAACCAAACAGGGAGGAATACAAAAATGAGCGAAAGAATGACACCGATCCCCTTTAAGCAGCTTATGACCTGGATACGTGATGAGCACGATAAGCGCGGCACCGTATTCGGAGTAAATGCTCCCTATGTAAAGAAGAACGACAAGGTTCTGCCCATCTTCAAGGAAAAGCTGGAGACCCCCTTTGGCCCCGCCGCAGGCCCCAATACCCAGCTGGCTCAGAACATTGTGGCCGCCTATTATGCCGGCGCCCGCTTCTTCGAGCTGAAGACCGTACAGAAGATGGACGGCGATGACCTTGCCGCCTGCATAAACCGTCCCTGCATCTGGACCAAGGATGAGGGCTACAACTGCGAATGGTCCACCGAGCTGTATGTTCCCCAGGCGTTTGATGAATACATCAAGGCATGGTTTGCGATCCGTATCATCAGCAAGGTATACGGCCTTGGCGCACCGGACGGATTCGTATTCAATATGAGCGTTGGCTATGATCTTGAGGGCATCAAGGGCGCCAAGATGGATAAGTTCATTGAGGGCATGAGGGACGCTTCCTCCACTCCCATCTTCCAGGAATGCATGGCAGTGGGCAAGGAGCTTTATCCCGAGCTTGCGGATTACATTGCCGCAACCCCCACCCGTATATGCGACGGCGTTACCGTATCCACCCTCCACGGCTGCCCTCCCGGCGAAATCGAGGCGATCGCCAGCTATCTTATCACCGAGAAGAACCTCAATACCTTCGTAAAGTGCAATCCCACCATACTGGGCTATGAGTTCGCAAGGGCCCGCCTGGATTCCATGGGATATGACTATATCGCCTTTGATGACAGGCACTTCCGTGAGGATCTGCAGTACTGCGACGCAGTGCCCATGTTCCATCGCCTGAAGGCGCTGGCCGAAAGCAAGGGCCTGGAATTCGGCCTTAAGCTTTCCAATACCTTCCCCGTTGACGTAAAGGCAAACGAGCTGCCCAGCGAGGAAATGTACATGAGCGGTCGCTCACTGTATCCTCTCACCATCGAAATGGCAAACCGCTTTGCCAATGAATTCAAGGGCGAGCTCCGCCTCTCTTACAGCGGCGGTGCAGATTTCTTCAATATCAAGGATCTCTTTGAGGCGGGCATCTGGCCCATCACCATGGCCACCACCATACTCAAGCCCGGCGGATACGGCCGCATGGTACAGCTTGGCAAGCTCCTTGATGAATGCGAATTCAAGGCTTTTGACGGCGTGGATTACAAAGCCGTTGCAAAGCTTTCTGAGGAGGCTGTTTCCAATAAGTATCACGTAAAGCCCGTAAAGGAAGCCCCTGAGCGTACCATGGGCAAGGATAAGGTACTGCCCCTTATCGATTGCTTCAAGGCGCCCTGCAAGAGCGGATGCCCCTTCGGTCAGGATATTCCCGAATACGTTGAGCTTTGCGGCAAGGGATTGTTCCTTGAGGCGCTCAAGGTAATAACCGACAAGAACCCCCTGCCCTTCATCACCGGCACAATCTGCGCACATCACTGCATGGATAAGTGCATGCGCAATCATTATGAAACTCCCGTGGATGTCCGCGGCACCAAGCTGGTAGCGGCAGAAGCTGCCTATGATGAGCTGATGGCCCTTGCCGAGCCCGTGGAGCCCACACAGGGCAAGCTGGCGGTTATCGGCGGCGGCCCCGCAGGCCTTGCCGCAGCATACTTTGCCGCAAAGGCAGGCTATGCGGTGACCGTATTTGAAAAGCGCGAGACCCTTGGCGGTATCGTGCGCAATGTGATCCCCGAATTCCGTATCAGCGCGGATGCTATCAATAAGGACGTTGAGTTTATAAAGAAGAACGGCGTTGAGTTTGTAATGGGCAAGGAAGCTCCCGATGCCGCCGCACTTAAGGCAGATGGCTATGACAAGATCATACTGGCCTGCGGCGCCGAGAAGAAGGGCGTGCTGGCAATCGAAGGCAACGTCATCAACGTAATCGACTTCCTGTATGCCTTCCGCAATGATGGAGAGCTGAACCTTGGCAAGCATGTTGCCGTGGTTGGCGGCGGCAATACCGCAATGGACGCTGCCCGCGCCGCAAAGCGTGTTTCCGGGGTAGAAAAGGTAACTCTCGTATATCGCCGCAACCGCAAGTATATGCCCGCTGACCTTGAGGAGCTGGAGCTTGCAATCGAGGACGGCGTAGAGTTCATGGAGCTGGCCTCCCCTGTAAAGCAGGCTGACGGAAAGCTGATCTGCAATAAGATGAAGCTGGGCGATATGGATGCATCCGGCCGCCGCAGCCCCGTTGAGACCGGCGAGACCGTTGAGGTTGATGCTGACAGCGTGATCGCAGCAGTAGGCGAAAAGGTGGATGCAGAGCTTATGGCAAAGTATGGCATTGCCGAGCACAAGAGGGGCGAGCGCAGGTACGGCGATGTATATGTTATCGGCGACGCAAGCCGCGGCCCCGCCACTGTAGCGGAAGCGATTGCAGATGCCAAGTTCGCAGTTGAAAACATCACCGACAGAGCAATACTTGCATCCATCCCCGAAGAAGCATATGCCGATAAGGGCGCCGCGCTGATTCGCAAGATGAAGCTGATGGAAAAGAACAAGTGTGAGGCAGACCGCTGCATCAGCTGCAACAGGGTATGCGAATGCTGCGTATCCGTCTGCCCCAACAGAGCCAATGTTTCCATTGCGGTACCCGGCTATGAAATGTGCCAGATACTGCACGTTGACTATATGTGCAATGAGTGCGGCAACTGCGCACACTTCTGCCCCTATACCAACGGCAGGCCCTACAAGGATAAGTTCACCCTCTTTGCCAATGAGACCGACTTTGAAGACAGCGAAAACAACGGCTTCATGGTTGTATGCCCCGCCTGCCCCAAGGTAAAGGTAAGGCTCAACGGAGAGGTGAAGGAATACACCCTGGACGGCACCAGCGACCTTGATCGCAAGCTTGAGGATCTGATGCTGACCGTGATCAGGGATTACTCATATCTCATCGGCTAAAAAAGATAAAACTAAATCCACTTTGGGGGCCGCATTTTTCGCGGTCCCCAAAGGTGCATCGAAAGGAATAACCATATGGCAACCTTTACAGTAAACGGAAAACAGGTTACCGTCGAAAAAAATCAAAAGCTCATGCGCTATCTCAGGGATGAGCTTCGCCTGCTCTCGGTAAAGGACGGCTGCAGCGAAGGCGCATGCGGTACCTGTACCATTATCATAGACGGCAAGGCGGTCAAGTGCTGCGTTCAGCAGACAGACCGTATGGAAGGCAAGAATATCATCACGGTAGAGGGCCTGTCTGATTTTGAAAAGCAGGTTTATACCTATGCTTTCGGCGAAGCAGGCGCCGTACAGTGCGGCTTCTGCATCCCCGGCATGGTTATGTGCGCCAAGGCGCTGCTGGATGTGAATACCAGCCCCACCGAGGAAGAAATTCGCTTTGCCATACGCAATAATATCTGCCGCTGCACCGGCTATGTTAAGATCGTAAAGGCAATTGAGCTGGCGGCGGAATGCATCCGCAACGGCAGCGTACCTGAGCATCATGACGACTTTGCTCTGGGCTCCCGCGCCCACAGGGTGGACGTTGAGGAAAAGGTGCTGGGCTATGGCGAATACTGCGACGATATCTACATGGAGGGCATGATTTATGCGAGCGCCGTAAGGTCAAAGTATCCCCGCGCCCGGGTGCTGTCCATTGATACCTCCGCAGCAAAGGCGCTGCCCGGCGTGGTCGGCGTATTTACCGCAGAGGATATTCCCGGAGATATCAAGGTTGGCCATCTTAAAAAGGACTGGGATGCGCTGATCGCCGTGGGCAGCATTACCCACTATCTTGGCGATTCCATATGCATAGTTGCGGCGGAAACTCCGGAAATAGTGGAGGAAGCCAAAAAACTGGTAAACGTGGAATACGAGGTGCTTACTCCCGTCCGCTCTCCCTATGAGGCAATGGCGGAGGGTGCGCCCATTGTGCATGAAAACGAAAATCTGCTCAAAGAAGGAAATCTTCTCGCTTATAAGCATGTATCCCGCGGCAATGCCAAGGAGGCAATAGCCCGCTCCAAGTATGTGCTTACGGAAAAGTATTCCACTCCCTATACCGAGCATGCCTTCCTTGAGCCTGAATGCGCCGTGGCGTTCCCTGAGGGAGACGGCGTAAAGGTTTATTCCTCCGACCAGAGCGTATACGATACTCAGCATGAAATAGTGCCCATGCTTGGCCTGCTGCTGGATCAGGTATGCGTGGAAAACAAGCTGGTTGGCGGCGGCTTCGGCGGCAAGGAGGACGTAACCGTACAGCATCATGCGGCGCTGGTTGCCTACCTTACAAAGCGCCCTGTAAAGGTAAAGCTCACCCGCGCGGAAAGCCTGCTGATACACCCCAAGCGTCATCCCATGGATATGGAATTTACTCTCGGCTGCGATGAAAACGGCATTATTCAGGGCGTTTACGCAGAGGTGATTGCGGATACCGGCGCATATGCCTCCCTTGGCAGCCCGGTATTGGAGCGCGCATGTACCCATGCAGCCGGCCCCTATAATTATCAGAATTTTGAAATTCACGGCCGGGCCTACTATACCAACAACCCTCCCGCAGGCGCATTCCGCGGCTTCGGCGTGACCCAGACCTGCTTCGGCATGGAAAGCCTGCTTACCAAAATGGCGGACACCATAGGCATAAGCCCCTGGGAGATACGCTACCGCAACGCCATACGTCCCGGCCTTGAGCTGCCAAACGGACAGATAGTGGATTCCTCCACCGGCCTTGCGGAAACCCTTGAGGCGGTAAAGGATGTATATGAAAACTCCAGGATCGCCGGTATTGCCTGTGCGATGAAAAACGCAGGTGTAGGCGTTGGCGTTATCGATGTTGGCCGCGTAAAGCTGCTGGTGGAAGGCGGCAAGCTCCACGTATTGGCAGGCGCAAGCTGCATCGGTCAGGGACTTGCCACGGTGCTTGTGCAGATAGTTCATGAAACCACCGGCCTGCCCCGGGAAAAGATAGTGATCGAAGCCCCCAACAGCCACAGAACCCCAGACTCCGGTACCACCTCCGGCTCCCGTCAGACATTGCTGACGGGCGAAGCCGCAAGGCGGGTATGCGTGCTGTTCAATGAGGCTGCGGAGGGCAAGACCCTTGAGGAGATGGAAGGCAGAGACTTCTTTGCGGACTATTATCCTCCCACAGACCTGCTGGGTTCCGATAAGCCCAATCCCGTCAGCCACGTTGCCTACGGCTATGCTACCCAGGTTGCGGTGCTGAAGGAGGACGGAACGCTGGATAAGATAGTGGCGGCTCATTCCGTAGGCAAGGCGGTAAATCCCCTTTCCGTGGAAGGCCAGATAGAGGGCGGCGTAATAATGTCCACAGGCTTCGCTCTTACCGAGGAATATCCCATTGTGGATTGCGCTCCCACCGCAAAGTACGGCACCCTTGGCCTGTTCAAGGCAGATAAAGCTCCCAAGGTGGAATCCATCATAGTTGAAAAGGCCGGCGTAGAGGGCGCTTACGGTGCAATAGGCATAGGCGAGATCACCTCCATACCCACAGCTCCCGCCATCGCGGAGGCATATCTTCGCTATGACGGCATCCGCCGCACCAGCCTGCCTCTGGAGAATACCCCCTACAGCAGAAAGAAAAAATAACATAAAATCAAATAACTTAGCAGCGTATTTACAGCACAGGCCGGGAGTTTTCTTCCGGCTTATTGCTTGCTGCATTTACAAGGTGATATAATATAACCTGAAAGATTATTGATTGATCGAAAGGAACGGCTTTATGAATATCGTAATAGTGGGCGACGGCAAGGTGGGTTATACCATAACCGAGCGGCTTTCACGGGAAAATCATGATATCACTGTTATAGATAAGCGGCCCGCTGCATTGAACAACACAATGAACCTTCAGGACGTAAGCTGCATTGAGGGAAACGGCGTAAGCCATACCGTGCAGACGGAGGCAGGCGTACCCAAGGCGGATCTGCTTATCGCCGCGACCAGCGCAGATGAAATGAACATGCTGTGCTGCATGGTGGCAAAAAAACTGGGCGCAAAGCACACCATCGCCCGCGTGCGGGATCCCCAGTATCAGCAGCAGATGTTCTTCCTAAAGGACGAACTGGGCCTTTCCATGACGGTAAACCCCGAGCAGGCGGCGGCAGACGAAATATCAAGGCTGCTGCGCTTTGCTTCTGCAATAAAGGTGGAGCCCTTTGCAAAGGGGCGTATCGAGCTTGTTGAATTCAAGGTGAGGGATGGCAGCCCACTTCACGGAATGAAGCTGGCGGATTTTTACGGCCACTTCAAGCTGAAGGTGCTGGTCTGCGCCGCCTGCCGTGAGGATGAAGTGTTTATCCCCAAGGGCAATTTCGTAATGCAGACAGGAGATAAGCTGTCCATATTGGCGGCTCCCCGTGATGTAAGCGCCTTCTTTAAGGCGACCGGCACCTTTAAGCGCAGGGTGAAGGATGTAATGATAGTGGGCGGAGGCAAAATAGCCTATTATCTGGCTCGTCAGCTTATTGAGAGCGGACTTCACGTAAAGATAATCGAAAAGAATGAGGAGACCTGCGAAAAGCTCTGCGAGCTGCTGCCAAAGGCACAGATACTCCATGGCGACGGCACCGACCATGAGCTGCTTCACGAAGAAGGCCTGGATAATACCGATGCCCTTATCGCCCTTACAGGCATAGATGAAGAAAACATAATCCTCTCCATGTATGCAAATTCCGTAAACGTGGATAAGGTGATTACCAAGGTAAACAATACCCGCCTTGCGGATATGGCTGCAAACGTTGGCGTGGAGAGCCTTATCTCTCCAAAGGAGATAGCCGCCAACCGCATAATCAGCTACGTCCGCGCCATGACCAATGCTACAGGCAGCAACGTTGAAACACTGTACCGTATAGCGGACGGAAACGCAGAGGCGCTGGAATTCAGGGTAAAAGAGGGAAATCGCTGTGTGGGTATTCCCCTGAAGGATCTGCCCATTCGCGACAACGTGCTGATAGGCGCAATAATCCGCGGCAGCAATTGCATCATTCCCGGCGGTAATGACTGCATAAAGGCGGGAGATTCCGTAATAGTTGTTACTACCATAAGCGGCCTTGAGGAGCTGAATAAGATTTTAAAGGAAGCATAAGCCATGAATTATCGCATGATATCAAGATTGATGGGCATGGCGCTGCTTACAGAGGCAGCGCTTGTGGTGCCATCTCTCGTCATTGCTCTGTGCCACGGTGAATCCATACTGGGCTTTTCTGCAGCCATATGCTGCATGGTTGCCCTGGGACTTGCAGGGCTCAGCAGAAAGCCGGAAAGCAATGATATTTATGCCAGAGAAGGCTTTGTTACGGTATCCCTTTGCTGGATAGTTCTTTCTGCGCTGGGTGCGCTGCCCTTTTATATTGAGGGCATTACTCCAACCTATATCGATGCTTTGTTTGAAACGGTATCCGGCTTTACCACCACCGGCGCATCGATACTGCCTGCTGTGGAGGGGCTGCCCTACGGAATATTGTTCTGGCGCAGCTTTACCCACTGGATAGGCGGCATGGGCGTGCTGGTGTTTATGTTGGCTGTGCTGCCCATGGCGGATAATCGCAGCATGCATATAATGCGGGCGGAAGTACCCGGTCCCGTAGTTGGCAAGCTGGTTCCCAGAGCAAAGGATACCGCCCTTATACTTTATGGCATATATGTGCTTCTGACCGTGATAGAAACCGTTTTGCTGCTTCTTGGCGGCATGCCCCTGTTCGATGCCTTTGTTCACGCTATGGGTACCGCAGGTACCGGCGGCTTCGGAATAAAGAACAACAGTATCGCCTATTATAACAGCGCATATATCGATGTAGTGATCGGCGTATTCATGCTGCTTTTCTCCATTAACTTCAATCTGTATTTCTTTATACTGCTGGGCAATATCCGTCCTGTGGCAAAGAATGAGGAGCTGCGCTGGTTCCTGTGCATAGTGGGTGCCTCAGTGCTGGCTATTGCGCTGAATATCAATCACCTTTACGGCAGCTTTGGCGAATCGCTGAGATATGCGTTCTTCCAGGTGGGCACAGTGGTATCCACAACCGGCTATGCCACGGCGGATTTCAACCTGTGGCCGGAGTTTTCCAGAGCACTTATGGTGGGCCTTATGCTGATGGGTGCCTGCGCCGGCAGCACCGGCGGCGGTATAAAGGTATCCAGAATTATGATACTGGCCAAGTCCTCTTCCTGCGAGATACGCCGTATGATGCATCCCCGCTCCGTAAACCTTGTAAAGCTGGACGGAAAAACCGTATCTGATGAGATAGTACGCAATACCCAGATATTTTTCATACTGTATATGTTTTTGATTGTGGCATCTACTATACTGCTTGCCCTTATAGATGAGGCAAGCTTTACCACAAGCCTTACCAGCGTTATAGCCTGTATCAGCAACATAGGCCCCGGCCTTGAAGCGGTTGGTGCAGCGGGCAATTACGGCTTTTATTCCGCTGCATCCAAGCTGATACTGACGCTTGATATGCTTATAGGCAGGCTGGAGATATTCCCCATGATAATGCTGTTCAGCGTCAATACCTGGAAGAGAGTATAAAATCCGGAATACAAAATCTCCCCCATAGGCATCGGGGGAGATTTTTTGATTTTCCTGAAGCTATATTATAAAAGCCAAGCTGTATTTTCAGCTTGGCTTTTTATGTTTGAGTGTGTGCTTATTCGGCGTAGGATATCACTCTCATCCAGGAATCGTTGTATACGTTGATGAAGTCGCCAAGGTCGTGGAAGATCTCGCACTTGTCAAGCAGCTCCTGGGGAGGATTGTAGGTTTCGTTTTCGATGTAGTCTGCGCCCATTATCTCAAGGGCTGCGGCGTTGGGGGTGGAGTAGCCGATGTATTCGGCGTTCTGTGCGGCAACCTCGGGATCGCAGAGGAAGTTGATGAAGGCCTCTGCCTCAGCGGTCTTGGTGCTGGACTTGGGGATGATGATGTTGTCAAACCACAGATTGGAGCCGGATTCGGGTACTGCGTAGGCCAGGTCGGGATTGCCCTCGATCTCGTCCATGCACCACATTGCGTCGCCGCTGTATACGATGGCAAGAGCGCCGCCGCCGCCGATCATACGATCCTTGATGTCATCGCCAAGGTAGGCCTGAACGATGGGCTTCTGGGCGATGAGGGCTTCTTCGGCGGCAAGGATGTGAGCCTCTTCACGGGTGTTGAGGGAGTGACCCAGCTTCATCAGGGCAACGCCCATGGAGTCGCGGATGCTGTTGTACATGAGGATCTGGCCGGCATACTTTTCATTCCAGAGGATATCCCAGCTGTCAACGGGATCATCCACCATGGTGGTGTTGTAGAGGATGCCTACGGTGCCCCACATATAGGGAACGCTGTACTTGTTGCCGGGATCAAAGCTGAGATCCATGAAGCGGTCGTCGATATACTGCAGATTGGGGATGTTGTCCTTGTTGATCTCGTAGAGCAGGTCCATGGAGATCAGGCGCTCGATTATGTAATCGGAGGGGAAGCACAGGTCATAAATGCAATCCTCCTGCTGAAGCTTAACCAGCATCTCTTCGTTGTTGGCAAGGGTAGTGTAGTTTACGCGAATACCGGTTTCCTCGGTGAACTGGCTGAGCAGTTCTTCGTCAATGTAGTCGCCCCAGTTAAGAACGTTGAGGGTAACTGCGTCAGAGCTGGCGCCGCAGCCTGCGAAGCAGCAGATAAGCATGGAAAGAACCAGTACTATAGCGATTTTTTTCATGTTCGCGTCTCCTTTGCAAGTTGGGTTTTATATTATTTATTATGCAGGGATCGCCTGCGGGTTTATTTGGTGCGGCGGGCAAGGCGCTTTTTGGCCTGCTCCTGCTCGCGCTCCTCCTTGATGCTGCGGATATTTACAAAGGCCAGCAGAGTAACTACCGCGATGAACATCAGGGTGCAGAGGGCGTTTATCTTGGGGCTTATGCCGCGGCGGGCAATGCCGTAGATGTAGATGGAAAGGTTCTGTATGCCGTCGGTGGCAAACCAGCTGACCACGAAGTCGTCAAGGCTGAGGGTAAAGGCCAGCACAAAGCCGGAGATGATGCCGGGCATTATGTCCGGGATAACCACCTTGCGCAGAGCCATCATGGGGGTGCAGCCAAGGTCCATTGCCGCCTCGTACAGCAGATTGGAGCTTTGCCTGAGCTTTGGCATTACCGAGAATATCACATAGGGGATATTGAAGGTGATATGGGCGATAAGCATGCGGGTGTAGCCGCCCTTTATGCCAAGCAGGGCAAACAGCATCATGAAGCTGATACCGGTTACAAGGTCGGGGTTTACCATGGGCAGGCGGGAGATGTTTTCCACCACGCCGCGGGGCCCTTTTTTCATGGAGTGGATACCGATCGCGGCAAAGGTGCCGATTACGGTTGCCACGAGGGCAGAGATAAGCGCAACGGACAGGGTGACCATCAGGGCGTCCATTATGGTGGTGTCGCGGAACAGGGCTTCATACCAGCGGAAGGAGAAGCCGGTCCAGCGGCCCATGGATTTGCTGCCGTTGAAGGAGAATACCATCAGCACCAGTATGGGGGCATAGAGGAATATCAGCATCAGGCCCAGATAGGTGCCGCGGAAGAAAGAACGAAGCTTCTTCACCAGAGCATACCTCCTTGCTCGCCTGCGTCATGTTCGGCGCGGCGCATGATAGCCATGGATATAAGTACAAGCACCAGCAGTATAAAGCTGAGGGCGCTGCCCACGGGCCAGGCGCTCTGACCCAGGGTGATGAACTGGTTTTCGATAAGGTCGCCGTACAGCAGGAATTTGCCGCCGCCCAGCAGCCTGGATATTGCGAAGGTGGTTATTGCGGGGATGAATACCATGGTGTTGCCGGAGTTGTTGCCGGGCACAGAATGGGGCAGAACCACCTTGATGAAGCACAGTACGGGGTTTGCGCCAAGGTCTGCCGCCGCCTCAACCAGGGAGCGGTCCAGCTTTACCAGCACGGAGTAGATGGGCAGCACCATAAAGGGCAGGAAATTGTAAACGGTACCCAGCATTACTGCGCCTTCGGTATAGAGAAACTGCTGGCTGGGCAGGCCCAGAAGGGAGAGGATGCTGTTGAAGATACCGTTGGAATCCAGCAGTACCTGCCAGGCATAGGTGCGGAGCAGGAAGTTCATCCACATGGGAACTATGAAAAGCACGTACAGTATGGCCGCGGTGCGCTTTTTCATGGTGGAGAGGATATAGGCTATGGGATAGCCCAGCAGCAGGCAGATGACCGTGGCCTTAAGGGCGATCCATACGGAACGGATCAGCACCTGCATGTATATCTCGTTGGTAAGGGCGGTGACGATATTTTCAAAGGTCAGGCCGCCATCCGCGGCGCTGAAGGCAAAGTAAACTATCAGCACCATGGGCGCCAGTATGAATATCAGCATCCATACTATGTAGGGGTAGGAAAATGCCTGACGCTTCAGCTTCATTCCTCTTCCTCCGCAGCAACCGCAGCATCTGCGATCTCATCTTCGGTGAGCAGCTCCTGCTGATCAGGCTTGGTGCTCTTGTTCATGATGTGAATTGCATCGGGCAGGATCTCAAGGCTGATCTCGGTATCCTGAGCCACATAGTCGGTGGAGTGTACTGTCCAGATATAGTCGCCGGTATCCACGCGGAATTCGTAATGCACGCCCATGAACAAAACGCTTTTGATAACGCCGGTGAGGGGGGTCTTGCCCAGGGGAACTATGTCGATATCCTCGGGACGCACCACAACGTCAACGGGGGTGTTTTTGCCGAAGCCTGCGTCCACGCAGTCAAAGTCGATATCGTGGAAGCGGACTTTGTAATCCTCCAGCATGGTGGCGGGGATGATGTTGCTCTCGCCGATGAACTTTGCAACGAAGATGTTCTTGGGCTCGTTGTAAATGTCGGTGGGAGTGCCTATCTGCTGGATAACGCCTTCGTTCATTACCACGATGGTGTCGCTCATGGTGAGGGCTTCTTCCTGATCGTGGGTAACGTAGATGAAGGTTATGCCAAGATGCTGCTGCATGCGCTTGAGCTCTATCTGCATCTCCTTGCGCAGCTTAAGGTCCAGCGCGCCCAGAGGCTCATCGAGGAGCAGCACATGGGGCCTGTTTACCAGAGCGCGGGCGATGGCAACACGCTGCTGCTGACCGCCGGAAAGCTGATCGATATAGCGCTTGCCGTAGCCTGCAAGGTTTACAAGGGCCATCATCTCGTTTACGCGGGACTCGATCTCTTCCTTGGGCAGCTTTTGAATTTTCAGGCCAAAGGCGATGTTGTCGAATACGTTGAGATGGGGAAACAGGGCGTATTTCTGGAATACGGTGTTTACCTGACGGCGGTAGGGGGGCACGTTGCTTACGTCCTGACCGTCGATAAGTACCTGACCCTGATTGGGCATGGTAAAGCCGGCGATAAGGCGCAGCATGGTGGTTTTGCCGCAGCCGGAGGGACCGAGGAGGGTAAGGAACTCGCCGTCGCGGATGTAAAGGTTAACGTTCTTGAGAACGTCGGTATCGTCGTAAGTCTTGGTGATGTTTACAAGGTCAATAAGATGCTTGCTCATAAGTATTTCTCCCAAATTTCAAAGGTTTAGAAGGAGGGGGGGGTTGCGACCCATATGAGCCGCGCCTCGGTCTTGCCTGTGTTTTTGATGTAGTGTACGCTGGCGGGCTTGAAGCAGAAGCTGTCGCCGCGGCGCACTTTGTGTTTCTTATCCCCTATATAGAGGCTTATGCTGCCCTGCAGCACATAGCCGAATTCCTCGCCCTCGTGGGGGTTATCCTCGTAGGTGCTTCCTCCGGGAGCAAGGGTGACAAGAATGGGCTCAAGGCTGTTCTTCTGTGCGTTGGGAACCAGCCAGCGCACGGTATGGCCCGCCTCGGTTTCCTCCTTTTCAAACATATCGTCCGGGGTGAATACTGCCTTTTCGGGCTGAGTTTCGGTGAAAAACTCGGAAAGGTCTGTACCCAGGGCTTCCAGTATGTCTGTAAGGGTGGCTATGGAGGGGGAGGTAAGGTCCCTCTCCAGCTGGGATATAAATCCCTTGGACAGCTCGGTACGGGCGGCCAGCTCTTCCTGAGTAAGGCCCAGCCGCAGCCGGTATCGTTTGATTTTTTCGCCTATATTTATCATGCTTTGCGCCTCCTTGCGCGGATAGCCGCGGAAATAAACCCAAAGTTTAGAAATCCTAAACAGCCGATTATAATTAAAACATCTTTCGACATAAAAGTCAATGGGTTTTGTTCAGTATTACAAAACTTTTGGTTTAAAATTTGTTTGCCGGAGAAAAAGCGGCCCGGCAGCGGAAGAACAGCCCCGGCACAAAATAAAAAAATCCGCATTTCTGCGGATATTTTATAATTTCCGTGGCTGTATCAGCTTTCCCTTCCCAGCCGCTGAAGCAGCAGCGTGCAGCAGAAACCCGCTGCGGCAAGCGCGGGATAAAGCAGCATGTTGATGCCTGAGGGCAGGCCGGGGAATATCATTATCACAGAGCCCAGCAAAAAGCCCAGTATGCAGTAGCATGCTCCCGCGGGATGCTGATTGAACATGCGCCGAACAAAGGAAACAAGCAGTATGACCACGGCAAGGGCTCCTGCGGCGGCGCAGATGAGGTAATTGAGCTGCAGCCTGTTGAATGCCGAAAGCAGCGGCTCATACCAGCCAACATACATAAGGATAAAGGAGGTGCTTATGCCGGGGATAACTATGCCTACGGTTATCAGTGCCCCTGAGAGGAAGGCTGCTATATACCCGAAATCACGGTAACCTGCGGATACTGCGGCACCGTCAAAAAAAGCAAGGGCCGCAGTAAGGGCGCCTCCCAGTATGATGCAGAGGGCATATTTGCGGTTTATCCTTTTTCCTGCGGAGCGGATAAGGGCGGGAACGCCCCCCAGTACCAGCCCTATCAGCAGATACATCAGCGGCATGCGCCAGTTTATCAGCAGCCATTCAAGTATGCGGGCAGTTACAAATACACCAATGCATACCCCGATGCCATAGGGCAGAAGAAAAAGAAAGTTCTGCTTGAAGTTTTTCAACAATCCGGCAACTGCATCTATGGCTTTGCGGTATATTCCAAAGGCAACCGCGAGCATGCCGCCGCTTGCGCCGGGTATCATACCCGCCGCACCGATAAGCGTCCCTTCCAGAACGCAGCGGACAGCGCTTTTGTTGACCTTCATAGCAGATGCCTTTCCTATGAAACAGTATTGCCGTCAAATGGCATTATCTTATATATGATGGGGAGAAAACAAAATTGTTATTCTCTGCTGTTTACCACAGTGGTGTATACCGTTACTGCAATGACCACGCAGCCGCCGATTATCTCACGGACCGTGGGAGGCTCGCCCAATAGCAGGAAGGCAAGAATTATGCCGTATACGGATTCCATACCGCCGGAGATTATGCCTGCGGTCTGCACCCTTACCTTTTTAAGGGAGGATACAAACAGGCTGTGGGCGAGGGCGGTGCAGAATACGCCAAGGAGAATCAGCAGCAGGATATCCTTGCCGGTAATGGCGGGAGGAGCTGCAATAATAAAGGGCAGCAGCACTATCGTAGCGATAAACTGCTCATAAAAGCAAACCACGCTGCCTGCATAGCGGGAAGAGAAGCGCCTGTTGAGAAGGGACAGTACGGCGTATGTGAGGGCGGACAGCATGCCCACCACGATGCCGTTTACCGTTGCGTCCGCGCCCTCGGGAGGAACCAGAATAAATACGCCCAACAGCATCATCACTGCGCATATGACGCTCTTTATGCGAAGCTTTTCCTTAAAAAGAACAGGCTCGATAAAGGTGACGAACAGGGGGAAGGTGGAGAAGGTGATGGTGCCCACCGCAACGCTTGCCACCTGAACCGACTGGATAAAGAAGGTCCAGTGGAGCGCCATTACTATACCTGCGGCGATGTATGCCCAAAGATCCCCGCGGCTTAAAAGCTTCATGGGGGTCTTTGTGAGCTTTATTACTATAAATAAAGTAATGGAGGAAAAGAACACCCTGCCAAAGGTCACGGCAAAGGAAGGGATGGAAAGGCCGCGGCCTATTACCCCAGCCATACCAAAGAACAGTACGGCAAAATGCAGCATCAGCAGGGACTTGGTTTCAGTTGCGGGTTTATTCATTGTATTATCTCCCCAAATGCGAATAACAGCGGTAATAAATGGATTATAGTATACTTTGCAAATATTATCCAGAAGTTTTGAAATATGGGGCTGTATACGGTAATAAATAAAAATTTAAAATTTTTTTGAAAAACCTCTTTACTTTAGCGTGATAAAGTGATATAGTACTGAAGCAAGGAGAGGAACCTCCTAAAACAAAAATAAAATTTAAATTAAAATATCAAATTTTAAGGAGAACAAAACAATGAAGAAGATCGCTGCACTGCTTATGGCAACCCTGATGCTGGCTCTGGCCTTTACCGGCTGCGCAAAGCCCGCCGAAGCCGATACCCCCGTTTCCGAAGACGTAACTCCCGAGCTGGACGCCGCTCCCGCTGTTGAGGACAGCGACCTTGCCTATATCGTAGCCAACGGCAAGATGGTTATCGGCATCACCGAATACGCCCCCATGAACTACTATGACGACGCCGGCAAGCTCATCGGCTTTGATACCGAGTATGCCGAAGCCGTTTGCGAAAAGCTGGGCGTAGCTCCCGAGTTCGTAGTAATCAACTGGGACACCAAGGAGATGGAGCTTGAGGCCAAGAACATCGACTGCATCTGGAACGGCTTCACCATCACCGATGAGCGCAAGGAAGCCCTTGAGTTCACCGATCCCTATGTAAAGAACATGCAGGTTGTAGTAATCAAGGCTGACAACGCTTCCACCTATGTTGACACCGCAAGCCTCTCCGGCGCAAACCTGGTTGCTGAAATGGGCTCCACCGGTGAAAGCAGCATTGCAGACGATGAAAACCTGAGCCAGGCAAGCTACGTTGGCGTATCCAAGATGGCAGACGCTCTGCTGGAAGTTAAGGCCGGCACCGCCGATGCAGCAGTTATCGACTACGTAATGGCCAAGGCAATGGTTGGCGAAGGCACCGACTATGCTGACCTGATGATCATGGACGGCGTAGAGCTGGCATACGAAGAGTATGGCGTAGGCTTCCGCAAGGGTTCCGATGCAGCAGCCGCTGTAAACGAAGCCACCGCAGCCCTCATCGCAGAAGGCTCCCTCCCCGAGATCGCTGCCAAGTACGGTCTGGCACTGATGGCCGAATAATAGTATAATACCAAAGCTGAATAGCTTAAGGCAGGAGGATATTGCTCCCCCTGCCTTACTGCGTAAATAGTAAATACTTATAAAGGAAAACGGACTTATGTTTCTTACCGTTACACAAAAGCTGCTGGAGGGTTTCGGCGTATCCTGCGTCATCTTCATAGTGACCCTGCTTGCGGCGCTGCCCCTGGGCCTTGTGATAGCATTTGGCTCCATGAGCAAATTCAAGCCCCTCAAGTGGCTCACCAAAACCTTTGTATGGATAATCCGCGGCACTCCCCTTATGCTGCAGATACTTATCGTGTTTTACGGTCCCGGTATGATATGGGATATAAAGGCAATGCCTCGTATGACGGCGGTGCTTATTACCTTCATTATCAACTATGCGGCCTATTTCTCCGAGATCTACCGCGGCGGCATAGAAAGCATCCCCAAGGGACAGTATGAAGCGGGTCAGGTATTGGGCATGACCAAGCGGCAGGTATTCTTCAATGTTGTGCTGCTTCAGGTCATCAAGCGCATCGTTCCTCCCCTTGGCAATGAGTTTATAACGTTGGTAAAGGATACCTCCCTTGCAAGGGTTATCGCCATCAAGGAGATCATCATGTGCGCTCAGGAGTTCATCTCCCTCAAGGCGCTGCTGTGGCCCATGTTCTACTCCGGCGCATTCTATCTTATCTTCAACGGCCTGCTCACCATACTGCTGGGCTATGCCGAAAAGAAACTGGATTATTTTAGGGTTTAATAATTATGTCAGTACTTGAAGTAAAAAACATTAAAAAGAACTTTGGCCCCGTGGAGGTGCTCAAAGGACTGGACTTTTCCATGGAAAAGGGCGAGGTGCTGGCAATAATCGGTTCCTCCGGCTCAGGCAAAACCACCCTTCTTCGCTGCCTCAATTTCCTGGAAACCCCCGACGAAGGCCAGATAATCGTAAACGACGAGGTGCTGTTTGATTCTGCTACCCACAGCACCCTCACCGAGAACGAAGTCCGCAGGAACAGGCTGCACTTTGGCCTTGTTTTTCAGTCCTTTAATCTCTTCCCTCAGTATACCGCCCTGGAAAACGTAAAGCTTGCCCGGGAGATACTGGCGGCGGAAAACCGCGCAAACAACATGAAGGAGATAAAGGTGCAGATAGACCTGCAGGCAAGGGGACTTCTGGAGCGCGTTGGCCTTGCGGATAAAATGGATAACTATCCCCATCAGCTTTCCGGCGGTCAGCAGCAGCGTGTGGCAATAGCCCGCGCCCTTGCAATGAATCCTGATGTACTGTGCTTTGACGAGCCCACCAGCGCCCTTGATCCCGCCCTTACAGGCGAAGTTCTCAGGGTAATCCGCAGCCTTAAATCCGCTGACAGCACCATGATAGTGGTAACTCATGAAATGGAGTTTGCAAGGAACGTTGCAGACAAGGTGCTGTTTATGGCAGACGGCGTGATAGAGGAGATGGGCACTGCTGAGCAGGTATTCGAGCATCCCCAGAGCGAGCGCACCAAGGCCTTCTTCTCCAGCTTTACCCGCTGATATGACAGCGGCAGTGATACAGCTGGATATCCACGGCATGAACCGCTATCAGGCAAAGGTGGCCATAGACGCCGCCCTTCGCCGCTCCAAAGGCGTATACCGCATAAGGATAATACACGGCGGCAATCACAATACCGTCCTTCGGGATATGATAGCGGAGGAGTACGCCGCTCACCCGCTGGTGCTGCGCATAGAGCGGGGAGACAATTCCGGCAGAACAGAGCTTGTATTAAGAGAACTGTAAAAAAAACGGGCTGCAATGCGGCCCGTTTTTTGCGTTTTGTATTGGTTTTCAGCCAATCAAAAAGCCCCGGATGGGAGCCGGGGCCGTACTATTTAACCGGTTTTTCAAGGTTTGCGATGGCGTAGGTGATGCATTGATTTATGAATTCATTTCGGCTCAGGTCAAACAAGGCGGCATTTTCATCCACCTGCTTGAGCAGATCCACCGGTATACGGATGGAAATAACATCTTTATCCTGTTTTTGCGGTAAAAAACCTGACATTTTTTTCAAATTCTCCTTGATACTATTGTATCCGATGTGATATGATTTTTATGTATTCAAAATATGATATTAAAATACGAATACAAAAGGAGAAAAATTATGAAGAAAATATTGTCTTGTATCATTGCCTTTGCAATGATAATCAGCATGTCAAGCGTTGCGCTGGCGGCGGGCGTCGCCAAGATTGGTACAACCGAGTATGATTCTCTGAAGGCGGCTGCCGATGCGGCTAAGTCTGGTGACACGCTTGAAATTGTTGCTGGTACCTATGGAAAGACTACTGGCTTGGAAAGTTACGGAAATTGTGCTCTGGTAATTCGCAATAACAATGGTGGTGCCAACGTATTCCCAGGTTCCGAAAACCCACGTGATTTGGGCAACTTTACCATTGAGGGTAGTGGTGAAGAAACAAAAGTCGCTGGAATCCGCATTTCCGATTATTCTCTCACAGCAGATCCCGGATTTATCTTCGGCACTCTTACGATCAAAGACTTGACATTGACGGATAGTTTTCTCCTTAATGATAAGTTTATCAAAGCGGATAAGATCGTGTTCGAAAATGTAATTTTTGATGCCGAAAGCTGGACCAGTACCGAACCTTGCTGGGTGTATATCGATGCACGCAATGGCAATAACATCGGTGAAATCGCATTTAAGAACTGTACCTTCAAGAATGGTAAGACAGCACAGGGCGTAAATCTGTTGACATATGTGGCAGACAACACAGAGTATACATTTGAGAATTGTTCGTTTGACGGTGCTATGAAGCAAATTATGGTAAACAAGACTGGTTCTGATCCGAATGCGTCTCACAACGGAACCATTACTGTTGCCGACTGCACCTTCACAAATCAGATGCAAGGCGGTTGTGCCATTCGCATGAATGGTATTGGTGGAGAAGTTTACATTAAAAACAACACACTTGACGAAGGTGAGCTCTTCAAGATTTCCGATTCTGATAGTGCGATTGTGACACGTATAGACCCCGCTCCCGCCCCCAAGCCCTCCCGCTCCGGCATTGATGTGACCTACAACGGCGGCAACAGCTTCAGCACCTCCAAGTCCGCTGTTCCCACCTCCGTTGAGATCGACGGCGTGGAAGTACCCTTCACCGGCAATGGCAAGAGCTTCACCGTAGGCTGCATCGACCCCAATGCTGAATGGGTGACCGTACGCTGGAACAGCACCTCTGTTACCGTAAACTTTAAGCCCGATGCAAGCGTTGTCTGCGCTGAGGTGGCTATACCCAAGACCGGCGATATGCCTGTATGGGCGGCTGTACTGGCCTTCTTCGGTTTCTAAAAATACCTGATCAGGGCGGCTTTAACTATGCTTACAATCAAGGGTAAAGATAATACCGTTACAAAAACTCTGCGGCTGACTGAACATATAGCAACTGAGCTGGAGCGAATAGCTAAGGAAAACAACGCAACCTTTACCTCTGTGGTGGAGCAGTGCCTTCAGTATGCATTGGATGAGCTGGGCAAACAAGAGCGGGCTGAGCAAAATACAGCGCGCCGGGATATGTGAGCTGAATACAACACAGACGACAGCCCCCCTTGAAAGGGGGGGCTTTTTCTGTGCCTTGGGCTTACAATATTCGCCATATTTGTAAATAAATTGTGCTGATATACACAAAAGCTACAATATGTGGTATATTTAACGTAGGTAATTATTACTTATGTGAGGTACTGACATGAAAAGACTTCAGGCATTGCTGATGGCGGTCCTGATGCTAGCGTGTCTGCTGCCTGCTGCCCCTGCGGCCGCGGCAACGGATTACAGCTGGATAAAGGTCAAGCTGTCCACCAACAACGCCACCTCCCTTACCATGTACGCTTCCGGCTCCTATTTTATAAAGGAAAACGGAGCGGAATTTACGGGGGGTACTGTTACTGTGCGCAGCAATGGCGACGGCACCATGACCCTGTCCCATTCCGGCAGCGGCGAGCTTTATACCGCTTCCGCCATGTCCATAATGCGCAGCAACGTATCCCGTGATGCAGGCTACCTGAAAATGGGCGGCAGGTGTTATCTTGGTCATTTCAATCTTAAGGCCATGTCTTCCGGATATATAAGGGTTGTAAACGAAGTGCCCCTTGCCCATTATCTCTATGGCGTTGTGGGCTATGAGATGAGCAATACCTTCCCCCTTGATGCCCTTAAGGCTCAGGCCATCGCCGCAAAGTGCTATGTGCTTTCCAATATCACCATGTCCGGCGATTATTATATCGGCGATACCTCCTCGGATCAGGTATATAAAGGATACGATTCTTCATATACAAACGTCATCAACGCAGTTGACAGCACGCTGGATCAGATACTGGCGGTAAACGGCAATCTGCTGTGCACATACTATGCCGCAAGCAACGGCGGCGAAACGCTGCTGCCCAGCCAGGCATGGCCCTCCAAGAACAGAAACGACAAGGGCTATGGCATCGCCCTTGACCCATATGACCTTGCAAACGCATACAGCAAAAAGGAGACCATAAGCTTCCCCATTAATATGCCGGGCAGCATCACTCCTGCTCTGATGAGCATGCTGCTTACCAAGGCGACCCAGCAGACCGGATACTCCGTAAACCAGATAAACTCCATAACCGACGTATCCGTTCACACTCCCAAGTACAAAAACACCACCCGCTGCATGTCCAAGTGCACTGTATCCATGGTGGTGAGCCAGAGCGGGTCAAACCCCATGGAAGTATCCTTTACCTTCAACACCAGCGAATTCGAAAGCTACGGCGTGGTGAGGGACAGCACCCTCCGCTCCTATTGGGGCGAAATGGGCTCGGACGGATACTATAATATCTACCACGTCCGCTTCGGCCACGGCGTAGGCATGAGCCAGCGCGGCGCTCAGGCCATGGCAAATGCCGGCATTTCATACAAGGATATACTGGGCTTCTATTATCCCGGCGCATCCTTTGCCACCATAAACGTATCCGAGCCCCAGAATCCCATAAACAGCGCGGTGAACAAAGCCCCCGAGGGCAACTATGTTCAGGCTGTTACCACCGGCAATGTAAAGATGCGTACCGGTCCCGGTACCGGATACGGCAGCCTCGGTACCGTACCCAAGGGCTCCGATATATACGTATTTGAAAGCGTGGACGGCTGGGCAAAGGCATCCTATAACGGCACTGTGGGCTATATTTCGGAAAAGTACGTGGATTATCCCAACGGCAAGCCGGTACAGCCCACCCCCACTCCTGAGCAGGAAACCGACACAACCCCCGCTCCCCCCGAAAAGGAAGGCGTGATCGCCTACGGCGTTGTAAACGGCCAGGGGGTAAATTTCCGCACAGGCCCCGGCACATCATACAACAGCATTGCAAAGCTGGATAAGAATACCGCCCTTTACATAATGGGTTCATCAAACGGCTGGTATGCCTGCGAAACACAGGACGGACAGAAGGGCTATATGATAGCCACCTATGTCAGCATAACCGGCTACCCCTCCAACGATGCCGAAAACGAGGAAGAGGTGGAGGATACTCCCCAGGAGGAGCAGAAGCCCGATCAGGAAGATGCTCAGATAACCCAGCCCACGGTAATTGCCTACGGCAGGGTAACAGGTCAGGGCGTAAACTTCCGCACAGGCCCCGCCACCACCTACCAAAGCATGGGCAAGCTGGATAAGAATACCACCATTGATATCTACGGCTCCGCAGGCAGCTGGTATTACGGCAAGGCCGGCAATACCATAGGCTATATCAGCGGCGGCTATGTTGAAATAACAGGCAAGCCCGAGGTGGTTGCCCCTCCCAGGACAGAAGCGGATACCGACACTGAAACCTCCCCCGATACGGATGACGGCGAGAGCGAAAACATTCAGGCCGAGCCCACACCCACACCGAAGCCCGAGGAAACAGTCACCGTTGGCCGCGTTACCGCTTCCGGCGTAAATATGCGCATAGGCCCCGGCACATCCTATACCTCTCTCAAGAAGCTCAGCAAAAATACCGGCCTGTATATCAACGGCAAGAGCGGCAGCTGGTACAGCGTTGTTGCAGGCAATATCAGCGGATATATCCATGAGGACTATGTTGAGGTTACAGGCAGCGTTGCCAAGGAGGAGGTGGAATCCTCCGGCGCAATCGGCAAGGGTATTACCACAGGCAGCGTAAGGCTCCGCAAGGGCCCCGGCAAGGATCACGATTCCATACTCACCATCAAGAAGGGCACAGAGCTTACCCTTTTTGATATAGTATCCGGATGGTATTCCGCAAAGATGCCTGACGGCACTCAGGGCTATGTAAGCTCCAAGTACGTTAATGTGACCGCTGCCTATGACAGAGTTGAAACCGGCGGCCAGGAAGAGACTCAGCAGTCCACCGGCAAGGGCGTGCTTACCGCCAATGTAAACTTCCGCCAGAGCCCCTCCACAACGGCGAAGAAGCTGACCACCCTCAAGAAGGGCACGGAAGTGACTCTTTATTCCCTCAATGACGGCTGGTATGAGGCAGAATACAACGGCACCCGCGGCTATCTCTTTGCCAAGTATGTAAGCGCCAGCGCAAATGTTGGCGGCAATGTGGGCACTCCCAATGTGGGCGGCAGCGTGGGCAGTACGGAGAATATCGTAATATCCACCGACGGCAAGGTGTCCCTCACCAAGGGCACATCCACAGGCAATGTAAACTTCCGCTCCGGCCCCTCCACCAGCGGCACCACCGTATACGGCAAGATCCCCAAGGGAGATACCGTTGAGATAATCGGCCAGACCAGCACATGGTACTATGTGATCTACAACGGCCGCGTAGGCTTTGTCAGCGGAGATTATCTCACTGTCAACGGCGGAGGCACAGTTGGCATACAGCCTGTAAACAGCACCATTACTCCTCAGGCCTGCGTTACCAATTCCGAGGTAAACCTGAGGACAGGCCCCTCCACCGGCCATGGCAAAATAACCCTGCTCAGCAAGGGTACGTCTGTTACGGTTTATTATGTATCCGACGGCTGGTGCTTTGTAAAATGTTCCAATGGCTACGGCTTCCTCTTTGATGAATACGTAAGCCTTGCATAAGAAGGGAAAAACAGGGCTGAACAAAAAAGCAGCCGACATATAATAATTCGACATACTAAATCGAAAAACACAGAAAAACCGCGGTATTTTCCGCGGTTTTTGCATTATGACGTTTTATTATTCTTCGTATTTTACAAGCTCCACGCCTGCTTCTTTAAATATGGCAAGGGAGAAATCATCCGGATAGCCTTCTGCATATACTACACGGGATATGCCGCTGTTTACTATCATCTTGGCGCAGATGACGCAGGGCTGATGGGTGCAGTACATGGTGGCTCCGTCGATGGATATGCCCAGCTTCGCCGCCTGAATAATGGCATTCTGCTCGGCATGGATGGCGTAGCACAGCTCATGCCGTGTGCCGGAGGGGATGTTCAGGGTGCGGCGCATGCACTCACCCTTTTCGGTGCAGCTCTTTATGCCGGCAGGCGCGCCGTTGTAGCCGGTGGTGAGTATGCGTTTGTTTTTTACTATTACAGCGCCGATGTGTCTGTTTTCCTGATAGCAGCTGGACCAGCTGCCGATGGTCCAGGCCAGTTCTATAAAGCGCTTATCCCACTTAGTCCATTCTGACATTATATGTATTCCCCCTGTAATTGGCAGTATTTTGAATAAGTATATCACCTTGGGAAAGAATAGTACAGAAATCCTTTGCCGAATAATGGATATTTCACCCTCTGGCCTCTGCGGACGGCGGTGGAGAGAATGGGGAATAAATGTGAAAATCTGCCATAGGCTATTGAAAAGGATAAAGGGGTGTATTAAACTATCAACAATGGCTTAGCACTCAATGGCCTTGAGTGCTAACAATAGCAAAGCAATATTTTATTATCCACACAGGAGGCACGTATAAAATGAAGCTCAAACCCTTACTGGACAGAGTTGTTCTCAAGAGCACCGAGGTTGAGGAGACCACCAAGAGCGGCATCATCCTTACCGGCAGCGCCAAGGAAAAGCCCGTGGTATCCGAAGTTGTAGCAGTTGGCCCCGGCGGCATGGTGGACGGCAAGGAAGTTACCATGTACGTAGAGGTTGGCGATAAGGTAGTTATCTCCAATTATGCCGGCACCGAGGTCAAGCTGGACGGCGAAGAGTACAAGATCGTACGTCAGAATGACATTCTGGCAGTGGTTGAATAAAACACATATATAAAAAGGAGACGATAAATCATGGCAAAGCAGCTTAAATACGGCGAAGAGGCACGCCGCGCTCTGGAAGCGGGCATGAACGCCCTGGCCGATACCGTTAAGATCACCCTGGGCCCCAAGGGCCGCAACGTTGTACTGGATAAGAAGTACGGCGCTCCCCTCATCACCAATGACGGCGTAACCATCGCCAAGGAAATCGAGCTGGAAGACCCCTTCGAAAACATGGGCGCTCAGCTTGTAAAGGAAGTATCCATCAAGACCAATGACGTAGCCGGCGACGGTACCACCACCGCCACCCTTCTGGCTCAGGCCATCATCCGCGAGGGCATGAAGAACGTAGCCGCAGGCGCCAACCCCATGGATGTAAAGCGCGGCATCGAGGCAGCTGTTGACGCAGCCGTAGAGGGCCTCCGCGAGATCTCCAAGCCCGTTGGCAGCAAGCAGGCCATTGCTCAGGTAGCCTCCATCTCCGCAGGGGATGACAACGTAGGCGCCCTCATCAGCGATGCTATGGAAAAGGTCGGCAACGACGGCGTTATCACCGTTGAAGAGTCCAAGACCATGAAGACCGAGCTGAACATCGTGGAAGGTATGCAGTTTGACCGTGGCTATGCCTCCGCATACATGGTAACCGATACCGATAAGATGGAAGCGGTTCTGGATAATCCCTTCATCCTCATCACCGACAAGAAGATCACCAACATTCAGGAGATTCTGCCCGTTCTGGAAGGCGTTGTACAGCAGGGCGCAAAGCTGCTCATCATCGCTGAGGACGTAGAGGGTGAAGCCCTTGCCACTCTGGTAGTGAATAAGCTCCGCGGCACCTTCACCTGCGTAGCCGTAAAGGCCCCCGGCTTCGGCGACAGGCGCAAGGCTATGCTGCAGGATATCGCCATCCTCACCGGCGGTCAGGTAATCAGCGAAGAGATCGGCATCTCTCTGAAGGAAGCCACTCTCGACATGCTGGGCCGCGCCCGTCAGGTAAAGGTCGATAAGGAAAACACCACCATCGTAGAGGGTGCAGGTGATCCTTCCGAGATCCGTGCCCGCATCAGCTCCATCAAGGCCCAGATCGAGGAGACCACCTCCGATTACGATAAGGAAAAGCTTCAGGAGCGCCTTGCAAAGCTGGCCGGCGGCGTAGCCGTTGTAGCAGTTGGTGCAGCAACCGAAGTTGAGATGAAGGACGCAAAGCTCCGCATCGAGGACGCTCTCAACGCCACCCGCGCAGCCGTGGAAGAGGGCATCGTTCCCGGCGGCGGCGTAGCTCTGGTAAACGTTATCCACAAGGTAAAGGCCGTTGCAGATTCCTGCGAGGGCGATAAGCGCACCGGCGTTAAGATCGTAATGCGCGCTCTGGAAGAGCCCATCCGTCAGATCGCCGTAAACGCAGGCCTTGAAGGCTCCGTGATCGTAGAGAACATCAAGAACAGCGGCAAGGCCGGCTACGGCTACGATGCACGCAATGACGAATACTGCATCATGGAAGACAAGGGCATCATCGACCCCACCAAGGTCACCCGCAGCGCCCTCCAGAACGCAGCCTCCATCGCCGCCATGGTTCTCACCACCGAGAGCCTGGTATGCGACATCCCCACTCCTCCCGCTCCCGCAGTAGGCGGCGGCGACATGGGCGGCATGGGCGGCATGTATTAATCCGACTTGCTAAACACATAAAAAACAGCAATGACCCGCATCCGTAAAGGATGCGTGTCATTTTATATGCCGATGTGCAATTAAATGCTGATTATTTCAGGGGCGTGGTCTGCGTAGGGCAACAGTTTTTCCAATATAGCGGCAGTTGATATTTTCATATAGCCGGTGGTAGTGCCGTCGCTGCAGCCGTACCATTTCTCTTTAGCTACGTCGCTGTCTATTATAATATGTACTTCTCCGTCTGCATCCAGCAATGCACTGAATACTGTGGCTGCGCCGATCTTCGTGCCGAGTATTTCATCCATGAGCTTCGCAGGGGCAAAGGACACCCTTGGGATATCGAGGGCAGCGCAGAAATCCGCTGAATTAAAGCGCTTATCTCCTGTAGTGACGAACAGATAGAAATCCGTCTGCTGCTTGTTGCATAAGAATAGTGTTTTTACCATTTTCATGTCCAGTTTTTGATTTATCAGTACGCAGTCTTCCATGGTGATGGCTTCGTCTGTTTCTACCCGCTCAAAGGGTATCTCCAGCTTTTCCAACGCCCGGTAGGCTCTACGCTGCAATGGGGTGGAGAAGGTCTCAGGGGCGGTGGTGAATATTTCGCTTACGTAAAACACGGCAGACACTTCCTTTTGCTTGAAAAGTTTATATAGGTAATGTAACATAATATGAAGAATCACAAAAGCGAATGTTTATCATACTTAAGATAACAAAAAGAGATGGGGCGATAAAATGGATACAAATCTGTTCAAGTACATGGCTTTTATAAAAACAGCGGAATACGGCAGCTTTACAAAAGCGGCGGAAATACTGAATTATTCCCAGTCCGGCATAAGCCGCATGATAAATGATCTTGAGCGGGAGTGGAATGTGGCATTGCTTGAGCGCAGCAGAGCGGGGGTAAAGCTGACCTCGGACGGAATGAAGCTGCTGCCATATGCAAAAAGGGTATGTGAAGAGCACGCAAGGCTGCAGAATCAGGTGGATGAGCTTAACGGTTTACAGACGGGGCTAATCAGAATTGGAACATTTTCCAGTGTTGCTACACATTGGATACCTAATATGATACATGAATTCCAGGGGGATTATCCCAATGTGGACTATGAGCTACTGCTGGGAGATTATGATGAGATTGAGGAATGGATAGCGGAAGGGCGTGTGGATTGCGGTTTCTTAAGGCTGCCTGTACGCAGAGAGTCTGAAAGCACGTTTCTTGAGAGGGATCCGCTGCTTGCTATATTGCCGGAAAACCATCCGTTGTGCTCAGAGGAAAAGGTATCGCTGCAATCGCTATGCAGAGAGAAGTTTATACTGCTGGAGCGTGGCGGTAAAACTGAGGTGTCCGAAATATTTGAAAGGAACGGTCTTACACTTTCGGCCCATATCACCACCTGGGATGACTATGCCATAATGTCCATGGTGGAGGGAGGACTGGGCGTAAGCATACTTCCGAAGCTGATACTGCGCCGCATACCTTACAGGATAGTGGTAAAGGAGCTGGATATACCTGCGTACAGGGATATATGCTTTGCGGTTAAAAACAGCAGGAGCGCCTCCCTTGCGGTAAGGCGGTTTATGGATTATATAAAGTATAGATAAAAATAGGGCGAGCAAAGCTGTTCTGCCGATATGGGCAAGGCCGGCTACGGCTACGATGCACGCAATGACGAATACTGCATCATGGAAGACAAGGGCATCATCGACCCCACCAAGGTGACCCGCAGCGCCCTCCAGAACGCAGCCTCCATCGCCGCTATGGTCCTCACCACCGAGAGCCTGGTATGCGACATCCCCACTCCTCCCGCTCCCGCAGTAGGCGGCGGCGACATGGGCGGCATGGGCGGCATGTATTAATCCGCTGAAGCAAAAGTATAGGTAAATACAAACCCCGCTGTCTGCAATGCAGGCAGCGGGGTTTTATATTGTTCTGATTCGTTGAAATATTGTCAATTCATATGCTTCCGATATACATCCATCAATTCGATATCTATAATGAAGTTCTCGGTAATGTTTTCATATGTATGTGCCTCCCGGAGCCACTGTTCCCCTTCAAATATAAAGCGCCGTTCCGGCATCTGCTGATGGATCAGCGGGCTGAATTGGTCACCCCAACAGCACCAAGGTGTTCCGCAAACATCCAATGCAGAAAGGAAATCCTCCGTAAAGTCACAGGCCACATCTCCGGGGATCGAATATTGTGTTCCACATTCCAGAATCATGAAATCGACACCGTTTTCTTCCCTAAAATCGAGATAAGGGCTCAGCATTTCTTGAATCATGGTTTCATCAGCAAGAAGCAAAGACTCAGGTTCTTCTGCTGTAACCGTACCATTCGAATTGATTGTCAATACGGCGGGCGAAGGGTGCCCCACACGGTTGACATCGCCGTTGATTGTTACGGCAATATCACCGTAATTTACAACAATTCCAAGAATTTCACCGTAGCCATGGGTGGTTTCTGCGATTCGAATTTCCTTGCAGTCCTGCTGAAATTCGATCGTGCAGATATAGTGATTGCTGCGGGACCACTCTACTGTTACGTTGCCCGATGTTGAACTGCATCCCTTTCCGTCGCCGATCGCTCCGTCTACAGCGAACTCTCCTACCTGAGTTCCGTCCGCTGAGACCTTATATTCTGCGCTTATAAATGCGTGAGGCTTCAATATTAATTCTGTGCCTACGGGAAAATCGCCTTTGAGTACGATATCTCCTTCCGCTGCATTGAAACACTGGTTGATGTAATAATAAGGCCATTGTTCTGTTCCATCAGCCAGAATGTACCCACTGAATCCCTGTGCCACTTCAGCATCTGTAAGGCCGCGGACAGGCGCACCCCATGTTACGCCCAATGTACTTGCAATCATCAATCTGTCCGGCGAAACCATGCGCACAGCGTCGATTGCTTTTTGCATAACGGCGGAGTAGATTTCATCGGTCAGTTCGTTTTCGTGATTTCCGTGGGGTTCGTTCAGCAGATTGAAGCTGAGTAGATTCGAAGGAACGTCTTTATACCGTTCGGCAATAAACTGCCAGAATCCCACAAAATAGCTTTGACTTTCTTCATCCCAGAACAGAATATCATCACTGTCATCGCCGTTTGTTGTGTAACCGGGCATATCATGTAAATCGAAGCAGACATGGATGCTGCGCTCTGCGCACCAGTTCAACAGGTCGTCAATCGTTTCCAGATAAGCACCGCACACCCGTGTCATATCTGTTCCGTCAAAAAGCTGGTCAAATTTCAGAGGAACTCGGACGAAGTTAAAACCGGAAAGAGCAATGGCCTCCACTTCTTCCTCTGTGTATTTTCGTCCCAATCCGAAATTATTGAACTCGTCACGAGCGATAATGGCATGACCCTTCCAATCCGGCAGATTATCATAGGTTGCTGCTGGCATTTGGGCCGCAAGCTCTATGGATTCATCCGTCACACCGCACTCCATCGCATCCTCTGCCGAAACATAGGTGAAAAACCGGATCGTTTCATACAGACGTTCAACAGCACGAATGGCATCTCCTCGAGTCAGCATATCACCAAAATTCAACATATAATTCTCGTCGAAATCAAAATATGTTTTTCCGTTGCCGAATGAGTAGCATTCTGTGAACCATCCTGCAACATTTACATATCGCTGACCGCTTACCCATTCATAGTCTGTACCGATTAAATCATCATTCTTATACTCAGCAAATGTATCTGGAAGAAGCGGATACTCGCCAATTCCTTTCCAGAAATCCATGCCATCAGGCACAAGATCTTCCAAGAAGGCTCGTTCCCAGAAGCCGATTGCATCCACTCTGGTACATTCAGCGGCATAGAAAAGTGCAAGCATGCCTTCCATGCGCGTCATCGGATCATCCGCTTCACGAAAATCCGCAGAGCGTTCCTGCCATGCGCCCAGACAGTCCGGGCGCACCTCTCCAATCATTGCATCTAAAATTCCACAGAATTCAGCATAGCTGACCTGAGCATCGTAGTCGCCTTGCAGTTCATCAGATACAAAACCTAATTCTATAGCCCTTTGAATTTCGGAATCCACAGTATGTGTAACGGGGACGACTTGTTCTGTCTGCTTGCTGTCGCACCCCGCCATCACGCCCAGCATAAACACCAGACTTAGCAGCACACATATCATTCTCTTGCCTTTCATGGAATTACCTCGTTTCCATATCTTATACCAGTATTATACAACCCCGGCGGAACTTTGCAACAGCATGGCGGGGGAGAGGGATGCTATGCTGTGCTTATATAATATGAAGCAACGGCTTTACATTGGTTTGCTATGCATATATAATAGGAAATGCCGCACCTCAAAAGGGGTGCGGAAGGGGTGTTTTTGCAATGAAACACCCGGCCCAGTGGACAATATTGTATATTATTGGATTTTTTCAAAAAAACCCTTGCATTATGGGTATAGATGCGCTATTATATGTACGTTGCGCGTCTGGGCCCTGTGTACCTGCGCGCGCAAACAATAACCAGCGTCATGCCTTTGCGGGAGGTTGCCGGTTATGCCATCCGGGTAATTTCCGCAAGGTGCCCACGATACGGGCAACGGGCCAAGGTGCCCGGCCGAAGTATTTTAGAAATGAAACACTCGGTCGCGTGTACAGCCCGCATACTAAAAGGAGGAAAACAACATGGCAAATCAGAAGATTCGTATCAAGCTGAAGGCCTACGAGCACAATCTTATCGACCAGAGCGCCGAGAAGATCGTCGAAACGGCCAAGAGGACCGGCGCACGCGTTTCCGGCCCCATCCCCCTTCCCACTGAGAAGGAGATCGTAACCATTCTCCGTTCTCCCCACAAGTACAAGGACAGCCGCGAGCAGTTCGAGATGAGAACCCACAAGCGTCTGATCGACATCCTTCAGCCCTCTGCCAAGACCGTAGACGCGCTGATGAAGCTCGATCTTCCCGCCGGTGTGGACATCGAGATCAAGCTCTAATCCTCGGAGGTGTATGAAGATGAAGAAAGCTATTTTGGGCACCAAGGTCGGTATGACCCAGATGTTCAGGGAAGACGGCACCATGATCCCCGTAACCGTAGTTCTTGCCGGTCCCTGCCCCGTTGTTCAGAAGAAGAGCGTTGAGCATGATGGCTACGAAGCAGTTCAGGTTGCTTTCAAGCCCATCCGCGAAAAGCTCTGCACCAAGCCCATGCTGGGTCACTTCAAGAAGGCCGGCGTAGAGGCTCACCGCTACACCAGAGAGTTCAAGCTGGATGATACCGCTGCTTACGAAGTAGGTCAGGTCATTAAGGCTGACATCTTTGAATCCGGTGACCACGTAGACGTAACCGGCACCAGCAAAGGTAAGGGTTTCGAAGGTAACATCAAGCGCTGGAATCAGGCCCGCGGCCGCAAGACCCACGGCTCCCATTCCTACCGCGTAGCCGGCTCCATGGGCGCCTGCACCTATCCCGGCGAAGTCTTCAAGACCAAGCACCTGCCCGGCCACATGGGCCATGAGCGCATCACCGTTCAGAACCTTGAAGTGGTTCGCGTTGACGCCGAGCGTAACCTGATCCTGGTCAAGGGTGCCATCCCCGGCGCCAAGGGCGGCCTGGTAATGGTTCGCGAGACCGTTAAGTAAAGGAGGAAGCACTAATGCCTAACGTTGCATTGTTCAATATTGCCGGCGAAGAGATCGGCAAGGTGAAGCTCAGCGATGAGATCTTCGGCCACGAAGTAAACGAGTCCGTTCTTCACACCGTAGTTACCGCTTACCTGGCAAACCAGCGCCAGGGCACCCAGTCTGCACTCACCCGCGCTGTAGTCAGCGGCGGCGGCATCAAGCCCTGGAGGCAGAAGGGTACCGGTCGAGCCCGTCAGGGATCCACCCGTTCACCCCAGTGGACTCACGGTGGTATCGTGTTCGCCCCCAAGCCCCGCGATTACCGCATGAGCGTAAACAAGAAGGTTAAGCGCATCGCCATGAAGAGCGCCCTGTCCAGCAAGGTTAACGACAACAACATCGTAGTATTCGATGCTCTGGACATCGCAGCTCCCAAGACCAAGGAAATGATCAAGGTTCTGGAGAACATCAAGGTTGACAACGCCCTGGTAGTACTCCCTGAGAAGGACGAGATCGTAGAGCGCGCCACCGGCAACATCCCCGGCGTAAAGACCACTCTGGTCGGCACCCTCAATGTTTACGAGATCCTTAAGTACAAGACTCTCATCCTCACCCAGGATGCAGTCGCCAAGATCGAGGAGGTGTACGTATAATGAAGAGCGCACATGACATCATCATTCGCCCCGTACTCACCGAGAAGAGCTACGACAACATGACTTCCAAGACTTACACCTTCATCGTTGACAAGAAGGCCAGCAAGACTGAGGTTCGTCAGGCTGTTGAAGAGATATTCGGCGTTAAGGTTGACAGCGTAAACACCGTTAACAACCTTGGCAAGATGAAGAGGCAGGGCCTGCATCAGGGCCGTCGCCCCTCCACCAAGAAGGCTTACGTGAAGCTGAAGAAGGATTCCAAGGGAATCGAGTTCTTCGACAGCATCGCTCAGTAAGGAGGAACACCAATGGCTATCAGGAAGATTAAACCCATCACCCCCGGTCAGCGTGGCATGACGGTCTCCGCTTTTGACGAGATCACCTGCACCACTCCGGAAAGGTCTTTGCTTGAGGACCTCAGGTCCACCGGCGGCCGCAACAACCATGGCCGCATCACCGTTCGCCATCGTGGCGGCGGAGCCAAGCGCAAGTATCGTGTAATCGACTTCAAGCGCAACAAGGACGGCGTACCCGCAAAGGTAGCAACCATCGAGTACGACCCCAACCGCTCTGCAAACATCGCTCTGCTGCACTACGCAGATGGCGAGAAGCGCTACATCATCGCTCCCTACGGCCTGACCGTTGGCGATACCGTAGTTTCCGGCGAAAACGCTGACATCAAGGTTGGCAACGCCATGGAAATCCGCTTCATCCCCGTGGGCACCATGATCCACTGCATCGAAATCAAGCCCGGCAAGGGCGCTCAGCTCGTCCGCTCCGCCGGCAACGCCGCTCAGCTGATGGCTAAGGAAGGCAAGTACGCTCAGGTACGTCTTCCCAGCGGTGAGGTTCGTCTGGTTCCCATGAACGCCAAGGCTACCATCGGTCAGGTTGGCAATATCGACCACGCCAACATCATGATCGGTAAGGCCGGCCGCACCCGTCACATGGGCTTCCGTCCCACCGTTCGCGGTTCTGTAATGAACCCCTGCGACCATCCCCACGGCGGTGGTGAGGGCAAGTCCCCCATCGGTCGTCCCGGTCCTGTTACCCCCTGGGGTAAGCCTGCTCTTGGCTACAAGACCCGTAAGACCAAGAACGTTAACGATAAGTTCATCGTACGCCGCAGAAACGGCAAATAGTTGGAAAGGAGATAAGAATGAGCAGGTCAGTTAAGAAAGGCCCTTACGTTGAAGAACGTCTGTTCAACCGTGTACAGGCTATGAACGAAAGCGGCAAGAAATCCGTTGTTAAGACATGGTCCCGCGCATCTACCATCTTCCCGGACTTCGTAGGTCACACTATCGCCGTCCATGATGGCAGGAAGCACGTTCCCGTATATGTAACCGAAGAAATGGTCGGTCACAAGCTGGGTGAGTTCGCGCCCACCCGTACTTTCCGCGGCCACAGGGGCTCCGAGAAGTCCAGCGGCGGCAGATAATAAGGAGGAAGCGTAGAATGGCAACCAGGCAAAGAGAAAAGGCAGCCGCTCGCAAGGCTAACGCCGACAAGCGTCCCCATGCGATCGCTCGCTACATTAGAATTTCTTCCCGTAAGGTAAAGGTTGTTATCGACCTGATCCGCGGCAAGAGCGTAAACGAAGCAAAGGGCATCCTGATGTACACCCCCAAGGCAGCATCCGAGCCCGTTCTCAAGCTTCTGAACTCTGCAATAGCTAATGCAGAAAACAACCTTGGCCTCTCCGCCGACAACCTGTATGTGGCAGAGGTATTCGCAAACCAGGGTCCCACCCTGAAGCGTTTCAGGCCCAGGGCACAGGGCAGGGCGACTCGCATCCGCAAGCGCACCAGCCACATCACCATCATCCTGGACGAAAAGTAGGAGGTAAAAAATGGGACAGAAAGTTAATCCTAATGGCTTCCGCGTTGGCGTAATCAAGGATTGGAATACCCGTTGGTATGCATCCAAGAAGGATTTCTCCGATTACCTCGTCGAGGATAAGAAGATCAGGGACCACCTGAAGAAGACCCACTATGCTGCCGGCGTAGCCAAGATCGACATCGAGCGCGCCGCCAACAAGGTGACTGTAAGCATCCACACCGCTCGTCCCGGTATGCTCATCGGTAAGGGCGGCGTAGGCGTGGACGCCATCAAGGCTGATGTATCCGCCCTGATCGGCAAGCCCGTAAACGTGAACATCATGGAAGTACGCAACCCCGACGCTAACGCTCAGCTGGTTGCAGAAAACATCGCTCAGCAGCTGGAGAAGCGCATCAGCTTCCGCCGCGCAATGAAGCAGGCCATGCAGCGTGCCATGAAGGCCAATGCAAAGGGCATCAAGCTCCTCTGCGCAGGTCGTCTCGGCGGTGCAGAAATCGCCCGCAGCGAAGGCTACCATGACGGTTCCATCCCCCTGCAGACCATGCGTGCCGATATCGAATACGGCTTTGCCGAGGCACACACCACCTATGGCCGTATCGGCATCAAGGTTTGGATCTACAAGGGCGAAGTTCTCAACAAGCAGAAGAAAGCGTAAGGAGGCAGATTACTATGTTGATGCCTAAGAGAGTAAAGCGCAGGAGAGTTCACCGCGGTCGTATGAAGGGCGCTGCCCACTGCGGTAACACCATCACTTACGGCGAATACGGCCTTGTAGCTCAGGAGCCTTCCTGGGTAACCAGCAACCAGATCGAAGCTGCCCGTATAGCCATGACCCGTTACATCAAGCGCGGCGGTCAGGTATGGATCAAGATCTTCCCCGACAAGCCCGTAACCGAGAAGCCCGCTGAAACCCGCATGGGTTCCGGTAAAGGTTCTCCCGAGTATTGGGTAGCAGTTGTTAAGCCCGGCCGCGTAATGTTCGAGATCGCCGGCGTAAGCGAGGAAGTAGCCCACGAGGCTCTGCGTCTCGCAATGCACAAGCTGCCCCTCAAGTGCAAGATAGCCAAGAAAGAAGTAGGAGGCGAGAGCAATGAAGGCTAATGAACTCAGAAAACTTTCCACCGAAGAGCTCACTGCCAAGGAAAAGGCCCTCAAGGAAGAGCTGTTCAACCTTCGCTTCCAGATGGCTACCGGCGCCCTCACCAACCCCCAGCGTGTTCGTGAGTGCAAGAAGGACGTTGCCAGGATTAAGACTCTCCTTTGCGAGCGTCAGCTGAAGGCAGCCGAGTAAGGGAAAGGAGGATATCATCATGGAAATCAGAGGTTATCGCAAGACCCGTATCGGCATCGTAACCAGTGATAAGATGGATAAGACCGTTGTAGTCGCTATCAAGACCAAGGTTCGTCATCCCCTGTATGGTAAGATGGTAAACCGCACCGCTAAGTTCAAGGCTCATGACGAGAACAACGAATGCGGCATCGGTGATACCGTTAAGATCATGGAGACCCGCCCCCTCAGCAAGGATAAGCGCTGGCGCGTGGTCGAGATCATAGAAAAGGCCAAGTAAGCCGGAAAGGAGCAGACTAATGATACAGCCTCAAACCAGACTGAAGGTCGCTGACAACAGCGGCGCTAAGGAAATCATGTGCATCAAGGTTCTGGGCGGCTCCAAGGTTAAGTCCGCCAATATCGGCGACGTAATCGTAGCCTCCGTTAAGTCCGCTACCCCCGGCGGAGCCGTTAAGAAGAAGGACGTAGTTAAGGCCGTTGTAGTACGTACCGTATCCGGCGTTCAGCGTCCCGACGGCACCTACATCCGCTTCGATGATAACGCTGCCGTTATCATCAAGGACGACAAGGACCCCAAGGGTACCCGTATTTTCGGGCCCGTAGCAAGGGAACTTCGTGAGAAGAACTACATGAAGATAGTTTCTCTCGCACCCGAAGTACTCTAATCGGGAGGACAGAATAATGAAGAAGCTTAATGTTAAGAAAGACGATACCGTTGTAGTCATCACCGGTAAGGACAAGGGCAAGCAGGGCAAGATCCTGGCCGCAATGCCCGAAGACCAGCGCGTAATCGTACAGAACGCCAACATGATCACCACCCATGTAAAGCCCCGCAAGCAGGGCGAAGAGGGCGGCCGCATCGTTAAGGAAGGCACCATCGACGCATCCAACGTCATGCTGGTATGCCCCAAGTGCGGCAAGGCCACCCGCGTGGGCCATGCCTATGAAGGCGATAAGAAAGTTCGCGTCTGCAAGAAGTGCGGCAAGAACATCGACTAAGGCAGGAGGAAAAGAGAATGGCAAAGAAAGAAACCGCTTCTCAGGCGCCCGCCAAGAAGAAGAAGAACGTAGAGGAAGCCAAGCCCTTTACCGAGGCTGCCCGCCTCAGAGTTAAGTACAATGAGGAAATCGTACCTCAGCTGAAGGAAAAGTTTGGCTACGAGAACATCATGCAGGTTCCCAAGCTTGAGAAGATCGTTCTCAACATGGGTCTGGGTTCCGAAAAGGATAACCCCAAGGGCCTGGAAGTAGCTATGGAAGAGCTTGCTATCATCGCCGGTCAGAAGCCCGTTATCACCAAGGCCAAGAAGTCCGTTGCAAACTTCAAGGTTCGTGAAGGCATGAACATCGGTACCAAGGTTACCCTGCGCGGCGACCGTATGTACTACTTCGCTGACAAGCTCATGAACATCGTACTTCCCCGCGTACGCGACTTCCGTGGCGTACCCGATACCAGCTTTGACGGCCGCGGCAACTACGCCATGGGCGTTAAGGAACAGCTGATCTTCCCCGAAATCAACTATGATGACGTGGATAAGATCCGTGGTATGGACATCGTGTTCGTAACTACCGCCAAGACCGACGAAGAAGCCAAGGCGCTGCTCACTATGCTGGGCATGCCCTTCGTGCAGGCTTAATTTAGGAGGATGACACAGTGGCA
The DNA here is from genome assembly GCA_045603585.1 of Clostridia bacterium. Classification (GTDB taxonomy): domain Bacteria; phylum Bacillota; class Clostridia; order Christensenellales; family CAG-138; genus SFEL01. The sequence continues at coordinate 75,181 of JAZUMK010000023.1, forward strand.
AAGACAAGCATGAAAATCAAGCAGGCTCGTGAACCCAAGTTCTCTACCAGAGCCTATACCCGCTGCCGTATATGCGGCCGTCCCCACTCCGTGCTCCGCAAGTATGGCATCTGCCGCATCTGCTTCCGCGAGATGGCCTATAAGGGAGAAATCCCCGGCGTCCGCAAGGCAAGCTGGTAATTCGGCGAAAGGAGGAAATTAGAATGGTTATCACTGATCCCATCGCTGATATGCTGACCCGTATCCGCAACGCTTACACCGCAAAGCATGACACCGTAAGCGTTCCCGCTTCCACCATCAAGAAGGCCATTGCCGAGATACTGCTCGAGGAGGGCTATATCAAGGGTTATGAGCTGACCGAAGAAGGTCCCAAGAAGACCATGACCATCAGCCTTAAGTATGGTCCCAACCGTCAGCGCGTTATCACCGGCCTCAAGAGGATCTCCAAGCCCGGCCTGCGTGTATACGCTCGCAAGGACAACGTACCCAAGGTTCTCAATGGCATGGGTATCGCGATCCTCTCCACCAGCCATGGCGTTATGACTGACCGCGAAGCCCGCAAGCAGGGTGTTGGCGGCGAAGTTCTCTGCTACATCTGGTAAACCCCTTGCCGCACAGCGCGGCATACCAAAATAAACACTTATTTAAAATTTTCTGGAGGTGTAACACATGTCACGAATCGGAAAACTTCCGGTCAACATTCCCAGCGGAGTGACAATCACGGTTGGCGACGATAACACCGTTGTTGTTAAGGGCCCCAAGGGCGAACTGTCCGAGAAGATCTCCCCCAAGATGGAACTGTCCATGGAAGATGGCGTTCTCACCGTTAAGCGCCCCAACGACCTGAAGGAAAACAGGGCTCTGCACGGTCTCTCCCGCACTCTGATCAACAACATGGTCGTAGGCGTAACCACCGGTTACTCCAAGACCCTTGAGATCGTTGGTGTAGGTTACCGTGCTCAGAAGCAGGGCAACAAGCTGGTTCTCAACCTGGGTTATTCCCATCCTGTTGAGTTCGAAGAGCCCCAGGG
>JAZUMK010000024.1:0-11927 GCA_045603585.1 Clostridia bacterium
GGGCTATGCCATGGGTGCAGCCGGGGCAGTAATGGAGTTCTTTATCGGTCAAACCTTTGGACTTCTGATATACGATTGCCATGTTTATTACCTCCCCAATGCCTTCTTGGCGGCTTCTGCTACATCACGAGGAGTAGGAACGATACCGCCGGCCTTGCCGATGAATGAAATGGGCTTTGCGCCTTCCAGAGCGATCTTGACGTCGTCAATCATCTGGCCCATGGAAAGTTCTACATCTACTACACACTTTACGCTGTCCTGAGAAGCGGCCTTCTTGAGGGCTTCATAGGGATAGGGCCAAAGGGTAACGGGACGGAACAGACCAGCCTTGATGCCTTCGTCAGCCAGCATCTTCATGGCTGCGCGGCAGATACGGGAGGTGGTGCCGTAAGCGGCGAAGAGAACTTCGCAGCCTTCCACGTCAAACTCTTCGTAGCGTACTTCGTTTGCTGCCAGAGTCTGATACTTCTGCTCGAGGTGCTCGTTGTGGTCAGCGCACAGTTCGGGCTGGATGTAGAGGGAGTTGATAACGTTGTGCTCGCGCTCGCACTTGGTGCCGGTGGTGGCCCAGGTCTTGGCGGGCAGTTCACGCTTCTCCATCTCGCCCCATTCTACAGCTTCCATCATCTGGCCGATCATACCGTCAGCAAGAACCATAACGGGGTTGCGGTACTGGTCAGCGATGTCAAAAGCGAGACGTACGAAGTCAGCAGCTTCCTGAACGTTGGCGGGAGCCAGAACGGGGGTACGGTAGTCGCCGTTACCGCCGCCGCGGGTTGCCTGGTAATAGTCGCCCTGTGCAGGCTGAATGGTACCAAGGCCGGGGCCGCCGCGCATTACGTTGATGATAACGCAGGGAAGCTCAGCGCCGCACAGGTAGGTGATACCTTCCTGCTTAAGGCTGATTCCGGGGGAGGAAGAAGAGGTCATTACGCGTACGCCGCAGCCGGCAGCACCGTAAACCATATTGATAGCAGCGACTTCGCTCTCGGCCTGCAGGAAGCAGCCGCCGATTTCGGGAAGACGCAGGGACAGATACTCGGGAACCTCAGTCTGAGGAGTGATGGGGTAACCGAAGAAGAATTTGCAGCCTGCACGTATTGCGGCTTCAGCTATGGCTTCATTGCCTTTCCAAAGTTCTTTTGCCATTGATGTTATGCCCCCTTCCTTACAGTCTTTCTACCGTGATGATAGAATCGGGGCAGATCTTGGCGCAGCTGCCGCATGCGATGCAAGCATCCATATCGTTTACAGTTGCGGGGTGATAGCCCTTGCGGTTGGTGATCGCCAGATCGATCACGACGATCTTCTTGGGACAGACGCTGACGCAGAGCTCGCAGCCCTTGCACCTGTCCTGCAGAAACGTTACTTTTCCTGCCATGTTTGCAATTTCCTCCTGATTTTTTTAGAAGTTTACTTCCCAGGGTTTACACATGTATATCTCAATGGGCAAAATTTCGCCTTCACCCAATTGATTCTTTACCTGATCCACGAATTTGCTTTCAACGGAATGCCATACTACCGGCAGGCCGCTGAGCTTGGAAACTTCGCGTACCAGTTCTGCGCCCTTGATGATGTCTTCGGGAGAAGTTTCACGGCAGAGGTGAGTGTTGTTCACCAGGCCGGTGATCTTCTGCCTGCAGGCCATCTCGATATACTCCATATAGGAGAGTACCTTTTCGGGGGCATTGGTCTCGGGGCGGTTGGCGTTGACTACGCACAGAAGGTCATAGCCTTCGCGGGCCAGCTGGGGTTCATAACGTCCCAGCATGCGTGCACCTTCAGGGTCGCCGCCCAGGTCGATCACTCCGCGATAGGAGGGATCGTCGAATATTGCCATTACTTCGGGGGATACGGCGGGTACGTCCATCACGCCGGAAAAGCTGGTGGCGATAACCCTTATGCCGTGGCCTTCCAGAAGCTCACGCCTTTCGGCAGAGCGGAAATAGGGGTTTACTATGTCAAGGTCTGCAAGGGCGGTTCTGTCGCCGTCCGCTGCATATTTGAGGGCCAGATTAACGGCAAATTCTGTTTTGCCACTACCGTAGTGGCCGGTGATTATCTGTATGCGATGGTTCATTAATAAGTTTTTACCTCTTCCTCTCCGCGGAGCACGCGAAGTGCGCCCGCTGTCAGCGCACCCATTTCATCCTCTCCGGGGTAAACCTTTACGGGAGCGATGTAGGATACATATTCAGTGATCCATCCGGTGAACATCTTGTCATATGCGAAGCCACCGGTGAGCAGTATAGCATCTACCTTGCCGCAGAGAACTGCGGACATTGCGCCGATTTCCTTTGCAATCTGGTATGCCATGCCATGATATACGGTTTCTGCTTTCTTGTCGCCGGCCCTTACGCGCTTCTCAACCTCGATGCCGTCGTTGGTGTCAAGGTAGGAGATAAGGCCGCAGCGGGAGGTGAGCAGACGGCGCAGAGTGTCGTAATCGCCCAGCTTGCCTTCGTGGAGAACTCTGAGCACCTCAAGTACGGGCAGTCCGCCGGGACGTTCTGCACTGAAGGGGCCTTCGCCGTCCAGACCGTTGTTGCAGTCAACTACACGGCCCTGCTGATGGGCGCCTACGGTGATACCGCCGCCCATATGGGCAACGATGATGTTAAGTTCGGTGTAATCCTTGCCAACTTCGGCAGCATAGCGCTTGGCTATGGCCTTCTGGTTAAGGGCGTGGAAGGTGCTCCTGCGCTTGAATTCGGGATGGCCGGAAAGACGTGCATAGTCGCACAGCTCGTCAACAACTACGGGGTCGACGATGTAGGCGGGAACGCCGATCTCTGTGGCGATCTCGTGGGCAATTATGCCGCCAAGGTTGGAGGCATGGGTGCCGTACTGGCAGGAGTTCAGGTCATCCAGCATGGCCTGATTTACAGCATAGGTGCCGCCGGGAATGGGGCGCATAAGGCCGCCGCGGCCAACTATGGCATCAAAGCTCTTGATATCAACGTCGTTGCTCTTGAGAAAATCAAGAATGAGGGGCTTGCGGAATGCGGCGTTGTCAGCCATGGTCTTAATGGCACCCATCTCTTCCTGAGAATGGCGCAGCACCTGCTGCATCTTGCATTCTTCGCCTTCGTACACTGCCAGCTTGGTGGAGGTGGAGCCAAGATTCAGAGCCAGTATCTTGAAGTTTTTCATTTAACTTGTATCCTTTCTGCTGCAGTGATTTTTAGGCCTTATTGGTTGCTACGGCGATGGCCAGAGCGATGGAATTCAGCTTGGTCTCGTCGCTGTCTGCGCGGGAGGTAACAACAACGGGAGCCTTTGCGCCTACGATCATGCCGGCGTTCTGAGCCTTTGCCATGTAGGTAAGGGACTTGTAGAAGATATTGCCGGCTTCGATATAGGGAACCAGCAGAATGTCAGCCTTGCCGGCGCTGGGATCGGTAATGCCCTTGTGCTTGGCGGCTTCTTCGGAGATGGCGTTATCCAGAGCCAGAGGGCCGCATACGGTGCATCCGGTGATCTCGCCGCGCTTATTGCGTTCAACCAGCTCTGCTGCATCCAGAGTGGCCTGCATCTTGGGATTTACCTTTTCCACCGCGCATACGCAGGTAACGATGGGGTTTTCATTACCCAGAGCATGGGCAACCTTTACGGAGTTGCCGATGATGTGAGCCTTCTGTTCTACGTCGGGGGCGATGCACATAGCTGCGTCGGTAATGTAGAGCAGCCTGTCAAAGCCTTCCACGCCGAATACGGCAACATGGGAAAGAACGGGGGATTCCCTGAGGCCGATGTCCTTATCAAGTACAGCCTTGAGGATGACGGAAGTGTCAACGATGCCCTTCATAACAACGTCGGCATCGCCGTCGTGTACCAGCTTTACAGCCTTGCGGCAGGCCTCTACCTTGTCCGCTTCGTCAATGATTTCCATGCCGTCCAAAGAAACGCCGAGATCAGCGGCAATGGCCTTGATGGCGGCTTCTTCACCTACCAGTATGGGCTTAACGATACCCAGATCTGCAGCCTTGCGTACTGCGATAAGTACTTCTGCATCCTGTGCTACGGCAACGGCAATACGCCTGTTGGCATTCTTTACGCTGTCAACCAATTCATGGAAAGAGTGTATCATTTGCTGGCTCTCCTTTAGGTGTATATGATTTTTTGTTTGTTGATGTGAAACTTGTTTTTTTAGATGACATTGTTGCGTCATCTTGTCTGATGATGTAAGATGTTGTATAACAACAGATTACATCATACCACTGCTTTTGTCAAACTTAATAAAAGAAATAAAATAACATTTTGAACATTGCCGGACAAACCCCGATGCAGCCCATAAATTGTGAATTTTATCACAGGATTTTTGAGGTAAAGATCATGTCAAAAAGTCTTTCTGAACGCACGGCGGACAGGCTCTATTCCATGATAGCGGTAGAGCAGGTCCTGCTGCCCGGAGAGAAGCTGCCAAATGAAAATATACTGGCAGCCGAGCTGAATGTCAGCCGGGCCACTTTGCGTGAATCCATACGTATCCTTGCCGCTCAGGGAGTGTTGAGCGTACAGCGCGGAAAGGGCACCTTTGTATCCGAAACTGTCAATGAGGATACAAAGGAATTCAATGCGCTGGACAGGGCACATATGCGTCTAAAGGATCTTTACGAAATGCGCCTTATATTTGAGCCGGTGTGTATTGCCATGGCCTGCCAGAGGGCCGGCGATGAGGAGATAGAGGAGATATGCGCTCAGGGCAGAAAGGTCATCCGCCAGATAAAGCGCAAGGGACAATGGGCAGAGGCCGATCAGCAGTTTCATCACATGATAGTAAAGGCCGCTCACAATGAGTTTATCATTCGCCTGTTTCCCATAATAAACAGCGCAGTAAGCGAAACCATGGAGCTGGGAAAGGATATGGACGAACTGCAGAAGATAACGGTATCGGATAATGAAAGCATAATAGAGCTGCTTTCACGCCGCGACCCGGACGGCGCGCGCTGCGCAATGGATCTTCACATGCGGCATACCATACACGCTCTGGGACTGGATAAGGCATAAAAGTGACCGGTATTTATAACTATAATTATTGATAAACAAATAAAAATATCCCCTGCAAGGGGGATGTTTTTTATGCGATCAATCCTGCGTTAAAAACCTCAGCACCAAGTCATTGAAATCCCTTGCCTCTTCATACAGCCCATGGCCGTAGTCGGGATACATATGCAGGCGGGCATTGGGAATGGCATGGGCAAGTGCTTTTGAGCCTTCGGGGCTCAGCGCCTTGTCCTGCTCTCCGCCGATGATCAATGTAGGGCAGGAGATATGCTGCAATTCATTCTGTGCATCGTGGGTCAGGCAGGCCTCCGCCTGAATGAGGAAACGGCTGTAGGATTTCGGCCTGGTGATCATGCCCATTACAGGGATCAGCCATTTGTTCCGGCGGTAATATGCATCTGAATATATGTGCTTCAGGTTGCTGTCCATAAAAGCGGTGTGATTCCCTTGCTCTGCAAGCTGCATCCATTCCGAAGCGGATTTCACCAAAACAGGATCAGCTTTGGAGCAGGTGACTGTCAGAACCAGCTTTTCTGCGGCATCCGGGTATTTTGCGGCAAAGTGCTGGGCTATCATGCCGCCCATAGACACGCCCAGTATATGTGCCCTGGGGATGTTCAGTATATCCATGGCTGATTTCAGATCGTCTGCCATATCCGCCGTGGTGCAGCCATGAGCAAGAGGCTGCTTTCTGCTGAAAGCATATACGGTGAATTCCTTGGCAAATTTCCGGTACATGAATGCCATGGGCAGGGCTGTACCTTTTACGGAACGCAGACCGTCTCCAAGGCCGGGAAGTATTATGAGAGTTTTCTCCCCTGTGCCGAAGCGGATATAGTCCATACCGGCATCGTCCAGTTTTACGGTTCCGTTTTTTGCATGGAAAAACATAGCATCACTCTTTCGTAGATTTTTCTTTATAGAGTATACCATAAAAATCCCACGGCGGGAAAAGGAGCGGCAGGTGGATTTTCAGATACCTTTTCACTGTTGCTTTCAAAACGGACAAGGAGGTTTTAGTGAAAAGTGAATAGTGAATAGGTAAAAAGTAAAATCGACATGCTTCTGATGAATCTTGTCGATTTTTGGAGCGGGTAATGGGACTCGATTTGGGCCATCGGCAGGCCCTGCTTGCGCTCCGCGTGGCGCAGGTCACGCCTGGGCACCAAATCCCGGGGCGGGAAAAGGCGTCACCGGCGCCTTTTCTTATCCGCCCTTCGAGTCCCCTTAATACAAAACTCCAACAAAAAACCTCCCTTAAAGGGAGGCCTTTTGTTGGAGCGGGTAATGGGACTCGAACCCACTATCTCAGCTTGGAAGGCTAATGTGTTACCATTACACTATACCCGCATATGAAATTGTGAAAGGGAAAAGTGGTGCGGGCGAAGAGACTTGAACTCATACGCCTGTTGGCACTGGAACCTAAATCCAGCGCGTCTGCCAATTCCGCCACGCCCGCATTTAGCTTTTGAAAAAATGGTGACCCGTCGGAGATTCGAACTCCGGACCCTTTGATTAAAAGTCAAATGCTCTACCGGCTGAGCTAACGGGTCATATGGCTGGGGTGGCTGGATTTGAACCAGCGACTGCGGGAGTCAAAGTCCCGTGCCTTTACCGCTTGGCTACACCCCAATCAAATGGGGGGGTGAGGTGACGGAAGCGGATATTTTATCATATCCGCTTCCCCCTCGAAAAATGGGGTGGGTAGTGGGATTTGAACCCACGACTTCCAGAGCCACAATCTGGCGCTCTAGCCACTGAACTATACCCACCATGCAAATTGTGTGTGTGTCGGGCGGAAAGGACGCTCCGAGGGGCTTTGTATACCAGTTTCAAAGCCATTTGAGTTTCAAATGATTTTGAAACTGGCACGCCCGCAGGGATTCGAACCCTGGACCTACGGCTTAGAAGGCCGTTGCTCTATCCTGCTGAGCTACAGGCGCACACTCGGCCCGCTTGGCCTTGCCGCAATAGGGCTAAAAGCCATACCGCCGACATCAACGTATTTTATCAGAAAGATACAAGGCTGTCAAGGGCTAAGAAGTTGGAAATACGTATAATATGCAGGGCAGCTGCCTTGACATTTTACTGGGGCAAATGTATAATCTATTCGATATAGGCTGTGAGCGGAAGAGCGGCGCAGCCATACCTTCAAAAGAGAGCTGCAGGCCTTGGCTGAAAGCCGCGGCAGAGGGTACAGCGCCGGAGACACCCGTGAGCCGGCGGGCAGAAAATCCCGCCCGATTCGCCCCCGTTACAGGGCTTTGAGCCGGGGCCTATGTGGCCCAATTAGGGTGGTACCGCGGGTCTCCCGTCCCTTATGCAAGGACGGAAGACCCTTTTTGTTTAGCGTTTTCAGCAAGATACATAATATAAAAGAAAGAATGTGAGGTCTATCATGGCAATTCAGGCGCCCAAGGGCACAAAGGATGTTATACCTGCCGAGAGCTACAAGTGGCAGTATATCGAAAGCGTAGCGCGCAAGGTCTGCGACGAGTTCGGCTTTAATGAGGTGCGTACACCGGTTATAGAGCATACCGAGCTGTTCCTCAGGGGCGTGGGCGATACCACCGATATCGTTCAGAAGGAAATGTACACCTTCGATGATAAGGGCGGCCGCTCCATCACCCTTAAGCCTGAGGGAACCGCAGGCGCAGGCCGTATGTTCATCGAGCACAGCCTGTTCAACGACCCCCAGCCCACCAAAATGTACTATCTCTACTGCCCCGTATTCCGCTATGACAAGCCCCAGGCAGGCCGCCTCAGGGAGCATCACCAGTTTGGCGTAGAGGTATACGGCGCACCCCGCGCCAGCATCGATGCGGAGTGCATCCAGCTGGCTATGACGGTGCTCAACAGGGTAGGCGTAAAGGGCCTCAGCGTAAATATCAACAGCATCGGCTGTCCCGAGTGCCGTCCCAAGTATAATGAAAGCCTCAAGGAATACCTTCGCGGCAATTATGACGGCCTCTGCGAAACCTGCAGGAGCCGCTTTGAAAAGAACCCCCTTCGCATACTGGACTGCAAGGAAGAAAAGTGCAAGGCTATATGCGCCGGCGCTCCCACCATACTGGACTGCATCTGCGATGACTGCTCCGCCCACTTTGAAGAGCTTAAGACCTGCCTCAACGGCATCGGCGTAGAGTATAAGGTGGATCCCTTCATCGTCCGCGGCCTTGATTACTATACCAAGACGGTATTCGAGATAATCGCCGACAGCGAAGGCTACACCGGCACCGTATGCGGCGGCGGCAGATACGACGGCCTTCTTGAACAGCTGGGCGGCCCCAAGCTTCCGGGCATAGGCTTCGGCATGGGAATGGAAAGGCTGCTGCTCATAGCGGAGCTTTCCGGCGCACGCATACCCGAGCCCCGCAGAACAGAGGTTTATATCGCTGCAATGGGCGAGGAAGCAAGGCAGACAGGCTTTACACTTGCATACAGGCTCAGAGAGCAGGGCATCAAGACTGAATATGACCACGTTGGCCGCAGCTTCAAGGCTCAGTTCAAGTTTGCCAACAAGCTTGGCGCAAGGTTCGTTGTTATACTTGGCGAGGACGAGCTGGAGCGGGGCGAGGTAAAGCTCAAGGATATGGATAACGGGGATGAGGGCTATGTGGCCATCGAATCCCTTACCGGCAGGATAAAAGAATTTTTGAAATAAGGAAGGTAAAGAAAAATGGCAGAACTTCTTCACGGCTGGAAGCGCACACATTACTGCGGCGACCCCACCGCCGCCGATATCGGCAGCGAGCTGATACTTATGGGCTGGGCAGGCACCTGGCGCAATCTGGGCGCCCTTATCTTCATTGGCCTCAGAGACCGCACCGGCACCATGCAGGTAACCTTTGACGAGAGCAAGCTTCCCAAGGAAATATTCGAAAAGGCAGAAACCATCCGCAGCGAGTATGTAATCGCCGTTAAGGGCGTACTTGCAAGGCGCGATGAAAACATGATCAACAAGAACATGAAGACCGGCGAGTTTGAGGTAATCGCAACCGACCTTAAGATACTCAGCGCCGCCGAGACTCCTCCCTTCTATATTGACGACGATGTAAACACTCAGGAGCAGCTTCGCCTGAAGTACCGCTACCTTGACCTGCGCCGTCCCTGCATGCAGTACAACATGATGATGCGCAGCAAGATCACCCGCATCGCCCATGATTACTTTGCCGAGCAGGGCTTCATCGAGATCGAAACCCCCACCCTCTGCAAGAGCACTCCCGAAGGTGCCCGCGACTATCTGGTACCCAGCCGCGTACAGCCCGGCAAGTTCTACGCTCTGCCCCAGAGCCCCCAGATATTCAAGCAGCTGCTGATGCTGTCCGGTTACGACAGGTACATGCAGATTGCCCGCTGCTACCGCGATGAGGACCTGCGCGCCGACAGACAGCCCGAGTTCACTCAGATCGACCTTGAGATGTCCTTCGTTGAGCAGGAAGACGTTATGAAGGTAAACGAGGGCTTCATTCAGCGCCTTATGAAGGATACTCTCAATATCGACGTTCAGCTGCCTCTGCCCCGCATCACCTGGCAGGAAGCCATGGACAGATTCGGTTCCGACAAGCCGGATACCCGTTTCGGCCTTGAGTTTGTAAACATTACCGATATAGCCGACGGCTGCGGCTTCGGCGCATTTGCAGACGCAGTTGCAGGCGGCGGCTCCGTTCGCTGCATCAATGTTGAAGGCGGCGTGGACAAATTCACCCGCAAGCAGATCGACTCTCTGGTCGAGTACGTTAAGACCTACCGCGCAAAGGGCCTTGCATGGATGAGCATGAAGCCTGAGGGAATGCAGTGCTCCTTCGCAAAGTTCCTTACCGAAGATCAGATCGCTGCCATCCATGAGCGGGCAAACGCCAAGACCGGCGACCTGCTGCTGTTCATTGCAGATGCAAAGGACCATGTAGTATACCAGGCGCTGGGCGCTCTGCGTCTTGAGGTTGGCCGCAGGCTGGGCCTGATGGACGACAGCAAGTTCAATTTCCTCTGGGTCGTGGAATTCCCCCAGTTCGAGTGGAGCGAGGAGGACAACCGCTTCTACGCAATGCACCATCCCTTCACCTCTCCCATGGATGAAGACCTGCACCTGCTGGATACCGATCAGGGCAAGGTACGCGCCAAGGCATACGATATCGTTCTCAACGGCAACGAGATCGGCGGCGGCTCCATCCGTATCCATTCTCCTGAGGTACAGGAAAAGATGTTTGAAAAGCTGGGCTTTACCAAGGAGCAGGCATGGGAGCGCTTCGGCTTCCTGATGGGCGCCTTCAAGTACGGCACTCCTCCCCATGGCGGCCTTGCATACGGCCTTGACCGCCTTGCAATGCTCATCACCAATGCCCAGAGCATCCGCGACGTTATCGCCTTCCCCAAGGTACAGACCGCATCCTGCCTGATGACTGCGGCTCCCGATCTTGTTGAAGATGCTCAGCTGGAAGAGCTTCATATCGCCACCAGGCTCGAGAAGGAGTAAAAAATGGCAGCGGAGCTTCGTCAGACCGGCAGGGTCATTGAAACAAAGCAAAATAATATGGCCGTGGTGCGCTTTCAGCGCAGCGATGCCTGCGGACACTGCAATGCCTGCTTTACCTTCGGCTCCACCGAAGCGGATATCGAAATAGATAATATCTGCGATGCCCGCGTGGGCGATATAGTATCCATCGAGCTGCACAGCGGCAGTATGTTCAAGGCCAGCGCCATCGCCTACGGAATTCCCCTTATAGGCCTTATTGTGGGCGCAATACTGGGCAGCCGTATCGGCGATATATATGCTGCGGTCGGCGGTATACTTCTCTGCGGCGGCACCTTCTTCATACTCAGGGGGCTCAATCCCAGGTTTGAGCGTATGGGCGAATTCAAGCCCCGCATGATAGAAATTGTGGGCCGTGAAGAACAGTAACACAAAACAGCGCTATACCGGTATATAAAAAACATGCGTGCGGCGGTTGTAATATCGCCGCACTTTATTTATAATAAATCGGTGTGCAAAAACGCATAAAGCTAATATTTGGAGAAACCACATGATAAACCTTGACCTTATACGAAATACTGCTCCCGATGTGGCGGATGCCATGCAGAAGGAGCTGGACCGTCAGCGCAGCCATATAGAGCTTATCGCTTCAGAAAACTTTGTTTCCCCCGGGGTTATGGCGGCGGTGGGCAGTCATCTTACCAATAAATACGCAGAGGGTTATCCTGGCAAACGCTATTACGGCGGCTGTGAATACGTTGACATAGTAGAGAGTCTCGCCAGAGAAAAAGCCTGCCGGCTTTTCGGTGCGGAGCATGCAAATGTTCAGCCCCACAGCGGCTCCGGTGCAAATATGGCGGTTTACTTTGGCCTTCTTGAGCATGGAGACAGGATACTGGGCATGAATCTTTCCCACGGCGGACACCTTACCCACGGCAGCCCGGTAAATTTCTCCGGCAAGCAGTTCGAGTTTGTTTCCTACGGGGTTGATCCTGTTACCGAAACTATAAATTACGATGCAGTAAGGGCAAAGGCATTGGAAGTCAAGCCGAGGCTTATCGTTGCGGGCGCTTCCGCATATCCAAGGGCAATAGACTTTGCAAAATTCCGCGAGATAGCAGATGAAGCAGGTGCAATGCTCATGGTGGATATGGCCCATATCTCCGGCCTTGTTGCAGCCGGACTGCATATGAGTCCCGTGCCCTATGCGGACGTGGTGACCACCACCACCCACAAGACCCTCAGAGGTCCCAGGGGCGGCATGATACTGTGCAGGCAGCAGTATGCCAAGGCCATAGACAAGGCTGTATTCCCCGGCATACAGGGGGGCCCCCTGATGCATGTCATCGCTGCAAAGGCTGTATGCTTTGAAGAGGCCATGAGCCCCCAATTCAAGCAGTATCAGCAGCAGGTGCTGAATAACGCCAGGGCCATTGCACAGAGCCTG
>JAZUMK010000025.1:0-28094 GCA_045603585.1 Clostridia bacterium
CCAGAAAAACAAATACTCCTTAAGAGCCCCTTCGGGTTGGGTTTAGATAAATAATCCAAGCCTGCAATTTCCCCAACCGCAAAAGAAGCGGATTGCCACGGCAGTCTCTGGACTGCCTCGCAATGACAAAGCAGATACGATAGTGAGCTAAAGCAGGCTTATACCGCAATAAGCTAACCTCTATTTCGCTTTTCTTTCTCTTTTCTCGTGAAAAGAAGAAGAAAAGAAGATATACCCCACAAAGGAGTTCCACATGATAACCACCATCCATCAGCTTGCACAATGCTTTAACAACCGGGGCAGTACACTGTACGGCGTGGGGGGCATGGTGCGCAATCCGCTGCTGGGGCTGAGCGTCAGCGACTTTGATGTATGCTCGGATATGCCGCCTGAGCAGGTGAAGCAGCTTGCGGAAGCGGAGGGCATACCCGTTGGCGGCGCAGGGGGCGATATGGGCATGCTGGAGCTGCATGTGGGGGATATCATATGCCAGCATACTACTTTTCGGCGGGAAAGCTACGGTGAGGGCTGCGGCCATAGGCCCAGCATTGTAGCCTTTTCCCGAAGCCTGTCGGAAGATGCAGAACGGCGTGATTTCACAGTCAACACACTGTATGTGAACATACTGACTGACGAGATAACAGACCCATTCGGCGGCCTTGAGGATGTGAAAAAACGGGTACTTAAGGCGGTCAATAAGGACACCATGGCAAGGGACGGCGTGCGGATATTGCGCATGGTGCGCTTTGCCGCAGAGCTGGGCTTTGATATTGACGGGGATACCTTTGCCGCCGCAAGGGAGAATGTACATTTATTAAAGGACCTGTCCCCCATGTGGGTGCGGGAGGAGCTGAACAGGATACTGCTGTGCGATGCAAAGTACGGCAACAACGGCATAGTGAGGGCATTTGAGCAGCTGGAGGAACTGGGCGCGCTGGATATTCTGCTGCCGGAGCTTACAGAGGGCCGGGGCATGAAGCAGCGGGCGGAGTATCATAAATACGACGTGATGAATCACCTGTTTCACGCGGCGGCGGCGGCTCCTGCGGAGCTGACCCTGCGCCTTGCCGCACTGCTGCACGATATCGGCAAGCCGGAGTCCTTCAAAACCACCGGCCGCATGTACATGCATGACAAGATAAGCGCAGGCATGGCGGAGCCGCTGCTCCGTCGGCTGGGCTATCCTGCAAAGCTCGCGGAGGACGTGCGGGAGCTGGTGCGGCATCATATGTATGACCTGCGGGGAGAGGCCAAGGATATAACCATACGGGGCTGGATGAGCCTGCGGGGGCGGGACATATCCCGTGGGCTTATTGCGCTGCGCCGGGCGGACGTATGGGGCAGCGGCATGGAAACCGGGCCTGTGCATACTGCGGACAGATGGGAAAGGGTGCTTGAGGATATGGAGCGGCGGGGCGTGCCCTTTGATGAAAAGGAGCTTGCGGTCACCGGCAGCGACATAATGCAGGGCCTGAATATACCTGCGGGGCCAAAGGTCGGCAGCATAAAAAAGGGGCTGCTTTTGCATTGCGCAAGGGTGCCGGAGGATAACAAAAAGGACGTTTTGCTTAAAATTGCCAGGGATTTGGTAAACAATTCATGACAAATGGAGGTTTTTATACAATATCTGCTTGCAATGGCGGATGAAAAAATGTAGAATAAGCTGATTACCTATGACAAATACCGCTTCGGATGCTGTTCCGGGGCGATAGGAGGATATACGTGTGAGCATAATGCTTGAGGTTAAGAAGTTTATCAATTCCGAGTATATCGGGCAGTACGCAGAGATAATGCTGCCTGTGGAGGCGCCCGAGGCTGCCCCTGCAAAAAAGGAAAAGAAGGCAAAGAAGCCCAAGAAGTCCATCAAGCCCCGCAAGAAGAGCAGGGATTATGACGATTACGACGATTATGACGATATCGAGGACGAGCTTGACCGCGAGGAGCGGGAAGAGATGGGTCTGCCTCCCCTGCCGGAATACGACGATGATGACGACATGGATGATGATGACGATTACGAAAGGGAGGACGAAGGTCCCTTCTATGAGCGTATCCGTCTGCACTATGTGGAGGAGGGCAACGGCGAGCCCCTTATCCTTATCCACAGCATCGGCCAGTCCATTTACACATGGCGCAATATCTTCAGCCGCCTCAGCCTCAATTACAGGGTGATCGCCCTTGACCTGCCCGGCCATGGCTACTCCACCCGCCCCGAAAGCTTCGGCTATACCATCGAGGAGCAGGCAAAGGTGCTGGAGCTGTTCATGGATGCCATCAACATCGAATCCGCCCATATAATGGCCTTCTCCATGGGCTCCGCATATGCAATGCAGCTGGCAATGGACAACCCCGAGCGCATCGGCAAGATGGTATTCATCGCTCCCGGCGGCATGTCCCCCGAAATGCCCATGCCCATCAAGATGCTGGACAGCAGCCTTTTCGGCACTGTGGCTTCCATGCTGTATGGTCTGCGCACTGTGGAAAAGGTATTGGGCGAGTGCTTCTTTGACCTTACCCGCACCATGACCCCCGAGGTAATCGGCGAATATTACAAGACCATATCCGACAGGGATTCCCGCCGCGCCCTCAGGGATTCCTTCCATAACTTCGATGACGAGCCTGTTATAAGCCGCCTCCGCATGCTGGATGCTCCGGTGCTGATGCTGCAGGGCTCCGAGGATAAGTGGCGCTCCAACGATCAGGCAGAGCTGTATCACGCTGCAATGCCCTTCGCAGGCTTTGCCACCATCCGCAATGCAGGCCACCTGCTCCACGAGGAAAAGGCCGAGCGCGTTATCGCCGCCATACTGGAATACATCCCCGCCATTCAGCCTGAGATGTAAGAATACCTCTTCTTTTCTCTTTCTTTTCCGACGGGAAAAGAAGAGAAAAGAAGCAAAAGAGAAAGAAAAGCGAAATGGAGTTATAATGATTCCGTTTCGCTTTTTTGTGTGGGGAATAGGGGGATAATTGTTTGTCCCCCATGGCTGCAGTCCTCACTTGACAGCGATAGCGCATACGGCCTTTAGCGCTGTCATTGCGAACCATCCCGCAGGATGGTGTGGCAATCCGTATCCATTAAGGGGAAGATCCTCATATTGCTTTCAGTTCAGATATGCGCTTGGGGATGTTGACGGGTTTGGGTGTCTCGGATATACTATCTATAGAAACATCCTCGATTTTCCGCTTGGGCACTTCTCGCCCCTGTGCCAGAAGATCGAGGATGTTTTCATTTACCTGACGCAAAAAAAGCCGCTCAAACAGAACGGCTCTTTATTGCACATCAAAGCATGCTAAAAACTTTAATTAAACCTTGTCTTTTCTCTTTTCTTTTCTTCAGAAAAGAAAAAGAAAAGAAGATAAAACACAAACTAATCCAGATAATACCTTGGATTATACGCAATGCCGTCGGCGCGCAGTTCAAAATGCAGGGATTTTTCCTCCGCATTGCCGGAGGAGCCTGCGATGGCGATGGGCTGCCCCTGCTCCACCTTATCCCCAAGGGCCACGGAAGCGGAATCAAGGTGGGCATAGCGGGTGACGAAGCCGCTGCCGTGGTCTATTTCCAGCACAAGGCCGTAGCCGCCCCGCTCCATGAGGGAGACAACTGTGCCGGCTTCGCTGGCAAGGACTTGGTCGCTGTCCTCGGTTTCGTAATCAAGGCCAAGGTGCAGCACGCCGTAAAGCTGGCCGAAATTGCAGGAGATATCCCCATCAATGGGGGCGATGAAGGTGAGGTCTCCCTGATCGGGGCCTTTCTCTCCTTCGTGCCGTCCGGGGGAATCCTCATCGGGGTCTATGTCCTCTTTGCCCTCCAGTATCAGCATATCCATGGGCTTGATGGTTTCGGTATCCGAGCCGCTGCGGGAGGAGCTGCGGTCGCCGTTGATGTATACGGTGTAGGTGCGCTCTGTTTCGCTGCCTTCCCGGCCCATGGAAGCGATGATGCGGGTGCCCTCGATAAGGGTGGAATCCCCCTCGGTTTCGGTATCAAAGGGGATTATCTCGGTTTTGACGGTGGTGAGGGTGGTGCGGACTTTTATGGGGGATTTTGCGGAGGTATACAGGGCAAAAAGCTCATCATAGCTGCTGATGGCTTCGCTTGTGCCGTTGGGCAGGGGGCGAAGCTCCACAGGGTCTTCAAAATCGCTTACCTTTTCCCCTTCCCCTGTGACGGAATCGTGGAAGTATGCCTTTACGTCCTCAAGGAGGGAATGGGCGGCTTCTGTGCTGGCCATTATGCCAACCACATCGCCGTCTGAAATTATCTCGGCGGGTATGTATTGTATCGTTTCTTCTTCCGCTGCCTGCTGCTGATCCTGGGGCAGGAATACAGGCTGCTGAGGATCCTGCTGTTCCTCCGACAGTATGGAATTGTCCTGCTGACGGTGGGCGGGAAGCAGAGGGGATTTGTTTATAACTGCGGAAAGTACCGCAATAATCCCAAGTGCGGCGAGGAACAGGGGTATGGCAACAGGCTGCTTTTTCTTTTCCTTTACCCTGTAAAGCCTGCCGGTTTCCTCATCCCAGATGTAGCCCTTCAGCAGCTCGTCGTCGTTGTAGTCAAATTCGTCGGTATCGTAATCCTCTTGGTCAAGATCGCCGTCATCCTCATCATCTTGGGAAGAGGGATCCTGCGGGATGTCTGCCTTGTTTTCGGCGGCGGCAATAGCCTCCGGGATGTCTTCTTCGGCCGCAGCTTCAGGAGGGAGTGCTTCCGCATTTTCCCCGGCGGGCGTGGTGGCTTTGGGATGGTCAAAGGAATCTATGGCTTCGTCTGCCCATTTGAGCAGCTCATCCAGAGACACCTTCAATTGGGGAGTCTGGGAAGAGTTATTGGTTTCGGGGGTGTTGTTCAGTTCATCCATTGGGCTGCTCCTGCTTTGGCAAGGGGATCAGATGAACCGCCTGATCTCTGCCGTGTTGGTAGGAATTGAGTATGGGGGAATAGGTGTAGATGCATATTTCATCCCGGCGGAACTTGAGAAAGCGCATATAGCCGTTTCCGCCTTTGGTGTCGCTTTGATAATTGCTGAGGATGGCGTAAACCGTCCGCTCCTTTTCGCCGTCTCCGTCCATGTCTATCTGCTGATACCGCTCAGACATGCCGCGGCAATGTCCGCAAAGCACAAGCAGCACGTTTTCGCAGGGGGTCACTATGTCGCGGTATATCTTATTGCCCTGGGTGGTGTAATCCCTGCCCTGCTTTATGTAGCTGTGGGTGAGGATTATGGCGATGCGGTCGGAGTATTGGTCCAGCACGTTCCTTGCCCATTGGCATTCTTCATCCGAGGGGCCCTTGTTTGAAAAGGCTATGCCGAGGAAGATGTAATCCCTGCCGTTTGCGCTGAAAAGCTCATAGCGGCTGCCGGTTTCTGCGTATTCCTGGGCAAAGTGCATGGGCTGCATATCCCCAAGGTTATCCATGTATCGCTTGTAATCCGGCTTGCTGCCAACGTCGTGATTGCCGGAGACCGCAAGGAAGGGCATTTCCGCATCTGCGAACATCTGCATGGCGGCGTTGGCGTATTCCCATTGATGATCTGCCTTGGACGCATCCACAAGGTCGCCGGTATGAAAAACATAGCGGATATCCAGCTTTTCACGGTTATCAATGAGCCATTGGTTCATTTCCGGCCATATTTCGCTTTTTGCGCTGGAATAGCGCTGGGTGTCGCTCATCCATGCGATGGTGAAGGCATGGGCGGCGGAGGGCAGCAGCGTCAGCAGGCACAGCAGCAGGGCAAGGGCTTTTTTCAGCATGTATATCTCCGAAGTTGGATTATTTCAAAAGGGGGCGCAGGTCTTTTCCGCTCATGGGAAGTATGCCTGTATATCTGGGGGCAACAAGGCGGGAAAGGAACCTGTCGCCGTAGCTTTCCTGAATAAACTCAAGGTCCCGGTTGGTGGCCCAAAGGGTGGCCTTGTTTGCGGCCTGCCTCTCGTTTATTACGGAAAAGAGGGTTTCACGGGTTACGGTGGGTATCATGGGCTCTGTGCCCAGGTCGTCTATAATAAGAAGCTCAGGGGCGATAAAGTCCGGCGCGGAGGTGCGCTCCTTTATGGCGTCCATTGCAGAATTTATAAGGTTGTAGGCGGTGGTTTTGTAAACGTACACGCCGCGGGCGGCCAGCTCAAGGCCGATGGCATTCAGCAGGTGGCTTTTGCCAAGGCCGGTGGGCCCTGTGATAAGCAGGTCGCGGGGGGTCTGCTCCGGGAAGGCGGCGGCGTATTTTTCGCATATCTCCCTTGCCCTTTGCGCCTGCCTGCGCTGAGCTTCGGAAGGGTATACGTCGTCCCGGAAGGCGGCAAAGCTCTGGGATTTGTCTATTGCGGAGGAAGCAAAGCGGGCTTCCGCCATGCGCCGCTTAAGGCAGGCGCAGGGTGTGCGGTAAAGCTCCCCAACAAAGCCGGTATCCTGACACAGTTCACAGCGGAACCTTGGGGAAAGGCAATCCGCATCGTAGCCTGCGGAGGTAAGCAGGGCCGCTTCTTCGGCGTCAAGCACAGCTATGCGCTCCAGCGCCGCAATGCGGGCGGCATCTCCCTGCTCCAGTATTTCTTTGCCCATATTGTAGGCGATATCCCGGCGGAGGGCTGCTATCTCCCCAAGGCGGGGAAGCTCTGCAAACAGCTTGTTTTTCAATGCATTGCAGTCCTCTATCGCCCTGCGGCGGGCCTGCTTGTATTCGTATAAAAGCTCGGGCGAGGGCTTCATAGTTCATCCTCCTCCAGCAGGTTAAGACCCATGCCGCTGAGCTCCTGGGCGGAATAGCGGCGCTGATTGTAATTCATAAAGTGGGAAGGCTTGCTTTGGGATGCTTTGGGCTGCTCTGTCCGGGTATTTTCTGTATTTTCCCGTGCGGCGATAAGGGTGGTTATGCCCTTTTCGTGCCATGCTTCCATCATCTTTGCGGCCTTTGCAAAGGGACGGGACACCCCTGCGGAAAGCTCCGCCGCATAGAGGGCGGTTTCCGCTTCCATGTGCCAGGAATTGAGCCAGGTGAATACTGAATCCTTCTCCTTGCGGGTGGGTACTCCCTGTATGCCTGCGCGGATATACATCTGACGGGCTATTTCCTCTGCGGCGTTCTGGGCGCTGAGGTATTCATGCACTCCGCCGCCACTTCGCATGGTTTCCAGTATGCCGTTAAGGTAGGCAAAGGTGGGCTTGTCCGCGGCGGTCATGGCGGGGCAGGCAGCGAGAATCTCCTCGTGGGTCATGCCCCAGTCCTCTGTCCATTTGCGGTAAAGCTCCAGCTCGTCCTCCGTGGGGCGGCCGGATTTGCGCCAGCGGTCGTATATTGCCTTTGCTCCGCTCCTGAGCTCCTTTTCCAGCATTATGCGCCGCTCCGCAAGGTCGGCGGTAAGTATGCCTTCATCCGCCCATGCTCTTGCTGCCTTGTCCATATACTGTATGCTTACCTTTGAGCCCTTCATTTCCATACAGCGGCCCACCAGCATAACTGCCGTGGCCTGATCCATGCCGAAAACTTCGATCCAGTCGTAGATCTTGCTGAGCTCCTGGGGGGCAAAAATGCGGGGCTTGCATATTTTATTAAGGTCAGCGATAAGGCTGCCGTATCTGCGGCTGCCTCCCTTATAGGGAGCGGCGGCGGTCATGCGGTATTCCACGTGGAGAGGCTCTGTTTCCAGTATGCGAACAAGACCCATTTCCTGCCAGTACAGGAAGGCGGTAAGGGCCTCTTCTTCAGAGATGCCAAGGCCGCCGGGCAGATCCAGCGTTTCAAAGCCGCGGCAGCTGCACAGCATAAGGCCGTAAAGATACACCCGAACAAAACCCTCGGGGGCCTTGGGCATGAATTCCATTATGAAAAGATTCTGCACAGGGGTAACGCCCGCAACGGCGGCGTTCCTCTCAAGGCTGCAATGCATACCTTAACGCTCCTTATGAACATAATAAGCATAATACTACAACATAATTTTACAACAAAAATCGCCCGCCGTCTATTGTGCAGGCAGCATAGCAGAGGGCGAAAAGGGGCTCTGCTATTTGAGATTTTTATATCAAAAAAAGGCAGGTGCATAATATGCAATGCCAAAGCCCCCTACCATACTGCAAAAGTATATGCTATAATGTTATTCGTGAATATTTGGGCAATATTGCCATTAAAACAGATTATATTAATTTTTTTGGAGGATATATATATGTCTCAGCTTAAAGGCGCCTGCATCATAGGCCAGTCCGGCGGCCCCACTTCCGTTATCAATGCCAGCGCATACGGCGTGATCCGCACCGCTCTGGATTCCGACTGCATCACCAAGGTTTACGGCGCAGCCAACGGTATCCGCGGCGTTCTGGACGATGTTCTTTTTGATATGGGTCAGGAAGACGCAGAGGAGCTGGAGCTGCTGCTCTACACCCCCTCTTCCGCTCTGGGTTCCTGCCGCTACAAGCTCAAGGACAGCTCTGTTGACGATACCGATTACAAGCGCATACTTGAGATATTCAAAAAGTACGATGTTCGCTATTTCTTCTATAACGGCGGCAATGACTCCATGGATACCTGCAATAAGATATCCAAATACATGCAGTCCGTCGGCTACGAGTGCCGCATAATGGGCGTGCCCAAGACCATCGACAACGACCTGTGGGGTACCGACCATTGCCCCGGCTACGCCTCCGCCGCCAAGTACGTTGCCACCTCCTGCATGGAGATCTACCGCGATGCCCGCGTATACGATACCGGCATGGTCTGCATTATCGAGATCATGGGCCGTCACGCAGGCTGGCTCACCGCCGCCGCATCCCTTGCCTGCCTCACCGGCGAAGGCCCCGACCTCATTTATCTCCCCGAGGTGGATTTCGATCTGGACAAGTTTGCCGATGATGTAAAGGCTGTATACGATAAGTACGGCAAGTGCATCGTAGCGGTATCCGAGGGTATCCACGACAAGAACGGCACCCTCATTGCAGAATACGGCGCAGAAAATGCTCCCGTTGACGCCTTCGGCCACAAGCAGCTGGGCGGTCTGGCCAGCTATCTGGCAGGCTACATCAAGGGCATTGTGGGCTGCAAGGTTCGCGGCATCGAGTTCTCCCTCATGCAGCGCTGCGGCGCACACATTGCCTCCGCCACCGATATCAGCGAGTCCTTCATGTCCGGCAAGGCCGCCGTTGAGTATGCCATCGAGGGCATGACCGACAAGATGGTGGGCTTTGAGCGCCATGGCGACGAATACGGCAATTACGTTTGCGGCATCAAGCTGATGGACCTTGTGGACGTTGCAAATACCGAAAAGAAGGTTCCCCGGGAATGGATAAACGCCGAGGGCAACGGCATGACCGATGACTTCATCGATTATGCTCTTCCCCTCATTCAGGGCAGCCCCGACAGGCCCCTCCGCAACGGCCTGCCCCGCTTTGCCAAGCTGAAGAAAATTCAGGCGAAGTAATTTCGCGAAAAATCGTCGCTTCGCTTTGGATTTTCCGCGAGGGGCGCGCAAGCGCTCCGCACATGCGCGATCATATCCCTTACGGGGGTTATTACATGATTTTCTTATGACCCTTGCGAGGGTCACCGGGCAGAAAATCATGCAGGGAGTCCATTCCTTGCGGAATGGTTCCGCTTTCGCCCCGCATGTGGCCGAAAGCGGATCTGAAGCCTGATTTACAAAAGAAAAGCGAAATGGGATAAAACAGATCCTGTTTCGCTTTTTTGTATGGTAAATGTAGGGGCGATCATTGATTGCTCCTACAGTTTTTCCGTTGCAGATGGATAGAATGCCCACTTTTCAGTAAGAAAAAGCTGCTTTAAAAGGGCGGTACGATACCGCCTGCGCTTCCGACAGTGCGCCCTGTTTTCCGTAAGGAAAACATACCTGAAAAGGGTGGAGGGTGGGTATAGATAATCCCACCTCTTCACTATTACTTATAACTTCCCCGCGGGCGGGGCAGTTTCACCATAAATATATTAACACAAATCCTTCTGTACAAAGAAAGATGTTGATAGTATAATTAGTGAGTTAAAGTATGTGCGAGCGATCGCATGGAAAAACCAACTAAACCTTTGGAGATAACATGGCGTATTACAGAATAACCGGCGGAAAGCGCCTTGAGGGCGCAGTGACCATCAGCGGCGCAAAGAACGCCGCGCTGGCCATCATACCCGCTGCCATATTAAGCGGCGAAAGCTGCGTATTGGAAAACCTGCCTGCCATAGAGGATGTGCGCATAGTGGAGCAGATACTCCGCAGCATGGGCGCCCAAGTGGAGCACACCCCCGACGGCAGCCTGAGGCTTGACCCCTCCGGCATCAACAGTTACAGTGTTACCGGCGAAATGGTCAGCTCTCTGAGGGCCTCCTATTATCTGCTGGGCGCATTGCTGGGCCGCTACAAAAAGGCGGAGATAGCTCTCCCCGGCGGCTGTGCCATAGGCCTTCGCCCCATCGATCAGCATATCAAGGGCATGCGGGCTCTGGGTGCGGAGATAGTGATACAGGGCGGCGCGGTAAAGGCAACTGCGGAAAAGCTCGTCGGCGCGGAGATATACCTTGACGTTGTAAGCGTAGGCGCAACCATCAACATAATGATGGCTGCCGTAGGCGCAGAGGGCACCACCATAATTTCCAACGCCGCCAAGGAGCCCCACGTTGTTGACGTTGCAAACTTCCTCAACATGATGGGCGCAAACGTAAAGGGCGCAGGCACCGACGTTATCCGCATACAGGGCGGCCGCAAGCTGCATGGCTGCACCTATGCCGTGATACCCGACCAGATAGAGGCTGGCACCTTCATGATAGCCGCCGCCGCAACAGGCGGAGACGTGGTAATCAACAACGTTATCCCCACCCACCTTGAAGCAATATCCGCAAAGCTGATGGAAAGCGGCGTGACCGTCACCGAAGGCGACGACGGCCGGGAGTTCTTCATCCGGGTATCTGCCGACAAGCGTCCCCGGGCGGTAAACATCAAGACCCTGCCCTACCCCGGCTTCCCCACAGACCTGCAGCAGCCTATGATGGCATTCCTTGCGGCAGCTCAGGGCAACAGCTTTGTTGTGGAAAACATATTCGAAGACAGGTTCAATCACGTGCCCGAGCTTGCCAAGATGGGCGCAAATATTCACCTTAACGCCCGCACCGCCATGATAGAAGGTGTGGAAAAGCTGTACGGCGCACCCCTTGTTGCCAGCGATTTGCGCGCAGGCGCTGCTCTCATCGTTGCGGCTCTCGCCGCCGAAGGCACCAGCACCATCCACAACATCCGCTTCATCGACCGCGGCTACGAGTTCATCGAGCATAAGCTCAAGGCTCTGGGCGCGGATATCGAGAGGGTGGAAGAATAAGGGTTTGATTATCTTCTTTTTCTCTTTCTTTTCACGGGAAAAGAAAGAAGAAAAAGAAGCAAAAAGAGAAAGAAAAGCGAAAGGGAAAGAGATATTGACCTTTCGCTTTTTTGTATGGGAAAAAGATTAAGCCGTATATTGGCGTAAAAAGGGGAGCGGATTGCCACGGCAGTCTGCGGACTGCCTCGCAATGACAGCTGTTTTGGATGGGTGAGAAGTGGACCTTTGCATAAAGGAGTGTTATGCTTAAAATGAAAGCAGATCCAATGTGCTGTTGCCTGCTGTCGTTTTCGGTAGCCGCACTGTCAGTTTGGCTGCTTTATTTTGTATTTAGATAAGTTTCTTGGCTTCCAATCCGCATTTGGCGGCATGTACGTCAAATGCGGAACAAAGCCGAAAGGCTTTGGTTCGTCGCAGGTTTTGCCGCCCGGGAGCGCAGCGAGAGGCAAAACCTGAAATACTCGCACAAATGCCAAAAAGCATTTGTACGAAAGGCGAAGCCTAAAACCCCCGTAAGGGTTGTAATCGGCGCCTTGCGTAAGCAATGCGCCGTATCCCGCGCAAAATCCAAAGCGAAGCGACGATTTTGCGCGAAAGCGTAAACGCAAAAAAAGACGGCCGAAGCCGTCTTTTTGTGTTTGTAAGGTTTAGCCTACGATGAAGCCGTACTTTACATCGTCCATGGGATCGATCAGGTAGGTGGCTTCGCCGGTGATGCAGCAGGAACCGGTGATCATGGGAACAACTGCCTCGTAGCCGCACTCATCAACAACTTCCTTGATAACACCCTTGAACTTGGTGCCCATGAAGGATTCGTAGATGAAGGGTTCGCCTACGCCGATCTCGCCCTTGGCATACAGGGTGCCCAGCTTGGCGCTGGTACCGGTGCCGCAGGGGGAACGGTCAGCCTGGCACTCGCCGAAGATAACCACGTTGCGCTTGTTGGCATCGGGGCTTACGTTGTGGCCGTAGAATTCAACCAGGTCAACAGTGGTGATGTCCAGACGGGGATGCTGGATCTCAAAGTCACGGTTGATGATCTCCATCATCTTCATGCCGAGGTCAGCAAGATAGGGAACGGTCTTGGCGTTGATCTCGTCAACCAGACCCAGCTTATCGGTATCTACCAGAGCGAAGAAGCTGCCGCCGAAGGAAATGTCAAAGGTGATTTCCTTGCCGTCAACGGTGATCTTCTGATCCTTCTTGTACAGGAAGGAAGGAACGTTGGTCAGGGTTACGTTGAGAACCTTGCCGTCCTTAACTTCTGCTACGGTGCGGATGATGCCTGCGGGAGCTTCCATAACTACTTCGGTGTAGGGCTCCTTGGCTTCTACCATGCCGGTTTCAACTGCTACGGTTACGGCACCGATGGTGCAGTGGCCGCACATGTTGAGCCATCCGCCGGTATCGATGAAGTATACGGCGAAATCGGCCTGAGGATCAAGGGGCTCGCAGATGAAAGCGCCGAACATGTCGTGATGACCGCGGGGCTCCAGCATCAGGGCTTTACGATAATGGTCGTAGTTCTTCTCCATCCAGTGCTTGCGCTCGATGGGGGTGTTGCCCTCGGGTACGGGGAAACCATCGTATACTACGCGGCAGAATTCACCGCAAGTATGAGCATCGATGGCCTTGAGCTTGGCTTCAAACCTGTCATAATTGATGGTAGGGTTAAAATTCATGACCTGCTCTCCTGTTATTATTTTTATTTGAGGCGGCATCATATATGATATCGCCAAAACCTGATAACTTTTTCACAGAGAAACTGAAAAGTATTTACGGGAACATTGACCTGATGGGCGCACTTTCACACATGATTTCAGTATCCTGTATTTATTATGCAACATCGGTAAAAGAATGTCAATATAAAGAAGGCATAAGGAAATCATGATAAAAATGTATGTTATTCATGCAAAAATATTAAGGTTGTAAAAAAAGAAAATGTGTGGTATTTTAATTATGTATGCGCCATATGCGGCGCAGTATCCATACCGGACATGGGGGTAGATGGGTACTGGTGTGCCCCCTGGTCTTCAAAACCAGTCGTTGGGCGTTAGTAGCGTCCTGGGTGGGTTCGATTCCCACATACTCCCGCCATTTTCCCCAAAAACAGCCTTTTCTGAGGGCTGTTTTTTTATATATAATTATGTATCAATCTAAATATATGTTTAGATGCCCCTCAATATGTTGGGGCTGAAAAGTTACGCTACACAATACGCTGTGTATACCCGGAAAAGAGCCGGAAAAGCGAATGATATATTGCTTTTTTTTACACAAAATCATAGACTTTTATGGACTTTGGTAGTATAATATCAATCGTAAAGGTACGCCACAGGTCATGTCCCTTGCGCTTTGCATGCAATGATGTATAGACAGGGCCGATTAAAGCGGACGTACCGATTGCAAAAAACTATAATCAAATAATTGTGTAAAGGATGGATATCATGAGGAACATCAAGCTTCTGCTTAGGCAGCACGTAGGTGCCCCCTGCGCTGCAATCGTCAAGGCTGGCGATAAGGTAGAAAAGGGTACTCTGGTTGCTACCCCCACCGGCCTCGGCGCCAACATCTTCTCCTCCGTTTACGGCGTAGTAGAAGAAGTTACCGAGGATGCTATCATCATCAAGCCCGATGCTGAACAGCCCGACAAGTACATTCCCATCAAGAAGTCCGAAAACAAGCTGGACATGGTTAAAGAAGCCGGTATCGTCGGCATGGGCGGCGCAGGCTTCCCCACCGGCGTAAAGCTGGGCGCAAACCTTGAAGGCGGCTACATTCTGGTAAACGCAGCAGAATGCGAGCCCGGTCTCAAGCACAACGTAAAGCAGCTTGAAGAGCAGGCCGAAAAGACCGTACGCGGCGTAGAATACTGCATGGAGATCTCCAACGCCTCCAAGGGTATCTTTGCCATCAAGAAGAAGAACGCAAAGGCTATCAGCGCCGTAAAGGCCGCTATCAAGGATAAGCCCAACATCAGTATCCATCTCCTTCCCGACATATACCCCATGGGCGAAGAGCGCGCAGTAGTTCGTGAGTGCCTGGATATCCTCCTTGACCCCACCCAGCTGCCCTCCGCCGCAAAGGCAAACGTACTTAACGCCGAGACCATCCTGCGCGTAGCCGAGGCTATCGAGGATCAGAAGCCCTGCATCTACAAGAACATCTCCGTTCTTGGCAAGCTCAACGGCGGCGCCGAAGCACGCTGCTTCATGGATATGCCTGTTGGCATCAACGTTGAAGACCTCGTAGAAATGGCTGGCGGCATCGACGGCGAATACGGCGAGATCATCATGGGCGGCCCCTTCACCGGTAAGGCCTGTGAAATCGACGCTCCCACCACCAAGACCACCGGCGGTGTTATCGTAACCATCCCCTTCCCCGATCTTCACGGCGCCAAGGTTGGCCTGCTGGTATGTGCCTGCGGCGGCAACGAAGAGCGTATGCGTGACATCTGCGCCAAGATGAACGGCGAAGTAGTATCCGTAACCCAGTGCAAGCAGGCTGTAGCAAACAAGCCCGGCGGACCCCTCAAGTGCGAGAACCCCGGCAACTGCCCCGGCCAGATCGCAAAGGTTATGGAAATGAAGCGCGCAGGCGCCGAGTACCTCATCATCGGCAACTGCTCCGACTGCTCCAACACCGTAACCACTTGCGGCACCCTCAAGATGGGCCTCAAGCTGTTCCACCAGACCGACCACGTAATGCGTACCATCGGTCACTCCCTCTATCGCAAGCTCACCGTTTCCAAGAGCGTAGAGCAGGATCTGAGCGAGTTCTAATCCGTCAAACCGCCAAAGGGGGAGAAAGCCTCCCCCCGAGGCACACCAAATTACTTTGTGGTTTAACTTAAGCTAAGCCAATACTTAAGTGCCAAATATAATTCATATAGGAGGAATACTATGTCTATTTCAGCCGAATACGCACAGGCTCACAAAAATGACCCAGCGGTATTGTGCTGCAGAGCTGAAGCTGGCGTTGTGCTGTCCGAGCACAACCTCGAAGACCCTGCCATCTTTGATGATCTGGTAGAGTCCGGCCTGCTCAATCTCGACGGCGCTGTTACCATCGGTCAGGCTCTGGGCGCAACCCTCACCAAGACCGCCGACTCCCTCACTCCCCTCACCGCCGACCTGCTGGAAGGCATGAAGGCCGTTGAGGCCGAAGCCGCTCCCGTTGTGGAAGAAGCTGCCCCCGTGGCCGCAGTTGCTGCTCCCGCTGCAGTAGCCGCCCCCGCCGGCACCCTGAAGATCCACATTGACGAGGGCAAGGGCATCGACCTTGAGATCCCCGTAGGTGCTTTTGCTGGCGCCGCCGCCGCTCCCGCCGCTGTTGTAGCAGCTCCCGCTGCTGCCGCTGCCGCTGAGGCTGCTGCTGTTGTTGGCGAGGAGAAGGTAGTTCGCTCCCTCACCCGTAAGCACTTCAACATCACCGAAGTAAAGCGCGGTCCCGAGACCAAGATCGAAGGCACCACCCTTTACATCCGCGAAGGCATCGAGGCTGAGTGCACCGCATCTCAGGAACTCGTACTTGACTTCAAGATCGACATCGTAACTCCCGCTGAGTACAACACCTACTCCGAGACCATCATGGACGTTCAGCCCATCGCCACCAAGGAAGGCGACGACGAGCTGGGCTACGGCACCACCCGCGTACTGGATGGCGTTGTAATGATGATCACCGGCGTTGACGAAGACGGCGTTCAGGTTGGCGAATTCGGTTCTTCCGAAGGCATCCTGGAAGAGAACATCATGTGGGGTCGTCCCGGCTGTCCCGAGAAGGGCGAAATCTTCATCAAGACCTTCGCCGTGATCAAGGCCAAGACCAACATGACTCGTCCCGGCCCTCTGGCTATCCACACCGCTTCCGACATCATCACCCAGGAAATCCGCGTAGCTCTGAAGAAGCTGGACGAAAGCCTCGTAGTAGCTACCGAACAGTTCGACCAGGTTCGTCGCCCCGGCAAGAAGAAGGTCGTTATCTGCAAGGAAATCATGGGTCAGGGCGCAATGCACGACAACCTGCTCCTCCCCATGGAACCCGTTGGCATCCTCGGCGGTAAGCCCAACGTAGACCTTGGTAACGTTCCTGTTGTTATGAGCCCCCTCGAGGTTCTGGACGGCGCTATCCATGCTCTTACCTGCATCGGACCCGCTTCCAAGGAAATGTCCCGTCACTACTGGCGTGAGCCCCTCGTTCTCGAGTGCCTGCATGACCCCGAGATCGACCTCTGCGGCGTAGTATTCGTAGGTTCCCCCCAGATCAACGGCGAGAAGTTCTACGTATCCCGTCGTCTCGGCCAGACCGTAGAGTCCATGGACGTTGACGGTGCCTTCATCACCACCGAAGGTTTCGGTAACAACCACGTTGACTTCGCTTCCCACCACGAGCAGATCGGCCAGCGCGGCATCCCCGTAGTTGGTATGTCCTTCTGCGCCGTACAGGGTGCTCTGGTTGTTGGTAACAAGTACATGACTCACATGGTTGACAACAACAAGTCCGAAGCCGGTATCGAGAACGAAGTTCTTGCCTGCAACACTCTGTGCCAGGAAGACGCTATCCGTGCTCTTGCCATGCTGAAGGCTCAGATGGCCGGCGAACCCGTAAAGGCTCCCGAGAAGAAGTGGAACGCCAACGTTAAGGCTACCAACGTTGAGCTGATCGAAGCCGCCCGCGGCGAGAAGATCGCTCTGGTAGACAACGAGCAGGTTCTGCCCATGAGCGCAAAGCGCAAGGAAAAGTACAACTAAAGATATGCTAAACTACGGCGATAAAACTATCTACATCGAAGGCGTGCTGATCGAGATCGGCGACGACTTCGCACGAATGGACGTTAAAGGCAGACTGGGCTGCATCAAGCTTCCCCTGTGGATGTACATTCACGACCATCCTCTGATGGTTGGTCAGGAGTTCGGCTGGAACATGAGCTTCCCCGAACAGCTGGGCCCCAAGCCCGCTCCTGCTACCTTCCCCAGATTCTCCTTTGCGAGAGAGGGGATGTACCTCACCATTGAGGGCAAGGTAAACAGGAGAGACGACTGTGCCGCAGGCATGGAGTTTGTAAACTGTGAAGGCGATTTCGTCTTCCCCATGCGAATGTTCCTGTGTGACTATGAGATAGTTGAAGGCCAGCCTGTGGGATTCTGCATGACGCCGCCCAAGCAGCTGAGTGCCGAGCCTAACACAAAGTACGTTAGCAATCTTGATACGTACCATAAACGGCAGGCAGAGATGCAGGCCACCAAATAAAAATATTACTTGATTTTTATAGGAGGAAAAAATGAGCTTAACAGTTGTTAAGGGACTTCAGTCCGAAATCTTCGTTCCCGTTACGCCTCCACCCGTATGGACTCCTGTTACCAAGCAGATTAAGGATATGACCGTAGCTATCGCTACCGCTGCTGGTGTACACCATAAGGATGACAAGCGTTTCAACCTTGCAGGCGACTTTACCTGGCGTAAAGTTTATACCAAGGATCCTTCCAGCGACCTGATGGTAACCCACGGCGGTTACGACAACGGTGACGTTGTACAGGATATCAACTGCATGTTCCCCATCGACCGTCTGAAGGAGCTGGCTGCTGAGGGTTACATCAAGGCAGTAGCCCCCACTCACGCTTGCTTCATGGGCGGCGGCGGTAACCAGGAAAAGTTCCGCAATGAGACCGGCCCCGAAATCGCAAAGATGCTGAAGGAAGAGGGCGTTGACGCTGTCATTATGACCGCTGGCTGAGGCACCTGCCACCGCTCTGCAGTTCTGGTGCAGAGAGCAATCGAACAGATCGGCATCCCCACCATCATCATCGCAGCACTGCCCCCCGTTGTTAAGCAGACTGGTACCCCCCGTGCAGTAGCTCCCCTCGTACCCATGGGCGCTAACGCCGGTGCACCTAACAACCCCGAGCAGCAGACCGCTATCGTAAAGGCTACTCTCGAGCAGCTGATCGAGATCGACACCGTCGGCAAGATCGTTCCCCTGCCCTTCGAGTATCAGGCCAAGGTCTAAACTCAAATACAAAAGAGGCTTCTTCGGAAGCCTCTTTTTTTGCGCTTCGCTTTCGCGAAAAACCTTTTGGGTTTTCCGCGAGGGGCGCGCAAGTGCAAGGCACGTGCGCGATAATATCCCTTACGGGGGTTTTTACATGATTTTCTTATGACAGCTGCGGCTGTCACCGGGCAGAAAATCATGCAAAGAACCAAATCCTTGCGGATTTGTTCCGTTTTCGCCACGCATGTGGCCGAAAACGGATTGAAAGCCTCGGGCTGGGAATATGCCCTCTCAGTCAGCAAAGCTGACAGCTCTCCCTCGTCGTCGCGGATTCCGCTCTGCTCACAGCCATATCCTGCGGATATGCCTTTTCGCACGCTTCGTCGCTCCTCCTCTCCGCACAAAAACGTCGCTTCGCTTTGGATTTTGTGCGGCATCTTTCGCCCCTTGACTCTCCCTATGGGAGAGGTAGCCGAGCGCAGCGAGGTCGGAGAGGGGAAGTGAATAGTGAAAAGGTTAGATATCTATACCCGCCCGCCGCCCTTTTAAGGTAGCTTTTCCTGACGGAAAAGCGAAACGTACTATCGTAAGCATGGGATAATATCAATGCTTCATTTTTATGGCAAAGCAAGGATTTCCTTCTATCGTCTTCGCCGTAGGCGAGGATACATTAAAGGGCGGTGGGTGGGTTTAGATAATCCTGCCAAGCAAGTAGCGTTACCGCAAAAGAAACGGATTGCCACGCTAGCCTTTCGGCTGCCTCGCAATGACAGATTGATGATGACTGCGGTGTGCTGTCGGCGGGCGATCACTGATCGCCCCTGCAGTATTTTCACCGCAAGCGGACAGTGCGCCCTGTTTTCCGTAAGGAAAACACGCCTTAAAAGGGCGGCGGGCGGGTATAGATAATATTTCCCAATATAAAAAAGCGAAATGGAATTATATCTCCCATTTCGCTTTTCTTACTCTTTCTGCTACTTTTTCGCTCCATCAAAGGCTATGCGGAACGTTGCTTTAAAGTCACCCTCCTCCAGCGCAACAAGGCCGGGCTGGGTGGACAGCTCCTCCACTATCCCCTTGCGGGAGGGCAGTGAGCACCAGGGCTCAATGCAGAAGAAGGGTGCGTTTGCCATGCGCCACAGCACAAGGTTGTCAAAGTCCCGGTATTCCATGGTGAGAATGGTTTTGCCCGCCTCGTCTACAAGGGCGGCGGACTTTGGCATGGAGGTGAAGGCCAGACTGTCCTCAAAGGGATAGCCGCCAAGGGGCAGGGTATTGTTTTCCAGCGGATAAGGAGTGCGCTCGCTCAGCACATAGCCATCCTCAGACAGGGCAACCTTAATAGGCGTTTCGTCCGACAGGAACTTCAGGCTGTAATTGTCGAATTTATCCCCATCCACAGCAAAGGCGGGATGGGCGCCAAGGCCGAAATACATGGTATAATCGGTGAAGTTTGTAACGTGATAGCGGCAGATGAGGGTATTGCCCTCAAGGAAGTAGTGGATACGATAGGCAAACTCAAAGGGGAACACCTTAAGGGTGTCCTCGTCAGAGCGCAGCAGCATTGTGCAGCAGCCTTCCTCTGCCCGTTCCACCGTCATTTCCCGGGACATAACAAAGCCGTGTTTGGGCAGGGCAAATTCCTGACCGCGGTAGGTGCACTTTCCGTCGGTCAATCGGCCGGTGTAGGGAAAAAGATTGGGCGCACGCTTGCCCCAGAAGGCAGGATCGCCCTGCCAGAGGTACTCCCGGCCGGAATTATCCTTTATGGATTGCAGCTCGCCGCCAAGGGTGGAGATCTGTACGGTGAGAAAATCATTTTTTATGGTAACTGACATATTAATTCTCCTTTGTAAGCCATGCATCCTTATGATCCACGGTCAGCAGGAAGGCCAGCGTGCCCACCGCCGCCATAACTACGCCTGCGATCAGCAGCGCATCAACGCCCCGCCATTCCATAAACTGTCCGCCGAAGAAATTGCCGCCGGCGCAGCCCAGGGTATATGCTGCGGCGATAAAGGCCTGACCCTTTACCATGTCTGCGGGGGCCACTCTGCTGCCTGCGTAATACACCTGTACGGGGGAAAGGAATGCATAGGTGGTCATCTGCAGCAGCTGAGTTGCGTACAGGAAATTTATGGAAGGGGCAACCATAAACAGCACGCCCTTCAGCAGGAAGCAGAAACCGGATATTTTCAGCAGCCAGGTGTCCCGGATAACAGTGCGTATCCTGCTGAAAAAGAACATTATGCCGGCCTCTGCAACTGTGGCTATGGACAGCGCCACACCCACATGACTGCTGTCGCCGCCCAGCCTGCCCATGATGGCAATAAGGTAATTTTCCGTCATGGAATGGAACATGGCAAGCAGCAGCACGCCCAGAAGGGAAGCGCAATACCACTTATATCGCTTGAAAAACACAGGGATGGAGCAGGGCGGAATGACCTCTCCCACTTCTTCCTCCTGTATAATATGCTCCTCTGCCTTTACTCTGGGATAGCCCAGCACCAGTATTATCATTACCGGCAGCAGTATCAGCACTATCTTTATCATGGAGTCAGGGCCCTGCACTTCCATGGCGTGGCCTATTGCCAGCGCGGCCAGCGCATAGGCAAGGGCACCCACCGCGCGGCCTGCGCCGTAGTTTATGGGATAGCCGCGGCGATTGTAGTATACGCTGATGGAGTTGAGCAGGGGTATCATGGCGTCAAAGGACCATACGCCCATCAAATAAAGATAAGGGAAAAGGGCATTTGGCAGCAGCCCGGTTAAAAGCAGGGCAAAGCATGCTGTGCAGATAAGGGTAAGCAGCGCCAGAAGCTTTGGCAGCATGGGTTTTTTCGCCTTGTCTGCTGCCGCCGCCAGCAAGGGCTGGGTAATGCAGGAAAGTATCGTGCCGCAGGCCATCAGCGTGCCCACTTTGGAAGGGGCAAAGCCCTTGTATAGTAAATAGGCCGTGGCAAAGCTCATTATGCCGGCGGCCGCTGCCCAGTAGGCAAATTGATGGAGGGAATAGCGCAGGGTAAGAGTTTTCTTCATAGCTGCACCTTTCTTGTTTACTCTGTTTCTATTATGCCATATATCGGGGTTTGTTTCAATGTGAAGGGGAGGATTATCTAATCCCACCCACCACCCTTTTAAGGTATCTTCGCCTCCTCCGCGCCTAGACTTGCCTGCGGCAAGGGGCGCTCTGTACAGGCCTGCGGGCCTAGTGCGGCGAAGACGATAGCTGGCAAGCATTACTTTGCACTAAAAATGAAGCTTTGATATTATCCTGTGCATGCGATAGTGCGTTCCGCTTTTCCGTAAGGAAAAGCTACA
Organism: Clostridia bacterium; assembly: GCA_045603585.1. GTDB lineage: Bacteria > Bacillota > Clostridia > Christensenellales > CAG-138 > SFEL01. The sequence continues at coordinate 21,615 of JAZUMK010000025.1, forward strand.
TTAAAAGGGCGGCGGGTTGGGTATAGATAATTCCACCTATTCACTTTTCACTATTACCTATAACTTCTCCTGTGGCGGGTGGGTTTAGATAATTTCACAATATAAAAACCGCTGCGATCGCTCGCAGCGGTTTTTGCTTTGCTTATGTGAGGATTGGTTTAGCCCTTTACGCCGCCGGCGGTAAGGCCGCTGGTCAGGTTCTTCTCGATGCACATGAACAGTATTACTACAGGAACGATGGCAAAGAGGGAAGAAGCGAACAGGTACTGCCACTCGATGATGTTGTAGCCGTTGAAGATGGTAATACCAACGGTGAGGGGCTTGAGGGTTTCGGTGGAAATAAGGGTCAGAGCCACGGTGAATTCATTCCATGCATTGATGAAGATGAAGATCAGGGTGGTTACGATACCGGGAGCCGCAACGGGCAGCAGTATCTTGAACATGGCCTGGAGGCGGTTGCAGCCGTCAACGGTTGCGGCCTGCTCCATCTCGGCGGGAATGCTGAGGAAGGTACCGCGCAGCAGCCAGATGGTAACTGCCTGGTTGTATGCGGCGTTGATAAAGACAAGACCCAGTATGGAGTTGGTGAGACCCAGCAGGGACATAACCTTGTAGATACCAACCAGCAGAACAACGGGGGCAAACATCTGGGAAACGATTACGAAGCCCAGGAATGCGGTCTGGCCCTTGAACTTCATACGAGCCAGGGCATAGGCTGCGGGGATACCGCAGATCATGGCGATAATGGTGGAGCCGCCGGCGATGAGTATGGAGTTAAGCAGGTAACGGCCCATGGGAGCCAGAGTCCATATATCCTTAAAGTTGTTCCATACAGCCTTGATGGGGAACACGGTGCCTTCGATGGAGAATATCTCGGACCTGCTCTTCAGGGCGTTGCAGAACATTACAAAGTAGGGATACAGTATCAGCAGGCAGATGTCGATAATGACAACATACAGCAGAACCTTAAGAAGAACCTTCTTGAGGGCGCCGGGCTTGTTCAGCTCAAGAGAAGAAATAGGATTACCCATTATTATGCATCCTCCTTCTTAAGAGTGGAAATCATGTAAATGCTGGCGCAAACCAGAAGTATTGCAAAGCCGATAACGGATACGGCTGCGGCAACGTCAGACTTGCCGTTGTAGAAGGCCAGCTTATACAGGTAGGTAACAATGGTGTCCGTGCGGTTTGCAGGGTCGCCCTTGGTGATGGTCCAGATGATGGGGAAGGAGTTGAATACGTAGATTATATTCAATACGGTACTTACGGTCAGGGAGGGCTTTACCAGAGGAACTGTAATGTTGAACAGCTTCTGCCAGTAGTTTGCGCCGTCCACGGTGGCTGCCTCATAGAAGGAGGAGTCAATGCTCTGCAGACCGGAAAGTACGGTAAAGCATACGAAGGGGATGGTAACGAATATACCGCAGGCGATCTCCCATGCGAAGAAGGCTTCGGGAGAGGGAGTCCAGTTTACAGCGGACTGTATTACGCCCAGCTTCATAAGCAGGGTATTCAGTGCGCCGTAGTCGGTATCGATGATGAACTTCCAAACGGTGGCCTGTACTACCAGAGTGGTTGCCCAGGGGAATACCACGATTGCGCGGGCGATCTTGCGGCCGCGGAAGTTGTTATTCAGCAGCAGGGCCAGAATAAAGCCCAGCAGGGTGGACAGCACAACAACCAGAACAGTCCACACTATGGTGTTTTTAAGAACTATTTCAAAAGCGGGGCTCTTAAGAACGGTGACAAAGTTATCAATACCGGCAAAGCCCTTGACAACGCCGGCTTTGCTTATGTCGCTGACGGACATCTTAAATACGTAGAAAATGGGAACCAGAATGAATATACCCATCAGGATAATACTGGGCAGTATCCACAGATAAGGCTCCGCAGTCTGCAGTGTCTTTCTCTTATTCACTAAAAAATTCCTCCCTCACATGAACTCAGCAGATGCTGTCAAAAGGCAGTATTCAGCGGGCTGAACCAATTCACCCATACTGCAGCTTGAAAGCATCTGCGATAAAGAAGGGGCCGAGCCATTTGACTCGGCCCACCTTCAAACAATAATCAGATTGGGCTAAAGACTAGCCGGCGATCTCAGCCTGGAGAGCATCCAGCAGCTCCTGAGCGTCGCCGCCCAGCAGTACGTTCTGCTGTACATCGATAACGCCCTGCTTTACATCGGCCCATTCTGCCTTAGCAGTGGGATAGAACTGGGCGGAACCTACAACATCCAGCCAAGCAGCTGCGTCGGGGTTAGCGGCAACCATGATCTCACCACCGGTGGAGGTAGCGGGCAGGAAGTCTTCCATCATTACCCACTCGGAGTAGGGCTCGTCATCATAGAAAGCGTCGATGAATACCTTTACAGCTTCCAGCTCAGCCTCGGTGTAGCCGTTGTCGAAGCACATGAAGCGGTCCATAACGCCTACGGAAGAGGTTGCCTTACCCTCGTTGGCGGGGATAGCAGCAACGCCGAAGTTGATGGGGTTCTCGGAAGAAGCGCAGTAGGTGGAGATCTGGTTGGGTCCGATCATCATTGCCAGCTTGCCGGCAGCGAAGAGCTCCTGGAGATCGTAACGGGTCTCGGTGGCGGGGTCGGTGTTGGTGAGGCCAGCAGCTACCAGACCGGTGCTGTACTTAACAGCTTCTACGTTCTCGGCGGAGTTCAGAGTCCAGTTGCCCTCGGCGTCAACAAAGCCGCCGCCGTTGGTCCATGCATAGTAAGCGAAGCAAGCCTGACCTTCGTCGGTGGTCATGTCAATGCCCCAGGGATAGAGGGAAGCATCGTAAGCCTTGATGGCTTCGCAGGCAGCCTGCAGCTCAGCCCAGGTGGTGGGAACTTCTACGCCGGCAGCAGCCAGGATGTCAGCGTTGTAGTACATAGCGCGGGCGGAAGCCAGGGCGGGGACTGCCCAAACGGTGCCGTCAACAACGGACTGCTCGAGGAATGCAGGATAGAACTTAGCATAGGTCTCTTCGGATACCCACTCGGAAGCGGGGAGGAGGAGATCGTCAGCTACGTAATCGGCGAATACGTCGATGTTGAGCAGGTCGGGAGCGTCGTTGTTGGCGATGCGGGTGTTAACTACGGTGTAGATGTCGTTCCAGGAAACAACGTCAACTACCAGGTTGATGTTCTCGTTGGCAGCGTTGAACTTCTCAACGAAGTCAGCCCACCAAGCGGGGGTGTTGGGGCCGTACTGAGCTGCGATAACCTTCAGCTCAACCTTCTCAGCGGCTTCGGGAGCGGCTTCTTCAGCAGCTTCGGGAGCGGGGGCGGCTTCCTCAGCGGCGGGAGCGGCGCAGGCCACGAGGGACAGAGCCATAACGAGAGTCAGCAGCAGTGCAAAAAACTTCTTCATTTTGTTTCTCCTTTTTTTATTTTGTTGAAAGATGATTCTTTCTATTTGTGAAAGCGCATATGCGCCAAGCACACGCATTGATGAAGGGCACAAAAAAAGCAATAAGCATAAGAAAAAAACATACCTGTTGCCCTATCTATTATATTACTTATAGCTGTAATAAATAAATAGAAAGGGGCGTACAAAAAATAGCAAAATCGTACGAAAGACGAAAATTAACACAAAAAAATACTGATGAATCTACTTGTCGGCGGCATTCCGGCCGGCGGGCCGCTTTGACTTGCGGTATGCGCTGGGGGTGGAGCCGGAAAAAGAGCGGAATATCTTGGAAAAATAGTTGTAGTCGTTTATGCCCACGCTCTCCGCAACTTCGGATATGGGCAGGTTGGTTTGGGACAGGAGGGTCTTTGCGGCCTCCACTCTGCGCTCGGCGATAAGGTGGGTAAGGGTCTTGCCTCCGGAAAGCTCCTTGGCAAGGGAGCAGAGCTTTGTGCGGCCGATATTGAGCTGATTGGATATGGAGGACAGGGACAGCTTTTCCATATAGTGCTGATCCAGAAATGATTCCAGCAGCTGCAGCTCTGTGCGGGCGGCGCTGTGTATCATGCCCTCTTTCATAATATAGGAAGCCATGGCCTTGAGCATATCCGCAAAGGCCAGGACTTCTTCTTTTTTATATTGGCGGAAATGGAGAAACTGCTGATGAAGGGCCTCTTTATCTCCCTTGTACCAATCCAGCGTGGCAAGTGTGTTTTGCCATTGCTTGTCCATGGGAGTGGTATCCAGATACTGACCAAAGGCAAGATAGGCAAGGGTCTGCTTGCCGGATCTGATGGGAATCATGGCCTCACATATGCCGGCATGGCAGCGGTAGTATATAACGTCGCCGTGTTTTTCGCAGCGGCTCACAGCCTTTGCGTCGCATTTCAGGCAGCGCTGATGCCCCTCCGGAAAGCTGTTCATAGTGGCGCAGAAGGGCAGGTGCCAGTCGTCAAGGCATATGTCATTACCTTCCACATCCAGAATATTGGCGCGGATGCCGGTAAGGGTGTATAGGTTTGTGATCAGGCGAAGAAGCTCATCGGTGTTGAAGTAGATATTCATAGGCAACCTCGGGGGCATAGAGGATGTGAATGAAATGCTTTTAAAACGCATGGCCGACCGTTTTACGGGGGCAGTTAAAAAGTTACGGTAACGGTACCGGTGTAAATATATTTTACACCTTATTATGAAAAAATAAAAGGGGCAAAAGTTCGAAAAGGGTGGTAAAAATGCACAGATTTGCAAAAAACGATAAATTATTTATAAATCAAAAAACAAAGGGCACACAGGAAATAAAAAAGCAGAAGGGCAGCAAACCCTTCTGCTTAGAAACTGCTTAAATTTTGTTAATTACTTTCTGTACTTGGCGATTATGTCATTCATCTCATCCCAGTGGGATTCCATGTCTGCAACCAGCTTGAACTGGGTGCGGCAGCGGTCCAGATTCTGGCCTTCCCTGTGGGTGCGGAAGTAGGTATCGCCTGAGAGATAGTCGGTAAGGAAGCGTATGCCGCATTCAAGGGTCATCAGCTTTGCGCCCCAGGGCATATACTCAAGCTCGGCATCGGTAAGGGTATCCCCTGCGCCCTCCAGGAAGGCGGCGGCGTAGGCATCGAACAGGTCCAGATCGATATACATCTTGGAAAGGTCCTGCTCGTCCTCTGCGCAGTGGTTTGCGCCGAAGCGGATGGAATCGCCGAAGTCATTGATGGACAGGCCGGGCATAACGGTGTCAAGGTCGATAACGCAGATGCCCTCGCCGGTGCGCTTATCGATAAGCACGTTGTTCAGCTTGGTGTCGTTATGGGTTACCCTGAGGGGCAGCTTGCCCTCCCGGAGAGCCTGCAGGGCAACGGAGCAGTCAGCCTCGTGTGCCTTAACGAACTCTATCTCGGGGCCGCAGAACTTTGCCCTGTCAAAAGCATCGGATTCCAGAGCTGCCTTGAACTTTGCAAGGCGGTCTTCGGTATCGTGGAAGTGGGGGATGGTTTCAAAGAGGGTCTCGGCGGGATAGCCGTCCAGCATGCGCTGGAAGCGGCCGAATGCGCGGCCGGCTGCTGCAAACAGCTCGGGGGTATCCGCAGTCTGATAGCAGTAGATATCCTTGATGAAGGGATATACGCGCCATGCGCCGCCCTCGCTGTCGGTGTAGTAGGGCTCGCCGTTTTTGGGGCGGAGGACCTCCATGGCCTCGCGGCTGCGGTCGCCGCCGGCCTCGGTGATCTTTTTGCCAAGGTATTCGGTCACGCCTACGATGTTGCTCATAAGCTGATCGGGGCGCTTGAAAGCGGCGGAGCTCATGCGCTGGAGGATGAAGGCCTCGCAGCTGTCATCCTGAGGCTGGGTATGCACGCAGAAGGTATCGTTGATATGGCCATGGCCGAAGCGGGCGGCGCCCACCACGGGATAGCCAAAGTCAAATGCTTCCAGTACTTCGTTAAGAAGGGATTCGGCAGCGGACATGTTATTTTTCCTCCCAAAGGTTGTCGGGGTATACGCCTGCGGCGGTCTTTTCGGCGATGGCGGCCACAACTACGGGCTTATCCGCCTGATAGGTAACGCCGTACCACTTATCCTGACTCTTCAGCACCTTGGAGCGGGCCTTGCCGCTCTGAATGAGGGAGCTTATCACGCTGGGCAGGAAGTATTCACCCTTGAGGGGGTTCTCTGCCATGGCCTTGTCCAGGAATGCGGGGAAGCCGGCCCAGGCTTCATTCATGAAGCTCTTGGTGAGGCCCCACATGTTCATGGAAACTATGGTATTGCCGGGGAGGGCGGTCCAGGTGGCGCCGTCGTCCTCGGTAAAGCGGGCATCCTCGCCGTCCTTTTCTATGCGGGTGCGCTCGGTAACGGTTACCAGATAGTTGTTCTCGTCCTCTACGCATACGCCCCGGGCAACGTGGCCGTGCTCGGTAACGGTATTGCCAAGGAGATAGCCCACCATTGCGTATTCATAGCAATCGGGGGTGTCGGGATTTTCGCTCAGGTAGTCGTAGATGGTCTTGAATGCCTGGGGGCCGTAGTAATCGTCGGCATTGATGATGGCAAAGGGACCGTCTATTATATTGCGGGC
>JAZUMK010000026.1:0-11176 GCA_045603585.1 Clostridia bacterium
GAGTATAGTATATCCGCCGTATCGGTATCCATTATACCTGTGGCGTCTATCTTATTCCTTGTCTGAAATGAGGACAGTGCCTTTGCTGTGGCAACGCCGAAGTAGCCGTTTTTCTTTTCCACTTCGTAGCCCAACTCATACAGGCGCTCCTGCATGGACTCAACGTCCTCGCCCTCATCGCCCTGCTGCAGGCGGTAATATGCCGCCTTGTCAGAGAACAGCATCTCCTGGGTGAGGGGATCCGCCTCACCGGTCTCGGTCATATGGTGTATCCGCTGAAAACGCTTCAGCGCCGCCGCAACCGGCTCGCCAAAGGTCTCGGAAGGTTCATCGCCGTCGATGTAATTCAGCTCCGCCAGCCGCTCCTGTATCTGTGCCACCACAGGGTCGGTATCCCCCACCTTCAGCAGATGGTATAGAGATTGCTCCTCCGGCGCTTCTGCAGGCACTGCCGCAGCCGGCACCGCTGTGGGAGACGGGGAGGGCAGATTTACCATTTCCTCCGCTATCTGCACAACAACCGGGTTTATGTCCAGAAAATAGAACGATGCCGGTATTATTACAAACGCGGTCAGCAAAACGCCCGCCGCCGTAAGCAGGGGTATGCGTATTCTGCGGAAAAAGCTTTTGCGTTCTTCCTTGCTGAGGCGCTGTTTTTTCTGATTGCTGTCATGGTTTTCCATAGTAAATATTATAAACCATATTGTCGTATTTTGTCCATCCAACAGGCGGCGTAACAACTAAAACATATATCCCGTCCAAATCCCGTTCCGCCTGTGGCGCAGCCTGCAGAATTATTGTATAATATAAAATTGGTAGATTATGAGCAAAGGAATAAATTCACCATGGCACTGATAGCCGCCAGCGGCATAAGCAAAGCATATTCATCCCGCCTGCTCTTTGAGGGGGTAAGTTTTGAGATAGCCCCCCGGGACAGGGTGGGCCTTGTGGGGGTCAACGGCTGCGGCAAGACCACGCTTTTTCGCATACTCACAGGCGAGGAATCCCCCGATTCCGGCTCTGTGATGAAGCACAAGGAAGCACGCCTTGGCTTTATGCGGCAGAACGTGGAAAACACCTCCGCGACACTGTATGAGTCCGCCATCGAGGCCTTTGACGGCCTTATTCGCATGGAGCAGGAACTGGAGCGTATATCCGCCGAAATATCAGCGGGCACAGGTGATATTTCCGCCCTCATAGCCCGTCAGCAATCCTTAAACGAAAGATATCAGCGTGAAGGGGGCCTCACCTTCCGCAGCCGCGTCCGCAGCACCCTTGCAGGCCTGGGCTTCAGCGAAGCCGAAATGGAAAAACCACTTTCCGACATGAGCGGCGGCCAGCGCAACAAGGCGCAGCTTGCCAAAATGCTGCTTTCCGGGGCGGAGCTGCTGCTGTTGGACGAGCCCACCAACCACCTTGATATTCAAAGCGTGACCTGGCTTGAGGATTTCCTCAGGGGGTATCCCCACGCCTTTATAGTAATATCCCACGACCGCTACTTTTTGGACAGGGTAACAAACCGCACCCTTGAAATAAAGAACGGCAGGCTGTTTTCCTCCAACGGCAACTATTCCCGCCACATGGAACTGATGAGCTCCAACAACGAAATACTCAGGCGACACTATCTTAATCAGAAAAAGGAGATACGCCGCCTTGAGGGAGTGGTCGAACAGCAGCGCCGCTGGGGTCAGGCCCACAATTTCATAACCGCCGCCGCAAAGCAAAAGCAGATAGAGCGGCTGAAAGCGGAACTGGTTGAGCCCGAAAAGGACACCGCTTCCATACATTTTCACTTTACCGCCAAGGAAGTGGGCGGCAACGACGTGCTCATCACAGAGGACATTGCCAAGTCATATGAAAAGCCCGTATTCAACGGCGCCTCAATTCACATACGCAAGGGAGAACGTGTATTCTTGCTGGGTCCCAACGGCTGTGGAAAGACCACCCTCATGAAGATAATCATGGGCAGAGAAACCGCCGACCGGGGCACCGTTCGCCTTGGAGCCAAGGTTCAGCCCGGCTATTACGAGCAGACCATGACCTCCCTTGACCCCAACAGCACCGCCCTTGAGGAGATACACAACGCCTATCCCAAAATGGACCTTACAGAGGTGCGCACAGCCCTTGCCGCCTTCCTCATAAGGGGAGACGACGTATTCAAGCAGGTCGGCTCCCTTTCCGGCGGAGAAAAGGCCCGGGTACAGCTGCTGAAGCTGATGCTGTCCGGGGCAAACCTTCTGCTGTTGGACGAACCCACCAACCATCTGGATATATCCTCCCGGGAGGCGCTGGAAAACGCGCTGGATGAATATGACGGCACAATGCTTATCGTCACCCACGACCGATACCTTGTGAACCGCCTTGCTGACAGGGTGCTGTACATGGAAAAGGACGGCCTTGCGGAATACATCGGCGGCTATGACGATTTCCTTGAGGCATCACAGCGCCGCACAAAGGAAGCCCCCGTTCAGGAAGCAGCGCCGGAAAAGCCCAACAGCTACAAGGCCCAGAAGGAACGCCAGAGCCTTATCAACCGGGCAAGCGGCGAGGTGCGCCGTGCAGAGGAGCGCATAGCGGAAGCGGAAGCAAAGCTGGAGGGAATAAACGCTCTGCTCGCATCTCCCTCCGTAGCCACAGACTATGTTAAGTCCGCAGAGCTTGCAAAGCAGGCGGAAGAACAGCAGGCGGCAATAGATGAGCTTTATGCCGCATGGGAGCAGGCTCAGCAAAGGCTGGATGAGCTTATTGAAGAATAGCTACGCTATTCCAAGCTGCAAAACCGTATTGCAGAATAGATAAAGGCGTAATTATCTAAACCCAACCCACCACCCTTTAAGGATACTTCTCCCTTACGGGAGAAGTGGACGTACTATCGAAACTGTATCTGAAATCCATTTATCCGATCGCTTAACACAACAAAAACGGCAGGGCATAAAGCCCTGCCGTTATTATTTTGCTTTGTTATCTGCCGCGCATATCCGATACCAGCTGAGGCAGCGTATCATATCCTGCCAAAGCGCCGTTTGCATCAGAATAGGTAAGCATATCGTTATCCATCCTTACCCAGCCCTGAATGGGATTTACCGGGAAATTGTACTGCTGCTTTGCATCGGGGTCCTCCGCAAGGAAGAACAGATAGGTTGCCCCCTCGGTAAGCTCCACAATATCCTCATCGCTGCAGCTTACAGGCTCAAGGGTGGCTCCGTCCGTCATGCCTGCTGCGGACTGTGGGATGTACATCAGTTGGATCGTGCTGCCGTATCCCAGCGCGCCCTTTACGCTGCCGTAAACGGTAAGCGTGACCACAGAGGCGGGGGTGGTTTTTTCCACGGTGCTGCCGCCCTGCTGAGAGCGGAAGCGGGTGTTTTTCAGGGGGGATACAGCGGCTACCCTGCCTATAAATATGCTCTCGGATGCATCCCTGAGGGCATCCAGATTGTCGTAGTAATATACTGCGCCATGGGCGGTGATGATCTTATCCAGCTCCGCCATGTCTTTTTTAATTTCCCTGATGGAGAGGGAGGAGCCTCCGTATTCCACCGTATCCTCTACTATTATAAAAGGCTCCGGGGATACCGGCACATAAACATTCTGATCCTCTGCAAAATGCACGTCCTCGCCGTTATTCAGGTAAAGAAGATATCGGCTGCCGGGAATAAGCTGACTCTGAATGTGTATAAGGTCACCCGGAGCTGCCTTTCCCGCAAGCACCTCATCCACAGTAACGCGGCTCACGATACAGCCGTCTGCCGCTGTGAAATTATCCTCACAGCTGGCGGAAACCACAAGGGAGGCGCTGCGGTAGCTCTGACGTGCGTCGGAAAGGAATCTTTCGCCGGTTACGCCGCTTGAAGGAACAACCATGCCTATCATCAGCGCCGCAACGCATGCCGCGCAGAGAGTGATAAGGGTAAGATGCTTATTCTTCATGTGCCGCCTCCTTTCCGTGAGAATTTTGCAGGAAAATATTGTCTCCTATAAGTATAAACGTATATGCAGCGCAAAAGGTTGCATTACATTTCTCTTCTGCCCTCAACCGCCTTGAGCAGCGTCATTTCGTCCACATATTCAAGATTGCCGCCGATGGGTATGCCGTGGGCTATCCGGGTAGCCCTGACCCCCCGCTGCTTGAGCAGCTTTGAGATGTATACCGCGGTGGCTTCCCCTTCAACGTCGGGATTTGTGGCCAGTATTACCTCGGAAATATTTTCCTTTTCCAGCCTGTCCATCAGCTCTTTTATGCGGATATCCTCAGGGCCTACGCCGTCCATGGGGGAAATGGTGCCGCCCAGAACGTGGTATCCGCCGCGGAATTCCCGCATTTTTTCCATGGATATAACATCCCTTGCATCCTCCACCACACAGAGGGTGCCGCTTTTGCGGGCAGGGTCACGGCAGATGGCACAGGGATCGCTGTCGGTATAGTTGCCGCATACGGGGCAGTGATGTATGGTATCCCGCGCCCTGTTGATGGCCGCGGCAATTTCTCTGGCCGCAGGCTCAGGCATATCCAGAATAAAGTAAGCCAGCCGCTGAGCGCTCTTTGCGCCAACGCCGGGCAGACGGCTCAGCTGAGCCACCAATGCGCCAATAGGGTCGTTGGCCATGGCTTAGAACCCAAGGCCCATGCCGCCGGTAAGGCGGCCCATTTCGGAGCTTACCGCTTCCTCTGCCATGCGCATAGCCTCATTGACAGCGGAAAGCACCAGATCCTGCAGCATCTCCACATCATCGGGATCCACGCAGGCAGGATCGATTTCTATTGATTTGAGGGCCTTGCTGCCGTAGGCCGTGGCCTTTACCACGCCGCCGCCAACTGTGGCCGTGAATTCACGAGTCTGAAGCTCAGCCTGCATACGCTGCATGTCCTGCTGCATTTTCTGTGCCTGCTTCATAAGCTGCTGCATATTTGCCCCGCCCATGCCGGGGAATCCGCCCTTTGCCATTGCATACCTCCGGGATTTTACTTGTGTAAAGTATACCACAGTTTGTGTATCTATTCAATTAAACACCGCAAAATACAGACTTTTGTAATGATTTTCCACAATTACGACATAGAAATCTCGCCCTTTTGTAACAAAGCAGGACTAAAAACATAACATTACTGCTTATTGACAAACATCGCCGCAGAAGATAAAATAAAATTACATATTTAAAGGAAAGGAATTGACAGCGCCGTGTATGCCGACAATATAATTTGGCAGGCAGGCAGGATAATTTATGCCTTATTTGTGATGCAATCAATTCCAACGATCACAGGATAACTATACACCGCACCCGGTAAATTCGGGGGCGGTGTTTTTGTTATACAAAAAATATTTTTACGAAAGGAACTTCACTTGCAATGAAAAAAATTATATCTTTTATACTGATATTAACCATGGCAATGTCCGTATCCGGAATTGCGCTGGCGGTAGTTTGTGACGGGAATTCCTGCACGCACGTTGCAGCTATTGGCAGTGAGCATTTTGAAACTCTTGAAGCGGCTATTGGTGGAGCTAACAATGGCGATACTATAGATATCCTAGCGGCTGAGATTATTTTTGCGGAAAACGCCGCATCTATTGTAATCGAAAAGGCCATAACCATTCAGGGAAAGGGCAAAGCTGATACAAAACTGACATTCAATTCTGCCACAAGTGCCTTTGTAATCAAATCCTCAAACGTAACCTTCAAGGATATGACTATCGTTCAGGGAACAAAGGATAACTCATTCCATATATCCATTGACAAGGGCGCTTGGGATGCACCCAAAAACCAGTATGAAAATATCAACATCCGGAATATTGATTTTAAGGGCAGCGACTATTCCCTCTGCCTTATCGGTGAGAATGTTGTGGTCGATTCATGTACGTTTACTGAGCAGGATAGCCACAATATCATAATCTACTCTATCAAGGGCGACAGCAAGATCACCAACAACGTTTTTAATGCCTCGAAAGGCAATAACAAGTCTGCCATTCTCTACGAGGGCGGCGTTTCCACTACCCTGAGCGGTGATGATCTTACTGCCTTTCAGGGCGGCGGTACTCTTACCATCAGCGGCAATACGGCTAATGCCAAGGGCGTATTCTTCCAGTTTACCAACTGGGGCTTGATTGAAGGCATGAATCTGAACATAACAGAAAACAAGGTAGATGCATTCACCAACAAGGCTATTGCCCTATATCCCGAAAATCCTTCGAACGCTTCCGGCAAGGAATTTGCTTCTGTAACGGTGAGCAAGAATGTATTTACCAATGTTCCTGCCGACAGGCCAATCCTCAAAGAGTACACCGGAACCGTGGAAATAACTGTTTCCGCCAACTATCTGGGAAGCGATTCCCCTGATACAGAAAAGCTGCTGGAAGGCGACAAGGTTACTGTGACCAGTTACTATAGCGATGAGAATAAAAGCAGTCTGGTTTACCTTGACGGCTTTGCTCCTGAGCCTATTCCGCCTGCCTCCAAGCCTTCTTCCGGCTCCGGTATAAAGGTCAAGTATGAGGGCGGCAACAGCTTCAGCACCTCCAAGTCCGCTGTGCCCACCTCCGTTGAGATCGACGGCGTACCCGTAGCATTTAACGGCAACGGCAAGAGCTTCACCGTAGGCTGCATCGACCCCAATGCTGAATGGGTAACCGTACGCTGGAACAGCACCAGCGTTACCGTAAACTTCAAGCCTGACGTAAACGTTGTCTGCGCTGAAGTGGCCATCCCCAAGACTGGCGATATGCCTGTATGGGCAGCCGTGGCCGCGTTCTTCGGCTTCTAATAATACCAATACAGCTTATACCATCACAAAAGCCGCGGCATAACAGCCGCGGCTTTTTGCGTACATAAAAGTATTCTGCTTTATCAATCCATCATGCGGAACTTGCTGCCGAACAGCTCTCTGCCCATATCCTCAAGGGAGGCCTGACCGCCCATGGTAAGGCGAAGGGTTATGCCCGGCACAGCCTCTGCCGCAGCGGCGTTGAGCTTTTCTGCGCCCTTCTGCTCGGTCAGGGCCCTGTGCATTATCTCCTTATCGTACTTTACGGTCAGCACGCCGTTTTCCATGCTTTCCGCCTTGCCGAAGCGGGCCATCACTCCAAGGGGTGCATCCAGCTCGGAAAGCTTTTTGGTTATGGCATCCCACGCTGCCCTGGGGTCGCCCGGAGCAGCAGGCGCGGGAGCGGGCGCTGCCTTGGGCTGCTCAGGCGCAGGCGCAGAACCCGGCGCGGGCGCAGGCTTTGGCTTTGCCTTTGGCGGATCCGGATCAAAGGGAGGCGCATCATCCATGTCAAAGGGAGGCGCGGCGTCAAAGTCCGGCATTTCCGGGAGGGGGGGCGTTTCATCTTGCTGCTGAACAGCAGCAACCCTTACCCCCTGTTTTACTTCCCGCTCCAGCTTTTCCAGCCGTTCAAGTATATCGTCAAATGTGCGCTTTTCCTCGGGGCGTGCTATGCGCACCAGCGTACTTTCTATCAATGCCCTTGGGGAAGTTACGGTGCGGAATTTGCCTTCCGCCTGCATCAGTAGCTCGTTTGCCCTTAAAAGGCGCATTTCCCCTGCGCCCTCCGCCTGCTGCAGATATCGGGCCATAACGTCCTCGGTGCAGTCCAGTATATCGCTGCAGCGGCCGCACAGCTTGGTTATAAGCAATGCCCGCATGTGCTGTGTCATATCGTGGAGAAATACTTTCAGGTCGCGGCCGTCCCGTACTACCCTGTCCAGCAGCTGCAGCGTCCTCGCGGAATCCGCCGCCATAAGCGCCTCGGACATTTCGAACAGGAAGCCCTCCTCCATGCTGCCCAGTATGCCGTATACATCCTGGGTAGAAACGTAATTTCCGCAGAAGGAAAGGCACTGATCTGCAAGGGATAAGCAGTCTCGCATGCCGCCCTCCGCCGCCCGGGCAATGGCCAGCATGCCGTCCTCTTCTATTTCTGCGCCCACCTGCAGCAGTATCTCCTTCATACGGCGCACCATATCCTTTACGCTGAGCCTGTGGAAATCCATACGCTGACAGCGGGAGATTATGGTGGCGGGCATCTTGTGTGCCTCGGTGGTGGCAAGGATGAACATTACATGGGCGGGAGGCTCCTCCAGCGTTTTCAGCAGAGCCTGAAATGCCTGATTGGACAGGGCGTGGGTTTCGTCGATTATATACACCTTGCGCTTAAGCTCAAGGGGCATGAAGGATGCCTTGTCGATGATATCCCGGATGTCGTTTACGCTGTTGTTGCTGGCGGCATCCAGCTCGATTATATCCGCACAGTCCCCTGCGGTCCTTTTGCAGGCATCGCATACCCCGCAGGGCTCGCCATCCACTGGGGAAAGGCAGTTCACCGCCCTTGCAAGTATTCTTGCGGCACTGGTTTTGCCTGTTCCGCGTGTGCCTGCGAAAAGATAGGCATGGGCACTCTGATTGGACTGCACCTGATTTTTCAGTATGGTGGTTATATGGTCCTGGCCTATCATTTCGGAAAATGCGGCCGGGCGGTATTGTCTGTAAAGGGCGCGGTAGCTCATTTAAGCACCTCACAAAAAATTCTGGATGTTATCAGTTTAACATTACAGCCATGGGCATACAAGGGAATGTTGCTATCCATCTGTAAATAAAGTATAATATTTTGGTAGATTCTCATGGAGGTTCTTATTGTTATGTCCGAAAACCAGAAAAAGATAGTTCTCAGCGGAATACAGCCTTCCGGCTCCCCCACCCTCGGCAATTACGTGGGTGCGCTGAAAAACTGGTACCTTCTCCAGACAGAGGACAGATACTGCTATTACTGCGTTGTAAATATGCATGCCCTCACCGTTCGTCAGGACCCTGCCGAGCTTCGCAAGCGCTCTGTTGAGACCGTTGCCCTGCTGCTGGCCTGCGGCATCGACCCGGAAAAGTCCGCTCTGTTTGTGCAGTCTCACGTTCGCGAGCATGCCGAGCTGAACTGGGTACTTTGCTGCAATACCTATATGGGCGAGCTTTCCCGTATGACCCAGTTTAAAGATAAGTCCGCAAAGCATGCCGACAACATCAACGCCGGTCTTTTCACCTACCCCGTTCTTATGGCCGGCGATATACTGCTGTATCAAACCGATCTGGTTCCCGTCGGCGCTGACCAGAAGCAGCACATTGAGCTTGCCCGCGATATCGCCATCCGTTTCAACAACGCATACGGCGAAACCTTCAAGGTTCCCGAAGGCTTTATCCCCAAGTTCGGCGGCCGCGTAATGAGCCTGTCCGACCCCACCATGAAGATGAGCAAGTCCGACCCCAACCCCAACGGCTATGTTGCCATTATGGATGACCCTGCGGTTATCATGAAGAAATTCAAGCGCGCGGTCACCGACAGCGATACCTTCATCGCCTTTGACCCCGAAAACAAGCCCGGCGTATCCAACCTGCTCTCCATCTACACCTCCTTTACAGGCATGACCATGGATGAGGCAGTTGCCCACTTTGACGGCCTTGGCTACGGCTCCCTCAAGACCGAAGTCGCAGAGGCTGTTATCTCCGGCCTTGAGCCTGTTCAGGCTGAATACAAGCGCATCCTTGCCGATAAGGAATATCTGGAAAAGGTTATGAAGGAAGGCGCAGAAAAGGCCACCGCTCAGGCAATGCGCACCCTCCGCAAGGTATACAGGAGAGTTGGCCTTTCCTAAAGCAAATCAACGCAATTCATCAAAAGCCGCCATTTAGGCGGCTTTTGTGCATTTATTCAGTTTTTTGAATTATTTTTCTATATTTTATTGTATTTTGCTCCAACCTGATGTTAAAATAATATATAAAATCACCGAAAGGCCGTAATTAATGACAAACACTTCAAAAAAAGTAAAGCTTCTTGCGGATTCTTCCTGCGACCTTATGGCAATCGAGGGCGTTGAATTTGCCTCTGTTCCCCTCACCATCTCCGCAAACGATATAGACTACGTTGACGACGAAAATCTGGATACTCACGCCATGCTGGATGCCCTTATGGCTTACAAGGGCCGCTCTTATACCGCATGCCCCGGCGTGGATCAGTGGCTGCGTGAATTTGAAGGGGCGGACGAAATATACGTTGCCACCATCACCAGCAACCTTTCCGGCACCTACAACGCTGCCTGCACCGCAAGGGATCTGTATCTTCAGAGCCATCCCGATGCAAAGGTATGCGTATTCGATACCCTTTCCACCGGCCCAGAAATGCGCCTGTTTGTGGAAAACATCGCTTCTCTGGTAAAGCAGAGCCTTTCCTTTGATGAGGTTTGCGCCAAGGCAAAGGATTACCTTAAGCACACCCGCCTGTTCTTCGTGCTGGAATCCCTCCACTGCCTTGCCCAGAACGGACGCGTAAGCAAGATAACCGCCTCCGCCGTGGAAATGCTGGGTATGCGCCTTGTGGGTACCGCCAGCACCGAAGGCACGCTGGAAGTGCTTACCAAGGTCCGCGGCAAGATAAAGGCCAAGGCCGCGCTGCTTGACCATCTTAAAGAAGCCATGTACAAGGGCGGCCGCCTTGCCATATCCTATGTGGAAAGCCTGGAATTTGCCCAGTCCATAAAGGAGGCGATCCTGGCCGAGTTCCCCGATGCGGATATATCCCTGTATCCCGCCCGCGGCCTGTGCAGCTACTATGCAGAGCGCGGCGGATTGCTGCTGGGCTGCGAATGCGATGCCATCTATTAATAAACCCCGGTCAAATCAAAAACCGCCTGTCATATGCGACGGGCGGTTTTATTGTTTTTATTCGTACAAGGGATATTTGGCAAGGATATCCGCAACGGCGGCGCTCACCTGAGGCAGGCAAGCCTCTCCTTCCTTTATGACCCGGGCAATAAGCCTGCCTATAAGGGCAAAATCATCCTCCTTAAGGCCGCGGGTCGTGGCGGCGGGAGTGCCTATTCTGAGGCCGCTGGTTGCAAACATGCTGCGGGTATCATTGGGTACGGAATTCTTGTTTGCGGTTATATTGGCCCTGTCCAGAAGCTTTTCAACTTCCTTGCCGCTCATGCCGTCGGGGCCAAGGTCTATCAGCATAAGATGATTGTCCGTTCCGCCGGATACAAGGCGGATTCCTTCATTGGTCAGGCTCTGTGCAATGGCCCTGGCGTTATTCAGCACCTGCTGCTGATACTGCTTGAATTGGGGGCTCATGGCCTCTTCAAAGCATACAGCCTTTGCAGCGATGACATGCATCAGGGGGCCCCCCTGTATGCCGGGGAATAC
>JAZUMK010000027.1:0-146707 GCA_045603585.1 Clostridia bacterium
CTTTGTCCTGCTGCTCATATTCTCGCTGCATGAAATAATACGCTACGGAGTGTGGTACAAAAAGGCGAAAAAGGCTGCGGAGAAGGAAGGGATACTTCTTAATCCCGGCACAAAGAAAATCTTTGGAAACATAATATTCACCATATTTTTTCTGGCATTCCTTTATCTTCTGATATCATCTGACCACAGAATGACAGTTATATATGTGGTAACAGCGCTTGGATTTACTACAATTAGATGGTTTGTGCGGCTGCTGTCAAAGTGGCTGAAGCATAAAAAGGTATCCGCCGCAGAAAACGGATTGCTCTCCTTTGTGATTTTGGCTATCCTTATCGGTTCATACACGTATCTGACAACCACGGACAGGATAAATTTGCTTCCAGAAGAAGCGGAAGATAAGCTCAGCGTATATTCAGGAGATACCTTTGCCATAGAAAATGGTGAGCTGCCCTTAACTATGGAAGACTTCATTGAAGGGGATTTCAGCAACTATACAACCACGCTTTCGGTAAATGAAACTGTGTTTTCCGCACAGCTGTATGCCGTCCATCACTCTGAGGAACCTGACCCGGATATACCGGCAATCAGCTACACCGTAACAAAAATAAAAATGCCCCAACTGCACGATTGGTATCTTGAAAAAACCCTGGATCAAACATTCAAAGTGCGTCATAGGGTAACGTTTTCATTTCACCTTGAATACATTCCCATCTATTCAGATCCGTGGGGTGCAGAACACGTATACCGGCGCTATTCCGACGGCCATCCATTGGATACATACCTGATAGACCTTGGCGACCGTATCATTACAATATCCCCTGACTGGGAACTGACAACAGAACAAAAGCAAACCATCGTATCAGTCCTTGGCAGCATATAAAACGAGTGCTATAATCCAACCAAGAGGTGATATACATGCAGCAAAGAGAAATATTAATTAAGTCCACCATGGACGGCACAATGCAACCGTTGTTATTTTACAAGACCGAATCCAAGGAAAAGCGTCCGCTGCTGGTGGGGCTGCACACATGGAGCTATGACAGATTCAATCAGATAGAAAACATGCTGCCCTATGCGGAAAAGTATGATTTTAATCTGCTCCTGCCTGAGTTCCGGGGCAATAACCTGCCCACAAATCCTATATGCACACTGGCCTGCGGCTCTGAATACGCAAAGCAGGATATTCAGGATGCAATCGATTACGTCATCGTCAATGAAAACGTGGACGCTGACAACGTATTTCTCCTGGGCTTAAGCGGCGGTGGACATATGGCGCTGCTGATGGCGGGGAAGTGCCCCGAATACTTTAAGGCCATAGGCTCCTACGTGCCAATCACCGACCTTAAGCAGTTCCATGACCAAAGTGAGTTTTACCGGGACGGACTTTTGGCCTGCTGCAGCGGCAGCGTGGAGGAAATGATCGCCCGCTCGCCCATAACTTACCTTGATACAATTGCCAAGGCAAACATCAAGATATTCCACGGCAAATTCGACCCTGAGGTATCCGTTACCCACAGCATAAAGCTTTTCAATATGATGATGGAAAAATACCCTGATTCCCGTGTATTCTTAGATATATTCGACGGAGGCCACGAGATAGATATGGAGCAGGCTATGTACTGGCTGCTTTCCCAATACGAAAAAGCTGAAATGACGGCTGTAACCGGTTAAAAAACAGTGTGAATTGCAAAGGCGTATCCTTTGGCGGGATGTGCCTTTTTGTTTTGCATTAAACCGCCCGCACTTGAAGAAACACTGCAAAAAAGATATAATAAAATTGATAAAATATGCAGAGGTATTAAATGCGAAAAGAAATAATTGTACCCGAAGGTGAAATGACTGCGGCAAGAGCCGCTGCAAGGCGGGTGAGAGAAGAAATATCCTCCTATTGCCTCACCTACCACATAGAATCCTATGGCTGCCAGATGAACGATCACGATTCCGAGAAGCTGGCAGGCATGCTGGAAGAGATGGGCTGCATCAGGGCTGCTGACAAGGCGGATGCAGACGTTATTCTGTTCAATACATGCTGCGTTCGGGAGCATGCGGAAAAGCGCGTATACGGCAATATAGGCGCCCTTAAAAAGCGCAAGGACGAAAAGCCGGGGCTGATCATCGGCGTATGCGGCTGCATGATGCAGCAGAAGGAAGCGGGGGACAAGCTGTTTAAAAGATTTCCCTTCGTCGATATGGTATTCGGCACAAACGAGCTTCATCGCTTCCCAAATATATTTGAATCTGCCCTCCATCACGACAGGGTGATACAGGTTCGCGAAATGGATGGCGAAATTGCCGAGGGCATTCCTGTTTTACGTAACGGCACTTTTGCCACCAATGTTACCATTGCCTATGGCTGCAATAACTTCTGCTCATACTGCATAGTACCTTATGTAAGAGGACGCGAGCGCTCCCGCGATTCAGCGGCCATTATTGAAGAAGTGCGCTCCGTTGCCGCAGCAGGTTTCAAAGAGGTTACGCTGCTGGGCCAAAACGTTAACTCTTACAGCGGGGATGACGGCGCAACTGACTTTCCCACGTTGCTTCGCATGGTGCATGATCAGGTGCCCGAGATCATGCGTATACGCTTTATGACATCTCACCCCAAGGATCTGTCTCCTGCCCTGATGGATGCCATTGCAGAGCTTCCCAGGGTGTGCAAGCACATTCATCTGCCTGTACAATCCGGCAGCAACAGGATTCTGTACCTGATGAACCGCAAATACACCCGCGAAAAATACATGGATGAGGTTGCGGAGCTCAGGCGCAGGGTGCCCGGAATTGAACTTACCACGGATATGATAGTGGGCTTCCCCGGCGAAACCGAGGCGGACTTTGAGGATACCCTTGACCTTATCCGCAGGGTTGGATATTCCGCAGCCTTTACATTCATGTATTCTCCCCGCAAGGGCACAGCTGCCGCCGCAATGGCCGAGCAGGTACCTGACGAGGTAAAGCATGACCGGCTGCAGCGTCTCAATGCGCTGCAGGCTGAAATATTAAAAGAAGGCAATCTTAAATACATCGGCACAACAGGCGAGGTATTGGTTGAGGGCTGCGACAGGCGGGCAGACCAGCCCATGGCTTACGGCAAGCTCAGCAACTTCAAGATGGTTTACTTCCCCGGCGGCGAGGAGCTTATAGGCTCCCTGTGCACCGTAAAGATAACCGCAAACCAGAACAATTCCCTTATAGGCGAATTAATATAAAAACAGCAGAAAGGCATACATACAATGATTAAAGAAAAAGCAAACGAACTGGGCCTTGCCCTTTCCAATTCCGAAGAATTCCAGCGCGTTCAGCAGGCCAAGGCTGCCATGGATTCCGATCCCCATGTACAGAGCCTCATGGAGCAGTACACCAAAAAGCAGGAGCAGATGGTTTCCATGCTGGATAATGAAGACAGCGACGGTATGACCGTATCCGCCATAGCAAAGGAGATCGAAGACGTTCAGACCGAACTTATGAACGATCCCGTATTCATCGAAATGATGGAAGCTCAGAATCAGTTTGCCATGGTAATGAACGAGGTAAACAAAATAATCAGCGGATACATCAACCTGGGCGAGGAAGAAGAACAGTCTTCCGGCTGCAGCGGAGATTGCTCCGCCTGCTCCGGCTGCATGCACTAATAATTCATTAAAAACAGGAGCGAAATATGCCCGCTGACCTTACCCCGATGATGCGCCAGTATATGGAAGTAAAGGAGAAATACCCCGATTGTATTCTCTTTTACCGCCTTGGCGACTTTTATGAGATGTTTTTCGAGGACGCACTCACTGCCTCCCGTGAGCTTGAAATTGTGCTTACAGGGCGTGATTGCGGCCTTGAAGAGCGTGCTCCCATGTGCGGCGTTCCTTTTCACGCCATGGAGGGCTATGTAAGCCGTCTCATAGAGAAGGGGCATAAGGTTGCCATATGCGAACAGCTTACAGATCCCAAGGAATCAAAGGGGCTGGTAGAGCGGGATGTAATTCGTGTAATCACTCCCGGCACCGTAATTGAGGAAAGCATGCTTTCCGAAGGGCAGAACAACTACATTGCTTCTCTATTTCTCAGGGACAGCGATGTGGGCATTGCCTATTGCGACGTATCCACCGGCAGCTTTTTTGTATATGAATACAGCGGAGCAAACTGGATGAGCGAGCTTACAGACGAGCTTTGCCGTATTCAGCCTACCGAAATAGTTACAAACGACGCCGTATTCATGCAGGATGCGCTGGTACGCCGCCTTCAGGCAGAATACTATGTTCAATGCTATGGCAACTGGGCATACGAATATACCGGCGCAAAGGAACGTCTGCTTACTCACTTCAGGGTATCAACGCTTTCCGGCTACGGCTGCGACGATATGCCCTGCGCCATCTCCGCTGCAGGCGCATTGCTTTCCTATCTGGAAGATACCCAGAAAAACTCGCTGTGTCATATCAAGCGCATACGCATAAACCAGCGCAGCCGCTATATGCACATAGACGCAAACTCCCGACGCAATTTGGAACTGACCCGTCCTATCCGTTCTGAAGGAAGCAAGAAGAACACGCTTCTGCATCACCTTGATAAAACAGGCACAGCTATGGGCGGAAGATTGCTTCGCACATGGATAGATCAGCCCCTTCAGCTGCCGGTAGAGATAGAAGCACGTCTCAGCGTAGTGGAGGAGCTGCTGAAAAAGAATATCGAGCGGGATTCCGTAATCAAGGCGCTTAATGCAATATACGATATCGAGCGCCTCTGCAGCCGCATTGCATACGGTACTGTCAACGCCCGAGATTGCGAATCATTAAGGCTTTCACTGGAGCGCATACCTGCCCTTATAGAATCTCTTGCCCCCATGAAATCCGCAGAGCTCAGCCGAATAAGGGAAGAGCTGGATCCCATGGAGGATATTTGCGCTTTGCTGTATTCTGCCATTACGGAAAATCCGCCCCTGAGCGTAAAGGAAGGCGGCGTAATAAGGGATGGCTACAATGCCAAGGTTGATGAATACCGCGATGCATCCAAGAACGGTAAAACATGGCTCAGCCGTCTGGAAGCTGCAGAGCGGGAAAATACCGGCATCAAAAACCTTAAGATCAGCTTTAATAAGGTATTTGGCTATTATATCGAGGTTACAAAATCTTACCTCAGCCTTGTTCCTTATAATTATCAGCGCAAGCAGACCCTTGCAAACTGCGAAAGATATATAACAGAAGAGCTGAAGGAGCTGGAAAACACCATCCTTGGCGCAGAAGAAAGCTGCATTGCGCTGGAGTACAGATTGTTTACCGAGCTGCGTGAAATGCTGCTGGGCTGTATTGAGCGTCTTCAGAGCAACGCAGCCCTTATTGCGGCGCTGGACGTATATTGTTCCTTTGCTCAGGTGGCATATTCAAATGATTACTGTCGCCCCAAAATACAAACAAATGGCCGCATAGAGATAATTGACGGACGTCATCCCGTTGTTGAGCGCAGCGTGAAGGACGGTTTTGTGCCCAATAACACCATGATGAACAATAAGGATGACCGTCTTATTATTCTCACGGGCCCCAATATGGCAGGTAAGAGCACTTATATGCGTCAGGTTGCCCTTATTGTGCTGATGGCGCACATAGGCAGCTTTGTTCCTGCCACAAGCGCCAGTATAACCGTAACAGACAGAATATTTACCCGCGTTGGCGCATCGGACAATCTTGCTTCCGGCCAGAGTACCTTCATGGTGGAAATGAGCGAGATGTCCAACATACTCAATAACGCCACACCCAACAGCCTGCTTATAATCGACGAAATAGGTCGCGGAACCAGCACATTTGACGGTCTCAGCATTGCATGGGCTGTGCTTGAGCATATTGCCGACCGGGAAAAATGCGGCGCAAAAACATTGTTTGCAACCCATTATCATGAGCTTACCGAGCTTGAAGGCAAACTTCCCGGCATTAAAAACTACCGCATATCCGTAAAGGAAGTGGGAGAGGACATTATCTTCCTGAGAAAGATTGTCCGCGGCGGGGCAGATAAGAGCTTCGGCATACAGGTTGCCCGCCTTG
The DNA here is from genome assembly GCA_045603585.1 of Clostridia bacterium. Lineage (GTDB taxonomy): Bacteria > Bacillota > Clostridia > Christensenellales > CAG-138 > SFEL01. Next base: position 6,021 of record JAZUMK010000027.1, read on the forward strand.
CCGGTCTGCCTCAGGAGGTAATTCAGCGCGCCCGGGAGATACTCTCTGAGCTGGAAGCCTCGGATATCAATATCGACCATGCGGGTATCCTGGAAAAAAACAACGATTCTGATCAGCAGATGACCCTTTTCGGAGCACCTTCTCCCGAAGATGTCATGAAAGAACTAAGGGAGCTGGATATAAACGCCATAACTCCCATGGATGCACTGAATCTGATATATGACCTGCACCTTCGTGCAAAGCTGAGGTAAAATGAAACGTATTCAGGTGTTGTCAAGGCACACGGCAAACCAAATAGCCGCAGGCGAGGTGGTAGAACGCCCCGCATCGGTTGTTAAGGAGCTGGTGGAAAACTCCATAGACGCAGGAAGCACCGCCGTAACCGTTGAGATAAACGGCGGCGGCATTGAGTATATCCGCGTAACGGATAACGGTTCGGGCATTATTCCTGAAGATTTGCCCACCGCATTCCTCAGCCATGCCACAAGCAAGATTTCCACCGCAGAAGACCTTGACCACATTGAAACGCTGGGCTTTCGCGGTGAGGCGCTTGCTTCCATAGCCGCAGTTTCCATGCTTACTATGCGTACCCGTACAAAAAATGCAGATGAGGGTGCGATGATTCGCATAGAAGGCGGGGAAGTGAAGGAAAACGGCCCTTCAGGCTGTCCCGAAGGCAGCACCACAGAAGTTCGCAATCTCTTTTATAACGTTCCCGCAAGGCTGAAATTTTTAAAATCCCAGCGGGCGGAAGCGGGGGCTATATCCGATTATATTTCAAGGATGATTATGGCAAATCCCGCCATATCCTTTAAGCTTATAAGCAACGGAAAGCAGATTTATCACAGCTCCGGCGACGGACAGCTTAAGTCCGCTGTTTTCTGCGTATACGGCGGCGAAACTCTGCCCCATATAAAGCCGGTGGACTACGATGACGGAAAGATAAAAATAACCGGCTATTTGGGTACTGAAAAGCTTGCCCGTCCAAACAGACAGCATCAGTCCCTCTTTGTAAACTCCCGCTATGTGCGCTCTCAGCAGATATCCTATGGTGTTCAGCGCGCCTTTGATACCCGCCTTATGGGCGGAAAATTTCCCTTCTATGTGCTGAATATTGCGGTAGATTTTTCGGATGTTGATGTAAATGTGCATCCCAATAAAATGGAAGTTCGCTTCAAGGATGAGCAGGCTGCCGTTCGCGCCGCAACCATTGCAGCAAGAATGGCGCTTGGCGACCCTGTTGCGCCGGTAATAACCCATCAGGACATTGCTCCCAAGCCTAAGTTTGCGCTTCCCGATAGTAAGCCAGAACAGCAGAGCTTTGTAAAACAAAGCAAACCAGCAGAATCCCAATTCGTACGCACGGCTGAAAAAAGAGAGGAGTTTCGTTCCTCATTTGTAAACAGTATCAATCAGCCTGCGCCCAAAGCTCCGATAAAAATGAAAGAAGCGCTTTCGGATTATGACAGGCCAAGCATTACTGAGGTGCTGCCTCCGGATGCCTTTTCTCCCTCAAAATACAAAAACATGACCGTGGAGCAAAAGCGGGAGGAGATCAAAAAAGAAGCCTCTGCGCCTCAGCCGATTATTGAGGTTACCATCCCGGCAAAGAAGAACATTCCCGCCGTTGAAACTCCAAAACAGCTTGATTTTGGAAAGATACCCTATAAGATCATCGGACAGCTTTTCGGATGTTATTGGGTAATTCAGCAGGGGGATGAAGTATTCTTCATCGACCAGCATGCCGCCCATGAACGGCGCATGTATGAAAGCATAATGGAAAAGCCCCTGAATGCAGATTCTCAGCTGCTGCTGGTTCCTGAAATTGAAAAGCTGACTGCCATGGAATACGATATTCTCATGGAAAACATTGAGCTTTTCAAGGAGATAGGCTTTGAAATTGAGGAGTTTGGCCCGCTGACCGTCAGCATAAGGGCAGTTCCTGCAATTTTTGCAGCTCCCGAAGCCCCCGCCTTCATCCACGAGGCGATCGGTTTGCTTCAGAACAAAAACAGCCTCAGCACAAAAGACCTGAAGCGCAGTTCCCTGATCCAATCCGCCTGCAAGCATGCGATAAAGGCCGGTGATATATTGACGGATATAGAAATAAAAGCTCTGCTGAATGAATACTCAAACAGCGGAGTACCCATGACCTGCCCTCACGGCCGTCCTGTGATGGTGCGCATGAGCAAGACAGAATTTGAAAAGCTTTTTAAGCGGGTACTGTAATGACTGATATCAACAAAACAAAGCTTGGCCTTATTGTTGGCCCCACAGCCAGCGGCAAAACCGCCGTTTCCATAGCTTTGGCTAAGCGTTTGAACGCAGAGATAATATCTGCGGATTCCATTCAGGTATACAAAAGTATGGATATCGGCTCTGCCAAGCCCACAATTGAAGAACGGCAGGGGATACCTCATCATCTGATGGATGCGGTGGATATTGATTCCCCTAAATTCAGCGTTGCGGAATATCGGCGCATGGCGGGGGAAGCCATTGATGATATAGTCAGCCGCGGAAAGTATCCGCTTGTTGTGGGCGGAACGGGATTATATGTAAATTCTCTTATTTATCCGCTGAATTTTACCTCCGTCCCATCCGATGAAACTCTTCGTGCAGAGCTTACCGCCCTTGAAAATCAGCAAAAGGGAGCTGCATACGCTCTGCTTGAAAAGGAAGACCCAAATGCTGCACAAAGGCTGCATCCAAATGACGTAAAGCGGGTTATTCGCGCCCTCGAGGTGGTTCGGCTTACAGGAAAGCCTATCCATCAGCACGGCGGTGATTTTGCAAACGAGGCAAATGCGGAAATACCTTATGAGCCCACCATAATAGGTCTTACTATGCCCCGCGAGAGGCTTTATGAGCGGATTAATCTCAGGGTGGATATAATGCTGGAACAGGGCCTTTTAAATGAAGCCAGAGGCATTTATGAGGCAGGATACGACCTGTCGCTGCCTGCCCTTCAGGGCCTTGGATATAAGCAGCTGTTTAAACACTTTGCAGGCGAATATACCCTCGAAGAAGCCATAGAAGCCATAAAGCTGGAAACCCGGCACTTTGCAAAACGCCAGCTTACATGGTTCAGGCGGGATAAGCGTATAGTCTGGTTTGATATCAGTGAGTATCCGGACGGCGCATCGCTTAACGAGGCAATATATCAACGTTTTCAGGAGGGGAATAATGACTAAGCAATTTAACCTTCAGGATGCTTTTCTCAACAGCGCCAGAAAGTCCAAAACCCCTGTAACCATTCACGTTACCAACGGATATCAGATAAAAAACGCCCTGATAACCGGCTATGATAACTTTGTAGTAACGGTAGAAGCGGACGGAACTCAGATGATGATCTATAAATCCGCCATTTCCACCGTTACGCCAAACGCAAGGATCAACTTCAATAACTCTAACGAAAATCAGGAAAAGTAAAAAATGATACCATTTGAATGCGAACTGCTTGGAATTTCTTCCAAGGCATACAATTACGTTAAGGAATGCGAAGGAGAACTGGCATCTGTTTTTGAAAAGATAGATGCAGTGGAAGCGGCAGGTCAGGCTCGTGTGCTTGCGGCATTTCAGCAGGAAGGAATTGCCCTCAGGCATTTTGCTCCCACAACAGGCTATGGCTATGACGACATAGGCCGCGATACTTTGGACCGGCTGTTTGCAGCCGCTCTGGAGGCCGAGGATGCCCTTGTTCGCCCCCAGATAACCTCCGGTACCCATGCTATATTTACCGCGCTCTCAGGCCTGCTTGAGCCGGGAGACACCATGCTGTCCCTTACAGGCAAGCCCTACGACACCCTTGAAAAGGCTATCGGTCTGGATGGCAGCGAATACAATTCCCTTGCCCGAAGGGGAGTAAAGTATGCTCAGGTAGATCTTTGCGATGGCCGTATCGACCTGAAAGCTGCCGAAAAGGCACTTTTCCCTCAGGTCAAGCTGGTATATTTCCAGCGTTCCCGGGGCTATTCCTGGCGCAATGCGCTTACTCCAGAAGAAATGCTGCCCGCCTTTGAATTGGTACGCCGCATTGCTCCCGATGCTTTTATAGTTGTAGACAATTGCTATGGCGGCTTTACCCGCATACATGAGCCCACTTATTACGGTGCAGATGTTATCGTAGGCTCTCTTATAAAGAACCTCGGCGGCGGTATAGCCCCGACAGGCGGCTACATTGCCGGCACAAAGCGCGCTATAGAACGCATTGAAATGACACTCACCGTACCCGGAATGGGCAGGGAAGTGGGCTCCTATGCAGGCTCCTATGCACCCTTCTATCAGGGCCTTTTCATGGCTCCTCACATTACTGCGCAGGCTTTAAAGAGCGCCGTATTGTTTGCCCGGGTATTCGAAAAAACGGGCATGATAAGCATGCCTGCCAGCACCGATGAACGTTCTGATATCGTTCAGTCCCTCCGCTTTAATTCTGCGGATGCCCTTATTTCCTTCTGCCGCAGCATACAAAAAGCGGCCCCGGTGGACAGCTTTGTCCAGCCGGAGCCCTGGGATATGCCCGGATATACCAGTCAGGTCATTATGGCGGCAGGCGCCTTTGTGCAGGGCTCATCCATTGAGCTGAGTGCCGATGCTCCAATCGTGGAGCCTTATACCGCATATGTGCAGGGCGGTCTCACCTTTGCCCATGGAAGAATTGGCGTTATGTATGCCCTTGACGACCTTATAAGGATAGGGGAAGTGGCAATATAAATCAATATTGTCTCAGCAGGGAGATCACCTTGCCGATTATCTCAACATCCTCATAGTTTACGCATATTGGCTCCATCTTGGAATTTTCAGGCTGGAGCCTTATTTTATCCTTTTCCTTGAATATGCGCTTAACCGTGGCGCTGTCTCCCGCAACGCGGGCAACAACTATATCGCCGTTATCCGCCTGTATTCCCCTATGAACAACGATCATATCGCCGTTATTTATGCCGGCTTCTATCATGCTGTCGCCTTTTACGTCCAGAATGAATACTTCACCCTGTTCAGCTCCATGGAGCAATACAGAAGGCAGGGGAAGGGTATCATACATACTCATATCGTCAAAGGCCAGTATGGGCTGACCTGCTGCAACCGTACCTATGCGGGGAACGTTATGCATGCCCTTTGGCGCAGCATTGGCAAGGGATATGTTGCGATGGGCCGCGCTGCCGCTGGTAAGAAGGCCCATTTCTTTTAAGGCTTTAATATGAGAGTGAACGGAGGAAGTAGAGCTGAGACCCACAGCTGCGCCGATTTCGCGAACAGTGGGGGGAATAGAGTTATTCTCAATATAGCTGCGTATAAAATCATAAACAGCCTGCTGCTGTTTTGTAAGCTGCTGCATATAATTCCTCCAATAATCAGCCGAAAGGTGGTATAATAGTATCGAAAGAAGACGGCAGGGCTATGATTTTACCTGCAATCTCCTGCAAAAATTATACCATAGGGTACATAACTGTTCAAGAACATTTGTTCAGTGCTATATTTCGACAATTTTCGGGAGGGATAAACAATGGCAGAACGCAATGAAATGGACTACTGCGATCTGGATCCGACCAAGCTGTGTGATAACTGCTGCCGCTGCATTGAAAGCGGGGAAGACTACGAGGAATTTCAGCTAGAGCAGCTTACGGATGCCATTTCCACATTGGATGAATTGGCAGAACTGCCTTTTGATTTTGATGACGAGGATGACGAGTATGTATTTGACTCCTCCAGCGTTGCTCCGCTGGAGATCGATCCACAGCTAATGGCTGAATGGGAGAAAAAGCTGCGTATATACGAAATAGAAGAGGCCCAGCAGCTTGTGCGGAGCCTTCATGGTACCCGCAGAAAGCGGGACAGGGATTAATCCTCTCTCAATTTTACAACCTTGGCCGCAAGGCGACGCCTGTCCTCGGATACCGCAGCATAGTGCTTGCGGGTGGTGTTTACGTCCTTGTGGCCCAATACATCAGCCACCAGATATATATCCCCGGTTTCACGATAAAGGTTCGTGCCGTAGGTGCTCCTTAATTTGTGAGGGGATATTCTTTTTTGCGGAGTTACTATGGAGGAGTATTTCTTAACCAGATATTCCACAGCCCGCACAGTAAGACGCTTATTCTGCAATGAAAGGAACATCGCTTCTTCGTGGCCCTCTGCGGCATTCATCTGCTCTCGCTCCAGCATGTAGTTCAGCAGCGCTGTACGCGCCTCATCACCGAATACCAGAATATCCTGATTGCCGCCCTTTCTGATGATGGAAAACTCGTTTTCAGAAAAGTTGATATCATCCATATTTATGCCAACCAGCTCACTGATTCGTATGCCGGTGCCAAGGAAAAGGGTGAGTATCGCCAGATCGCGGGCCTGCGTGCGCTTGTGGAATTGTTTTTGTTTATCCGTAAGGCCTTCGCCCGACTGTACGGTATCAAGAAGATTTGCAACCTCATTTGGCTCAAGGCGAACAATGGCCTTGTCATGTATTGCAGGCTGATTTACAAGGGATGGGGCATTGGTGGCAAGCCTCTCCTTGCGGCAGAAATACTTATAAAATGCCCTCAGGGTGGATAGCTTTCTGGCTTTTGCCCGCTCACCGTTGATGTATTCCTTATTGTCCTCATCGGTATAATAGGAGATATAGCTCAAAAAATCTTCAACAGTAGTGGTGGTAACTTTGTCAAGGTCCGCCAGGGTAAGCGTAGATACGGTTTTATCGGAAAATTCCGGCTGCTGAACAAGAAAGCGAAAGAATATCCTTAAATCAAACCCATATGCGTAGCGGGTACGCACCATTGTATCATTCTGAATACCACGGAAAAACTCCTGACAGAAGGGGGGGAGCTCTGTCAGCAGTTCCCTCAGCATTGTGGTGTATTTTTTGTATTCGCTTCCGGCATAATTTTCGGACATTTTAATTTGTTCCTTTTTATTTAAAGTATTTTTTATGTTGGTGGTTTAAAATTAATCTGCGTTTTTGATAAAGCATCCGATGGGGGAATTTTTATCTGACTTCATTATAACATATCTTTTCGTTAAACACAAGTTTAACGAAAAGATAGAGATAAGATTATATGAAAATATGCTGAAATGGTGATTTTAGCCGATTTTAATGCCTTTGGCCACTTTCGTCTCTTATGCCGTGATTTACGCGTATTCTCAATGTTCAGCATCTTATTTCTTCTCATTAAGATTGATTTCATCCCAAGTATTATAAATTCAAACAAAGGATTCCCCAAATAAAAATTCTTCGCGGGCTCTCAGCGCAATCTACGGACACTACATCATCATTGTTGATTTTTTTATGAAGCAATGCGCTAAGATTATACGGGCAGGCTTTAGTATCATATTAGTTTCATGCTCAATTCAAATCATTATTATAGATAAGGTCGACACAGGAATCTTTTTGCTTCATCCGCTGTTCCCTCTCCAATTATTTGATATTTATTTAACAATTATGCTTTACATAACAAAACCCGCCAGATTTTTATTCTGACGGGCCGATTTATTTTACTGATTGAGAAGCTTTTCTGCTGCTGCAAGCTTTACGCAGGTGCAGAATACCTTCATTGCCTCCTCCAGCTCTTCAAGGGGCGGATAGCTGGGCGCAATGCGAAGATTGGAATCCTCCGGGTCTTTGCCATAGGGATAAGTTGCTCCTGCGCCTGTCATAACAACGCCCGCATCGGCGCAAAGCTCATTGGTGCGCTTCGCGCAGCCGGGCAGCGCAAAGAAGCTTACAAAATAGCCGCCCAGAGGCTTGTGCCAATGGCCGATGCCAAGAGGCTGAATTTCGCTGCAGAGCCACTCCTCTACCATTTCAAACTTGGGCTTCATAAAGGCTGCATGCTTCTTCATATGGGCAATGGTATGCTCCTTATCTTTAAGATAAAGCACATGGCGCAGCTGATTTATCTTATCAAAGCCAATGGTCTGTATAGACATCAGCTTCTTCATATATGCGGTGTTTTCCTTGCTGGCTGCAAAGCATGCAATTCCGCCTCCGGGATAAGTCACCTTGGAGGTAGACGCAAATTCGAATACCATATGAGGGCTGCCTGCCTCACGGCACAACGCGATTATATCGCGGAAGGGCTGGAACTCTCCCTCTATTTCATGAACGCAGTATGCGTTATCCCACATGATAATAAAATCCGGAGCTGCAGGCTTGAGAGCAGCCATACGATCGATAACCTCATCGCTGTATACTATTCCGTCAGGATTGGAGAACTTGGGAACACACCAGATGCCCTTTACAGCGGGATCCTTTACCATCTCCTCTACCATGTCCATATCAGGGCCATCAGAGTTCATGGGGATGGTTATCAGCTCCATGCCAAAGGACTGGCTGATCTTAAAATGCCTGTCATAACCGGGTGCAGGGCAAAGCCACTTTACCTTATCCAGCTTGCACCAGGGCTGCTCAGAGCACAGCAAACCGTGGGTATATGCCTTGGAAATGGTATCATACATAAGGGAAAGGCTTGCATTGCCGGCAGCAAATACTTCATCCACCTGCACGCCCAGTAAATCCGCAAAATACGCTTTGCAGCAAGGAAGACCATCCAGACCGCCGTAGTTGCCTGCATCAATACCGTCGCTGAGCATATATTCGCGAACGTCAATATCAAACATATCATCCGACAGAGAAGTCTGCGCACGTCCGGGCTTGCCGCGGGACATATCCAGCTTAAGCCCCTTGGCCTTGCATGCTTCATATTCCTTTAAAGTTTCCTGATGGAAAGCCTTAAGCTCGTCGCGGGTCATCTGCTGCAATTTCATTGCCATAAATCCTCCGAAAAATTCATATAAACCAACGTTAGGGCATATTATACAGTACTAAAATGCAATTTGGCAATAACTGAAATTGCATTTCTATAATATTTTTTTGATTGCCTCCCGGGCCAGTGCATCGCATCGGTTGTTGTATTGGTTATCGCTGTGCCCTTTGACCTTATGCCATGTAATGGAGTGTTTTTTGGTGTGGGCGATTATCAGCATCCAAAGGTCTTTGTTTTCAACGTCCTTTTTTGTGCTGGTCTTCCAGCCGTTTCGCTGCCAGTTGGCTATCCAGCCCTCTGTAAAGGCTCTGCAGAGGTATGCGCTGTCGGTATATAAATCTACCGCGCACGGCTCTTTAAGGGCATCCAGGCCCTTTATAGCGGCCATAAGCTCCATCCTGTTATTGGTAGTAAGAGATTCGCCGCCGGAGAGTTCTTTTTTATGCTCATTGAACATAAGAACAGCTCCCCATCCTCCGGGGCCGGGATTTCCGCTGCATGCTCCGTCAGTATATAAAGTTACCCTTTTCAAACCTTCCTCCATGGGGATAATTATTTAATATACAAATATTAAAGTTGACATAAGCCCTATATGAATGCTATAATCATCAAGGTCGATTGACTTAGGGGCATGGTGTAATGGTAACACGTGGGTCTCCAAAACCTTTGTTGAGGGTTCGAGTCCTTCTGCCCCTGCCAAATCGCCGCAATGAAAATTGCGGCGATTTTTTTGTTTCGTATTTTCAGTTATCAGCAAAACTGAATGATGTAATCGTAAAGATTCTGATATGCAATTCGCTGAATTTCGGTTTCACTGAAGCCGGCTTTGCTCATGGCATTTATCAGGTTGGGCACTTCGCTCCAGTTATTCAGATCTTCCGGATAGTTGGTCATGCCGTCAAAATCAGAGCCAAGGCAGATATGCTCAGGGCCCACAAGCTCGGCTGCATATGCAATATGCCTTACTATATCCTCGGTATTTGCAGTACCGCGATCGCTGAGATGATTGGGATAGTAGTTTATGCCCACTACACCGCCCATTTCGGCTATGGCCTTAACATGCTCATCCTTAAGGCAGCGCTTCTGATTGCAGACAGAGCGCATATTGGAGTGGGAAGCGAAGATAGGCTGCGTAGACAGGGTTAGAAGCTCGTCTATGCCCGCATCGCTGAGGTGAGATACGTCGATTGCCATACCGATACGATTCATCTCGCGAACGATCTGGCGGCCTCTTTCGGTGAGGCCCTTATTAACTTTGCGCATGGCAGGAGAAGCAAGCTCGTTGGTGAAATTCCAGGTAAGGTTCATGGCTCTTACGCCAAGGCGATGGAACAGACGAAGATTTGCAGCTTCACCGTTGATTCCCTCTCCTCCCTCTACGGTAAGCACTGTGGCAATCTTATCACCGCTGGGATCAAAATCCTTGGTGAGAGGCACAAGCTCAGGATTGGCGTCCAGCATCGTATGATAACCGTCCATCAGATCCATAGCCTGCTGCAGGCAGTTTCGCTTCATGTCCTGATCTATCCAGGCAGCAAAGAAAACAAGCTTTGCATTTGCCTCCTGCATATAGGGCAGCGCCACAGCCTGCTTTGCATTGGGTTTCCTAAGATCCCACTTATCATTGACCATGTAATAGATAAAGTCGCAATGGGCATCAGCCAGGGGAAGTCTTTGCATATATTTCTCCTTCTTTCTAAAAAATTAAGGATATGCGCCGCATATCCTTAATTGATTTGCTAAATAATTTTTTATTTGGCAAACTCCACAGCGCGGGTCTCGCGGATTACGTTTACCTTTATCTGGCCGGGATATTCAAGCTCGGTTTCGATGCGCTTGACGATTTCCTTTGCCATGATGATGGTATCGGAGTCATTTACGTTTTCAGGCTTTACCATGATGCGGATCTCACGACCGGCCTGAATTGCAAAGGACTTATCAACACCCTCAAAGGAGCTGGCAATTTCTTCAAGCTTTTCAAGGCGCTTGATGTAATTCTCAAGGGTCTCACGGCGTGCGCCGGGACGAGCTGCGGAAATGGCATCTGCCGCCTGAACCAGTACAGCTTCAACAGTGCTGGGTTCCACGTCTCCATGGTGAGCCATGATGGCATGAATGACCTGATTGTTTTCGCGGTATTTCTTGGCAAGGTCTGCGCCGATCTGGGCATGAGGACCTTCGATTTCGTGGTCAACGCCCTTACCGATATCGTGAAGCAGGCCTGCGCGCTTTGCAAGAGCAACGTTGGCGCCCAGTTCGGATGCCATCATACCTGCAAGGTGAGCAACCTCAATGGAATGCTTGAGAACGTTCTGACCATAGCTGGTGCGGTACTTGAGGCGGCCGATCAGCTTTACAAGCTCATGGTGCAGACCGTGAATGCCAACCTGGAAGATGGCCTGTTCACCGGCTTCGCGAATCTGAGTATCCACTTCGCGGCGTGCCTTCTCAACCATTTCCTCTATGCGGGCAGGGTGAATACGGCCGTCGGTAATAAGCCTTTCAAGGGCAATGCGGGCGATCTCGCGGCGAACGGGATCAAAGCCGGAAAGGATAACGGCTTCGGGAGTATCGTCGATTATAAGATCTACGCCGGTGGCGGTTTCAAGGGTGCGGATATTGCGGCCTTCACGACCGATTATGCGGCCCTTCATTTCGTCATTGGGCAGGGGTACTACGGAAACGGGAGTTTCTGCAACGTGGTCTGCCGCGCAGCGCTGTACTGCAAGGGATATGATATTCCTTGCACGCTTATCGGCCTCTTCCTTGGTCTTTGCTTCTATCTCGCGAAGCATTATTGCTGCATCGTGACGTGCATCACGCTCAACATTGCTCAGGAGTATTTCCTTTGCCTCGTCCATAGACAAACCGGAAATGGTTTCAAGCTCCTTAAGCTGTTTATTATGCAGTTCCTTAATGGCGGCTTCGGTCTCCTCTGCCTCCTTGATTTTCTGATTGAGCTGCTGCTCGCGCTGCTCCACTCCATCGATCTTTTTGTCCAGAGTTTCCTCTCTCTGGAGCAGCCTGCGTTCATTGCGCTGCAGTTCGTTGCGGCGTTCTCTGAGTTCTTTTTCGTTTTCGTTCTTAATGCGATAGGCCTCTTCCTTCGCTTCAAGGACAGTTTCTTTTTTAATGGTTTCTGCCCTCTTCTGGGCATCGCTGATCATCTTTTTTACTGCATCTTCGGCGTTTGCTATCTTTGCTTCAGCTATGTTGCGCCTGTAAACATATCCTCCAAAGCCGCCTACCGCAAGGCATACTACGCCTATCAGTATCGCTATCCATATTTGCACGATATACGTTAACCTCCAAATAAATATATATAAATGTATCCGAGTGTAAAATACTCAGCATGCATGGACAAATATTTCTATAGACGAATCTACGAAACTACACACCGATATAATACTTCAAAATTGATTATAACCCCATAGCAAAATAAAAGTCAAGGACGCATATACAAAGCTTCCCTGACTTATATAAAAATTCTAAATATTACTTTTTATGCAAATTAATCCTCGTCATCAAAATCGGGAATGCTATCCTCATTTGATGCTGTTACAATAAGCTTTTCCCTTATCTTAGATTCTATTTCTGCACAAAGCTCCTTATTGTCCTTGAGGAAAAGGCGGGCATTATCGCGGCCCTGAGCCATGCGGATATCATTATAAGAATACCATGCACCGGTCTTGGCAATGATTTTATGTTCTACCGCCATATCGAGAACAGAGCTTTCCTTGGAGATACCTTCGCCGTAAATGATATCAAACTCGGCGATCTTAAAGGGAGGAGAAACCTTGTTCTTTACTACCTTTATGCGGGTACGGCTGCCCACAAAGTCAGTGCCGTTTTTGATGGTGTCGAGCTTGCGTACATCCAGGCGGATGGATGCGTAGAACTTCAGCGCCTTGCCGCCGGTTGTGGTTTCGGGATTGCCGAACATCACGCCAACCTTTTCGCGCAGCTGGTTGATAAAAATAACGATGGTATTTGACTTGCTGATTACACCGGTAAGCTTTCTGAGAGCCTGTGACATAAGGCGGGCCTGCAAGCCAACGTGGGAATCGCCCATATCGCCTTCCAGTTCTGCCTTGGGAACCAGAGCAGCTACAGAGTCGATAACAACGATATCCACCGCACCGCTGCGGCAAAGCAGCTCGGCGATTTCCAGAGCTTCTTCGCCGGTATCCGGCTGAGAAATATAAAGATTCTCCGTATCAACGCCGAGATTTTCGGCATATACGGGATCAAGGGCATGCTCTGCATCGATAAATGCAGCTGTGCCGCCCATCTTCTGCGCTTCCGCAATGGCATGCAGGGCAACCGTGGTTTTACCGGAGGATTCAGGTCCGTAAATCTCAACTATACGGCCGCGGGGGATGCCGCCTACACCCAGAGCGCAGTCCAGCTCAAGGCATCCTGAGGAAATAGTGGATATGGTTATCTTTTCCGCTGCATCTCCCAGCTTCATAACCGCACCCTTGCCAAACTTCTTTTCTACCTGAGACAGGGCAAGTTCCAATGCTTTCTGCTTTTCCATTATAATTCAATCCGCCTTTGTTTCTTATTAGGATAATTATATCATGTAAACAGTGGGTTTGTACATACCCTTTGACAAAATTAGTTTCCTCAAAAGATTCAGAGCGTTTAATGTGGCCGTTCCCCTTATCCGTTCGCGGCTTCCTTTAAGGTTGAATTCGTCCGCCTGGGTGCCATCCTTATGTGAAACTCCGATATAAACCCGCCCGACCTGATCAGCTGCACCTGAAGGTCCTGCGTAACCCGTGGTGGAAATTCCTATATCGGCACCGGAAGAAAGCCTTATTCCTTCAGCCATTTCTTTCGCTGTTTCGGCGCTGACCGCTGTGTATTTTTCCAGCGTTTCCGCCTTCACGCCAAGGCGGCGCATCTTTGCTTCGGGAGAATAGGTTACCGCTCCCTCAATAAACCATTCGGAGCTGCCCGGAACGGATATCAATCTTGAAGCAATCATTCCCCCTGTACAGCTTTCGGCAACAGCAAGCTTAAGTCCGTTTTTCGCCAGCAGCTCGGCACACACCTCATGCATCTCCGCCCCGTGGGAAGAATAGACATACTCACCTATTCTTTCGCATATCGCATCCATTACAGGAAGAATAAGCTTCTCCCCTTCCTCTTTGTCTATGCAGCGGGCAGTGATCCGCAAAGTGGTTTCTGCGGATTTTGCATATGGAGCGATGGTGGGATTGGTCTGGGAATCCACAATATCCTGAATGTCATGCTCAACCTGAGATTCTCCACGGCCGAATATGCGCAAAGTACGGGAATAGAATTGGCAGCTGCTCAGCTTCTGGAGATACGGCACCACCTGCGCCTCAAACATAGGCTCCATTTCCCAAGGAGGGCCCGGCATCATGATGGCAGCTTTTCCGTCCATTTCCATGATACAGCCGGGTGCGGAGCCGTTTGGATTTGGCAGGATTATGCAATGCTCTTTAGGGAACATCACCTGTTTAAAATTATTGGGTGTGCACTGATATCCGCGGGATACCATGCGCTCTATTAGCTTTTGCTTGTGATCTTCATACACTACAAGCTCAAGTCCGAAATAATCCGCAATTGTTTCCTTTGTAAGGTCGTCTTCTGTTGGGCCAAGGCCGCCGGTAAATATCAGAATATCCGATCGGGAAAAGCCTGTGCGTATGCACTCTTTAAGCCTGTCGTGATTGTCCCCTACGGTAATATGATAATAAAGGTTGATGCCAAAATCAGCAAGACGGGCAGAAATATACCGGGCATTGGTATTGAGTATCTGCCCCATGAGAAGCTCTGTGCCAACCGAGATTATTTCAGCATTCATGATACACTTTCCCTGATTTACTTAAAGTCAATGCAGCTGCGGTTTTTTGCAATATAATCCCATGCGGAAATAACGGTAAAGAATACGGATATCCATACCATCCATATATCCAGCCTGAAGCCGAATACCTTCATTACCAGATCCTGCAGCATTACCAGAACCATCGCAATAGCCTGAGTGGTGGTTTTTACCTTGCCAAGCCAGTTTGCCGCAATAACTACGCCGCTGCCTGCGGAAACCAGCCTGAATCCGCTGATAAGAAACTCTCTTGCGATGATAATAATGGCAGCTATGGGGCTAAGCAATCCCTTGGCAGTAAGCATAATAAGGGCGCTGGCGGTCAGCAGCTTATCCGCAATGGGATCCATCAGCTTGCCGAAGTTGGTTACAAGGTTTTGAGTTCTTGCAATGTAGCCATCGGCAATATCAGTAATAAATGCCGCAACGAATATTATCGCAGCAACATATACCGCCCAGGATGCATCGATATAGAAGCAAGCAATATAAAGGGGTACAAGGCAAATTCTTAAAAGTGTCAGTTTGTTTGGAAGATTCATATCTCCTCTCCCTCCATATCATATGGGCCTGCCTCGGTTATTCTTACCATGGTAAAATCACCGTGCTTAAGGCTTTTATTTTTCAATGCAAACATTATAGTGCCGTCCACTTCGGGAGCTTCCGCATAGGTGCGGCCGTAAGCTATGTCGCCGCTTATCTGCTCAATTATCGCTTCGGCAACAGTTCCCACACGCTTTTTGTTGTAAGCAAGGGAGATATCCTGCTGAAGGGCCATCACCTGATCCAGCCTGCGCTGCTTGATATCTTCATCTATCTGATCAGGCATTTCTGCCGCAGGGGTATCATCCTCCTGAGAGTATGCAAAGGCGCCCAATCTGTCAAAACTATGGCTCTGCAAAAATTCGGTCAAGCAGCCGAATTGTTCCTCCGTCTCTCCGGGAAAACCTGTAATAACGGTAGTACGCAGAATAAAATCAGAGGATTTCTTTCTTATATACTCGGTTATGTGGCGAATGTGCTCTGCCGATCCGTGACGATTCATAGCCTTGAGCATATCGGGATGGATATGCTGAATAGGCATATCGATATAGTTCACAAGCTTAGGCTCCGCTATTATTGTATCGATAAGCTCTTCATCCACGGTATTGGGATAAGTGTAAAGCACTCTGATCCAATGGAGTTTTTCTATCTTGGCAAGCTGCCGCAGCAATTCACTCAGCATGGGTTTGCCGTAGATATCGGAGCCATAGGCCGATGTATCCTGAGCTATTACAATAAGTTCACGAACGCCCTTTTCTGCAAGCTCCTCTGCCTCTTTAATGAGCTTTTCCATGGGAACGCTGACTCTGCCGCCCCTTATGAGAGGTATGGCGCAGTATGTGCAGCGATTATCGCAGCCGTCTGCAATACGAAGATATGCGCTGTAAGTGGGAGTTGTGAGCAATCTCTGTTCACCGCAGCAGATGTAAGTCAATCCCAATGCTTCTGTTATAGCCTTGACTAATCCCGCCTGATCCTTTACTCCCCAAAAGATATCCACCTCAGGGATCTCCTCGCGTAGCTCATTGGGATAGCGCTGGCTTAAGCATCCCGCAACCACAAGCAGGCGGCATTTGCCCATTGTTTTATACTGGGCCATTTCAAGTATTGTGCCTATGGATTCTTCCTTTGCAGGCTCAATAAAGCCGCAGGTGTTTATAATGATAACCTCAGCTTCGGATTCATCCGCCGTAATGCAGAACCCGGCTTCTCTCAGATGGCCTAAGATGATCTCGCTGTCCACGCGGTTTTTGGAACAGCCAAGGGATATAAGTCCCGCAGTTATTGCCACTGTATTATTCCTCCGTAGTAGAAGTATTTCCGCCCACAAGCTGCTGATACTCCGCAAAGCTGTTGATCAGAAGCTTACGGGGCTTGCTGCCGTCAAATCCGCTGACCACCTTCAATTGCTCCATAATGTCTATCAGCCTTGCAGCGCGGGCATAGCCTACCCTAAGGCGGCGCTGTATCATAGAAATTGAAGCCTGTCCGCTTTCAAGTACGATTTTTACTGCATCATCCAGCAAATCGTCTTCCTGTTTGCCGTTGCCCTGTCCCATGGCAGTATCCACAGCAGTGGATACTTCTTCCAGAGAGATTTCAGCATACTTGGGTGCATCTTCATCTTTCTGCTGAGAGGCAAAGAAATCCATAACATCCTCTACCTCTTCATCGCTGACAAAGGCACACTGAGTACGCACGGGCTTGCCTGCTCCATTTGCATGGAAAAGCATATCTCCCTTGCCCAGCAGCTTTTCTGCGCCGCCGGTATCCATGATAACGCGGGAGTCTACCGCAGAAGATACAGCGAGGGCAATTCGGGAAGGTATATTAGCCTTGATTAGGCCGGTGATGATATCCGTGGAAGGCCTCTGAGTAGCAACGATAAGATGGATGCCTGCTGCACGGCCAAGCTGAGCAATGCGGCATATGGATTCTTCCACATCCTTGGCGGCAACCATCATAAGGTCAGCCAGCTCGTCAATGATAATTACAAGACGAGGCATCTTTTCGGCAGGGTCTTCCTGAAGGGAATTGTATCTGGATACGCTTCGTGCGTTCACCTTGGACATCTTGCGATATCTTTGATCCATTTCCATTACCGCCCACTTCAATGCACCTGCGGCCTTCTTTGGGTCAGTTACAACAGGCATAAGCAAGTGAGGCATCGGGGAATAAACCCTCAGCTCCACCTGTTTGGGGTCGATAAGAATCAGCCTTACGTCATCAGGCTTTTTGCCATATACAAAGCTGAGAATTATATCGTTGATGCATACGCTCTTGCCGGAGCCGGTAGAACCGGCAATGAGCAAATGAGGCATTTTATCCAGGTCTGCGCATACAACATTGCCTGCGATATCCTTGCCAAGGCCAAAGCGCAGGGCAGAATTTCCGTCGCTGAATTCCGCAGACTCGATTACTTCCCTCAGCAATACAGGTATGGTATCCCTGTTGGGTATCTCTATGCCGATCGCAGACTTGCCGGGAATAGGCGCTTCAATGCGCACTCGTGGCGCAGCCAGTGCCAATGCAATATCGTCTGAAAGGCTGGTGATCCTGTTTACTCTTACACCCTGAGCAGGCTGCAGCTCAAAGCGGGTAATTACAGGACCAACGCTGTAGTTGATAACCTTCGCCTGAATATTGAAGCTGGCAAGGGTTTCTTCAAGCTTCCTTCCCTTCGCAGCGGGAGATTCTGAGCTTTTGCCATAGGATGCAGCGGGCTTTTTAAGTCTGGAAATGGGAGGCGCAACATATACCGGGGGTTCCGGAACAATGGAGGCCTCAGCCGCTTTTACGTCCGCAGCTGTAGTTTTGGAAGGCTTTACCGGCTTATCCGGAACGGGCTCTTCTTCATCGTATGCATCCTGTACGGGTTCCTGCCTGAGAGCGCTGTCGTCTACAGCAGAAAGGATATCAAATGGATCGTCATCATCGGGATTGCGCTTGGGCAGCGTTCCCTTTTCCGGAATAAATGAAATATCTCCGTCCCAATCCACCGCATCCTCGCGGCGGCGAACTATATGACTGTCGTCAGCCTTTTTGCGTTTTTTAGATTTGGTAACAGGTTTCTCCTCCGGGCCAAAGGTTTCGGTATAAAGTCCCTTTCCGTTTTGATTCGGACTTTTTTTCTTGGGAGGGAAAATCTGTTCATAGCCCATTTCTTCGAAGTCATAAACTTCCTGACGGGCCTGTTGCTGCTGAGCATGTGCCGTATGAACCTTTTCAGACACGTTCTCCACACCGGTCTTGATCGTACTTCCAACCTTTGCACCCATGGCACGGATGGAAAGCCTTGTTGCAACAAGGAAGATAATCAGAATCGCCGCGCCAAAGAAAATATAGGTGCCAACAGGACCAAGAAGCAATAACGCAGGATAAGCAAGCAGCGCTCCCAGCAATCCGCCGCCTTTGAAATAGATTTTGCCATAAAGGTAAGCATCTGAATAATATGAAAGAACGCCTTCACTGGATATGCTGCTTCTCATTGCGGCATGAATTATCACCAGCACACATATCACGCCGGCAAACAGCAGCCAGAGGGTGGATTCTGCACTGTTGGACTTAGACATCACAATAGACAGCACGCCGAGAACCGCCATAATAACAGGCACAGCATAGCCGGCAATACCAAACATTCCAAAGCAGAAATTTTTAACCGCAGCGCCAATTACGCCAACAAGGTCAGAGTATATGCCCGCGCCAAGAAAAAGCGCAATGGCAATAAAACAGACGCCGATGATCTCCCGTTCGGTCTGCTCTTCCCTTGCCCTGTCGGATTTTTTTACCACCTTGGTATTCTTTTTAGCCATTTTTACATACCTCTTCTATCATACAGAACATTATACACTATATATAGTATTTTTAAAAGTGCTGCACAACAAAAAACAAGCCCATCATGTGATGGGCTTGTGAAAATACTAAGTATTTTATTAGTCTTCGAACTTAAAGCCTGCAAACTTATCAGCCAGAGAAGTGGTTGCCTTCTCAACGGGGGGCAGGTCGTATTCGTTCTCTTCGCGACGCTGACGACGACGCTCGGCACGCTCGGCTTCGCGGGCCTCGTTGGCGGCCTTTGCAGCCTCAGCAGCGGCAGCACGCTCAGCGGCCTTCTCGGCGGCTACGCGCTCACGCTCTGCCTTTTCAGCAGCCAGCTGCTCTGCGATCTCGGGGTTCTCCTCAAGGATTACATCGCGGCGGCTCAGGCTGATGCGCTTTGCTTCGGAATTTACATCCAGAACCTTGCAGCGTACTACATCGCCTACGTTGATTTCATCTTCAACCTTCTCGATGCGCTTTACGCCAACCTGAGAAATGTGGATGAGACCATCGATGGTGGGCTCAAGAGCTACGAAAGCGCCGAAGGATACGATACGAACAACCTTACCCTCTACGATTGTGCCTACGGGGTACTTTTCGGCTGCCATGGTCCAGGGCTTGGGCTGCAGCTGCTTGTAGCCCAGGGATACACGCTGCTTCTCAACGTCTACGTCACGGATGAGAACTTCGATTTCCTGACCGATGCTAAGAACATCAGAGGGATGCTTTACGCGGCCCCAAGCGATGTCGGTAACATGTACCAGACCGTCGATACCGCCGATATCAACAAATGCGCCGAAGTCG
Source organism: Clostridia bacterium (assembly GCA_045603585.1). Taxonomy (GTDB): domain Bacteria; phylum Bacillota; class Clostridia; order Christensenellales; family CAG-138; genus SFEL01. The sequence goes on from JAZUMK010000027.1 coordinate 25,791, forward strand.
GTAAGACGGCGTACAACGCCCTTTACCTTGGAACCAACTTCCAGATTGGTCCACATTTCCTTCTTGGCAGCTTCTGCTTCGGCCTGCATGATGGCCTTGCGGGAAGCTACGATGCGCTTGCGGGACTTGTCAACTTCGATAACCTTAACCTTGAGCTCCTTGCCTACGAACTCGGCAATGTTCTCAACGTACTTGGTGGACAGCTGGGAAGCGGGAACGAAAGCGCGGATGCCATTGATGTTGGCAATCAGGCCGCCCTTAACAACTTCCTTACCAACGGCGTCGAATACCTTATCCTGAAGGTTTTCTTCGTCCTGCATAAGGTTGTCCCACAGCTTCTTGCTCTCTACGTTCTTGCGGGAAAGCAGTACGTTGCCTTCGCCGTCGTTAACCTTTATAACCTCAACCTCGATCTCGTCGCCTACCTTAACTACTTCGGCAGGATCAACCTCGGCATCGGAAGAGAATTCGTTGCGTGGAATAAATCCGTCGGATTTGTAGCCGATGTTTACGCATACTTCGCCGTCAACTATCTGTACGACGGAACCTTTGATAATCTGTCCGTTCCTGATGCGTACCAGTGTCTTCTCAAACACTTCTTCAAAGCTGAGCTCAGCGGGCTCGGCATTCTCGGCAACGGATTCCTGGACGGCAGCTGCTGCTACCGCCTCTACGTTTTCTTCTACGGGGCTTGCAGCCATCGTCTTTTCCAGTTCGCTCATTCTTTTAATAACCTCCAATATTATCCATTTCGGCGTCGATGCGCCTCCAACAAACCCTATTATATCATTAATATCAATATTTTCAATAGTAAGTTCGTCTACTTTTGCGATAGAATCTACGTTTTTGCAGTACTTTTTACATATTGCACACAGTTTTTTTGTATTGGCGCTGTGATGACCGCCCACAACAATCATTCTGGTGCAATTCCTGCTGAGCTCCTCCGCTTCCTGCTGCCGCTGGCCTGTGGTTTTGCAGATGGTATTAAAGGTGCACAGTTCATCGCACCTTTCTCTGACTGCATCCTCCACGCGGGAAAACTCTTCGGCGTTTGCAGTCGTCTGGGACACAAGACAGATTTTATCCGTATATTCCAATGAAGCGGCCTGTTCGGGATTTGCCACTATTCTGGCTCCCCCGGCGCTCCATCCGCCTATTCCCTTTACCTCAGGATGTCCCGCCGTACCGAACACCACTATTGAATATCCATTTTCGCTGTACTCCTGTACTATCTGATGAATACGCTTTACAAAGGGGCAGGTGGCATCCACTGCACTCAGCCCCAGTTCATAACATTGCTGAATTTCCTTTGGTCCAACGCCATGGGAGCGTATTATAACCGTACTGCCTTCAGGAATTTCTTCCAGCGTTTCGGAAGGAATGATGCCTTCGCCTTTTAATCCATCAATAACATCGGAATTATGAATCAATTCGCCATAGGTATAAACCCTGCCGTGCTTTTCGCATTCCTTGCGGGCAATCTCTATTGCCCTCTCTACGCCAAAGCAAAAACCTATGTTTTCAGCGATTACAAGCTGCAATATTCTTATCCTCCAGTTCACTGCGAAGCTTCTTCAGCGCAGCTTCTATTCGTCTCATAAACTCATCAAGACATTCGGAGCGGCTCAATCCCTCCATTCCGTCGCGGCTGATAGGCTCGCCCACTATGATGCGAATATGTGTCCTTGCGTAGCTTTCGGGATCAATATACAGCGGGATTACCGGCGCACCGGACTTAAGGGCTATAAACGCGGTGCCTTTTTCAAGCTCATCTATCTCACCCGTAACCGAGCGCTTTCCTTCGGGGAAAATGCCAAACGCCTTACCCTCATTAAGCACCTCCATTGCCTGCTTCAGGGAGGCTATGTCAGCGGTATGGCGGTTTACCGGAAAAGCCAGCAATGACTTAAAGAAAAACTTGCCGGGGCCAACAAATATCTCCTTTTTTGCCATAAAATGGACAATTCGGGGACATGTGAATGCTATCGCCACAGGGTCCAGCAGAGAGCAATGATTTGCCACATATATCGCCTTGCCTTTTACCCTGTAATTCTTCTTATTATATACCTTTGGCTTGAATATGATGGTAAAAACAGGCCAGAACAGATATCTTAAAATATAGTACAGCACTTATCAGCGGTCCTCCCTTTTGATGCCGTCCATTACGGCTGCAACTGCTTCATCAATGGTAAGATCGGTGGTATCCACAAGCACAGCCTCGGGCAGACGAACCAACGGAGCAAACTCGCGAGTGCTGTCATTATGATCCCGCTGAGCAATTTCCGCAGCCATTTCTTCAACTGTCTTGTTAAGATCCAGTCCCTTTTCCCTCAGTTCCAGCAGCCTGCGCCTTGCCCTCTCATCCACAGATGCGGTAACGTAAAACTTGTTTTCGCATTCGGGAATTACATATGAGCCTATCTCCCGGCCATCCATAACCACATCGGAAGCATGGGCGATATCCCGCTGATACTGGGCAAGCTTAATACGCACTGCAGGTATGGCGCTGATATCCGACGCACCTTTGGAAATTTCATTTGTGCGGATAAGGCCGGATACATCCTCATTATCAAGGTATGTATGCTGAACACCGTCTATATTCTTTGCAAATATATCCGTACGCTCAAGCAGAGGAATTACATTTTCTCTGTCGTTAGGATCAATGTCTTCCCTTATTGCCTTGAGAGCAAGGGCGCGGTACATTGCGCCGGTATCCAGATAGAGTATACCAAGCTTCTTTGCAACAGCCTTTGCTATGGTGCTTTTGCCTGCGCCGGCAGGACCGTCTATTGCGATGTTGAGATACTTCTTCATAATATATATACCTCCTACTGTATTGAGCGTCCCGCAAGGGCGCCTGTGGAATATGCTATCTGCAGATTAAAACCGCCGGTATATCCGTCCACATCGATAAGCTCACCGGCAAAGTATAATCCCGGCACTATCTTTGACTCCATGGTTGATGCATTTATCTCTTTCACGCTGATTCCGCCACGGGTGATTATGGCCTCCTCCACAGGAAGGGCATGATCCACCGTCAGTTTCATACACTTCAAGGTGGAAACCAATGCCTCTCTCATTCCGCGGGTAACAGAGTTTACCGGAGTATCGCCGGGTACTTTGGAAAGTTCCACGGCTATTGGTATCATGCGGGAGGGCAATAGCTCTGAAAGGGAATTGATAAGCTGTCGCCTGATGTTCTTTTCAAAATCCCTCAGCAAACGCCTGTCCAGCTCTTCGTGGGTAAGCCCCGGCTTCATGTCAATGGTAAGCACAGCACCTGCAGGATCATCCGCAATGCGGCTGCTTGCGCTGAGTACCAGCGGCCCGGATACGCCAAAGTGCGTAAACAGCATTTCGCCCAGTTCTTCATATACCAGCTTACCCTTTTTATTATAAGCACGAAGAGTAACGTTTTTCAGGGAAAGGCCGGTAAGCTCGGTGGGCCAGCTTTCCACCGTTGCAAGCGGAATAAGGGACGGGCGAATATCCGTAACAGTATGCCCAAGCTCCTTTGCAAAGAAATAGCCCGCACCGTTTGAGCCTGTGGTGGGATAGCTTGCGCCGCCTGTGCAGAGTATTACCGCATCAAAATGCTGGGCGGTTTCGTTTACTACAACTTCAAATCCATGTTCGGTTTTGTTTATGGCCTTAACATTGGAATTAAGGCACAGCTCTGCGCCGCTTTTTTCGAGATAGCGGGACATTGCCTTGATAACGTCGCTGGATTTATCCGATGCAGGGAACACTCTCTTCCCCCGCTCCACTTTGGTGGGCACGCCCATGGAGTTTATTATGGATACAATATCCGTGTTGGTAAATCCATAAAGTGCGCTGTAAAGGAACTTGTGATTTCTCGGTATGTTGGCAAAAAAATCCTCCGTATCGCAATCATTGGTTATATTGCAGCGGCCCTTGCCTGTGATATAAAGCTTTTTGCCTATCTTTTCGTTTTTTTCAAACAGCCTGACGCTGTGACCGTTTTGGGCTGCCATTGAAGCAGCCATTATGCCGGCGGGACCTCCGCCTATTACCGCTACCCTGCTCATCAGCCCTCCACATTCTCGCTGTTTACGCCGATATATACCTTCTGGCTCTTCCATATACCCTCAAGCTGGCTGAGACATTCGGATACTGCGCTTTTACGGCGCAGGCCTGCGCCTACGATTATCGCATTTATAAGGCTGAGAGGCGCCACCAGTGAATCCGCAAAGGAAGCCATATCGCTCCTTGCTATAAGAACGCTGTCCGCAAGCTCTGCAATAGGAGAAAACATGCTGTCTGTAATGGCGGTAACTGCCGCCCCCCTGTCCTTTGCAAACTTAAGGGCATCAACGGTACGGGAGGAATACCTTGGGAAGCTTATGCCGATACACATATCCTGCTTGTCGATCCTCAGCATGCTTTCATATACATCGGTCTGCATGGAAGTTACTATCACAACGTCTTCCAGGATAAAATTAAGATAATATCCTAAAAACTGGGCAAGCGGCGCGGCGCTCTTAATACCCACAAGATAAACTCTGCGGGCTTTGAGCATATTGTCTATCATAGTATTGAATACTGCGGTGTCCACTGATTCTATCGTAGAACGTATATTGCTTATATCTGCTTTAAGCACTGTGGACAGCACCTCATCCTGCTCCATATCCGAGGTGAGCTGAATACGCTGTACTGCAGTAAGGCGGTTTCGTATCATTTCCTGCAATGACCGCTGAAGCTCCGGATATCCGTCATATCCCAAAGCATAGGCAAAGCGAACTACGGTGGATTCGCTTACGCCGACGGTTCTTCCCATGCGGGAAGCCGTAATAAAAGCAGCCCTGTCATAGTTATCCACTATATAATTGGCCAGCATCTTCTGTCCCTTGCTGAAGGAGCTGTAATTTGCGTTTATTCTTGCGATCAGGTCTGTGCTTTCCATTTATATTACTCCTTTATGCTGCGGTTCAGGCTCTTGAGACGGTTCAGCAAAGCATCATCGGTGCTGTTTGTCATTATTGGGGTAACGGACACATATCCTTCATCCGTCCAGCGCTCATCGTTATCCGCTTCCCTGTCCCCATCGTAATCCATCCTTGCAGGCCACCAGTAATAATCCACATTTCTGGGGTCCTGCCGTTTTTCAAAGGGAGCCATATAGGTTCTGTCGGATAGTCTGGTATACTTTATGCCCTTCAGCTGATCGTACGGCAAATCCGGCACGTTAACATTAAACAGCATACATCCGCTCTTGACAAATTCGTCGATAAGCTCATCCGCAATCCGGGCCGGAACAGAATAATCTCTTAAATTCACCGGTTCCATGGATATTGCCATAGAGGGCACTCCCTCCAGCGCCCCTTCCATTGCCGCATTGACAGTGCCAGAATAATGCACGTCAACACCGAGGTTGTAACCGTGATTTATGCCGGAGATTATGATATCAGGCTTAATTTCCAAAGCTCTTAATCCGATTATTACACAATCCGCAGGGGCGCCGTTCACTTTATATGCCTCAATGTGAGGAGCGTCAGGGATGGCGGCCTTTTTTACCCTTAAGGGAGCCGTAAGCGTTATGGAGTGAGATGCGCCGCTGCGTTCATTTTCCGGCGCCACCACCACAACCTGATGTTTTTGAGCAAGGCGGCAAGCGAGGGCTCTGATTCCCTCTGCATTAATGCCGTCATCATTGGTAATGAGTATTCGCATATTTCTCCGCCTCCCGAATGCAAGCAATCTGATGCCACATATAGTGTCAATTGCATTTATTTTATCAAATCACCTTTATCTTGGCAATAAATTGCCGCAAAGATGCAGGAATTGCACCGAAAACTTCACATGCAGGAATAATTTCCATAAAAAAGAGCCGAAGCAGCATGCTTCGGCCCACAGAAGCTGTTAAATTAATCTTCGTCCTCTTCTTCGGGAAGGGTGACGTTGTGGTAAACTTCCTGAACGTCATCATCATCGTCAAAGCGATCAAGCATCTTTACGATCTTTTCTACCAGCTCGGGATCCTTGGTTGCATCAACGGTGTTCTGGGGGAACATGCCTACTTCGGCGGAAAGGAAGGTGTACTTGCCTTCCAGAGCCTCACGTACGGCAGAAAAATCGGCGGGAGCTGTGTAGATTTCGTATACGTCATCAAGAGCATTGAAATCCTCTGCGCCTGCATCCAGAGCTTCCATCATGAGTTCGTCCTCGTCGATGGATGCACTGCGCTCTACTACCAAAAGACCGCGCTTGTCAAACATCCAGGATACGCATCCGTTTGCACCCATGCTGCCGCCGCTCTTATCAAAGATATGGCGGATCTCGGCTGCGGTACGGTTGCGGTTGTCGGTAACGACCTCAACGATAACGGCGGTACCGCCGGGGCCGTAGCCTTCGTAGGTGATTTCTTCGTAGTTTACGCTGCCAAGCTCACCGGCTGCCTTTTTGATGGAGCGGGTGATGTTATCGTTAGGCATGTTGTTTGCCTTTGCCTTGGCAATAACGTCTCTCAGCTTGGAGTTGTTGGCAGGATCGCTGCCGCCCTCTTTTACGGCTATGGCAATTTCACGGCCTATTTTGGTAAAAATCTTGCCGCGCTGGGAGTCGGTCTTTTCCTTTTTATTTTTAATATTGGCCCATTTGGAATGTCCGGACATAGGTTTATACCCTCCTGAGAATTATCAACGCTTAATTATAGCACTATTACTACAGCTTGTTCAAGCATTCTGTGATATATCGTCGTATTTTTGCCTAAGCTTTTTCATATCCTCCCATGCTTCCCGCTTTTTGCTTTCGTCCCTCAGCAGCGCAGCAGGGTGATATGTTGGAAGCATCCATATTCCTTTCACCTGCTTCCATGTTCCCCTGCCTCTTGTTATACGAATGTTTTCGTCGTATATATGTCTTGCGGCTGTGGCCCCAAGGCATACTATGATCTTTGGCCTTATAAGGGCAAACTGTGCTCTGAGGTACGGAAGACATGCATCCGCTTCGCTCGGCTCCGGCACTCTGTTTCCCGGCGGACGGCATTTTACCACATTGGCAATATAAACATCCTCCCGTTTAAGGTCTATTGCCCCTATCATTTTATCCAGCAGCCTGCCTGCCGGTCCTACAAAAGGCCTTCCTGTTTCATCCTCCTCCCTTCCGGGACCTTCTCCGATGAACATGATATCAGCCTTTGGGTTGCCCTCGCCAATTACGATGTTTGTCCGCCTTTCGCAAAGCCTGCATTTTCTGCAGCCGTCTATCTCTTCATATAATTCTTTCCAGTCAAATCTCGCCATGATCGCATCCCCACTTTATGCTATGTATAAAAGATGGTTTTAGCTTGAATTCCAAAACTATGTATGCCTATACACCGGACAAAATGAAACACCTGTTATAATTTGCCTGCTGTGTATGTGATAAATATCTTTTGATATCTAAAAAACCATACTGTGCAGAATTGTAATTGCAAACCTGACACAAATACTATATAATTAAAAATTATAATAAGTAATTCTTATGCTTACTATAATCAATATTAACAAATATTTGCCTGATGGGCAAGATGCCCTTTAGCGCAGATTACTTTTTAATTTACTTTTTCAGGAGGTTCTGTCATGCCTGCCGATCTGGATCTTTACAGCATTTTTTGTACCGTTGCCCGCTGCGGAAGCCTTTCTCATGCAGCCAGGGAGCTGTATGTCAGCCAGCCCGCCATAAGCCAGTCCATGCATAGATTGGAGTACATGCTGGGCTGTACCCTTTTCACCCGTACCAGCCGCGGTATTACCCTTACCAGTGAAGGCCGAATGCTGTACAGCTATGCCGATAAGGCTATAAGCCTTATCTCCGCTGCTGAGGACAAGCTCAACCGCATGCGTACCCTCCAGTCCGGCGGTCTTATGATAGGCGCAAGCGATACGCTGTGCCAGTTTTTCCTGCTGCCCTATCTTGAAAAGTTCCATACCGAATACCCCGAAGTCCAGCTGCAGGTAACAAACCGCACCACTCCGGATACTATCGAGCTGCTCAAAGTAGGTAAAGTTGATATTGCCCTGGTAAACCTGCCCGTGGCAGACAACGCCCTGTGCGTAAGGGATGTTTTAAAGGTTCATGATGCTTTTGTTGCTTCTGACCGCTTTGCCCATCTCAAGGGTCGTCAGGTCACCATGGCAGAGCTTGCCCGCGAGCCCCTTGTTCTGCTTGAGCAGGCATCCAATTCCCGCAAATATCTTGATGATTTTGCCGCAATGAGCGGAATTACCCTGCATCCTGAAATAGAACTTGGCGCCCACAGCTTGCTGGTTGAGTTTGCAAAAATCGGCCTTGGCATTGCCTGTGTCACTTCCGAGTTTGCCACCGCCGCCATAAACAGCGGTGAGCTGTTCGAAATCGACCTTGCAGAGCCCATGCCCTCCCGCGGTATCGGCCTTATCTCCCTTGAGGGCGTACCCCTCTCTGCTGCCGCCGAAAGATTTATCAGCATCGTGCTGGAAAATCAGGGCCAGTAACCTGTTATGGAGCATCGGCATGTTAAAAGAGGGCGCAAGCCCCTGTTATCGGTATACGGCAGCATAATTGTTGCAATAATCATGTGCACTCTGCTTTATGGCCTGCTGTACAATGGCGGCGGCGCCAACGTTCTTATGGAAGAGGAGCGTCAGATCGCCGAAGAAGAATCAGCCGCAATTATCGCAGCTGCTCCCACGCCCACACCGCAAATGACAGTCGCTTCTTCCTCCGGCAGGCTTATCCCCTATTTATCAAATAATCTCTGGGGATACAAAAATACCTCAGGCGAAATTGTAATACTTCCCGCTTTTTCCTCTGCTTTGGAATTTGAAGGCGATATCGCCTTTGCCGCACAGAATGGACTTTACGGCCTTATAAACCGCTCGGGCGCATGGATCGTTCAGCCTGTGTGGACAAATGTTTCCTCTTTCAGCGAAGGCTACGCCGCCGTTGAACAGGACGGCAAATGGGGCTATATTGACCAAACGGGCAGCGTAAAGATCAATTATGCATACCGCGAAGCAGGCCCCTTCAGCTGCGGCAGAGCTGCAGTTCGTTCAGCTTCTTCCTTCGGGTATATTGACGTTGCGGGCAATATCGCCATCACCGAAAAATGGTCATCCGCAAATCCTTTTGCAAATGACCTTGCCTTTGTAACTCTTTCTTCAAAGGGTTACATCATCGATAAGCTGGGAGAACCTCTTATCACCCTTAACAGCGGTACATCCGGCGAAGGCTTTTGTGAGGACTTTGCTCTTATTCAGGATAACGGCAGCTGTTACTTTATGAACCGCTACGGAAAAAGTGCTTTCCGCAAAACCTATTCTTCTGCCCTGCCCTTCTCCGGAGGCCTTGCGGCAATACGAGAAGAAGGACTTTGGGGCTTTATCAACGATATGGGTGCAACGGCAATTGCGCCCCAGTATATGGAAGCCCGCTCTTTCTCAAACGGTCTTGCTGCCGTCAAGAACGCTCAAGGTCTTTGGGGCTATATAGACAGCTTCGGTACTCTGAAAATAGACTATCGCTATGCTGAGCCGGGAAGCTTTTCTGATGGGTTTGCAGTGTCCATGCGGGACGGTTCATGGTATATTGTGGATAAAAGCGGCAGTGAAGCGCTGCTTTATTAAAAAATATATCCATTTGCTGTGTATTTTCCCCTTGCAAAACACATTACCTTGTGTTAGAATAGCACTGTTTGATTTTAGCAATATGCTTACTGTCGGTAAGGAGGTGTAAATACATGGGTAAGTTCTGTGAGGTTTGCAATAAGGGTATGATGTCCGGTAATAGGGTAAGTCATTCCAATAGGAAAACCAGGCATGCATGGGCTCCCAATATTCAGCGCGTAAGCGTTGTTGTTGATGGTACCCCCTGCAAGATGAACGTCTGCACTCGTTGCCTTCGTTCCGGCAAGGTTCAGCGCAGCGTCTAATTATTAAGACATCGTGCGTGAGTCGGTCAGTTTGACCGGCTCATTTATTTTTTGGCCGGATACGGCAGGATAAGCTATAAATACCTTTCTATCACAAACAATCTGAATATTCCGGTAAATAACCCTGCCCATATCAGCGCCCATATCAGCCTGGTGTTCAGGCACAGCATCAGCAGCATTATTATCAAAAAGCACATACAGCACCTGAAAGTTCGCCTCTTGCATTGTCGCCTTCTTATGTATACCATTGACGGCCTTTTTTGCATGCTTCTCCCCTCCTGTCTGTTATATACTACGCAGCTTTGCGCACATTGTTTCGCGCACAATACAAGGTTGTAAAGAATACATTGATATATCAATTATAACGGAGGCTTTATATGGCTGAAATTTTGCTTGAAGCAGACAATGTTGGCCTGATATATCATCAACCTGACGGAGAAACCCTTGCTGTGGATAACATCTCCTTCAGCGTGAACCGGGGAGAGTTTTTGTCCATTGTTGGGCCATCGGGCTGTGGGAAAACCAGTATCCTTTCCATGATAGCCGGACTAATTGCGCCCAGCCGCGGTACAATCACGCTGCACAGCCGCTATCGGCCCGGGTATATGCTTCAAAGGGATCACTTGCTGGATTGGCGAAGCGTTGAAGGCAATGTGCTGCTTGGTCTGCAGGTAAAGGGTATTCTGAACGAAGCCAGCCGAACCTTTGCAAACAGCTTGCTGGAAACCTACGGCCTAAAGGATTTTGCCAACAGTTATCCCCGGCAGCTATCCGGAGGAATGCGGCAGAAAGTTGCCCTGATACGCACTCTGGCTTGCTCTCCGGAGCTTTTGCTTCTGGATGAGCCCTTCTCCGCCCTGGATTATCAAACCCGTCTGAAGGCCTGTGACGAGATGTACGGCATAATACGAAATGAAGGCAAGACCGCGCTGCTTGTTACTCATGACATATCCGAAGCCATATCCATGAGCGACAGGATACTGGTATTCTCTGCCCGCCCTGCAACCATAAAGGCGGAGCATAAGATTATTCTGTCCGGCGGCAACACCCCTCTTGAGCGGCGAAACAGCCCTGAGTTCAAGGATTACTTTGACCAGATATGGAAGGAGATCGACCATGACAGCTAACACTATGTCACAGGAACATAAAAGCTATCTGAAAGCCATAAAACGCAATAACCGCACCGTCAGCTTTTTCAGATATTTTATCCTCCTTGCCATAATCGCCCTGTGGGAGCTTGCGGCGAATATCGGCTGGATAGATCCCTTTATCATGAGTTCCCCATCAAGGGTTTGGGATACCATTATAAGGCTGTATGACAGCAATGATCTTTTTCATCATATTGCAGTAACCATGTATGAAACCATCGTAGGCTTTGTCTTGGGAACCATACTCGGCACATTGGCCGCAGTAATATTGTGGTGGAGCCGTTCCCTTGCAAGAATACTGGATCCGTATCTTGTTGTACTTAATGCATTGCCCAAAATTGCACTTGGGCCTATACTTATAGTTTGGTTTGGCGCAGGCGTAAAGAGCATAATCATAATGGGCCTGCTCATATCCCTTATTGTCACTGTGATGACAGTTCTGGCAGGGTTTAATGAAATAACCGGCGAAAAGCAGCTGCTTATGCGAACCCTTGGCGCCAACCGTCTGCAGATACTCACCATGGTGGTGCTTCCCGCATCCGTTCCAACAATAATGAGCGCGCTGAAAATAAGCGTTGGCATGAGCTGGGTGGGCGTAATCGTCGGCGAATATCTGGTATCACGGGCAGGTCTTGGTTATCTTATAGTTTACGGCAGTCAGGTATTCAAGCTGGATCTGGTCATGGCCAGCATAGTGATCCTGTGCGTATTGGCAGCAATAATGTACTACTGTGTGGCATATTTTGAAAAAAGGTTAATTAGGTGGCGGGAATAAAATTAACCTTTGGTTAATTGAAAAGGATGTCTGAATTAAATATAATTAAGCTGTGGATTTTCCGCAGCTTAAGTTATAAAAGGAGAAGGCAGCGTCTATGGCTTTTGACTATGATATTGCCATAATCGGCTCAGGGCCTGCCGGGGCCACCCTCGGAAGGCTTATTGACAGCAGCATACGTACAATAATAATAGATAAAAAATCCCACAGGCCCGGCAGCTTTTCAAAGCCCTGCGGCGGTCTTCTTGCGCCGGATGCACAAAAGTCACTTTCCAAGTATGAAATAACCCTGCCAAAGGAAGTATTGGTTGATCCTCAGATATTCTCGGTTAAAACAATAGACCTGCACTCCGGCCTTATCAGGCATTATCAGCGATGCTATATAAATATGGATCGGGATAAGTTTGACAGGTGGCTGTGCAGTATGATACCGCACCAAGTTACCCAAACAGAAGGGCTGTGCAAGGATATATGTCCGCTGCCGGGTGGAGGATACTGCATCACCTATAATCAAAACGGAATACAGCATTCCATTACAGCAAGATACATTGTCGGCGCAGATGGCGCAAATTCCATCGTCCGCCGCAAGCTTTTCCCGGATAAGCAGTTTCGCCGTTATACAGCAGTTCAGCAATGGTTTATATGCAAAGACCAGAATCCCTTTTATTCCTGTATTTTTGACCCGGAAACCAGCGACTGCTGTTCATGGTCCATATCAAAGGATGGCTGCTTTATTTTCGGCGGCGCATTCCCTGTGGAAAATTCACGCAGCCTGTTTGAAAAGCAAAAGAATAAGCTTATCGATATGGGATTTCCTATAAGCAATCCTGTAAAAACAGAAGCCTGTATGGTATTGAGGCCGCGATCAATATTCGACTTTTGTACAGGAACCGGCGATGCATTCCTTATAGGCGAGGCTGCAGGATTTATAAGCCCCAGCTCCCTGGAAGGCATCAGCTATGCCATGGACAGCGCCGATATGCTGTCATCGGCCTTGCTGAAATCCGACCCGGCCGCAGCCTACCGCAAAAAAGCACTAAAGCTTCGCCTGAAGCTTGCCCTCAAGGTATTAAAGTGTCCCTTTATGTATAATCCATTCCTTCGCAAGCTTGTGATGAAAAGCGGCATACAGTCTATTAAAGTAAAATAGAGCAAAGGCACGGTTTATCCGTGCCTTTTAACTTTAGAATATTCTTATTATCTCTGAATCCGCCCATCCTTTGCCATCAGTAGTCAGCATGGCAAAGGTATATGGGGCACCCCGCCTTGGCTTTGTGGGGCTGCCGGGATTAAGTATCAGCATATCGGGATACTCGTCAATATCCGGTACATGGGTGTGACCGTATAAGGCAACTGTGCATCCCAGCTCCTGAGCCCTGTAGCTTAAACGGGCAGTACCGCGGTTCACCTCATATGTATGACCGTGGCAGGCAAATATATTTATGCCGTCAATATGTATAACCTGCTCTGTTTCGCCGAAAAAGTCACAGTTGCCGGCCACCGAATACACCTGAGCACCGTTTTTTTCAAAGTCCGGTGCGTCTCTCAGGTTATCCCCAAGATGTATCCATACATCAACCTTCCCTGCCGCCTTTAAAACCTGAGCGATTGCAAACTCATCTCCGTGAGTATCGCTTACAATGCCTATACGCATTTTACTTTTCCTGCTCCAGTACGGCGCGCAGAGCCTCAAGGGCATTTTTCCTGTGGCTTACGGTATTCTTTTCCTCGGCGGTAAGCTCAGCGAAGGATTTATTATAGGGTTCATAGAAGAACAGCGGATCATAGCCAAAGCCGTTCTCTCCCTGCAATTCATAAAGCAGCTTGCCTTCCACAGCGCCGCGAACCACGATAGGCTCCTTATCCTTACGCACCAGCGCAACTGCGCTTACAAAGCGGCAGGTGCGTTTTTCGGTGGGAACATCCTTCATGTTTTCCAATATCTTGGCATTGTTGGCCGCATCGTCATGGCCCTCGCCTGCATAGCGGGCGCTGTAAACGCCGGGAGCTCCTCCCAGAGCATCCACCTCAAGGCCACTGTCATCAGAAAGAACAGCATCCGCTTCCACCGCATCAAATATCTCTGAGGCCTTTTTAAGCGCATTGCCTTCAAATGTATCCGCATCTTCTTCCACGTCTATTGATACGCCCGCTTCCCTGAGGGAAAGTATCTGCTGAAAATAGTCCCCAAGTATGGCCTTTATCTCGGTTACTTTATGCGCATTGTTTGATGCTATTATCAGCTTCATGTCTGTTGCTCCTTTTGTAAGAAAAATCCACAGATATTTTAGCACATGAAGCCGGATTATTCCACTCTATCTGAATTCATTTACATACACAGGCCCAGATACAGCCTCTGTATGCATACTGTATTCCCTGCCATCCACATATACGTCCACTCCGTAAACCTCTTCAAATTCATTGGCGCAAAGCTGGATGGCATTTCTTGCCGCCTCAAGCTTTCCTTCGGTATATTGCATATCTTCAAAGGCCTTGTTGAATTCAACCTTTGCAATGCCGCCGTCTATATAGGCCCCCATAAGCTCGGTGCCTTCCGGAAAGCAATCCAAAAGCTTTGCATCCTTTGGCCCTGATACCATTTCCTGAATCGCCGCCGAAAAGGACGGAACTCTGTCTATATAGCGGGTTACGGGAATATTAAGGCTTGCGGATATATTTGGAAAATACAGCGTAAGCTTATTTACCGTTCCGGATACAGGCATCTCCCCCTCTTCCACGTTAAGGGCAATTTTCTCCATGGGCTTTGATATATCCGTACCATTGGGCATAGCCTTCTTTTCCTTGCCCTCCAGCGTTATTTTTACTGTTTCGATGGAATCAAATTCACTTAATGTATTTACTATCGCTGTTACCATAGCCTGCTCTTCTTCCGCTGTGCTGTGGCCTGCATAATTTTTTAAATCCAGCGTTGCCTGCTTGTCATCTCCTATGCGCAGGGTAAATTCAGTTCCGGTTGGTATTACGGTGCAAAGTCCCATTGCGGATGCGCTTTTATCATTATCCTCTCCTGATACAAGGTAGCTTAGCGCTGCTTTGCCTATGCCTTCTTCCCAGGGTATACTCTTCATCACAGGCACAATAAAGCCATCCTCCGTGGCAAAATACAGCGTTGTGCGGCGCATTCCGCTTTCGCTGTTCTGCTCGAATACAGCCGTTGTATCCTTACTGCCGCAGCCCCACGATACCAGCATCAATAACACACAGCATAAAACAATTTTTATCCTTCGACTCATAATGCCATCCTCCGGCGTTTTTTATAAGCCTATTCGGAGTATAGCGTTAAAATAACGCAGGCGTCCCCGTTTTTTGCGGGAAACGCCTGTTTTGTGTTTATGATTTTTGTTTTATAGCCTTAACCTCGGCTGTATCCGGGGTTACATAAGCTGTTCGGTTGGTAGTGTATATCACCATGCCCGGTTTGGAACCGGAGGGCTTTTTTACGTAGCGCTTTTCGGTATAATCCACAGGGATATTTTCGCCGCCTCTGCCCTTGCTGTAATATGCCGCAAGGAGCGCCCCCTCATAAAGGGTTTGCTTTGGAGGATCTTCCGCCTTGATTATTACATGGGAGCCGGGAATATCCTTTGTATGCATCCAAATATCCTTTGGCCCGGCAAGCTTCAATGTGAGCATATCGTTTTGTCTGTTGTTTTTGCCAACGTATATCTCTATGCCGTCTGAAGAAATAAAGCACATGGGCTTTGATGCGGGAAGCCTTTGCACCTTTCCCTTTGGCCGCTTTATATACCCTTCATTCATAAGCTCGTCGCTCAGCTCACGAAGCTCGGAATCGCCTGTACACTTATCCAGATTATCCAGCTGTCCCTCAAGGTATGCAAGCTCTTCCAACGTTTTTTCACGCTGTTCTGCCGCCATATCTCTGGCAGCCTTTGCCTTTTGATATTTTTTATAGTATTTCTGTGCATTGTCGTTTGGCGACAGGCGGGAATCCAGCGGAATAACCATGGGTTCCGGAGGATCCATGTAGTAGTTGTAAACCGCCGCCTCACTGCTTCCCTGCTGAAGGTTATAGGCGTTTGCGGTAAGCAGTTCGCCGTACAGCCTGAGCTTTTCTATATCACCTTCTGAGCTTATGGCTTCATCCTGCATTGCCAGCTTCTTTTTGCAGCGTTCAATGTTATTCTGCAGGGTTTTTCGAATGCCTGCGCCCTGCCTGCGCATGCGATGAATAAGGTCTGTTTCGGCATAAAAGCTATCCAGCGCTTCGCCTATGGATGACATTCTGCGATATTCATATCCATACGGAATAAACGGAAGCACCCCTTCAGGTTCACCCTGTTCATCCACTATCATGGATGCATTTATGCGGCCCTGTGAAAGTTCACTGTAAAAATCACAAAAATCCGCTGCGGCCTTTTGCCGTTCATCCTCTGTAAGGTCTTCCCATCCCCGTCCCTCTATAATGCTGTCATACAGCTTTGCAGCAACGGACGGAGCAAGGCCGAAAAACCTGCCGGATAAAGCCTTGTCCGGCCGAACAGCGCCGCTTATCGCATTATAAAAATCCTCTGCAGAAGCCTGCATTGGGTCCTGTTTTTCCTGAGAGGGCGGAGCAATGTATTCCAGTCCCGGCAATATGGTACGTACATTGGACATGCCAACGCCTACGCGTTTTATTGCATCCAGAATGATGCCCTTTTCGCTGATAAGGATTATGTTGGAATACTTGCCCATTATCTCGGCGCAAAGAGTATAGGGAACCATGTCGCCGAGCTCATTCTGGGCTTCTATTGCAATATAAACCGAGCGGTCAAGATTTGGCTGATCAATGGACAAAATCCGCCCGCCGGAAAGGCGCTTCCTCAGCAGCATGCAAAATGCAGGAGCTTCGATGGGATTCTCCCGCTTTATGCCTGTCAGCTGCAGCCTGCAATGCTCCGGAGACGCACAAAGAAGCAGACGGTAGTTTTCTCCGCCGCTTCTTACTGCCAGTATAAGCTCATCCTTGTCAGGCTGCTGTATTTTGTCTATTCGCCCCCCGATCAGCACCTTAGCTTCTGCTACTGCTGCGGCAAGGCTCAGTCCGTCCATAGCCATCGCTTTTTATCCTTTGTAGCATGTCTTTATTCGTACGCTCGTACGATTGTTTATCATTGTCTATATCAATTCAATGGATGAACAGGAAACCTCGTGGGCCGTCCTGTCCTGCATTGTTCCATCCGGCAGCTGCTTTTGATATCTGCGGCTTTGTATCCGTCCAACGATCCTCAGCCTGCTTCCGACTGCCATTTCGCTGGCTATGCGGGCATTTCGCCCCCATGCTATGCATGGAAGATAGTCCGATTTGTTGAATGAGCGGTTGCACGCGATAAGCATATCCCCTATCTCCCGCATAAATGGTGTGGTGCGAAACACCACAGGCTTACAGAGATATCCTGTAAGCGTCAGGGAATTTTCGGGAATGTCCTCTTCAAACATGGGCTGAATTGACCTTGCAAAAAGCGTTACGCACAGCCTGCTGCCCTGTTCATTATGGCGGGTATAGGAGCGCAGCTGCCCGGATACCGCAACACGGTCTCCCTCAGCCGGCATACAAAACACAAGCCGCCCCGGTATGGTTACCGGAATACAGTCGATGGTGCCGCTGAGCCGAGGGACCAATATTGACGCTTTGTAAAAATCCTCACCGTACAGCTGATGGTCAAGCTGTGGGGCAGCCGCTAAAGTTCCGCTTATATAGGCATTGTTTTCATCTATGGATACCTTCATATAATTACCGTCCTTCGCCTGTTGTGAAAGATGGTATATAAATATTCGGTATCCGGCTGGGATTATGACAGTGCCTTACGTCCTCCGATAACAATATCATCCAGCAAAGCCATTACCGTAAGCATACCCTTGCCTGCCCTCTGTTCGATAAGCACCGATTCGGTATTAATTCTGGTTTCAGTACCGTGGAACTGGCTGATGACTATATCATAGGGTTCCTTTACATAGAATGCTGCGGCAACAGCTGTTCCGTTGGAGCCGTTTTTCTTGAAATCAAAGGTCTTTAAGCCTTTGCCGTTTCTGCCCTGAATTTCATAATCCAGTGCAAGGCTGCGCTTTGCATAGCCCCTGTCGGAAACGGTCAGTATCTCGCCCTCGTCTCCCATCTGGGTTGCAAACATGACCTCATCATCCCCATCCAGCTTCATGCACTTTACGCCGCCTGCTGATTTGCCCATCTCGGGCACGGTTTCGGTTTCAAAGCGAATGCTCATGCCCGCCTTGCTTATCATGATAATGCTGCTGTTTTCGCCGCTTACCTTTTCAACGGCAACTATACCGTCGCCATCCCTGAGAGAAATGGCCGCCGTACGCTTGGCTCGGATATCATACTCTGCGCCGGAAGTAAGCTTAACATTGCCCTTCTTGGTATAGAACAGCAGCCTGGAATCAGCAACAGTATCAAAGCAGGCAACTATATGTTCGTCCTTTTCGAGCTGCACAAGGGAATTCAGATTTACAGCCTTTGCGTTGGCGCGGGTTTCAGGCATTTCATCCACCGCAAGCATAAGACAGTTACCCATATCCGTAAACATATACAGCTTTTTATCCGTCTGGGTATCGATAATAAAGCGTGGCTTTTCTGCCGCAATCTGTTCAATTGAGAAATTGCGTTTTGGCATGCGGCGCACCTTGCCGCCTTCCAGCAGCGCAACCACCGCATCATCCACCACTATCATATCTTCGCGGGCAACGATAATTTCCTGCTCCCCTGCTATAAGCTTTGTTCTGCGGGGAACGGCGTGCTTTTCTTTAATTGCCAGCATTTCTGCGCGGATTACAGCGCGCAGCTTTTCCTTTGAAGCCAATATGGCCTTGTATTCCTTTATCAGGCGCTTGACTTCCTTGTATTCCTTTTCAATTGCAAGGCGCTCAAGGTTTGTAAGGCGCTGAAGACGCAAATCAAGTATTGCCTGCGCCTGTGTTTCGGTAAGACCGAAGCGGGTCATGAGGGCTTCGCGGGCCTCCTTGGGAGATTTTGCGGCACGAATAAGCGCAATAACCTCATCGATATTGGAAATGGCCACCATAAGGCCTTCCAGAATGTGTTCCCTTCGCTCTGCCGCGTCAAGGTCATACTTTGTACGCCTGGTTACAACATTTTCCTGATGGACAATATAATGCCGCAGTATCTCGCGAACGCCCAATGTCTGGGGCTTGCCCTCGGCAATGGCAACCATGTTTATGCCAAAGGTCGTCTGCAGGTCAGAATACTTGTAAAGATACTGAAGTATCTTATCCGCATCGGCATCCTTTTTTACCTCTATGACAGCTCGCATGCCCATCCTGTCGGATTCATCCCGTATTCCGGATATGCCTGCAAACAGCACCTTTTTTTCTTCGCTTACCCTGAGTATTTCTTCCAGCGCTCTGGCCTTGTTGACCTGATAGGGCATTTCGGTAATGACGATAAGTTTTTTGCCATTCTTCTGCTCCTCTATCTCGGTCTTTGCGCGAACAGTGATCTTGCCGCGGCCGGTTTCATATGCGGCGCGTATTTCGTCGGATTCCAGTATGTATCCGCCTGTTGGAAAATCCGGGCAGGGCATCACCTTCATGATTTCATCAAGAGATACATCCGGGTTGTCCAATACTAAAATTGCCGCATCAATAGCCTCCGCCATGTTATGGGGAGGTATGTTTGTGGCAAGGCCAACGGCGATGCCGGAGGTACCGTTTACCAGAAGATTAGGAAATCTGCCCGGCAACACATCGGGCTCTTTTAGGGTATCGTCAAAGTTAAGGCTGAATTTTACCGTATCTTTATCAAGATCCCGCAGCATCTCAATAGCCACAGGGGTCATGCGTGCCTCGGTATATCGCATTGCGGCGGCAGAGTCGCCGTCCACGCTGCCGAAGTTTCCGTGGCCGTCCACCATGGGCATCTGCATATTGAAATCCTGGGCCATGCGCACCATGGCATCATATACGGACGAATCGCCATGGGGATGATATTTACCCAGACAGTCACCCACGATACGGGCGCTCTTTCTGTGGGGCTTATCCGGAGCAAGACCAAGCTCCATCATGGTATAGAGTATGCGCCGCTGAACAGGCTTGAGACCGTCCTCGATACGAGGCAGCGCACGTTCCATGATTACATGCTCGGCATAGGGTATCATGGAGTCGTGCATTACTGCATCCATGCCCTTGGTCAATATGGTTTCTCCGGTAAAGGATATCTGGTTATCTGTTTTTTTTGCCATTGCCGCTTACCTTTCAGCGCTTTCTATGGTCACCTTGTCCTCAAATGTATCTGTCTTGTTGAAGTTGGCATATTCGCTTATGTATTCCTTGCGGGGAGCAACCTTGTCCCCCATAAGCACCGTAACAAGATGCTCAACATCAGCAGCATCCGTCAGCTCTACCCTTATCAGTGAGCGGTTTTCGGGATTCATGGTGGTTTCCCAAAGCTGCTCGGGGTTCATCTCGCCAAGACCCTTGTAACGCTGAAGTGTGTAGCCCTTTGTGCCACGGGTCAGCTTATTAAGCTCCGCATCGGAATAGGCGTATTTTACATCCTTGCCCCGCTGTATCTTGTAAAGAGGTGGCAAGCCGATATAAACGTGACCTTCAGTAATAAGCTCCTTCATATAGCGATAGAAGAAGGTAAGCAGTATTGCACGGATATGGGCGCCATCCTGGTCAGCATCGGACAGGATTATGATTTTATTGTACTTAAGGCCGGATATATCAAAGTCCTCGCCGATGCCTGTGCCCATGGCGGTAATGATGGAGCGGAACTCCTCATTGGCCAATACCTGATCCAGACGTTTCTTTTCAACATTAAGCGGCTTGCCGCGAAGGGGCAATATGGCCTGAAAGCGTCTGTCTCTGCCCTGCTTTGCGCTGCCGCCTGCAGAGTCACCCTCTACGATAAACAGCTCATTAAGCTCCGCATTGCGTCCTGTGCAGCTGGACAGTTTGCCGACCAGCGGGGCGTTTTCCAGCTTGCTCTTTTCGCGGGCCATGGTCTTTGCCTTGCGGGCAGCTTCCCTTACCTTTGCGGCCTTTGCTGCCTTATCTGCGATCTTGGCTGCTATTTCGCCGTTTTTAAGGTCATCAAGGTATGTGGCAAGCTGTTCGGAAAGAATGTATTCCACTGCGGTGCGTGCTTCGGTATTTCCAAGCTTGGTTTTGGTCTGGCCCTCAAACTGAACATTTCGCATCTTGAGGGAAATAACCGCAGTAAGGCCTTCCCGGAAGTCCTCGCCGGAAAGTGACGGATCCTTATCCTTGAGTATGCCTGCCTTGCGGCAATAATCGTTTAGCACCTTGGTAAGGGCCGCTTTGAAGCCTGTTTCGTGGGCGCCGCCCTCGGTGGTGGGTATGTTATTTACATAGGAGAATATACTCTCGGTATAGCCGTCGTTGTGCTGCATGGCTATTTCCACGGAGATATTATCCTTTTTCCCGCTGATATATATAGGTTCGGCATAAATCGCCGTCTTGTCGTCGCTGAGATACTTTACAAAATCTATTATGCCGCCGTCGTAGCGGAATTCGCTGGCCTTTTTGTTGCCCCTCTCCCTCTCATCCTCCAGCATAAAAGTTACGCCTTTGTTAAGGTAGGCAAGCTCCTTCAGCCGCTTGGATATAACGCCGAAGTTCATTTCGAGGGTTTCAAATACACGCTTGTCCGGCAGGAAGGTTATCTTTGTGCCCTGGCGGCGCACCCTGCCTTCTTCAGCGAGGGGAGCCATGGGACGGCCTGATACCATCTTGCCGTCGGCGCCTTCATAGCTGCGGAAGGTCTGGCGATACAGCCTGCCGCCTGTGCATACCTCAACCTCAAGGTATTCGCTGAGGGCATTTACAACAGATGCGCCAACACCGTGAAGGCCACCGGAATAGCCGTAGGAATCATTATCAAACTTGCCGCCTGCATGAAGCTGAGTAAATACCACCTCGACGCCGCTTACCCCAAGCTTTTCATGTATGCCAACAGGTATACCGCGGCCATTGTCCTCTACGGTAACGGACTGATCTCTGTGCAGCGTAACCTTCACTGTATCGGCAAAGCCGTTTGCGGCTTCATCCACAGCGTTGTCCACTATCTCCCACAGCATATGATGCAGGCCCTTGATACCGGTGCTGCCTATATACATGCCGGGACGCATGCGCACCGCCTCAAGACCCTCCATTATTTTAATATCACTTACATCATAATCCTTGGCCATTTGTTCCTCCGATACCATATGCGGTATATTCAGCTATTCATTACCACATTATATTATAATACAAAGTCTTCACAATGTACACATCACCCTTAATGAGTATTTTATATCATAAAGGTATTTTTTATTGTTTTTCCGTTTTTTTAGTCTTTCGCATATGCTATAATTTAAAATATGGAAAACACTAAAAGAATCAAAACCGTCCAGCTTGCCTTTTCCTATGCGGGCTTCTATCTTGGAGCAGGATATCTCTCAGGTCAGGAGCTGTGGCAATTCTTCGGCGTATATGGAAATCACGGTATATACGGCATGATAGTTGCCGTATTGTCTTTGGCGCTGCTTGGAGTTTTGCTGTTCGCCGTCACAAAATCCGTGGGTACGGAGGAATTTGACCGGGCTATAATCCGCTTTTACAGCCCCGCCGCCCTGCGCACCTTTGCGCTGCTGGAGATGTTCTTTACCTTTGCAGTTTTCATGGTAATGTCCGCAGGCGGCGGAGCATTGCTTGAGCAGGTATTCGGCCTTCATCACGCAATAGGCAGCGCATTGTTCTGCATTGCGGTAGCCTATGTTTCATTGCAGGGCCTTGATGGACTGATGAAATCCCTCAGCCTGCTGGTTCCCCTGCTTACCGCAACCACACTGGTCATCGCCATTCTTGCCCTGATAAGAAACGCCGGCGCTCCTGTTACTCTCACTCCTGCGCCAGTCACAAATCCCCTGATGGGCAACTGGATGTTCTCCTCCCTTACCTACATCTCCTATAATTTCTTCGGCGCGGTCTGCGTATGCGTTCCTTTGGCAAAGCATGTTTCCACCAGGACCGCAAAGCTTGGCCCCATACTCGGCAGCGTAATTCTCGGCCTAATAGCCGCAGCGGTATTCTCATCCATGGCAATGAACCCCGCTGCAACAGAAGCGCAGCTTCCCATGCTGGCCATCGCCCAGAGCATAAATCCCAATCTGGGCTACGTCAGCGCAGCGCCCTTGCTGTTTGGTATGTTTGGTACCTCTCTTTCTGCCATAGTGGCTTTGCTGGCCTATGGCGAAAGCCGCATACCCTCCCTCCACAGCCGCAGAACTCCCGTAACAGCCATTCTGGCAGTCATCACATGGGCGGGCAGTTTGTTCGGCTTTGATAAGCTTATAAGCGTGCTGTACCCAATTTGCGGCTATGTGGGCATAATCGTAATCGTTCTGCTGATAGAGCGCAGAATATACCAGATTCGCCACGATCAGGCGCAGCCTCAGGAATCTTACAAATAATCAATAAACTAAAAAAGGGCGGAAATTCCGTCCTTTTTTGTATGCTTGTCTTTATTTGTTTGCTTTATCCAGCTTGGAAAGCAGATATGCAGCCGCAAAACCTATCGCCGCAGCAGCTATGCTCAGTATCATTTCCCTGCCGTCCCTGAAGGTCGTAGGAATTATAGGAATCGTGGAAGCTATTACAAAGCCGATAATGCAATGGCAAGCCACGCCGTAATTTCTGGTAAGCAGCGCGTTTATTCCCCTGGCAAGGAGTATCACGGTAATTACGATGCCCAGCAGGAACGGTATCATAACCTTCATATCCATAGCCGCTATACCAGCCGCCATTGGATAATACAGCCCCAGCAGCATCAGTATGGAGGACGAAGTCATGCCGGGAGCGATCATACTGAGACCCCAAAGGGCTCCGCAGAACAGGAACCAGCCCATATTTGGGGTAAGCTGTACCTGCATGCCGTACTTTATTACCATAAACACCGCAAGCAGCGCCGCAGTGCTGACAATAAGCGCAGCCCAGCAGGCTTTATTTCGGCCATCGCGGGCACTGTCGCGGAAAAGTTCGGGCAATGTGCCTATTATGAGGCCGATAAACAGACAGGTGACTATTGTGGCTTCCTTTTCCGCAATTTTTGCTATTGCTCCTGCAAGCAAAACAAACCCCGCAAGAAATCCCAAAACAATTGGAAGTATCATGTGCTTGTATTTTGGGAGGCCTTTCTTGGGATGGGAAAGCATTTCCATCATGGGCTGATATATGCCGAATATTACGCACAGCACTCCGCCGCTTATGCCCGGCAGCACTGCGCCTACGCCCATAACCATGCCCTCGATGAAATACAGGGCAAACTTCGCCGGATTAAACTGTTTATTCTGAATATCCTGTGGCATTATTTAAGCTACCTCTATGCTTTGTTTTATTCATCCTGAGACTTCTGAGGTTTTTCCGCAGTAAGTGTATTCATAAGATACTTGTAAATATCAACTGAGCTTTCACGCCAAAGCCTTATGGCGGAGTTTGCTGTTTTGGTATCCGGCATAAGTATCTCGATCGCCAGTACATTGCGGTTGCTTTCCATAGCCTTCAGGGTAACTGTATAGCCGCCGTCGCAGGCTTCTCTTGCCCTTGCGGAATACTGGGTATCCAGCAGTATCTTATCCCTGCTTTTGTCTGCAAAGTGATCCAGCATATCCCTGCGGGACTGGGGTATACGCTCCTGAAACATTTCCAGCACCTGCTCTCCCTCGGCTGTCAGCATATACGCCTGACCGAATGCCTTTGGAACTGCTGCCAGCAGACCGGATTCTTCCAGCTCGCCAATGGTGGTCTGCAGGTCAAAATACGGTATCAGATCGTACTCCACGCAAAAATCCGCAAATTGATCGCGGGTCATTTCTATATCCAGGCTCTTTATACAATAGAGCACTATAAGCTTGTCTCTGTTGGTTTCGTCATAGAAAAAACCGCCCATTTTTTCTCCTTTCTGTTTGGCATACAAAAAAATAAAGGGCAAAAAACAGCCTGTATGCCTGAGAAACATTATAACATCATACCGAAAGAATGCAAAGAAGAAACATAATTCTAAATTAATGCTTGCAAAGTTCAAAAAAACATGTATAATAATACTTGCTTAGGGGTTATAGCTCAGCTGGTCAGAGCGCTACGTTGACATCGTAGAGGTCGTTGGTTCGATCCCAACTAATCCCACCAATATCCTGCGGTGTGCGTCACGTTCCGGATATAAACCCACAGTTTAACATCGGGATTGCACGTTGGCGCAGTGGATGCCACTCGGATTTATCCAAGTAAGCAGAAACTCCCACAGCTCACCCACCTGCCGAGAGGCGGGCGTTATAGCGGGGCGAACGGCACCTTGGGATAAAAGCTTTTACATCAGATATTGCGGAATTGTGTAATGGTAGCACCTACGACTCTGACTCGTATTGTCTAGGTTCGAATCCTAGTTCCGCAGCCATAATCGGACACCAGTTTTGATACAATGCGTATCGAAGCAGGTGTCCGGTTTTTTGTTATTTATTGCAATAATCCAATATAAGATTTAGAATGAACTTGGATTGCATACTTCGTACGCAAGGAGGTCTTTGAACATGAAACGAAGCCTTGGTTTGATACTTTCCATCATGATGGTATTAAGTGTCTTAGTTGGTTGTCAACGCAGCATATCTGACCAAACACAGGAGACACCCGACCCTCAAACAGCTGCTGCGGTTCTCGCTGCAGAAAAAGATGCTGAGTTGCGTGCTGATTTACAAACACGAATCGATGAAATTCTAAACTCCGAAACAGAGATCGTCCACTCCGACACCTATGTTCTCGGCGAGACCTATACCGGTACTGCCTACTATATCTCCAATGATGGCAACGATGATAACGATGGTTTGACCCCTGAGACGGCGTGGCAGACCATATCGAAACTTGCTCAGGAAGCCGGCGGCTGGGAAAGAGGGGGTATTCTCAAACCTGGTGATGCGGTTTTTTTCCGCAGAGGAGACATTTTCCGTGACCAAAATTTTCACCTCGGCACAGATGGCTTAACCTTTTCAGCCTATGGTGAGGGTCCCAAACCCATTTTTACCACATCCTCTGAAAATGGAGCGGGAAAAGAAAAGTGGGAACTTATATATGAAGATGATACAGGCAAGAAGATATGGCAGTTCTATCGAGATATGTCAGATGTTAGCAGGCTGATTCTCAATGACGGAGAGGTCATTACCACCCGCATATATGAGTTCTATGATGAGAATGGATATATCTCCTGCGAAGCCACAGGCTGGTGGCAGCATGAGGCAGAAGGCGTTACGCTTTTAGACTCGTTACTTCCGCTGGAAGAATCTATGATTGAGGATTTAACCATCATTAGTAGGCCGGAGCGATTTGAGGGATGGGATTATATTGATTGCGGAGTCGGGCCTCTTTATTTGCGTTGTGACAGCGGAAATCCAGGTGAACTGTATAATTCTATTGAATTTACAGAATATGCAATGAGTTCCAATATTTATCTATGTGCTAGCAACTGTGTTTTTGACAATATCAGCTTTCGCTGTAATGGTAAGAGCTGTATCCAACCAGATAATTGGAAGGAAATTCAAAATACAGTCATCCAAAACTGTGAGTTTGCCTATGGCGGCTGCACGGTCACATTTTATCGTGAGCGGGAAGACGGCGCCCTTGTTGTGGAAGTGCAGGGCGATGGTATCTACAACATTGTCAGAAATACCACCGTTCAAAACAACTATTTCCATGACGGACCGACTTCCAGTGTAACATATGAAGGAGATAATTTTGACGATAAAGATACTGTAGACGGATACTTTCACTGTTTGAACAACGTGATAATCAATACGAATGGCATTCGTCTGGACAGCACCGCCGATGCACTGAAATATTTGGACTCCGTACAGATCTGCGGCAATCAGGTATGGAACACCGGACGTATGGATCAAGGAAAATTGATTTACTCCGAGGGTTCTCTGGTTCTGATGCCCAACAACTACGGCGAGTGTATCGTTTCGGACAATGTTTTTTATGGTACGGAAAATGGTCATCCTATGAATGCTCTGCTGGATATACTCCTGTATGACTTTGAAGAAGCGGGATATACACGTCCACAGTTCCAAAACAACACCTATATTCAGTATGCAGGCCGAAACTTTGGCGATTTTATTATGCAGGGCTCCGAAACATGGGCAATGGACGACCCGGAATTGCTGACGAAAGCGGCAGAACTGCTGGGTGATACTACTTCCGAATTCTATGTGGTCGAATGAAAAAGCACGAAAGTGGAGCCGTTGAGATCGATAATGAAACAATATGCAGTTATAGCGGGAGTGCACAATTTAACGTTTCCCCACACCTTTTAACGATTTATCCGTAGGGTGTGCATTTCGTATCAAAATAGTTCTCTACTTTCAAGCAAAAACGTCCTTATTCAGGGCGTTTTTTGTTATCTAAAGAACAGATGAAAATCAGGCAGGGATTTTACCCTGCCTTTCTTAGTTTTACATGCTCTTGTCTTCGCTGAATTTTACTTTGGGAAGCTTCCAATGGTATCTCGCCGCCATAATCCTTATGGTCAGCACAAGACCGACCGATATAAAAGTGCCCAGAATATGCTGCCCCATGCAGACGCTCATCACATAGTACACGCTGCTGCCAAGCATGGAAGCAACGGCGTATATATGCTTAGTCAGAACGTAGGGCTTTTCATTTACCAGCACATCGCGAAGCACGCCGCCGCCTACGCCGGAAAGCATACCCGCAACGATGGAAAGCACTATATGCTCAGAAAAACCTGCTGCAGCCGCATTTTCCACGCCTGTAAGAGAAAACACCGCAAGACCCAGCGCATCAAAGAAGTTGTTTATGGTGTCTATGCGCTCCCTGAGGCCGGTAAATCGCTTTGAATTCACATATGCGATAATGAATACTATAAGGGAGGTCAAAAACGCCGCCAGCATGATCTCAACATTTGAAAAAATCAGGGGCGGAATATGTCCGATGATAACATCCCTCATCATTCCGCCGCCTATGGCAGTAATGCATCCGACGGTCAATACGCCAAACAGATCCAATCCGCAGCTTATACCAACCAGCGAACCGGAAACCGCAAAGGCGATGGTTCCTATCCACTCCATTATTATAAGAATTATGTTGCTTATCATATTACGCTGTCCTCCAAAAATCAACAGCATGCAGTATACCACAGATTTATTCCTGTAACAATACGGCATCACATCTGCACAGCCCCTGTTTCTGCTTAATTCATCAAAAAAGAGAGACATGTGTCCCTCTTTTAAATAGATTTATAGGTTCCTCAGGGTCTGCACAACTTCCATGGGGTTTGCTGCCTTGAACACGCTGCTGCCTGCCACGAGCACGTTTGCCCCGGCATCAACGCACAGGCGGCCCGTTTCCAGGTTTATGCCGCCGTCTATCTCGATATCCGGATCAGCTCCCATCTCATGTGCCATTTCCTTAATGGCGCGAATCTTATGCACTACGGATTGGATAAAGGACTGTCCGCCTGCGCCGGGATTTACGCTCATAAGCAGCACCATATCGCACTCGGGCAGTACATAACGCACAGCCTCTGCAGGGGTGGAAGGATTAAGCACTATTCCGCCCTTCATGCCTGCTGCGTGTATGCGCTGCAAAGTGCGGTGAGCGTGCCTGTCGGCTTCAATATGGAAGGTAAGAATATCTGCGCCCGCATCTCTGAATTGGGTTATGCAGGTCTCGGGATGCTCCACCATAAGATGTACATCGATAGGCAGGGTTGTATGTTTGCGAAGGGCTCTGCACATTTCATGGCCAAAGGTTATCTGAGGCACAAATGTACCGTCCATCACGTCAAAGTGGATATAATCCGCTCCCCATTTTTCGCAATCCTCTACCGCTTTGCCCATATTGGCAAAATCTGCCGCAAGAATAGACGGTGCAACCTTAATCATACCTGTGCCTCCTTTTTTCCTTCAGTTCTTCTACGAATTTGCAGTATCTTGAATATCGCTCAGGATGTATTTCGCTGCCTATCAGGGGCTTTACGCCGCAGTCAGGCTCTGTAATATGAACACACTCGGGAAAGCGGCATTCGCCAATATGTTCCCGCATTTCGGGATAGTATTTGCAAAGATCCGCGGGCTCAAGCTCCGCCGTATCCAGAAGGCTGAATCCCGGAGTATCCAGCATTGCGCCGCCGCACACCTGCCACAGCTGGGCGTGGCGTGTAGTATGGCGGCCTCTGTCTGTTTTTTCGGAAAGCTCGCCCACTGCAAGGCACAATTCCGGAGAAAGGGCGTTCATAAGCGAAGATTTGCCCACTGCGGACTGGCCTGCAAAGCAGCATATGTTGTCCTTTATCTCTTCTCTGAGGGCATCCATTCCCTCGCCCGTTTCTGCAGAAAGAGAAAGCACTGTATATCCGCATGGACCATATTGAGAAAGGACCGCTTCCCTTATCTCCTCATCCTGTTCATCGCACTTATTCAGTATAATTACGGGTATTATGCCTGCCATTTCGCACTGCACCAGCAGCTTATCCGTAAGGGATAAGTCAGGCTTTGGCAATGATGCTGCCATTACTATCATAAGCTTATCTACATTTGATACAGCAGGACGAACCAATATGTTTTTGCGAGGAAAGATCTCCAGAAGATATCCTTTGCCCTCCTCCACTACCTCAAAGGCAACCATATCCCCCGGCACCGGAGAAGTGCCAATCTTTCTGAACTTTCCTCTCGCCTTGCAGACAAACTCGCCCTCATCGGTAAGTACAGTATAAAAGCTTCCAATGCCTTTGATTATTCTGCCGCTGTGCTCCATCATCACCTCAGGATAAAGTTTACATTCATGCGCTTCGCTTCAGCGCCATTCACATATACAACACACTCATGCTGGCCGCCGATACGGACATTTGCGGTAAATGCCACAGGTATCTGAGTTCCGCTGTTTACCTTTCCTTCGTACAGCACAAGTTCAACGCCATTGTCCTGCACCACAGTTACCACCACAGAGGAATCGTCAGCTTCTATATCCAGATTTACCGCTATATCTGCGCAGTAGCTGCCGAGGTTCTTTCTGCTGACCCATATCTCAGCAACAGTATCTTCTCCAACGCTCATATTTGCGGCAGGAGACTGCTGCTGAACAGCTTCTTCGGTCACTCCCTCCGCAGGTTCCACAAGATGCATCCAAACCCTCTTAACCATGCTCTCCTGCAGCATTTGCAGCGCAGTTGACGTATCCTTGCCAACTACAGATGGCATTTCAATCTGGGGTGCCTCGCTTCCGCTGATCCAAACATCAACATACTCAAACTCGGATACGCGGCTGTCTGCTTCAGGCACATGGCGCACGATCTGTCCCGCCGGCAAATCCGATGTGGGGTCATAGCCAACGCTTCCCATGCTGAGATTTTCCTCTGCCAGCATAAGGGATGCCTCGGTTATGGTACTGCCTACCATATCTGGCACTATCGCATACCCGCTGCCTGAGCTCACCTCTACGGTAATGGTGTCCCCTTCCTTGCCGCGTGCTCCATTGAGGGGGCTCTGCTTTGTCACCTGGCCCGCAGGATATTCCGTACTTATCACATAATCCGATACGGTAAGTGTAAATCCTCTGAGCTCTGCCAGGCTGCGGGCTTCATCAAGGGTTTTACCCTCGAGCGCAGGAACAAGAAAATCCTCTCCCTTTCCCCTGCCGTCCAGCAGATTTCCTATAACAGCAATACCCGTAACTATAAGGGCAAGGCTGACGATTGCTGCTGAAATCAGCACAATCGCCTTGCTGTGATTTTTTGTCTGAACAGGCTTACGCTTGGGCGCAAGCTTTGCAAAGCGGCCCCTGGGCTCCTTGAGGGCCCTGAGCAGATCCTTCTTCATATCATCTGCGCTGTGATATCTGTCCTCAGAATCCTTTGCCGCGCCCTTCATTACCACGTCGGACAAAGACTGGGGTATTTTTTGATTTATCTCCACAGGAGGTATCATTTCTTCCTGAAGATGCTTCAGCGCAACAGTAACGGTGTTTTCCCCGCCAAAGGGTACGGTTCCCGTCAGCATCTCATAAAGCATTACAGAGCAGGAGTAAATATCGCTTTCAGCGGTAACGTCATCGCCTCTGGCCTGTTCGGGAGAAATATAATGAACAGAGCCTATTACGTTTGTTCCCGCAAAGGTGCGGGTGGTGGAAGATGCGTCTCTTGCAATGCCAAAGTCCGTAAGCTTTACTGCTCCGGAGGAAATCATTACATTCTGGGGCTTAACATCCCTGTGAATTATGCCGTTTTCATGAGCATGCTTCAGCGCATCCAGCACCTGATTTACTATGGACACCGCATCCCTGGGAGAAAGGCATCCGCGAATTTTAATATGTTCTTTGAGGGTCATGCCCTCAACGTATTCCAGAACTATGTAGCTTACGCCGTTTTCATCCGTACCTGCATCGTACGATTGTACGATATTGGGATGGGACAGCGATATTACGGCGTTGGCCTCCCGCTCAAAGCGGCGCAGAAATTCCATGTCATCCTTATGCTCGTCCTTGAGCATCTTGATGGCAACCGCCATATTTGCCTTCTCGTCAAAGGCCTTATATACATTTGCCATGCCGCCGGAGCCTATAAGGCCATCCAGCCGATACCTTCCGGCAAAAAGTTCCTGATTCATGGTCATACCTCGTTAAGTATCAACGCCACGCTGACATTGTCTGTGGAGCCGCCGTAAAGAGCCTCGCTTACCAGTCTTTCGCATGCATCCTTAAGCTCGGATTCCTCTGATAGTATTCGGGCGATATCCATATCTCCCAGCCCTGAAGTCAGCCCATCCGTACACAGCAGCAGAATATCGCCGGGCTGCCAGTCTCCGGCAAAAATATCCGCGGTTTCTTTGCCTGATGTTCCTATGGCGCGGGTTATGATATTGCGCTTGGGATGCACTGCTGCCTGAGCAGGGGTTATGTATCCCGAATCCACCAGCTCCTGAACATAGGAGTGATCTCGGCTAACCTGAGTGAGAGTGCCTTCGCTGTAATGATAAATGCGGCTGTCTCCGATATTGGCAGCAACATAGTGACTCATAAAGGGCATGGCAATAACAGCGGTGGTGCCCATTCCCCTGCATTCGCTGTTATTCAGCGATGCAGCATAAACTGCAGCGTTTGCCGCATCCACCGCCCGCTCAATCAGCTTTTCGGGAGAAGCCCCACCCTTTTTAATTTCTGATACCATTACTTCCACGGCCATTGCGCTGGCAGTATCCCCCGCCTTGTGGCCGCCCATTCCGTCAGCAACAACAGCCAAAGCCACCTCGCTGTGCATGGGTACAAACACAGTGTCCTCATTGTGCTGACGTTTTCCCTTTTCGCTCAGTGCAAAGTATTTCATCAATTTTCCTCCGACATCCCCTGCAGAGTTTTTCGTCTGAGCTGACCGCAGGCGCCCTCTATATCCGAGCCCATCTCGCGGCGTACAGTGGCAGATATGCCGTATCCATCCAGCCAGGCCACAAACTGCTCCGCATCCTTACGGGTAACTCCCATAAGATTGCGCTCCTTAACATGATTAAGGGGAATAAGATTAACGTGGCAATTCATCCCCTTCAGCCTTGAGGCAAGCTCTTTTGCATCCTGCCGGGAGGAATTGACATCCTTTATAAGGGCGTATTCAAATATTACCCTGCGCCCCGTTTCCTCCGCATAAAGCTTTGCCGCATTCAGCAGCTCACCCATGGGATATCTGCGGTTTATGGGCATGATCTTATTGCGGGTTTCGTCATTTGGCGCATGCAGGGATACCGACAGCGTCACATGGGGCGCTTCCTTGGTAAAGCGCAGAAGCTCCGGCACCAGTCCACAGGTGGATATAGATATATTGCGGGGACTGATATTCATTCCCTCAGGGGCAGAAACCAGCCTGAGGAACTTAACCACCTCTTCGTAATTATCCAGAGGCTCTCCGCTGCCCATAAGGACTATATTGGTAACGGTGCGCTTTCTGTCCTCTCCATGGGGAACATCCTTCTCAGCGCAGGCAATAAAGCTGAGCATTTCGCCGGCCTCGATATTGCGAACACAGCCTTCCAAAGTGGATGCACAGAAAGCACAGCTCATCCTGCAGCCCACCTGAGTGGAAATGCACATGGTATTGCCGTAATGATAGCTCATCAATACGCCTTCCACGATGTTTCCATCCTCAAGGCGGAACAGGTATTTTATTGTGCCGTCCTTCTGGGATATACGCTTATCGTATATTTCTGCGCCGCCGTATTTCAGCTGACCCAGTTTTTCGCGAAGGCTCTTGGAAAGGTTTGTCATCTCCTCCGGCCTTGCCCCCTTGCTGAGCCACTCAAAAACCTGCCGGGCCCTGAATTTGGGCTCGCCCAGTTCTGCCATCAGCTCGGTCAGCTCCGCTATGGACATTGAAGTAAGTCCGCTCATGTGTTATCAGGCTCTCCTTACAAGCTTTGCAATGAAAAATCCTTCTGTGCCGTCCATATGCGGGAACAGCTGAAGCATACATCCGCCTTCAGCCCTGCGCCACATAACCTTGGGTATTACGGTTTCAAGGCTGCCGGGTTCATATTCGGGATGTCGTTCCAAAAATGCGTTTATCTGCCGTTGATTTTCCCGCTCTGATATGGTGCAGGTGGCATAAAGCAGCACGCCCCCCGCCTTTACATATCCTGCACAGGCATCAAGTATGCGTTCCTGCACGGCAGCAATATTTTCGATTATTTGGTCATTTTTTGCATAACGGGCATCCGGCTTGCCGGGTACGCCCAAACCTGAGCAGGGTGCATCTATCAGCACTCTGTCATACATATTCTCAAATTCAGGATAATGCACCGAAGCATCCTTTACCTGAACATTGCCCTTTACACCAAGCCGTTCAAAGGTGCGCCTCATAAGCTCAGCCCTGTGGGGATGAAGCTCCCATGCATCAATTTCTGCGTTATTATGAGTAATATGGGCAATATAGGCGCTCTTTCCTCCGGGAGCGGCGCATGTATCCAGCACCTTCATCCCAATTTGAGGCTCTAAGGCTCTGCAAACAAGCATTGCGCTTTCGCTCTGTACGGTTACCTTGCCCTCTGAAAAAAGCGGCTCCTTGCTTACGTCCATACCCTTTGCAAGCCGAAATGCATCCGGGCAAAGCTGTCCGCGGGTATATTCCGCCTTGCGCTCTTCGAGTTCTTTTTCAAGAAGCTCTGAGGTATAAGGATGCTGAGCCCTTACGGTCATTTCTCTGCCCTCCGCAGCAGAAAGCATGGCCTCGGTAAAGGCCTCGCCATACAGGGAAAGATACTCTTTCACCATATATTCGGGATAGCTGTATTGAACAGAAAACCTCTGAAGGGGATTCGTCGGCAGCGGAGGCAATGTATCCTTATTGCGGCACACATTGCGCATAACGCCGTTTACAAAGCCGGACAATGCACCCTTGCCAATCTCTTTTGTCAGCTTTACGCTTTCATTGCAGGCAGCGCTGTCCGGAACATCCATATACAGCGTCTGGCAAACGCCCAAGCGAAGTATGCCACGTATTTCAGACTTGAGCCTGCCCTTTGCATAGGCGGCTATAACATGGTCGATATACAGCAGATGATCAAGGGTGGTATATACCGCCGCACTGATCCACTTGGCATCCCTTTCTTCCATGCCGCTAAGAGCTGACTTGAGAGCAAGGTTTGCATAAGCACCCTTGTCAGTTATTTCCATTAAGGTTTCAAGGGCTTTTCTTCTGACGGTCATTGGCCAAATACCTTTCCTTCAAGGGGATGACCCAATACCGCCGCCTTTGCGCTCATGCGCTTTGCGCCGGCAAACTGCAGCTCAGTAATTTCGATCAATTCGTCAGCTGTCTGTACAAAAACGCCCTTCTTTGGATCCGCAGCTACGCACAGACCGGGGGTACCGCTGCACTTTTCGCCGGTTTTGCGGGTTTCCCATATTTTTACATCCCCGCCGTCCACAGAGGTAAAGGCAACAGGCCACGGATTCATACCCCTGACCTTATCGTGTATCTGCTGGGCTGTCATGGAGAAATCCAGCCTGCCCATTTCTTTTTTTATCATGCCGCATCTGGTGGCGGCATCGTGATCCTGAGGAACGGGAGTAAGTGTTCCGTTCAGAAGAGCCTGTATGGTTTCATCCAGCAATTCTGCGCCCATTACCGCAAGCCTGTCAAAAAGCTCTCCTGCCGTTTCGTTTTCGCCTATTTCTGTTTCCCGCTTAAGCAATATATCGCCGGTATCCAGGCCCACATCGGTAAGCATGGTGGTCACGCCGGTAACCTTATCGCCGTTGATAATGCTCCACTGTATAGGCGCCGCACCCCTGAGCCTGGGCAGCAGGCTTCCGTGAACGTTTATGCAGCCGTATTTGGGTATGGCAAGATTCTCTGCAGAAAGTATCTGGCCAAATGCTGCGGTAACCATAAGCTCGGGTGCAAACGTCTTCAGCGCGGCCACCCCTTCTTCGCAGCGTATCTTTTCAAACTGATATACCGGAATATCGTACTTTTGAGCCAAAACCTTTGTGGGAGGCGGGGTCAGTTCGCCTTTGCGTCCCTTTGGTCTGTCGGGGTTGGTAAACAGTGCAAGCTCATGACCTTTATCAATAAGCATCTGAAAGGAAGGTACGGCAAAATCCGGAGTGCCAAGGAAAGCTATACGCATTATTCCTCTTCCTCCTCGCCTTCCATATCATCATACTCTTCCTCTTCCATCTCCTCGGTATATCCCTCGGGAGGCTCGGTAACGAGACGGCCGTAAACAAGCCCGTCAAGATGGTCGTTTTCATGGAGCATGGCGCGTGCAAACAGCCCCTCCCCCTCGTATTCATAAAGCTCGCCGTGTCTGTCGTAAGCACGCATCTTTACATAGTTGGGGCGCACCACATAGCCGCTTTTGCCCGGGAAGGAAAGGCAGCCCTCAAAGCAGCCCTGTTCGCCGGAGGTTTCAATCAGCTCAGGGTTTATCATTTCAACAAGGCCCTCACCGCAGTCAATCACGAATGCGCGGCGAAGTATGCCTATCTGGGGAGCAGCAAGGCCAACGCCCTCCGCCTGGTACATGGTATCTGCCATATCGTCAAGCAGCTCCCAGAGCTTACGGTCAAACTTTTCTACCGGGCGGCACTTTTTATAAAGGCAGGCCGCATCTTCCCTGAATATCTGTCTCTTTGCCATATTTTTATCCCATTCCTCCGAGAGTTTATCAATTTATTATATCAATCCGCCGCCCTTTAAGGCAAGCAATATCTGAATCATTTTCGTACGCTCGTACGATATCACAGCATGTCTCCCGGGTTAAGCTCCAGCGAGCAGAAGTATTCCGAGCGATGATCGTTTGCATAGGAATATATGTTTTCGATCACTTTGGGTGTGTGCTTTGTTCGGGCAAGCTTCAGCAATATCTGCTTTCGGTATTGCCCCTGCTTTCTCTTTATAGGTGCATCGCCGCATGTCATAAACAGCAGCTCCCTGTCATCTGCCCCCTGCTGCTTAAGGGCATCAATGATTGTACTGTGCAGTCCCCGGGCAAAGCTTTCTGCCGCTTCTGCAAGGGGTGCATTATCCCCATGCATAAACAAAGCCCTTATAAACAGTGAATAAGGCGGAAACAGCGCCGCTCTGCGCATAGCTATCTCATAATCAAAAAAGCCCTTGTAGTCATGCTTTGATGCAAGCACTATGGCAGGGTGATCCGGATTGTAAGTTTGAACGATCACCCGTCCGTTTCCTGCGGCCCGGCCTGCCCTGCCTGCCACCTGTGTCAGCAGCTGGAACGAGCGTTCGCAGCTTCGGTAATCAGGTATATGCAGCGACGCATCCGCCGCAATAACTCCCACAACCGATACCCCGGGCATATCCAGTCCCTTCGCAACCATTTGGGTGCCTATAAGCACCTGAGCTTCTCCCTTTGCAAAGCGGGATAAAATATTGTAATGGGCGTCCTTTGTGTGGGTAGTATCCGCATCCATCCTGAGGCAGGTAACTTCTGGGAAGCTTTGATTCAGCTGCTCCTCCACCTGCTGAGTTCCTATGCCAAAGAACTTTATATAGGGTTTACCGCATTCGGGGCAAACCTTCGGAATAGGCTTTACACTGCCGCAATAGTGACACTTCATGGAGTTTTCCAGCTTATGATAAGTCATGGAAACATCGCAATTGTCGCACTTGAAAACATAGCCGCAGCCACGACATGATACAAAGGTGGAGTAACCCCTGCGATTCATAAAGAGGATGGCCTGTTCGCCCCTATCAAAGCAATTTTTAAGCGCATCATAAAGGGGAGCGCTGAATATGCCTGTATTTCCGGCAGCAAATTCATCGCGCATATCTGCAATTTCCACTTCAGGCATTGGCAGATTATTCACTCTGCCGGGCATTTCCAGCAGAGTATACTTGCCCTTTGTTGCCCTGAGATAGCTTGCAATGGAAGGAGTTGCGCTGCCCAGAAGCAACGTGCCTCCGTTCAGCCTGCATCTCTGCCTTGCCACCTCTATGGCGTTATATCTGGGGGTCATTTCTGAGGAATATGACTGTTCGTGTTCCTCATCCACCACTATGAGCCTGATATTTTCAAGGGGGGCAAATACCGCGCTCCTGGCCCCCAGCACGACCTTCGCCTTACCAAGGCGTATCCTGCGCCATTCATCATAACGCTCGCCCGGAGAAAGGCGGCTGTGCAGCACAGCAACGCTGTTGCCGAATCTTCCGCGGAATCTGTCCATGGCCTGCGGAGTAAGGGAAATTTCCGGCACCAGCACTATTGCGGTCCCGCCCATCTCCAATGCCTTTGCGATGGCCTGCATATACACTTCGGTTTTGCCTGAACCCGTTACGCCATGCAGCAAAAACTCACCGCGTCCCTGTTCCATTGCAGCCGAAACTGCATCCAGCGCTCCCTGCTGCTGCAAAGATAAAGGCAACGGCAGCGTCTTTGGTATATCGTGATTTGCATACGGATTGCGGTATGTCTCTCTGCCTATTTCAACAATATATCCCTTCTGCAGCAGCGCTCTTATTGCAGCTGCCGCGCCGGGTATAAATGCGCATATATCGCCTGTACTCATCTCCATGCCGGATTCGGCAAGGAGAGTATATACCTCGTGCTGCCTTGGGGACTTGGGCGTTCCGTCCTTTTTCAGCATTGCCGAAAGGGCCTGCTCCGGCTCAATGCTGCTGTTTACCTTTATGGTGCGTATTGTCTTTTCCTTTACCCTGCCGCCTCTTAGCTGCGCAGGTATCATCAGCCGCAGCGCATCCACAAGTATACAGTTGTAGCTTTGTTTTATCCAATACGCAAGCTGTATCTGCTCAGGAGTAAGCACAGTATACGGTTCCATGGGACGAATAATGGACTTAAGGGAAATATTGCCCTCGTAGCTGTCGCTTATTCCCAATACAAATCCCTCAATGGCCTTATTGCCCGCGCCAAAGGGGACCAGCACACGCTGACCCACCATGATATTATCATCCGCCCTGTAGGTAAACAGCCTGTCCACGCTGCTATGGGCTATGTCAACAATCACCTGCGCAAACAATTTATAAATACTCTCCTGAAATACCGTGGTTTCAATAAAAAACTTGGGAGAAGCCTGAACCTCTCCCTGTTAATGCTATTTCATAAGCCTATCCAGCAGCCAGTCCGCCGCATCGCGCTTTGTCAGCTTTCCGCTATGTTCTTCAGAGCCGTCTGCTCCATATAGGGTAATTATATTGGTATCCACTCCAAAGCCCGCACCCTCGGCAGTAACGTCATTGGCAGCAATAAAGTCAAGATTCTTTGCGCTGAGCTTCTTTAATGCATTCTGCTGAAGATTCTCTGTTTCTGCGGCAAAGCCCATCACCTTGCGGCTGCCCTTGTTGGGAGCAACGGTCTTGAGAATATCCCTTGTGGAGGTAAGCTCAAGGGTCATGCCTGTGCCCTGCTTTTTAATTTTTTCGGATGCAGTGATTACAGGGGTAAAATCAGCGGGAGCCGCCGCCATGATCAGAATATCGCAATGCTCAAACTGCTCGATTACCGTATCGCAAAGCTCTCCGGAGGAAACTATGTCAATTCGCTTTACTCCTTCAGGTGTTTTAAGGTTTACGGGACCGCTTATGAGGGTAACCTCGGCGCCGCGCTCCGCAGCGGCTTCTGCTATTGCATAGCCCATCTTGCCTGAAGAATGATTGGTAATATAACGAACCGGGTCTATTGCCTCGCGGGTAGGTCCTGCCGTTACCAATACCTTTACGCCTTCCATATCGCGGCGCACGTTGAGCTTGTTTATAACGGCATCGATTATATCCTGTACATCTGCCAGCTTGCCAACGCCCTCATCTCCGCAGGCAAGGTGTCCTACGGCAGGCTGAATAAACTCACATCCACGCCCTCTTAGCACCTCCATATTCTGCTGAACGGCAGAATTGAGGTACATATTGGAATTCATGGCAGGAGCGATGAGTATGGGGGCTTTTGTGGCCATTACGGTTGTGGTCAGCATATCGTCCGCAATGCCGGATGCCATCTTGCCGATAAAATTAGCCGTGGCAGGAGCGATAAGGAACATGTCTGCAAGCTTTGCCAGAGCAATATGCTCAACTTCCCATGGATTTTCCCTATTGAACATATCCACCACAACGGGGTTATTGCTCATGGTTTCAAGAGCGAGAGGAGTTATTATTTCCGCGCCTGCCTTTGTAAGAATGACGCGCACATCAACGCCCTTCTTGCGAAGGCCGCTGACGATATCGCATGCCTTATAGGCCGCGATGGACCCTGTTACTCCCATCACCACATGCTTCATTATTTTGCTTGCTCCTCAGGCACAAAAACTTCCAGCTTATCGTTGAACAGCTCATCAACGGCGGTGGAAACAGGCTTGCGATCGTCCAGCTTTTCGGGGTCTTCCATCAGCTGACGGGCGCGCCTTGCAACGGCGGTAACCAGCATATAGCGGCAGCCTACTTTATCCTGCAATTCTGTAAGAGGAGGATAGTTCATCATGGTTTATATTTCTCCTTTAAGTTGGTTAATGAATTCAGCGTTATTTGCAACGCGGCTGTGCTCTGCAGATATAATGCTCTGTACCTGGCCTACCGCCTTGTCAAGATTGTCATTTACAATGATATAATCGTACTGCTCTGCAAGAGCTATTTCGCGAATGGCCTCGCCAAATCGCCTTGCAACAGACTCGGGCGTCTCGGTGCCGCGGCCCACAAGCCGATTGCGCAGGGTATCCATATCGGGAGGGGCTATAAATATCATTACTGCATCTGCGCACTTTTCCTTTACCTTAAGGGCACCCTTTACGTCAATTTCAAGAATAACGTCATAACCCAGATTGCGCTGCTCTTCAACATAGCTCTTGGGAGTGCCGTAGTGGTTCTTACCGAATACACACATGTATTCCAGGAAGGCATCTTCTTCCACCATCCGCATAAATTCTTCCTCAGTACGGAAGAAATAGCTTACGCCCTCGGTTTCACCCGGGCGGGGCTGACGAGTGGTAACAGATACGGACATTTTAATATTATCCCGCTCTGACATGAGCTTGGAGCAGATGGTTCCCTTGCCTACGCCGGAAGGACCGGATATTACAAGAAGCTGGCCTTTGCTGGTCATATGGAAAACCTCCGATTTTATTCTGAATCGCTGTCTGCCATCACTCGGGACGCAACCGTCTCGGACTGAAGGGCAGAAAGAACTATATGCATGCTGTCCATTACTATAACGGCTCTGGTACGTCTGCCGTGGGTCGCATCCACCAGCCTGCCCTTTTCGCGGGCCTCCTGCACCATGCGCTTTGCAGGCGCGCTGTCCGGAGAAATGATGGATACTATCCTTGTGGATGCCACAATGTTGCCAAAGCCAACATTTACCAGCCTAACTGACATTTTATCTCCTCTTATTCTATATTCTGAACCTGTTCGCGGATCTTTTCTATCTCGCCCTTGCCGGCAATTACAAAGTTGACTATGTCGCCGTCATTTGCCTTGGAGCCGATAGTATTAAACTCGCGGTTCATCTCCTGAACGATAAAGTCCAGCTTGCGGCCCGCAGGCTCTGTGCCATCCAACATCGCCTTGAACTGGGTAACGTGGCTGCCCAAACGGACTATTTCTTCATCTATGCCGGCCTTATCCGCAAAGAGAGCCACTTCTGTTGCAAGGCGAACCTTGTCCACATCCACTGCACCAAGAAGCTTTTCAATGCGCTCATTGAGCTTTATGCGATATTCTTCAACTACCTGAGGTGCCCTTTCGGCAATATTTGCAGCGATGGCCTCCACTGCTGCACATTTGCCGTACAGATCCTCATAAAGCTTTGCGCCTTCCTTTGCGCGCATGGCTTTAAGCTCCTGGCAGGCTGCTCTGCATGCTTCTCCAGCAATGCGGCAAACCTCTTCCCTGTCCTCATCTGCTTCCACTATTTCGGTAACATCCGGCAGGCGAAGGGCAGAGCTCAGGCCGATATCGTCACGCAGGCCAAAAGTTGCAGCGGCTTCACGGGCAGCGGTGAGATATTCTCCCAGCAGATTCATATCCACAGCTACCTTGCGGGCATCGTCGCGGTTGTTGCGATAGAATACGAAAACATCCACGTGCCCACGGCTAAGCTCGGAAGAAATCACGCCGCGGAGAGTATCTTCGATAAAGTTTATAGCACGGG
The DNA here is from genome assembly GCA_045603585.1 of Clostridia bacterium. Lineage (GTDB taxonomy): Bacteria > Bacillota > Clostridia > Christensenellales > CAG-138 > SFEL01. The sequence continues at coordinate 67,287 of JAZUMK010000027.1, forward strand.
GCATCCTGAAACCAATATCCAGATACCTGTGATTTACGCTCTTTAATTCAACTGTTATTTCACGGCCCTCATGCTCAATGGCATAGCGGCCGAATCCTGTCATGCTGTTTACCACGGTGAACCTCCACAGTGCATTTCCAATTTAAATATTATATCATATTTCGCTGTTTTTTTACAATATAAACGGGGCTTTTGCCGTTAGCTAAAACATGCGGTAAAGCTCATCCGCCTCGGGGGGGAGTATCTCTTCGCCCTTGTCCGTTCTGACGCCTTCGCCGCCCGCCCTGCCTATAACGGCAGCGGGTATGCCGATCTCCGCAAGCCCCTTTACCATGGTCTCACCATCGGGACAGGCCACCAGCATGCTGCCGCTGGAAAGCAGACGGAATCTGTCAAGGCCGCAATTATCGCACACCTTAACCGTTATGGGATGGAAGGGCACCTTATCCGGCCATATTTCCATGCCGCATCCGGAAGCCTCAGACATTTCCCATGCGGCACCGTATATACCGCCCTCGGTAATGTCATGCATGGCAGTTGCGCCGTTATCCGCGCAAAAAAGGCCTTCCTTCACCACGCTGACATTGCTCATAAAGCCGCGGGCCTGTTCCAGTTCGGATTCTGTAAGGCCTGTTTTTTCAGGGAAATCGGAAGCTATTACCGCTGTGCCTTCAATGCCGCCGCCCTTGGTCATAAGAATATAGTCCCCCTCCTTCATGCCGTTGGGGGCGATTATGCCGTTTTTGCCAGCTCTTGCTATAACAGTCGCGCAGGTAACCATGCGATTAACGGCTGCGGTAACCTCTGTATGCCCTCCGATTATCTCAATATTAGCAAGGCGAGCCGCCTCTGCAAGCTCATCTGCAACTCTGTCTATATCCTCTTCGGTACTGCTGGGAGGTATAAGCAATGTGACCAGGATACCAATAGGTTCTGCTCCTGCCGCCGCCGCATCGTTGCAGCTCACATGTACGGTAAGGCTGCCTAAATTCTTATCCGCAGAGGTTATTGGGTCAGTGGACAATACCGCTATCCTTCCGCCAAGATCCACCGCTGCACAGTCCACGCCCACATGGGGTGAACAGACAACTTCTTCACGGGTGTGGGAAAATTTGGAAAGTATAAGGTTTTCCAGCTGTTGGTTTGTTAGTTTTCCCTGACGCATCTTCTATCGCTTTTCTCCGATCAATTGGAAAAATTCTTCTTCGCTGAGCACAGGTATGCCCAGTTCTCTTGCTTTTGTCAGCTTGCTGCCGGCATTTTCGCCTGCCAGCACATAGCTGGTTTTTTTGCTTACGCTGCCTGCGGCCTTGCCGCCAAGCCTCTCTATCATGGCCTCTGCCTCCCGCCTGTCAAGGGTGGGCAGTGTGCCGGTAACCACCAGTGTTTTGCCTGTTATGGGGCTCTGATGCTGTATCTCTTCCGGGCGGGGAGATACGCCGTGGGCAAGCAGCCTGTCCACCTGAGCCGAAATCGAGCTATCGGCAAAGAAGGCAATTATGCTGTCTGCCACAACCTGACCCACATCCTGCACCGCCATCAGTTCCTCCGGGCCGGCGCTGCGTATGGCATCAAGACTGCCAAAATGTCTTGCGAGATCCCGGGCGGTTTTGGAACCCACATTTGGTATGCCGATTGCAAAAACAAACGCACCCAGCGAGCAATCCTTGCTCTTTTCTATTGCAGCAATAAGATTGCCGATCTTTTTCTCCTTAAAACCCGGAAGCATTGCAAAGTCCTCGGCGGACATATCGTAAAGGTCCGGTATGCTCTTGAGCTGCATTTCCTCAACCAGAAGAGCCGCTGTCTTTTCGGAGAATGTATCTATATCCATTGCATCCCTTGATGCGTAATGGGCAAGTCTGCCAGCAATCTGGGGAGCGCAGGAAAGGGAATTTGTGCAGAAAATATGAGCTCCGCGCTGCTCAACATGGGCTCCGCAGGCAGGACATACTATTGGCTTTTCCGCCTGCCTTTCGGGCACATCGTCCTCCACAGCCGCAAGTATCTCCGGAATAACATCATTGCTACGGCGAACGAATACACGGGAGCCGATTCCGACCTTTTTGCGCTGAATGTCATCCCAGTTATTGAGGGTAGCATGGCGTATGGTTGCGCCTGCAAGCTCTACGGCGTCAAGATGCGCTCTGGGCGTCAGTTTGCCTGTGCGGCCAACCTCCCATGTTATATCCCGCACGATAGTTGTAGTTTCCTCTGCGGCAAACTTAAAAGCTATTGCCCAGCGGGGAAATCTGTCGGTTGCTCCAAGGGCATAGCGGGTGTCAAAATCCCGCACCTTTATCACCATTCCGTCAATGAGAAAATCCAGGTCCGGTCTGGTTTTTTCGGCCTTTTCTATCTCATCGCATACATCTTCTATGCTATTGCAAAATTTCAGGTATTCATTAACGGTAAAGCCGTTTTCTCTGAGGAAGGTTATCATTTCATCCTGATCATTCAGCTCTTTTCCTTCAATATAGCCCACATTGTAGCAATAGCAATCCAGCCTGCGCTTTGCGGTTACTCTGGGGTCAAGGTTTCTCAGGGCGCCTGCGGCGGCATTTCTCGCATTCTTCAGCTTTTCGTCCGAAACTGCGTTTATTTCTTCAAGCACGGACAGCTTCATGTAACATTCGCCCTGCACTTCCATCCTGCCCTTAAAGGGTATGGTAAGGGGTACCGTGCGGATCGTCTTTATCTGTGGAGTTATGTCCTCACCCACCACGCCGTTTCCGCGGGTTGCGCCTTTTGTAAGCTTTCCGTCTTCATAGGTAAGATTTACGGTAAGTCCATCAAACTTATACTCGAGGGCATATTTTACAGGCGGCAATCCCTGACTTTGCGCCATTCGCTGAACCTTGTGCCCCCATTCGGTAAGGTCTTCACGGGTGCGAACCTTATCAAGGCTCCAGAGCCGCTGTATATGGGTATGCTCCTCAAACCAGGGCAGCGGATCTCCGCCCACTCTCTGAGTAGGTGAATCCGGCAATACAATACCGGTCTGCTGCTCCAGCTCCAGCAGGCTGTCAAACAGCTCATCATATTCCTTATCGCTTATCTTGGGGGCATCCATGACATAATAAGCTCTGGAATACTCATTAAGCTTATCCACAAGCTCCCTTATACGCTGCTCCATTGGGCTCCTCCGATATTTTGTATGTATACTATTCCTCCGCGGGCTTTATCGGGGCATATGCGGCTGCAAACCGCTTTACCCCTGCTGCGCCGAAATCTATGGACACAAGCATTGAGCTGCCTGCGCCGGATATATCCATTATTGTACCCTCGCCAAACTTTTCATGAACGACCCGCTGATGCTTTTCAAAGGACTTCACAACGGGAGCCGCAGGCTTGGGCGCTGCAGGCGCAGATACACGGCCCAACACATGACTGTCCACCTGATAACGATTACCTGAGCTGTGTCCGCCGTAAGAATGGCCGCCGGAAGAATATCCTCCGCTCCTTGCGCCAAAGGAAGAGGTCTGAGGCTCCTGTTTACGTTCGGGGTTTGCAGATTGAGTGAGTTCCGCAGGTATCTCATCAATGAAGCGTGAGCGGCGGTTGTAGGATTCGCTGCCGAATATGCTGCGCTGCTTTGCGTTTATCATATACAGCTTGCGCTTGGCGCGGGTCATGCCAACATAGCACAGCCTGCGTTCCTCTTCCATTGCGCCGGTGGACATATCGTTCTTTGCTCTGGAGGTGGGGAATACATTTTCTTCCATGCCCACCATGAATACCACGGGGAACTCAAGACCCTTTGCGCTGTGCAGCGTCATAAGGGCAACTGCGCCATTTTCCTCATTCATGGAATCTATATCCGCAACCAGAGCCACGTTTTCAAGGAATACCTTAAGGGCATCCTCTCCTTCAGGAAGGTCTTTTTCGATTTCTTTGATATTGCCGATAAGTTCCCTGAGGTTATCCATGCGGGATTCCACATCGCCCTTTTTGTCCTCGGATTTCAGATAGTTTTCATATTCCAAAGACTCGATGAGTCCCCATGTGAATTCGGACAGTGGCATGGTACGGCTAAGAGCCATATACTCCGCCATGCTGATGCCAAAGGGCTGAATTTTCTTTGCGGCCCTTGGATCCATATCGTCAAGGCAGGCTATGGATGCCATAAGCATGGAGATATTGTTTTTTTCCGCAACCCGGGCCAGCTCGTTTACAGAGGCATCGCCGATGCTGCGCTTGGGTATGTTTATTATGCGCCTGAGAGAGACATCGTCTGAGGGATTGTACATAAGGCGAAGATACGCCATTATGTCCTTGATCTCCTTGCGCTCATAGAACCGCTGACCGCCGTATACCCTGTTGGGTATACCATAATTCATAAGGGTCGTTTCAGGAACGCGGCTCTGGGCGTTCATGCGGTAGAGTATGGCAAAATCCCCATAGCTCATGCCTTCACGCACTCCGTCCATCACCTTGCGGCATATGAAATGTGCCTCGTCCCTCTCGGTTTCGGCGGTGTAAATCTCTATCTTTTCGCCGTCGCCGTTATCGGTCCAGAGTTTTTTCTGTTTGCGGTCGATATTGTTGTCTATTACCGCATTTGCGCCGTTAAGTATATTTGATGTGGAACGATAGTTCTGCTCAAGGCGAATCACCTTTGCACCGGGAAAATCCTTTTCAAATTCAAGGATGTTGCGTATATCCGCGCCGCGCCAGCCGTATATGCTCTGATCATCATCGCCCACAACGCAGATATTCCTATGCTCGCGGCATATAAGCTCGATCATCCTGTACTGGAGGGAGTTTGTATCCTGATACTCATCCACCAGCACATAGCTGAACTTTCTGCGATATTTATCCAATACATCGGGGCAGCTTTCCAGCAGCTGAATGGTCATGCACAGAAGATCGTCAAAATCCAGCGCATTGCATTCCTTGAGGGAACGCTGATATTCCCTGAATATCCTTACCACAGTCTCGTCAAGATATGGATTGTCCATAAGATACTGTTCAGGATTGAGGGATTTATTCTTCGCGTCGCTGATGCGCTCCTTTATCTCCCTCTTGGACATATCCTTATCACTGATGCCGATGCGCTTAAGGATATTTCCAATAAGGGACATCTGATCGTCATCGTCATAAATAAGAAAATTGCTTTCCCTTCCCAGCCTTGTTATATCCATCCTCAGCATGCGGGAGCAGCAGGAATGGAACGTAGTGACCCACATATCCTGAGCATCGCAGCCAATAAGCGCCTCTGTACGCTCCCGCATCTCACGGGCAGCTTTGTTTGTAAAGGTAAGTGCCAGTATGCTCCAGGGTGCAACTCCATGCTCAACAAGGTTTGCTATTCTGAAAGTAAGGGCGCGGGTTTTTCCCGAGCCTGCGCCGGCAAGTATAAGAAGAGGCCCATTCAGAGTTTCTACCGCAAGCCTCTGGGGCGCGTTAAGGGTTGAAAGATCCATTTGATTTATCTCCGATAAAGCTTATTGCCGCATATTTTTACATATACATTTTACCACATATTGCGGTCAAGCAAAAGCCATAGGATAAATATAGATACAAAAAGAGCCACCCTTTTCGGATGGCCCTTTGATTTGGTTTGATCAGTAGTTTACCAGCTCCAGCAGCTGCACACAGCCCGCAATGAGATTGAGCGCAGCAGCAAAATACAGAAGAGGTACCAGCCCGCGCTTAGCGTTGCCTGCATCTCTGAGGCTAAGGGCAAACAGCAGCAATGCTGCGCCGAGGCAAAGTGGGGACATGCCCTTTATTCCCTTGCCGAAACCAAATTCCATAACGGTATTGGATACGGACATCAGCGCAAATACGATGCCGAAAAAGGATGTGCGATTATACTGCATATCTTCCTCCTTTATGCTCTAAGGTCTGCATCAAGAGTTTCCTTGAGTGTGCGGATTATAGTGTTCATGGCGTCGGTAATATCCTCATCGGTAAGAGTGCGGTCTTCCGCACGAACGGTGTAGGAATATGCCATGCTCTTCTTACCTTCAGCGATACCGGTTCCGCGATATACGTCAAACAGCTCAACATTTTCAAGCAGAACCTTTACAGGGGCAGACTTGATTGCGGCCGCTACCTGTGCGGAGGTTACGCTTTCATCCACCACAACGGCTATATCGCGGGGAACAGTAGGATACTTGGGTATAGCTTTATAGGTCTTGCCGTTTTCACGCAGTTCAAACAGCTTCTGTACGGACAGCTCTGCCGCATATGCTGCCTGAGGTACGCCGAAGGCCTTGCGGGTTTCAGGATGAACAGCGCCCATCTCGCCTATTACCTGACCGTCAACCTTGATAAGGGCCTTCTGGCCGGGCTGGAAGAACTCGCTGCCGCCGGGCACATACTCAGCACGCTCGCCAATGCCCAGCTTGCGCAGCAGATACTCAACCATTCCCTTCAGAGTGAAGAAGTTTTCTTCAGCGCCGCTGAATATGATACCAAGCATCTTGCGCTCTTCCGGCAGATCGGGGTTGTTGTCTATATGAACATTGCCCACCTCGAAGAACCTGCCATGGCCGGTCTTGCGGTTGCAGTTGAGGGCTACAGTGTTCAGCATACCTGCCATGAGAGTGGTACGCATAAGGCTCTGATCCTCGCCGAAGGGATTCATCAGCTTAACTGCCATACGCTTTTCGTCTCCCTCAGGAATGCGCAGCGCATTAAGGGCAGCGGGGCCGGTGAAGTTGTAATTGTACATTTCATAGCAGCCCATTGCCACACACATATCCTTGACCTGATCTTCGTGGCGGGTCTCGGGACTGAGGCAGCCGCGGAAGGTATCGCCCTGCATAAGGGTGGGCTCGATGTTATAGTAACCGTATACCCTTGCGATTTCCTCTGCGATATCCCAATCGGACTCTATGCTGCTCTCGATATCCACGCGATAATGAGGCACTGTAACGACCAGGACATCCCCATCGACCTTTGCGCTGATATTAAGGGTATCCAGCATCTTTACCATATCTTCAGCGGAGATATCGGTATTGAGGATGCGGTTTACATGATTCCAGTCAACGTTTATCACGCGCTCACTGATATCTGCGGCACATACGTCGATATTGCCTCCGATAACAGTACCTGCGTCAAGCTCTGCAACCAGCTCAATGGCGCGATCTATTGCCAGCTGAGTATTAACAGGCTCTACGCCCTTAATATAACGTGATGCGGCATCGGTAACGTGATGCAGCTCGCGGGTGGTATGGCGGATGTTGCTGCCCTTGAACACTGCGCATTCAAAGAATACTGTCTTGGTATCCTCGGTAATTTCGGAGTTTTCTCCGCCCATTACGCCCGCAATGCCAACGCCCTTTGCAGGGTCAGCTATCAGCAGAACGTTGGGAGAAACAGTCCTCTCCTTGCCGTCCAGAGTCTTTACTACCTCGCCTTCCTTGCCGCGGCGGACGATGATCTGTCCGTCGGTGATGCAGGAAAAATCGAATGCATGCATGGGCTGGCCGTATTCGATCATAACGTAGTTGGTTATATCTACGATGTTATTGATGGGCCTGAGGCCAACGCTGCGAAGCCTCTTCTGCATCCATGCGGGAGAAGGAGCGATCCTGATATCCTTAACCACGCGACCGATGTATCTGGGGCAAAGGTCGGTATCCATTACCCGAACTGATGCGTATTCCTTTGCATCTCCCTCGCCCTCCACCTGCTTAATGGCAGGCTCGATGAACTTCTGGCCAAGAGCTGCGGCAGCTTCGCGGCACATGCCTATGATGCTGATGCAGTCTGCCCTGTTGGGAGTCAGCTCGATATCGAATACGATATCGTTAAGGCCAACGGCTTCCTGTATGGACTGACCAAGGGGCTGATTGTCCTTGAGGATGAGCAGGCCGTATACTTCCGCGCCGGGATAATCAGCCTCGGTAAGGCCCAGCTCCTGACCGGAGCAAAGCATACCGCAGCTTTCTACGCCGCGCATAACAGTGGAATGAATCACTACGCCGCCGGGGAGAGTTGCGCCGTCCAATGCTACAGGCACCAGCGCACCTTCAAATATATTGGGAGCGCCGGTAACAAGGGTAAGATTTTCCTCCTTGCCGATGTTGACTTCGCATATCTTCAGCTTGTCTGCATTGGGATGCTGTTCAATCTTTTCGATGCGGCCCACAACTATGTTGCTTACGCCGGGCATCTCGTCAATTATTTCAGCAATTTCAAAGCCGCGCCACATCATCAGTTCTACGAACTTTTCAGGGGTCACGTTGAAATCAACATATTCTTTTAACCACTTAAGGGGCAGTTTCATAGTTATCTTACCTCCCTGTTAGAACTGCTTGAGGAAGCGGGCATCGTTCTCATACTCGAGACGGATATCCGTGATTCCATACTTAAGGCTTGCAATACGGTCTACGCCAAGGCCGAAAGCAAATGCCTTCCATTCCTTGGGATCAAGGCCGCAGTTTTCCAGCTCGTGGGGATTGGTAACGCCGCTGCCAAGTATCTCCAGCCAGCCGGTGCCTTTGCACAGACGGCAGCCCTTGCCGCCGCAAAGGGTGCAGGATACGTCAACCTCGGCAGAAGGCTCCGTGAAGGGGAAATAGCTGGGACGGAAACGCATCTTTACATCCTCACCGAATACTGCATGGATAAAGGTAAGCAGTGTGCCCTTAAGGTCTGCCAGGGTAATGTTCTTATCCACAACAAAGCCTTCCATCTGCATAAATACAGGGCTATGGCTTGCGTCGACCTCGTCTACGCGGAATACACGGCCGGGCATGATAAGCCTGAAGGGAGGCTTAAGATTCAGCAGCGCGCGAGCTTCAAGGGGGGAAGTATGGGTACGCAGAACTACCTTGTCGTTTACATAGAAGGTATCCTGCATGTCGCGTGCGGGATGATCCAGAGGCAGATTCAGCTTGGTGAAGTTGTAATCGTCATACTCCACCTCGGGGCCTTCGTAAGTGGTAAAGCCCATGCCCACCAGCGCATCGCGAATCTCGCGATAGGTCTGGGTCATAGGATGCAGATGACCTTCCGGCATGGAAATTTTACCGGGCTCGGTAACGTCTATGGCTTCCTTTGCAAAGCGCAGCTCCTGCATCTTTGCGGCGATCTCAGCCTTGCGCTGATTAAGCTCTTTTTCCAGTTCCTTCTTTACGCTGTTTACCAGCTGACCAACGGCAGCACGCTCTTCCTTGCTGAGCTTGCCCATACCCTTGAGTATCTCGGTAAGAGAGCCGCTCTTGCCGAATACGGCGAGGTTTATGGCATCTATTGCCGCCTCGTCCTCTGCATTTTTCAGGCTTTCAAGGGTATTAAGCCTGATCTTTTCCAGAGTGTCCTTCATGGTTTTAAAATCCTCCAAATTAAAATTGCGCCTCGTCCTAAGGGACGAAGGCCCATTCGTGGTACCACCCTAATTCACCCTGCCATCACAGGGCCTTTATCGCTGTATCGGGCTTACCCGGCCCCAACTACTCACCTTAAAACATCAGGCTTCACCGGGGCGGCTCAGGAGCGAACTTGTGCAGGATTTTCCCATAAGCCGCTTGCAGCATGCGCGGCTCTCTCTGAAATGGGATATGGCCCGCTTTTCTCCATCATAGCCATAATTTCAATTTTGATATATTTTAGCACATTCAGCCAAACTGTTCAATGGCTAATTTTTATTTAAGCCGCTGCTCCAGCTGATCTGCAAGGTCTGATACATTGTCCGCAAGGTCCGCTACCTTCGCGCTGTCGGATATGGCATCTATCAAAGCTACCATCAGCCGCTTCAGCTCTGCCTTTATGCCGGACGCCTTGGAGGGCTTTGCGGCCTTGCCTGCGGCAGGCTTTACGAGCTTGGTTTCGGTGGCGTATACCTCTCCGCTTTCAAGGTCAAATTCCTCGAACATACCGGGAACTTCCACATCATATCCCCGCTCCTCAAGCTTATCCTTAAGGGCATATATTGCGCTTTCTTCACCGTGAACGAGGAATACCTTTGCGGGCTTTTTATCTATCTCATCCACCCATGTAAGCAGCTCGCGCTGATCCGCATGGCCGGAGAAGCCCTGAATGCGCTGAATGTCAGCATTTACCATGACCGGAACGCCCAGTATCTTTATCTTTTTGGCGCCATCGGTCAGCATGCGGCCGATTGTTCCAACGGCCTGATATCCGGCAAATACAACGGTAGTAGTTGCCTTAAACAGATTATTCTTCAGATGATGACGTATGCGGCCTGCATCGCACATGCCTGATGCGGAAATTATGATATTGCAGCCCTTGGCTTCGTTTATGAGCTTGCTCTCGTCGGCGGTCTCCGCAACCTTGAGGGTATCAAATTCGAACAAATCGCCGCTTCGTGCAATAGCCTTTGTTTCGTCATCATAGCACTCCGCTCCGCAGGCAGCATATACGCGTGTTGCCTTTATACCAAGGGGGCTGTCTATATATACAGGAATCTTTTCAAGGCCGGGAACGGTATTATTTACCAGCATCCGCTTGATATAGTAAAGCAGCTCCTGAGTGCGGCCAACCGCAAAAGCAGGTATAACAATATTGCCGCCCCTTGCAATACCGTTTTTCAATACGCGGGCAAACTCAGCTTCTTTTTCTTCATCGGTAGTAACTTCATGCACCCTGTCGCCATAGGTGCTTTCCATGATGAGATAGTCGGCTGCTTCGGGGCTTTCGGGGTCCTTTATGATGGGTCTGTCATCGCGGCCGATATCGCCGGAGAATACAAAGCGGGTGGTTTTTCCGCCTTCGGTCACCCATATTTCAATGGCAGAGGAGCCCAGCAGATGGCCAACGTCGGTAAACCTGGCCTTTACGCCGGAACAAACGTCAACTATTTTACCGTAGCTGCTGGGTTTGAACTGCTTGAGGGTATTCTCAACATCCTGAGAGGTATACAAAGGCTCCACAAGAGGCTTGCCGGCACGTTCATTCTTGCGGTTTTGGTATTCTGCATCCTGCTCCTGAATATGCGCGCTGTCAGGAAGCATTATGCCGCAAAGCTTTGAAGTGGCTTCTGTGGAAATGATGGGGCCTTTAAAGCCACGCTTTACCAGCAGAGGAACAAGACCGGTATGATCGATATGGGCATGGGTAAGCAAAAGCGCCTTAATATCGGCGGGAACAAAGGGAAATTCACCCTCGCCGTATTCGCTCTTTGCATCCGCACCCTGCCGCATACCGCAGTCAACAAGTATGCTGCCGCCTTCGAATGTAATCATATGGCAGGAGCCGGTTACCGCCTTCGCTGCGCCGCAGAATCTAAGCTTCATAATACTTTTGCCTCCGTATAAAGAATATAGATCAGACATGTATATAGTGTTTTGACATTATATATTATACCACGTATATGAAAAATGAACACCCACCAGAACGTATATGTTGCCAAAAGTTCAAAATGGCGCTCCGCAATGGAACGCCATTTGTTTATGCTATATTATTTGCCGGCGCCGCAGCACTTCTTGTACTTCTTGCCGCTGCCGCAGGGGCAGGGATCGTTGCGGCCGGGTTCCGCTTCCTTAACGAACATCTTGGAAGCGCGGAATTCCTGAGTGATCTCCTTGCGGCGCTCAGGGGTCAGAATGGGCTCCCACTCCTTAAGGGTGTACAGCCATTCTGCCTTGCAGTCCAGCATGTTGAAGTAAAGCTTTTCAAAATCGATATCCAGCTTGATCTTGGAACCGCTCTTAAGGCTGTCCAGCTTGAGCTCCTTCTTGAGGCTGGAATTGATGCCATCCAGGAAGCCAACGAAGGTAACCTCGTCCATATTGAAGCGGGCTGCCAGCTCGGAAACCTTGCCCTCTACTGTGTTTTCATAGTCGCCGAGGATCTGCTTGTAGTTCTCGGTTTCCATGTCAAAGTATTCCTGCCAGAACTTTCTGGCGAGATGGGGTTCTCTATCCTGCTCGGCAATGGCCTGCCATTCGCTGTAAAGACTCATGTTAAATCTCCTGTATTAGTAAATTTTTGTTTTATTCCAACCAGTATAAAATCACAAAACCCGATGCCCTGTCAAGGGAATATTTGATTTTGCGGCTTTTTATAACATTTTGTCAGCGTATACTACCTGCGTTTCCTCTCTCTGTACTTCTCCACCCAGCCCTCTTTATTCTGCTGGTGGCAGCGGGCCATGGCAAGAGCGCCGTCGGGTATATCCTCTGTTATTACAGAGCCTGCGCCCGTGTATACGTCATCTCCTACCTTTACCGGTGCGACCAAGGCAGTCTGGCAGCCCAGGAATACGTTATTGCCTACGGTTGTACGATGCTTTTTAAAGCCATCGTAATTTACAAACACCGTGCCGCATCCCATATTTACCTTTGAACCAACATCCGCATCACCCACATATGTAAGATGAGCAATGGAGGTCTTCTCGCCGACAGTGGAATTTTTCACCTCTACAAAGTTGCCTATCTTGCATCCTGCGCCTATATGGCTGTTTGGCCTGAGCCGTACAAAGGGACCAACCTTTGCGCCGTCTGCAACTTCGGCTTCTATCGCCACAACGCCATCAATCATACAGCCGTTTCCGATTTTGCTGTTCTCGATTCGGCTGCCGCTGTAAATGGTACAGTCTTCGCCTATTACGGTATTTCCAAGAAGCTGAACGTTTGGATAAATCACAGTATCCATGCCGATTTTTACATCGGCATCAATATAGGCAGTATTGGGGTCTATAAAGGTAACGCCTCTGTTCATGTGTCCGGAATTGATCGCCCGGCGCATTATCTCGGAACAGCACCAAAGGTCCTCTCTGGTATCCACTTCAACGCCCTCGATCTCGGGAGCATATACATCCACAACCATTCGGCCGTCTGTACGAAGTTTGTTAACGCAGTCCTCGATGGTCTCCATTTCGCCTTCCAGACACTTCCGTATTGCCTTCAGCTCAAAGCAATATGCCGCCACGATAAGCGTAACATTCTCTGACAGGCATATCAGTCGGGCTGCATCAGCCTTCCTTGCGGCGGATACCAGAGCGGATACGGTCCCGTCCGAAATCAACGGCAGGTTGCCCGCTATTACCAGCACATAACCTTCCTTTGCAGATACTGCGGAAAGACCGGCCCTGAGGGCTTCTGCGGTGGAATTCTCTGGATTCTGATATACATAGCCGGAATCCTTGTCGAAATACTCCTTTACGGATTCTCCGTCAAATCCCAGAACTGTTATGGGGCGCTCGGATATGTTTCTCTGAACGCTGCGCATTACCCAGCCTATTACAGGCCTGCCGCAAAGATTGTGCATTACTTTCTGCCTGCGGGATACCATACGCCTGCCGTCTCCGGCAGCCAGCAAAATAGCGGTTACAGCTTTCATTTTCTCTGCTTCCTTTATCTTAAAATATGATTATATTTACGGCTGGATCAGGCCGCTGAAATCATGGTCCACCTGAATTACACAGGCATATGTGGGGTCGGCCTCTTTTGCCCTTCGGCAGATAGTGTCCAGAAGTTCATGCTCTTTGGCTTCTCCGATTTCCAGCGGCACCACAATATCAAATATGAGATTATTGCGCTTTTCGCCCGGCACCATTCGAAAATCATGAAATACCGTCTTGACAGGCAGCTCTGCCAAAATATTGCTTATAGCGTCCTTTGCCCTGCGTACCTTGGGATTATCCAGCTCGACAGGGTCCATGTGGATAGTAAGCAGCATGCCCATTTCTCTGCCCACTTCCAGCTCTATCCTGTCTATAAGCTCATGAAGCTCCAGCACATTTCCCCTGGCATCCACCTCGGCATGAGCTGTGGCAATTATGTTGCCGGGGCCATAGCTGTGGATAAGTATATCATGGGTATCTATTACGCCGTCATATGCGGATATTCTGTCTGCAAGCGCTTTTACAAATTCCGGCTCAGGAGCTTCGCCCATAAGGGGGCTTATCGTTTCCTTGACCAGCTTGATGCCTGAATACAATACAAATGCCGCTACGGCAACTCCGATGTATCCATCAAGATTCACTTCAAAGAAATATGCCAGAACAGAAGAAACAAGTATAGCGCCTGTGCTTATGCAATCCATAAGGCTGTCTGCCGTGGCTGCGCTCATGGTGGCGGAATCTATGCGCCTGCCAATGTTTGCGGTAAACATGCCCATCCACAGCTTAATCAGAATAGATGCTGCAAGGGCAAGCATTGAGGCAACAGTGAATTCGACCTCCACAGGATTAAGTATCTTCATGAAGGATTCCTTGCCCAGCTCATAGCCCACCATAAGGATGAGAAAAGCTATTATCAGCGCAGCAATGTATTCCATGCGGGCATGGCCGTATGGATGCTCCTTATCCGCAGGCTTTCCCGCAAGGCGGGCGCTGAGCAGCGTCATAAGATTTGAGCCAATGTCTGCAAGGTTATTTACCGCATCTGCCTGCACCGCAATACTGCCGGTAAGCATGCCTATAATAAACTTTACCCCGCACAGCAGCATATTAGCGGCAATACCAACAACTCCTGCAAGTACGCCGTATGCTTCCCTGACAGCCCTGCTGCGGGTATTGTCGCAATCCTTCACAAAGCGGCGAATAAGCCATCCCGTCATTTATACCACTCTCCAGATCATGATAATACAGCTTCTTTTAGCACCTTGCCTATGGCATCATGTATAACAAGGTCAGCTATGGAATCACGGGGCGTTTCGCTTTTGTTTATCAATACCAGCTTGCTGCCCCTGTAATAGTCTATGAGCCCTGCCGCAGGATAGACGGCCAGAGATGTTCCGCCTATTATCAGCATATCCGCCCGCATTATGTGGGTAACGGCTCCCTGAATGGTATCGTTGTCCAGTCCCTCTTCATAAAGCACCACATCCGGCTTTATTATTCCGCCGCAGGTACAGCGGGGCACCGTATCCATATCAATGATATCCTCTGCGGAATATGCCTTGCCGCACTCCATGCAGTAGTTTCTGTATATGCTGCCATGAAGCTCAAATACCTTTTTGCTGCCCGCCTTGGTGTGCAGACCGTCTATGTTTTGTGTAATTACGGCGGTGAGCTTGCCCTGCCGCTCCATCTCGGCGAGAGCTCTATGGGCATCGTTTGGCAAAACATCCGTCACCAGCAGCGAGCTTCTGTAATATTCATAAAACCGCCGGGTATTGTTCATAAAAAAGCTATGGCTCAGCAATATCTCCGGTCGCTCACCAAAGCGGCGTATTGCATCATAGATGCCGTTTTCGCTGCGAAAATCCGGTATGCCGCTCTCGGTGCTTACCCCCGCTCCTCCGAAAAACACTATGCGTCCGGAGGATGCTATCATTTCCTTAAGCTTTGCAATATCCGACATTTTTTGCCCTTTCTTCCGCAAAAAGACCCCCGCTATGCACACGGGAGCCTGTTGCTCTTTATTTTACAGCAGAAATACCCATGCGGCAATTATAGCCACACCGGGCACGCCCATAAGACCCACTATCAGTGAGGTGAAAGCATTAATAGGCAGAGTAAAGTTGAAAAATCCGCCTATGATGTTTATAAGAACCAGAGTTATGGCACCCATTACAGCGTTAAGCACCAGCTTGCCCAATACCTTGAGGGGCCAGCGGAATACTTTGAACAGTATCCACAATATCAGCAGCCCTATTCCAAACATCACAAGCATTGTCATGATTTTTCTTTTACTCCGTCCTCTGCTGCTCCATTGCGTATCTTCTCAGCAGCAGCATGTATTTTCTTCTGGCAGCCTCCGCCTCATATATGGCATAGTCCACAAGATCTGTATCGCTTACGCTTTCAAAGTACCGCCCGGCCTCCTGCCATTGTTCCATGGCCTTTAAAACCTGAGCGGCCCTGTCGTCCTGTTTTGTTTCTTTATTCTTCATAAACAGCATATGCATTATCCTCCGTATTTTGGTATATACGGAAAAGTATGCACAGTTTTTATGAATTATATTACTCCGCCCCGCTTAAGCACCTTTAGCAGCCAGTATACCATCAGGGTATAAAGGGGGATCATCACTGCCTGATTGATGATTCTGGCATAGACGATATGGTATGGCGAGCCGTACAGCCACATGAGAAGCAGGGTATTGAGTATTACGCTGCATACCGTCTGCCCTGTAAATATTGCGGCAAACAGGCGCTTCCAGGTAACCGGCTGTCCCTTGCGGAAGAAAAGCCCCGGAATAACGCCAAACAATACGCCGATAACGGTAAACCACGGCATATAGGGGCCTTTGGGGAATATCAGCGCCTGAAGCAGATCCGTAAGACCGCCCACCACGCCTCCGTAAACAGGCCCGAACAGCACCGCGGATATTATTACCGGCAGTACACCAAAGCCTATCTTGAGGGTATAGGAACCCAACGGCATGGCAGGTATGCTGAGCATTCCGCCCAGCACTACACCAAGGGCTGTGAGCAATGCGCAATACACAAGTTTTTTTGTGCCGGCGCTGATGTTAAGACGGTTGTTGTTTTCCATAAAAAGCCACCTCTCTTTACATAGCGTCCCTTAGTACCACATAAGAAGAGGTTGATCCTCATGGTTATGCAGCAGCGGGATGCGGAAGCCGTACCGCAAGCGTCTTGCGCTATTCGTCCGACCGTCAACTCCCCGTCCGGTCAGCACTGTGAGGGAAATCCCCGCCGCGCACGGCAACCTACTCTGCGTTTTATATTTTTCACTGTGCTATTTTACACTATTTTTGTATGCTGTGTCCACTTTTTTGAGCTATCTTCCGGTTATGTCCACCTCAATACAGTATGTGGCCTTTACCCTCTGCCCCATTGTATCCGCATCGCTGTATGTCATATATACGGTGCCTGCGCTGCTGCCGGGATAAATGGAGGTTGTAGGGAAATCTCCGATTTTTGTGTTTTTTCCCGACGCAACATCGTACATCCACAGAGTATACGGATATTCATCCTGCTGCTGTGCCGATGTTTCTTCAGAGCTTTCGCCGCCCTCGCCGGAAAGTCGGTTTTCAAAGTAATACAGCTTTGTACCGTCCTTTGACCAGATAAAAGACTGAGGGCCGAACTCGTTGGTTATGGTGGTACTTTCACCTGTTGCCATATCGTAAAGGCGGAACTTTGCCGAAGCTGTGCTGGCTGCGGATATGCCGCTTTCGGCGTTGATGGCCATATATGCATTATCCGGAGAAAGCTCAAATGAGCTTCCCTCGGTAAAGTACTTGCGAACACCGCCGTCGCTCTTTACCCGGTATATGATGTCTCCCCTGTCCATATCCCCCTGCACAAAAAACAGGCCGCCGTCACAGTATGCAATGCATCCTTCGTCTGCGCCGTTTTTCTCCACAACGCCGTGGCGCTTGTTTTCTGTGGGTACGTCAAAGTCATACTGGTGTATCAGCATGGCATCCGTGCCGCTGACAGCGTATATCGTAGTGCCAAGATCATCCCAGGTATATGCGCTTACCATATCTCCGAAGCCCATATCCTTAAGATTTACGGACAGTTCTTCCGTCTCCACGTCAAAGATATAGAAGTTGGTTGCCTCCTCTGCCCTTTCCAGCACTGCAAGGCGCCGTCCATCGGGAGAGAACGCCGCGCTTTCCACGGTCTGAAACTCATAGTCCAGAAAGCTCTCGGTACTGCCGTCGGCATTCATTACACACAGCATCTCGCATTCATACTCAGAGGACATATTGCTTATAACTGTGCGGCGGGTATAAAGCACGCCATCTCCGGTGCGTTTGGGTAGATCCGTAAGATACCATCCATCAGGTATAAACACCTGCGCCGCTGCCGAGCTTTCCAGGCGGGCTACGTTTTCCGAATATGCCGCCATATATCCTAGGGAAGCATCATATGCGGGACGGGCGCCATATTCTGCCGGCTGCACTGTCCATTCCTCACGAACGGCATTGGGATATTTTTCTACCGAATCGTTTATAAAAAGCTCAGCCGTTATATCCGACTCCATCGCCTCTGATACCAGCATGATATTCTGCAGCGAGGCATCAAGGCTGGGGGTCATGGCAATATCCGCAAGCCTGCCGGCGCAGAAATCCCGATATGCATTCGCAGTTGCAATAAAATATTGCTTTTCCTTGCCCCTTTTTTCTTCCGGCTTGGGCATGGGCTTTATCTCTATCTCCAGTTGATTGCCGCTGGAAAATGCCTTAAAAGCCGCATCTGCAGAAAGCTGAAAATAAACGCATGCTTTCTTCTCGCCCTCCATCCTGTGCAAAAAGCTGCCCAATACACAGCCCGCGGAAGAAAATCCGTCATGCTCATAATCCGAGTATTCCAAAGATTCAAACTCAACCACCAGTCGGGAAGGATAGCCGAGCGGATATATACTGTATTCCGGTGTTGTTGATGCAGGCGCTTCCTCTCCGCCGCCGCTCATGCGGCTGCCCACGTTGAAAACAAACCTGATATAGGTGCTGTCCCCGTTCTGCCATACAGATATTTCCCTTGCATTGGCATGCTCCAGCGCAACGCCGCCGGAAATATCCCCCTTGGTGGTGTATCCTTTAAAAGGATCCTCCTTGGGAGAGCATGCGGCAAAGGAAAGCAATATACAGGCTGCTGCAACAGCGCAAATAATTCGCTTCATGGTTTTTCCTCCGAAAAATCATTGGCAGATATTTATAATCTTTTCGCTTGATTATGATTATACCACTCAAAATACCCTGCCGTAACCCTGTTTGCCCTATTGTTTATAATTCAAAGTTTGTTTATATTTATCAGACAAAAGGTATTTCCTTACCTATTGGTATTTGATATAATATGCTATGACTAGACCTTTCAGGAGGTATGATTATGATCTGTAAAAACTGCGGCGCAAACAACGAAGATTTCCTGGAATTCTGCGAAAAATGTTCTGCGCCCCTTAATGAGAGCCAGTCTTCAGCTGCCCCCTCTGCGGGCAGAAATTTTGTAAGCTCTCCCAAATGGGCCAAGCCCGATTTTAATGCCAATACCATATCCGAAAGCGATATCCCTTCGGATTATTTTACCGCTTCTCAGGCTCCGGAAGTAACCGTACAGCCCATGGTTCAGCAGCCCGCTTATCAGCAGAGCGCCCGCCGCGTACAGAGCGCCGGCGCAACCTGCGCCAAGTGCGGTGCATCCATGATTGCAGGACAGCGTTTCTGCAATTCCTGCGGATATCGTTCCGATTCCGCCCCTGCCGCCCCTGCGGCCGCAGCTTCTTCCGCAGCTTCTTCCGTCTGGACAGGCTCCTATGGTTCTTCCCAGAACATGAAGTTTGCCGATCCCATTGACGACAGCATGTTCTCTTACGACTATACGGATGACATGAGAGATGAGCGCCCCTCCCGGAGCAAGGCTTCCAAGAGCAAGAGCGCTCCCGCCAAGAAGGGCAGCTCCTCCAAGTCCAAATCCAAAGCCAAGTCCAAGTCCGCTTCCCGCAAAAAGCGCGGCGGCGTCAACATTAAGCTTATGGGCATGATTCTGGGCGGCGTTGTAGTTGCAGGCTTGTTGATTTTCGGCGTAATCAAGCTTATCGGCGGCGGCCTGTTTGCCGGTTCCGCCGTAACAGAGGAGCCCGTGATCGAAAAGACCACCTCCGCTGACGGCAACGTGGTATACAACATCACCACCTATGCCAAAAAGGGCAGCACCATCCGCTTTGAGGGCGGCTCCATCCAGCGCGAAGAGCCCGTTACCGGCAAGTCCGTTACCTTCGCTATTCCCGAGCAGCTTTGGATCCCCGGCGAGCCCGTCGATCCCGAGCAGCTGGCAACCGACGGAACTCTGCCTGTATACCCCGATATCAGCGTAATCAACAAGAAGGGCGAAAGCGAAGACGTGACCTTTGCACAGCCCATCTACATCCCCATTCCCACCATCGATATGACAGTAACCTCTCCCAACACCGAGAGCTTCTCTGTCACCAGCCCCGCCGTTGAAGTATCCGGCATGGTTGGCGATACCTCCGCATCCGTATTCGTAGGAGAAGCCGCAGTGCCCGTTGATGAAACCGGCAGCTTTACCTACGTTTACAATCTCACCGAGCCCGGTTCTGTTACTCTGAATGTTGAGGCACGCAAGAACGGTTACGCCATCGCCCGCAAGACCTTCAATATTGAGTACTCTGCCGATGCGGCGGGTAGCAACACAGGTACAGGAGCTGCTTCCGGCACCACCACCGCTCCCGGCAATGCCAAGTCCATCTACTACGCAACCGATGACGGCATCAATGTACGCGATATCGCCGGCACCTCCGGCAACAAGGTCGGCACCCTTGCCCTGGGTGAAAAGGTTTACGTTATCAGCGCAGACAATAACGACTGGTACAAGATCGCATACAACGGCGGCGAAGCATATGTATCCGGCGGTTACATCAGAAAGGTAAGCGATATAAGCGCCTATACCACCACTCCCGCCTCCATCAAGGGTGACGATATCAATATCCGCTCCGCTGCATCTTCGGATGCCGAGCGCGTTGAGGTGCTCTCCAACGGCACCGCCGTAAGCTTCATCAAGGATGCAGGCAATGGCTGGAGCATGATCGAATACAACAACAAGATACTCTTTGTATCCACCCAGTACCTGCAGAAATAAACCACACTCGTCTTTCAGGGCGGCGGAGCGATTTACCGCCGCCCTTGATTTTTGAAGGAGATATATTCCATGAAGCTTTGGGGAATTATTCGCAAAAACGATAAAATACAGCGCCAGCACACCATAGAATATGAGGGCCTGACCCGTGACACTGCTTCTGATTGGGATGAACTCATCAGTCCTTTGTGTCAGGAGCTGGACCTTTCCCGTCCGCTGATGCTGAAAAAGCATCTGAAAGAAATAGAAGATTTTTCCAGGGTTGTATTTCTTCCATCGGATTTTATCGATTCTGTGGACTTTGATAAATTTGAAATCGAAATATTTTATCCGAAGAAAAAGTAAATTTTTCCCTGGTATCCTTTTGCTTTAACCGTCACATGATAATCCCATCAAAGCAAAAGGAGCTTGTACAATGGATACTCTTGCACTGATTCTCGTTATAATCGGCGCCCTCAACTGGGGTCTTATAGGTCTTTTCCAGTTTGACCTTGTTGCCAGTCTTTTCGGCGGCATGAGCGCCACATTCGCCCGTATCGTCTATACCCTGGTGGGTCTTGCAGGCGTATGGGGCATCACCCTGCTTTTCAGGCGGGACGGCATCAAACACCACGACGAACACTAATCCCCAATTAAAAAGCCGCAGAGCTGCATCTGCGGTTTTTTACATTTAAATCCTTACATATTCAATATTAATTGGCTTTGTCCAGATACTGCATTGCCTTCTGAAGCTGCGTATCTGCCTCTGCAGGTATTTCGGTTATTGCATAGGAAAGATATTCTTCAGGCAGTTCAATGTATATGTCAGGGAATACGCCTTCTCCATGGATATTATTGCCATTCGGAGTGTAGTAGGCATCCGTGGTAAGCTTAAGCCATCCCCCTGTGGAGGATATCGGCATGGTGGTCTGTACGATGCCCTTGCCGAAGGTTTTTGTCCCGATTACCGCACCTATGCCGTTTTCCTGTACAGCCGCTGTGAGTATTTCGCTGGCAGATGCGGAATTTTCATTTACCAGTACAGCAACGGGAATCTCAATGGATTCCCCATTGGCCTCAAATATCTCCTCTTCTCTGGAATCCCCATCTCCCACGCTCACTATACGCATGCCCCTGCCAAGAAGCTGATCGGCAATATCCACAACCAGATCCAGCGCTCCGCCGGGATTATTTCGAAGGTCTATTATGAGCGAGTTCATTCCTCCGCCGTTCAATTCGGCTATCGCCTCTTCAAATTCATCGGCACAGTTTCCGGTAAACATGCTTATGGCTATATAACCTATGTTTCCCTCGAGCATACGGTATCCCACATGCTTTACCGCAATGTTTCCCCCGGCAACGCTTATTTCAATGGTTTCATTTCCCCGCAAGAGAGTAAGAAGCACTCCCTCTTTTTCCTTTGCGTCTATGGCTGCACTCAGTTCCTCAAGGAGCATATTCGCAGTGGGCTCACCGTCAATATGGGTTATAATATCACCAACTTTTATCCCAGCCGCCTCGGATGTACCTCCTTCGTATACCTCAAGCACCGCAGCACCAACAGCATCCGGCTGCCCCACCAGCAGCCCTATGCCGTAATATTCCCCATTCATGGAGGAAAGGTGCTGCTGATATTCCTCTGCGGTATAATAGCAGGCATATGGATCTTCCAGCGTGCTGACCATACCTGAGGCCGCTCCTGCCACCAGCTCATCCCTTGAGGGCGCCCTTTCATAAAATTCATCCTCTATTTTGTCCGCCAGTTCATCCAGCGCTATAAGCTGGCTGTATTCCTTATATTCCCTTGCAGACATTATCACGGTATTTCCCACACCGCCCCGCATAAGCAATATGGTAGCGGCGCAGGAAAGCAGCGATGCCGCTATAACATAAACAATGATTTTTGACCTGTATCTCATAAAATCCGCACCTCCCCGAGGACTATCTATTGTATGTTGGTTTTGCCTCGTATATTTTAGCAGTAAACAATTATGATAAATAAAAAATGCGGGGGAAATACGCCCCCGCACAATTTATTAAATTTACTCAGCCATATAGCCTTTAAGGTAATCAGGCACGCCATCGCCGCTCATAGCAACTACGATCTCTATGCCCGCTTCAGCTGAAAACTCATCCAGCCTCTTGAACA
Organism: Clostridia bacterium; assembly: GCA_045603585.1. GTDB lineage: Bacteria > Bacillota > Clostridia > Christensenellales > CAG-138 > SFEL01. Next base: position 89,849 of record JAZUMK010000027.1, read on the forward strand.
TTCCCGCAAGAACTTCCTCGGAACAGTCCACCATCTTGGTAAGGCCATCAACAAATACCATTTCCAGGTCGAAATCCTGAGCGGCCACGCCTGCAATGAATCCCAGAAACATATCGGGAGTGTTTATTTTATAATGCCCCGCATCAATAAAGCGTATGGCATGCTTCAGCTCGAAGAGATACTGTCCCTCTGCGTCTATGAATACAACGCTGCCTTTGGTCTGATCCAGTGAGTCATTGGCCATCTGTATTATGCGCTTTGAGTTGCCGGCTCCCTTTTCGCCGAAGATAACACGAACCAATTTGAGTGTCCTCCATATGCAGTATTGTGGCAGGAGGCTATTCCTATCCACTATGTACATTATAACCGTAAATGCGCCGGGGAATCAACCGACCCGGCGCATTTTTACAAAACATTTCAGATTATAGTTATAAACTATGCATTTTTCAGCTGTTCAGCCAGATCCATACACTCCCAGGGCAGGTCTATGTCGTTTCTTCCAAAGTGACCGTATGCGGCTGTACCGGAATAAATGGGAGCCCTGAGGCCAAGGCGTTCAATTATAGCCTCAGGCCGCAGATCCATGTACTTTACTATCCTGTCTGCAATTTCGCCGTCAGGGATTATGCCTGTGCCAAAGGTATCCACCATTACAGATACCGGCCGTGCAACACCTATTGCGTAGGCAAGCTGTATTTCACAACGCCTTGCAAGGCCTGCCGCAACAACATTCTTTGCCGCATAGCGTGCGGCGTATGCTGCGCTGCGGTCAACCTTTGTGGGGTCCTTGCCGGAAAAGGCTCCGCCGCCATGGCGTGCATATCCGCCATAGGTATCCACGATGATCTTACGGCCGGTAAGACCGCTGTCGCCATGGGGACCGCCGATAACAAAGCGGCCGGTGGGGTTGACGAATATGCGGATTTCACCGTCCACGTATTCTTCGGGTATGGTGGGCAAAATTACCTTATTTATGATATCCTCCCTTATCTGCTCAAGGGATACGTCGGGATCATGCTGGGCAGAAATAACCACCGTATCCACCCTAACAGGCCTGTCACCGTCATATTCCACAGTAACCTGGCTCTTTCCGTCCGGACGAAGATATGGTATCTCTCCGCTCCTGCGAACCTCTGCGAGCTTACGGGTAAGGCTGTGTGCCAAAGATATGGGCAAAGGCATAAGCTCAGCGGTTTCATCACAGGCATAGCCAAACATCATACCCTGATCTCCTGCGCCGGTAGCAAAGCGGGATTCCTCCCCCTCCTTAGCCTCTACGGACTTATCAACGCCCATGGCGATATCGGGAGACTGCATGCCGATAGCGGTAATAATGGTAAGGCTGCTGCAATCAAAACCGTATTCGGGCTTGTCATAGCCAATGCGGGCAATGGTCTTCTTCGCTATATCCGCCACGTCAATTTTGGCAGAAGTGCTGATTTCGCCCATGATAAGCAGTGTGCCTGTTGCGGCAGAGCATTCGCAGGCAACGCGGCCTGCTGGATCCTGAGCAAGTATTGCATCAAGAACAGCATCGGATATGCAATCGCACAGCTTATCGGGATGTCCTTCGGTAACAGACTCTGAGGTAAAGAGTTTTTTCATTTGTATAGTTTCCTCCAAAATAAAGTAAAACCTCATGCACAGATGAGGTCAGCTTGCTTCTTCGCTCATCTCTCAGCGCAAATACGCTGCCGGAATTGGCACCTTACCCACTCGGGGCAGGTTGTCGGGTTTCATAGGGCCGGTCCCTCAACCACTCTTGATAAGGCATATTCGGTTTTCTGATGTTGAATTGTATCACAGGCACCCCGTTGCGTCAATAGTGATGTTAAGTTATAATAAATAGTCAATATTTATTGCGAGGTATAGTATGAAAAGAGTACTTGGCTGCATACGCCGCGCCGATGAACGATACAATATGATACGCCCCGGAGACAAGATATGTGTAGGAGTATCCGGCGGTAAAGACAGCCTGCTGCTTATGTACGGCCTTAAGCTGTATCAGATGTTTTCCAAGGTTCCCTATGAGCTTACGGCGGTCTTGCTGGATCTTGGCATATCCGATCAGGATTATACCCCCGTTGCAGATTACGCCGAGTCCATCGGTGTCCCCTTTGAAATACTTAAAACCGATATAGGCGATGTTGTTTTCAACGTACGCAAAGAGTCCAATCCCTGCGCCCTCTGCGCCAAATTCCGCCGCGGCGCCCTCAACGACTATGCCCACCAGCACGGCTGCAATCTGGTTGCTCTGGGTCACAACAGGGACGACGTTATCGAAACCTTCTTTCTCAGCCTTTTGTACGAAAGCCGCCTTAACACGTTTGGTCCCGTTACCTACCTTGATCGTCAGGAGGTGACCGTAATACGTCCTTTGGTATTCCTTCCTGAAAAATACGCCCTATCCGTTGCAAAAAAGCTGGAGCTGCCCATCTGCAAGCCCAACTGCCCCGTTGCAGGCTATACCAAGCGGGAGGATATGAAGCAGATAATCAAGTATCTGACCTCAATAGTTCCCGATCCCGAAACCCGCATTATGAACGCAATTGCAGATACCCATAAATACGGCATGTGGGACAGGCTGAGGCTTCCTCCAAGAGAACTGGAGAAAAATGATGGAAATAACGCTTAGTTCCCTGTTGATCATCATTTGCGGCATGTCTCTGGTATTGTTTGCCGCAATGGGAATAGACAAATCCCTTGCCAAGCGGGGCGCATGGCGCATCCCGGAAAAAACGCTGTTTGCGCTGGCTGTATTCGGCGGCGCGTTGGGCGGCATAGTCGGCATGTATACGTTTCGCCACAAAACCAAACACACCACATTCAAAGTCGGCATGCCTTTAATGCTGGCAGTGAATATTGCAGCGGTGATCTACCTAATAAAATAGCTAACCTTTGCCAAATCGGCGGTTGTAATTGGTTATCCAGTCAGCCGCCGTTTTTATATTGTCAGCAGATACGTAATCTCCGCCGCTTTCCAACAGCTCTATAGTATCCTGCTCTTTGCCCTCCTCCTTCAGCCGCTTTAGTACCCCGCTCATAAGCAGCCTGTGTACGGGGTTCAGTTTTTCCATATCAAAGATACCCCTTGCGTAAAACACCTTTATCCTCGGATCCGTTATGCCGGTCTTTTGTTTTATCTCTTTTGCAATGTCATCAGTATCCGGGGTTATCCCCACAGCGCACGTCCCAACAATATGATATCTCACGGCAGCTCTGTTATATCCCCTTATTCTTCCCTGCAGCACCCATCCAAGATAAAACACCCGGTCATTCAGTCTCAGCCTGCCTCCCGCCTCATTGAGCGCAAAAGCAGGCAGCCCCGTAATATCGGATATCATCTCCGAATATCGCCGGGTACTGCCTGTATTTGTAAGGTATACTATTGCTTTTATCACGTTCCTTCTCCCAATGGAGCCGCCCCCATCGGTTCCGGATATGTTGTTATTTATTGCTCAGCCCTGTCGTTTCTTACATATTCTCTGAACTGAAACCTAAGCCCCTCATGCTCCTTCCACTCCGAAGCATCCGCAAGGGTCCATTCTTGCATCTGCTCAATATTTGGAAAATACCTGTCCGCTTCGGCTTCTGCATCCACCATTGTGATGTAAGCCCTGCTGCAATAAGGAAGCAATGCTCTGTATATGGCCTCGCCGCCTATTACAAAGGCATTCTCCTCCCCATTGATAAGTTCCAGCAGCTCTTCTATTGAGGAAACATGCTCTGCTCCTTCAACGGAAAAATCACAGCTTCTGCTGAATACAATATTGCGCCTGTTTTTCAGCGGCCTGCCTCCGGGTAAAGACTCAAGCGTCTTTCTGCCCATTATTACGGTATTTCCGCTGGTGGTGCTGCGGAAAAAGGCCATATCTTCAGGTATGCTGAACAGCAGTCCCCCATCTCTGCCTATTCCGTAGTTTTTGCTGACTGCAACAATGATATTCATTTTTACACCGCCACGGGAATTTTGCCTATGGAACCATGGGATTCATAGTTTTCCAAAGCAAAACTATCCACAGTAAACTTGTAGAAATCGTCAATACTCTTATCCATTACAAACCGGGGAGCATCCATTGGTTCACGCTTGAGCATTTCCTCCACAAGGGGAACATGCCTGTCGTAAATGTGGGCGTCTGCGATCACATGCAGCAGCGTACCTGCCTTAAGGCCGCTTACCTGAGCCATCATATGAACAAGCACTGCGTACTGACATACATTCCAGTTATTGGCAACCAGCATGTCCTGAGAACGCTGATTGAGTATGGCGTTGAGCCTGTCGCCGGATACATTAAAGGTCATGCTGTATGCGCAGGGATACAGATGCATGTCCATAAGGTCGGAGTGATTATAAATGTTGCTCATTATGCGGCGGGAAGCGGGATTATTCTTCAGATCGTAGAGAATCCTGTCCACCTGATCCATTTCGCCCTCTTTATAGCGATGTTTTACGCCCAGCTGATAGCCGTAGGCCTTTCCTATGCTGCCGCTTTCATCTGCCCATGCATCCCAGATATGGCTGTTGAGATCATTTACATTGTTTGATTTCTTCTGCCATATCCAAAGCAGCTCATCCACGGCGTTTTTAAAGCCGGTTTTTCTAAGGGTCATTATGGGGAATTCTTCTGAAAGATCATACCTGTTGGTAAGGCCAAACATCTTTACGGTATGTGCAGGCGCGCCGTCCTCCCAGCGGGGGCGAACATCCCTGTCGGTATCCCAAACTCCTTCGGTTATTATCTTTTTGCAGTTATCCATAAAAATCAGGTCAGCCTTGCTCATATTGTCTCCCCTTTATTCAAAAATATAAATTGCACAGATTTGTTCATTTTTAATTATTTTACCAGTAATTATTACCAATCGCAAACAAAAAATAGACTTGCTTATGTTATCGCAGGTCTATTTTTGCAATAGTTTCATCATATCATCCGGCATAGGCGATATCAGATGTATCTCTTCGCCTGTGACAGGATGCGTCAGCCGCAATTCATAAGAATGCAATGCTGGGCGCGAAATATCCGTGTGTTCCTCTCCATACAGCCAATCCCCAGCCAAAGGATAGCCCACAGCCGCCATATGGAGCCTCAGCTGATGAGTGCGCCCGGTATGGGGGATCAGCCTCAGCAAAGTATAATTTTCGTATGTTCCAAGCGTACGGTATTCCGTGAGCGATGGAGCCCCGTCTGCCCTTACGGCATGTTTGTATGTGGATCCTTGCTCCATACCTATGGGCAGCTCTATGCGCCCCTCAGCCGGGGATACATGCCCTACGGCTATACCGAGATACTCCCTGCGGAAATGCTCCGTATGCAGCATCCTTTTAAGCCGCTCGTGCATATATCCGCTTTTGGCAACCGTCATAAGACCTGTCGTTCCCCTGTCCAGCCTGCTGACCGGATGAAAATTCTCTCCGGCAGGAAAACTTGCGGCAAAAGCATTTTCAAGGGTAAGCTCATTTGGATCCCGGGTGGATTGATGCACAGCCATACCCGCCGCCTTATCTATTACCGCAAGATATTCATCCTGCCATGGTATTGACAGTCCTGCTGCCATAGGAACTGCTCTGGGATAATTCTCCGGGTCGCCAATTTCCGCAGCAAGAATATCCCCTTCCTTCACCACGGCCGTGGTATATACCTTCTGGCCGTTCAGCATGATCCCCATAGGCCTGCGCTTCAATCGTGATATAAAAGAATCCGACATGGCAAATTGATTTTTGAGCAAGGCTTCCACCCTGCGGCCGGCAAGCTCGGGAGTAATTACAGCTGTCATCCTCTGCACAGCCATGCCCTCCTTCCTTTATTGCTGAATTAGATTATACTCTGATTTGAGATATCCCTTCAACCAAACTTATCAAAAAAATATATCATGATTTTTTATTAAAAGGGGTTGCAATTATGCCGCACAGGCTGTATAATAACACTCGTGCCGTTCCTCCTTAGCTCAGTCGGTAGAGCATGCGGCTGTTAACCGCAGTGTCGTTGGTTCGAGTCCAACAGGGGGAGCCAGTAAAAAACCCGAAGTGCTTGCTTCGGGTTTTTTCATTATTCAAATAAGCACACCGGCAGGCACACCGATATTTTTGTATAAATCATTCGCAAAAAAACGATGGCCACTATTATTGTTAGCCATCGTTTTTATCTATTTTGTCTGTTTATTTGCCAGGCGATGTATCCCCTCCGTATTTAAGCGGCACACGGTAAGATCATCCATTATGTCCGCCCCTATGCCGCGATAAAACTCCAGCGTAGGGTTCCAGTCAAGGCAGCACCACTCTATCCTTGCACAGCCCCTCTCAAGGGCGATACCGGCCATCTTCTCAAAGGCAGCCCTGCCATATCCTCTGCCCCTGTATTCCGGCTGGATAAAAACAGACTCAATGAACAGCCCTGCACAATGCCTGTATGAAGGAAAGCTATGGAAAAACAGGATAAATCCCACCTCCTTATCCCCTTCCATTATGAAAAGCACCTCGGCCTTCTGCTTTATAAAAAGCCATTCCTTCACATCCTGCTCCGTGGTAATAAGACAATCAGTCAGCTTTTCATATTCGGCAAGGTCCTGTATAAAGCGATACACCAAAGACACATCCTTGGGTTCGGCAAATCTGAAACTCGGAATAGCCATAATCCTCCTTAATACAAAGGCTCGGCATAAGCCGAGCCTTTTTTGCGTATCCCCAAGAGGGACGGTAATTATTCTTCTTCTTCCTCTTCCTTCTGAGCGCTTTCGATGATCTTCTTGGCCTCGAAAGCAGGAACGTCTTCGTAGCGTACGAACTCGCTCTTGAAAGAGCCACGGGCCTGAGTCATGGAACGCAGGTCGGTAGCATACTTGAACATCTCGGAGAGAGGAGCTTCAGCAACAACTTCGGTACCCTCTTCGCAGGGGTTCATACCCAGAACGCGGCCGCGACGGCTGGACAGATCGCCCATGATAGCGCCGGTGTACTCATTGGGAACGGTGATGTTGTACTGATAGATCGGCTCGATAAGGGCAGGCTGTGCCTTGGCGCAGGCTTCCTTATAGGCCAGACGGGCAGCGCTCTTGAAAGCAACTTCCTTGGAATCTACGGGATGATACTTACCGAAGAACAGGGTGGCCTTTACGCCGATCATGGGATAGCCGGCAAGAACGCCGCGCTTCATGGCCTCACGGGTACCCTTTTCTACAGCGGGGATGTATTCCTTGGGAACTACGCCGCCAACGATAGCGTTAACAAACTCGAACTCTTCGCCGTTATCCAGGGGCTCAAAGCGCATGTTAACAACGCCGAACTGACCGCAGCCGCCGGTCTGCTTCTTATGCTTACCTTCGGCCTCAGCGGTGGCGGGGATGGTCTCACGGTAAGGAATGCGGGGGTCAGAAATCTGAGCTTCTACGCCGGACTTGTTCTTCAGCTTTGCGCAGAGAACATCCAGATGTACTTCGCCAAGACCACAGATGAGCACGTCACCGGTCTCAACGTTCTTTTCCATTGCCATGGTGGGATCTTCTTCCAGCAGCTTGTTGAGGCCGGCGAAGACCTTATCTTCTTCACCCTGCTTCTTGGCGGATACTGCCAGGCTGATGCAGGGCTTGGGGAAGTCGATAGCTTCGAACTGTACGGGAGCGGAAGCATCGCACAGGGTGTCACCGGTGGCGGTGAACTGGAGCTTGGACAGAACGCCGATATCACCAGCGATCAGCTTTTCCATGCCGGTAACCTTCTTGCCGCGCATGAGGCCGGGAGCGGTTGCCTTTTCGGCCTTCTCCTCGCGGGGATTGTACAGGGAGGATTCGATGCTCAGCACGCCGCTGTAAACCTTGATGATGGAGTACTTACCGAACTGGTCAACAACAGTCTTGACGACCTGACCTGCAAACTTGCCATCCTGCTTAACCTCAACGGCATCGCCGGTCTTGGGGTTAACAGCCTTGGGAGCCTTAACCATATCGGCAGAGGGCATGTAGTTGATGAGGTTGTTCATCAGGGTGTATACGCCGATGTTGGGCTGAGCAGCGCAGCAGCATACGGGAGTGATGTCGCCGGAAAGAACGCCGTTGTTAAGGCCGGCAATGATCTCTTCACGGGAGAGCTCGCCTTCCTCAAAGAACTTCTCCATGAGTTCTTCATCGGTCTCGGCAGCAGCCTCGGTGAGAGCTTCGTATACGCTCTGAGCCTGGTCTGCCAGAGCGGCGGGGATATCCATTTCCTTCTCGCCCTTGCCGTCAAACTTCTTGGCTACCATGTGAACGGTGTCAACATAGCCTACCAGCTTGCCGCCTTCCATGATGGGCAGCTGAATGGGAACTACGCTGGGGCCGAACTTTGCGTTCAGCTCGTCCATTACCTTATTGAAGTTGGCGTTTTCACGGTCCATCTGATTTACAACGATCATGCGGGCCTTGCCGGACTTCTTGCACATATCCATGGCCTTCTCGGTACCAACAACGGGACCGGATACAGCGCCCACTACGATGAGGGCGGAGTCAGCCAGACGCATTGCCGCAGCTACTTCACCGTAGAAATCGAAGAAGCCGGGGGCGTCGATCAGGTTGACCTTAACATCATTCCACTCGAAGGGAGCAAGAGCACAGTTGATGGAAATAGTGCGCTTTACTTCTTCAGGGTCAAAGTCAGTGGTGGTGGTTCCGTTTTCAACCTTGCCAAGGCGCTCCAGAAGGCCGGCGTTGAAAAGCATAGCTTCGGTAAGGGTGGTCTTACCTTCGCCGCCGTGGCCGAATACGCCGATGTTGCGGATGTTTGCTGCGGTGTAATTCTTCATTTCAATCCCCCTAAGGTGTAATATGATTATTTATTTGCACAAATTTCGGGCGCATAAAGCACCATCTAATAGTGTACCAGATGAATTGAGCTTTTGTAAACTGTTTTTATCGTGTTTCTGGGTTTTTTCGGTATATAATGGCAGGCTATTTGATTATCTTTGAGGTGCCGCCCACAAGCTCGTCCCCCATCTCATTCATGTCTGCCATAGTTACGTTGATTTCTACGGTTTCTCCATCTCTGATCACAGTCAGATGCAGAACATCGCCAACAAAAAGAGTCTGCACATACTCTACAAATGCCTCCTGAGTTGTAACCTCAATACCGTCATAATTTACGATAATGTCATCCACTTTCAGTCCGGCCTTATGGGCTGTGCCGTTTCTTGTGACGCTGTAAATAAGTATACCCTCGGGTATTCCATAATACTCTGCGGACTCTGCATCTACACCGATAACATTAACGCCCATGCCGGGGCGGATCACCCTGCCGTTTTCAATCAGCTGGCAGACGATCTGCATGGCTTCATTCATGGGAATTGCAAAGGCAAGACCTTCGGCGCTGATGGAGTTGCCGTATTCATCATAGCCCGCGTAGATATTTTTGGCCGTAGTAATGCCGATCACCTCGCCCTTCATATTGAGAAGAGGGCCGCCGCTGTTGCCGAAATTGATGGCTGCATCGGTCTGTATGAAGTTGTTTGTCCTTCCCTCAATGTTGATGCTGCGGGAGGTAGCGCTGATTATGCCGAAAGTGGTAGTGCCCGCAAGCTCTGTGCTTGAAGGATTTCCTATGACTATTGCAAATTCTCCTACCCGCACCAGATCGGAATTTCCAAGGGCAAGAGGCGTAAGGCCTTCCTTTTCTACCTTGAGCACCGCCACGTCAAGGGTGGTATCAGCACCTACAACCTCTGCTTCCACCTCTTCCTGATCAGAGAAGGTTACAGTTATTTTGTCCCCGCCGCGAATTACATGGGCATTTGTTACGATATAGCCTTCGCCGGACACCACAAAGCCGCTGGCATATCCGTCCTGCACAGGTTTCCCCTCGTACATTACATAGGTATTTACTCCCACTACGCCGTCAAACACCTGTTCAACAATATCCGGTGCGGGATTTGCCGCATCCGTTATTATGGGCTGTTTGCCGTCAAATTCCGGCAGCTCGCGGGTGATATATTCCTTTGCTTCCTGTTCCTGATACTCGTCGCTCTGTTCCTGATGAGCAGGCTGATGCTCACCGTTGTTCCAGTCAAACCTGAAATCGCCGCCGAAGAAATCCTCCAGCGCATCCTCAATTTCCTGACCGATGCTGGGGGCTTTTTCTTCGATATTGCCAACTGCGCTCTTTATGCCGGATATTGCCAGCGCAGTAATTCCGCTGCCTATGGCAATGCCCAGAAGCAGGCAAAGCACGCCGGTAAGAACGTATCCTCCCGCGCCGTTACCCTTCGCCTTATCCCTATGGGGTGCCTCTTTGCCCGGAGTATAGCAGTCCTGCCGGGAATCGTTTTTTCCCCTGTCGGCAGTGTTGTCGTAATATTCTCCCTGATTTTGAGTATTGTTGGTGTTGAATTGTTCCATTTGCTTTCCCTCCGGAAAATTATGCTTTTCGCAGCTTTGCAGGAGTCTTGTGATTTTCGCCGGCCCGCTTGAGGGTAAATGTGAAGCAGGTACCCTTCCCGGGCTCGGATTCCACAGTTATCTCCTGATCGTGCTGATCTATTATTCGCTTGACTATCGCAAGGCCAAGGCCGGTTCCTGCGCTTTCGCCGGGAGTATGCGCCTTTTCCGCCTTATAAAACCGCTCAAAAAGATACGGTATGCTTTCTTTATCTATGCCTTTGCCGGAATCCCGCACAGATATCACGGCCTGCTTTTTATCCGCCTTTGCGCTGAGCTTCAGGCTTCCCCCATCCGGCGTAAATTTTATGGCATTGTCTATGAGGTTTCTCAATACCTGCGCTATCTGGGAAGGATCCGCATCCACCATAAGCTTTCTGTCCCCTATATCCAGCTCCACATCCAGCTTTTTGGAATCTACGCGGACTTCGAAGGTGAGCAGCGTGCGGGTCATAAGCTCGTTTATATCGAAGGGTTCGGTCTTCAGCAGCACCTGTCCGGATTCGATTCTTGCAAGGTCCAGAAGATCGTTTACCATTGCCGTCATGCGGCGGTTTTCGTTTATAACTATATCCAGATACTTTCCCTGCTCTTCCACGGGAATAGTGCCGTCCTGCATGGCCTCAAGAAAGCCGCGCATGGATGTGAGCGGAGACCGCAGCTCATGGGAAACATTTGCAACAAAGCTGCGCCTTGCCTCTTCCAGCGTATTCAAGCTGTCAGCCATGGTATTGAAGCTCTTGCCAAGCTGGCTTACTTCATCCTCGCCGCCGTCATTCTGCACCCTCAGGTCAAACTCACCCTTGGAATACCGTTTTACTATTTGATTCATGTCGGTAATAGGTTTTGTCATTTTGCCGGTTATATAGGAAACCGCCATCATGGCGAGCACCACGGCAGCGCAGGAATACAGCAGCATATCCATGCGCATCTGCCGTATGGACATCCTGATATCGCTGGTATCCGTATGCATTACAAGGGCGGCAACCTTCTCACCATCCTCGGTAAAAATCGGGCAGGTAAGGGACATTACCGGCATGTCGGCATAGTTTTTTGCAAGTTTATCTGTAATGGTGGTTCCTTCGTTTTTATGGAATATGTCGCTTACTATTTCAGAAACATCCATATCCGCACATGCCGCCCATTTATCCATGGATTCTTCATCCATAAACACGCATCTGCCCAGCTTGTCGTCTGCAAACTGGACTATCATCATGGCATCGTATCTACGGGCTATGGTAAGCAGCTCATTCTGAGCCATGGTACGCTTATCCTCATCCATGTACCGCTCAGTTATTACCAATGCTATTTCTGCTGCTTCCCTGTTTAGCTCCTGCTGTTTTTCAGATATGTACTGATTATAGAACACAGCACCAACCGTAAAGCCGAAGAGCAGCAACAGCCCCAGCGTTACGGCCAGATATGTGGTCAGCATTCTTGAAAACAGCGTTTTTTGCATCAGTTATCCTTACTGTTTATTTTTCGGTTTCGAATTTGTATCCCACGCCCCAAACAGTCTTTATCTGCCATTCGCTGCGCTCGCCAAGCTTTTCCCTTATGCGCTTTACATGCACATCAACAGTACGGGAATCGCCAAAGAAATCAAATCCCCACACCTGCTCCAGCAGCTGTTCACGGGTAAACACCTTGCCGGGACGGGCGGCAAGGAAATAAAGAAGTTCTATCTCCTTGGGGGGCATTTCCACCTGCTTGCCATCCAGCGTTACGGAATAGTTATCCAGAGATATGGAAAGATTCGGGAAGGTAACGCACTTTTCCTCCTCTGCGGAGCCGCTCCTTCTCATTACCGCCTTTATGCGGGCAATAAGCTCCTTTGCTTCAAAGGGCTTTGCCATGTAATCATCTGCGCCCAGGTCAAGGCCCTGTATGCGGTCGGTGGTGTCGCCCTTTGCGGTAAGCATTATTACCGGCACAGAGCTTTCCTCCCTGAGCTTTGCAAGCACCTCCCAGCCATCCATGCCGGGCAGCATAACATCCAGTACCACCAGAGAAGGCGCCGCCCTGCGGAAAGCTTCCATTGCGGTATCTCCCCGCTCACAGGTAACCACATCGTACCCTTCTTTTTTAAGGTACATTTCGATTATTGCCAGAATATTGCGGTCATCGTCGATCACCAGTATGGTGTTCTTATCCATATTTTTGTTCTCGCTTTCTTATTTGTGTGTTTCATTTTGCTTGGACGGTTATACCGTTTCTTTTAAGCAGGGCCGCAGTTACTCCGTCCCCCGGCTTTTTATTGCCGGAAAAGCTGCCGTCATAAATACACCCGCAGCCGCAGGAAGGACTGTATGCCTTAAGCAGGGCGTGAGATATTCCCCTCTCCATACAAATCCGAAGAGCCGCCTGCGCTCCGGCAACATACTCTACCGTAACGTCCTTGCCGCTTACGGTTATTACCTTTGCCTTGCCGTCCAGCACATCGTATCCATCCCCGCCCACTATCTCGGCAGGCTCTCTGGGAACAGACAATCCGCCCATCACCTCGGGACATATGCATGCCGCGCCCTTTTCCATAAGCTCAATGGCCTGACTATCGGGCTTGGATGTACCGTCATAGCGGCATTCCCTGCCGCAAAGACACCATGAAACTGCTACCATAAATGATACCACCCAAATATGAACCTGGTATGAATAAAATCAAGCAAATTGGGACTTTTTGCTATGCAATTATTTAAGGGGCTTAAGTGTTGCCACGGTGACGCCCGCATCGCCCTCACCGTAATTGCCGAGGCGGAAGGACTTTATGCGCTTATTTGTACGCAGATACTCCTGTATGCCCGCCCTCAAAGCGCCCGTGCCCTTGCCGTGGATTATATTTATCTCGCTGAGGCCCGAAAGGGCTGCATTGTCTATATATCTGTCCACCACAAGGATCGCATCGTCAACCAGCATGCCGCGGATATCCAGCTCCATGCCCACCTGGCGATCCTTTTCAAGCTTTATCCTGCCTGCGCCTTTTGGGGGCGTATCGTCCTTTGCCATGCGAAGGTCAGAAAGCTTTACGGTTACCTTCATAACGCCCGCCTGAACCTGAACGTCTCCCTTTGCATCCGGCGCAGAAAGAACGGTCGCCTTTTTATCCAAAGAAACAATGCGCACAGTATCGCCGGGCTTTACGGTTTTGGGGGGCTTTGTGCTGTCCTCTGTGGGAAGCACCATAGGCTCCGCAAGGTCGCCCTCCCTTTTTCTCAGGGAATCGCGGGACTGCTGGATCACCCTGTCCGCCGCCCGCTGATCCACAGAGCGAATCTTTCGTATATCCGCCACAAGCTTATCCATTTCGCGGCGGGTTTCATCGACTATCCTGCGGGCGTCTTCCCTGGCCTTGGCCTGCAGCTTCGCCTTATCCTGAGCAAGCTTTTTGCGCTCTGCCTCAGTCTCCGCCCGCAGCCTGTCCAGCTCGCGGCGGGCTTCTTTTGCCATTGCCCGCTCTTCCTCCGCCAGCTGATAGCTGCTCTGCGCGCTGGAAATAACATCCTCGAAGCGGAGATCCTCTCCCTTGAGATATCCCCTTGCGCCTTCGATAATGCTTTCGGACAGACCCAGCCTTCTGGATATTTCAAAGGCATTTGATTTGCCGGGGATGCCGATAAACAGCCTGTATGTGGGACAAAGCCTGTCCACATCAAACTCCATGGATGCGTTTTCGATTCCGTCGCGGGTAAGGGCAAACGCTTTTACCTCGCTGTAATGGGTAGTTGCAACTGTGACGGTGCCGCGGGAATGAAGCTCTTCCAATATACTCATGGCAAGGGCCGCTCCCTCGATGGGGTCTGTGCCCGCTCCCAGTTCATCCAGCAAAACAAGTGATGCATCATCCGCTCCATCCAGTATATCCACAATATTTGTCATATGGGATGAGAATGTTGAAAGGCTCTGCTCGATGGACTGTTCGTCGCCTATATCCGCATATACGCGGTCAAATACGGATACCTCGCTGCCGATATCCGCAGGAATGAACATTCCACTCTGGGCCATCAGGGAAAACAGGCCCACGGTTTTCAGCGTTACTGTTTTGCCGCCGGTATTGGGGCCGGTGATTATAAGGGTCCTGAAGTCCTTGCCCAGCCATATATCTATAGGCCGCACCGTTTCATTTGGAATAAGGGGATGCCTGCCCTGAACGATGCGTATATAGCCCTTATCGTTGAGCTTGGGCTCCACTGCCCGCATTTCCCAGGCAAGCTTGGCCTTGGCAAAAACCAGATCCAGCTCGCCCATAATCCTGATATTTTCCAATATTTCGGAGGAATAAGGCGCAACAAGGGCAGTAAGCTCTGCGAGGATGCGCTCTATTTCCTCCTGCTCCTGACTCATCAGCTTTTTGTATTCGTTTCCCAGCTCCACAACTGCCGCAGGCTCAATGAACAAAGTTGCACCGCTGCCGGACTGATCGTGTATAAGCCCCGGAACATTCTGTCGGTATTCCTGCTTTACAGGTATTACGAATCTGCCGTTGCGTATTGTGATTAGAGGTTCCTGAAGGTATTTTGAATAGGCGGCGGAGCGGATCATGCTGCCAAGCCGTTCCCTTACCCTTTCGTTTGTCTGGCGCATTGCCCTACGTATCCTTGCAAGCTCCGGAGAGGCTCCGTCAAATATCTCTTCCTCGCCAAGTATGCAGCGGTCTATTTCCTCCTCAATGGAGCGATGGGCGCTCATATACTCCGCAAGATTTTTAAGAAGTACATGCCCGTCCTCCCGCTCTATGGATTCCTTTGCAAGGCGGGCCGCCCTGAGGCACTTTGCTATGCCCATAAGCTCAGCTGGAGAAACAAACAGCGCCGCATGAATGCGCTTTAAGCATTCCCGCATATCCGGAAAGGAATCCACCGGAGAGCGGCCGATGCGTATATACATGCTCTCGGCTTCAGAAGTAAGGGCAAGGGAATTCTTAACCACCGCAAAATCACCGGAAGGACGCAAAGCATCCGCCAGCTCTTCGCCGCCGCAGGTGACGGTTTTGGCTCGCAGCATTTCCGCTATTTTATCGTATTCAAGTGTTTTGAGTACCTTATCCTGCATAATTCTCTCCAAAATTAATCCACAGGCCTGTTCCAGTGTCCGCGGGTGGCGTTGGCTGTCTGGTATACTCGTTTGCCTTCCCGGGCAGCAACGGCTGACAATATGCACCGGGATACAGCGTCCGGGCTTTCATCGTAAAACGCAAGCTGCACAGCCTCAGGCTTGGGCAGTTCGCCGTACAGGTCGGTTATGTCGGTGGGCAGGCAGTTCAAAAGCCGGAGCAGACATCCGTCCTCCTGACGGATATTGCGGAGGGGAAATTCCCTTCCCGCTTCATCCTCCATTATGCCCACATGTCCTTTGCAATTCTGACAGCCCCTCTGCTCCTTAAGCGTGCAATGGCGAAGCTGCATAAGCTGTGTTCTGCCGTATATGCTTACAGCTGTACCGCGGCCTGATATATCCCTGAGCTGAGGACGGGTAAGCTCCAGCGAAAGGGTTACCCTATCAAATCCCATGTCACGATATGCGGCAGCAGTATATGCGTTTGTAACGTTGGTCTGACTGCCTGCGATCTTCAGCGGAAGATTCTTTATAAGCTCCAGCTGCCCCATATTGGCGGCGATAGCGCCATCCACAAGGCCGGATATGCATATCCTTCTTATTTTTTCCCTTTCCGCTTCGCTTATTATCACGGCAGGCAGGGATATCAGCAGCTTTGCCCCGGTTCTGTATCCGGCAAGGGTTGCAAATGCTGCTTCATTATATTCCCAGGGCTCCAAAGCGACCTCGTCCGCTCCGCTTTCAAAGGCGGCTTTAGCCTGCTCTATGTTGCTGACTATGGCTGTTATGGCAGTATTTTCGGCGGGAGCGTTTTTAATTTTATTTACCTGCGGCTCTTTTGCCTCCCGGCGGATAAGCAGAGCCTCCTGCATTTTTTCCGCCGCTTCCCTGCGCAGAGCATTTACGCTGCTCATTGGCAGGAACGCCCATTCATCCACATTTACCCTGCAATCCTCAGCAAAAAAAGGAGTATCGCCCAGTTTCATCGCCTGAGCGGCATAGCGCCGGGGATCCTGGTCTTTCTGCGCCTGCTGAACCATATCTCCCTGCGCGGATACTGTGGTATCTCCGCAGGTCATGGTGAGTTTTGCGGGATTATTCGGCTGCATATCAAGGCAAAGCTCCACCCTGCGCTTGCGGGTATCCTTTTCATATGTACGGGCTGCGTTTGCAATAAGCTCCTTTGAACTGTCGCTCTTTGCAATCCATCCTGTCTTGGCATTGTCCCCATAGAAATATCCGGTACAGCCGCCACCCCGGTCAAACATATCCATCATGTCCTTTTTATGGCGGGCAATGACGGCTTTATCCGCCCCATCCAAAGCTTCGCGGTATGCGCGGGTTATGACCGCAACATACTCGGCCCGCTTCATACGGCCCTCAAGCTTAAGGCAGGATACCCCCGCCTTTTCCATATCCTTAAGGTGTTCTATCATGCAAAGATCGCCAAGGCTCAGGGCATAGTCATTTTTATCGGGGGCATGGTCTATTGCCATCAGCTTGCGGCAGGGCTGGGCACAGGTGCCCCTGTTTCCGCTGCGTTCTCCCGCCATGGAGGACAGCAGACACCCCCCGGAAAAGCTCATACACAATGCGCCATGGGCAAAGGCCTCCAGTTCTATTGGAGACGTGGCGCGTATATTTGCTATCTCAGAAAGAGGCACCTCGCGGGACAGTACTGCACGCTCCATACCCATGGCATACACCGCATTTGCCCCCTCGGGAGAGTGTATACCCATCTGAGTGCTGGCATGCAGAGGAAGCTCCGGAATCTCTTTTCGAAGGAATGCCGCAAGGCCCACATCCTGTATTATAGCGGCATCCACACCGGCCCTGCATAAAAATGCAGCATACTTTGCAGCTTCGGAAAGCTCCTTGTCCAGCATAAGTATATTCAGCGTAACGTATACCTTTACCCCGCGGATATGACAATAATCCAGCGCCTGCTGAAGATCGGCGTTGGTAAAATTGGCGGCAAAACGCCTTGCGTTAAAGGCGCTGCCTCCCATATAAACTGCATCTGCGCCGTTGTTTACGGCGGCCCGCATTGCCTCATGGCTGCCGGCCGGGGAAAGAAGTTCCATCATGTGCTGAATTCCTCAAAAAAGCGGCCTAAGGTAAGCCCCCAAGCCGCATATTGCAAAATTATGTTTACTTTACGGTTGCAGTCGCCTTTGTTTCGAAAGGACGCTTCACCGGCATTGTCTGACGGGGCATTTCCCTCAGCTCGGATATGCGGGAATCCAGCGCATCATAATCCTCCCGAAGCTTATGCAGCTCATCCGAAAGATTGAGCGCGGCAAGCATAAGGCAGTTTGCAGTGCTGAGATTGGGATACTGGCTCTGCACCTCATCTACCTTTTCATTAACATAACCGGCTATGCTGCGGATGTATTCATCGCTGTCGTCAGAAGCAAGGCGAAGCTCCTGCCCTGCAATATAGACCGTTACACGGTTCTTATCCATAATAATATGCACCACCAATATATATAGTTTCCCTTATATGGAAATTATACAATAACTTGTGTTTAATGGCAATAGGGCAACATACTTTTTTTGCATTGATATATGAAGAGTATTTTTGAAAATGCAAGGCGGCCTTTCGCTGCGCTTTGCAAATTAAAAATGCACATTTCTTCCTTATCCGCATTAATTTTCCGTTAAGATTTGCTTATTTTTTAAAAATTATGAACTTTTTTTGAAAAACCGGTTGACAATTGAATTTTTATCCATATAATAGGGGCTAAGCGAATGATAGAGGTGCGAAAAACAAGAGTAAGTTCATCAGCGCGGCAGACACCGCAGAACCAAAAGGGTTTTTCGCCGAAGTGCAGATATTTTGTCTGAGGTATCTGTGCTGGGACGTAAGATAATATCTTGCGTACTGTCACTTAAAAAGTGGAGCGCTGTCATGAACAAATCTTTTTATATGCCCTGAGTATGGGTATGTATGTAAGGTCATGATTGCGGAACCGCATTCATGGCTTAATTTTTTATATTTTTTGCAGGAGGAAACCCCATGGAACCCACCACCAGACGCAACCCCAGAGTCGTCCTTATTATGGCGATTCTTGCTGTAGCACTTCTCGTAGTTGCAGCTCTGACCACTGCCCCCAGTGCAGACCCCGAGGTATCCCGTTTCTACAATACCATCTGGTCTCTGCTCCCCCCCATCATCGCCATCACCCTTGCTCTGGTAACCAAGGAGGTTTACTCCTCCCTGTTT
The DNA here is from genome assembly GCA_045603585.1 of Clostridia bacterium. Lineage (GTDB taxonomy): Bacteria > Bacillota > Clostridia > Christensenellales > CAG-138 > SFEL01. The sequence continues at coordinate 108,516 of JAZUMK010000027.1, forward strand.
ATCGGTATAGTGACCGGCGCCCTGCTCTACTCCGATTTCTCCTTTGAAGGCACCCTGACCCACGCTTTCAATGACGGCGTAGTATCCGTACTGTCCGACAGCTACAATGTTGGCATACTGGTATTTCTGGTAATCCTCGGCGTTATGGTTGCCCTGATGAACCGCGCCGGCGGCAGCGCCGCTTTCGGCCGCTGGGCACAGGCCAACATCAAGAGCCGCGTAGGCGCTCAGTTGGCCACCATCGCCCTCGGCGTATTCATCTTCATCGATGACTACTTTAACTGCCTTACCGTTGGTTCCGTTATGCGTCCCCTCACCGACAAGCATAACGTTTCCCGCGCAAAGCTGTCCTACCTTATAGACGCTACCGCAGCTCCTATCTGCATCATCGCTCCCATTTCTTCCTGGGCTGCTGCAGTATCCTCCTACGTTGAGGAAGGTTCCGGCCTTACCCTCTTCATCAACGCTATCCCCTACAACTTCTACGCCATCCTCACCATCGTAATGATGGTTGGCCTGGTTATCATGAAGGCTGACTTTGGCCCCATGGGCAAGTATGAGAGGAACGCCCTCGACAATGGCGATCTGTTCTCCGGCAACAACCCCTACGCCAATGCTTCCGATGAAGAATTCAACCCCAAGGGCCGCGTTATCGATCTGGTCCTGCCCGTTGTATTCCTTATCATCTGCTGCATCGTTGGCATGCTTTACTCCGGCGGCTTCTTCACCGTTGACAGCGGCTGCTACATGGACTTCGTAACCGCCTTCTCCTGGTGCGATGCTTCCGTAGGCCTGATGCTGGGCTCCGCTTTCGCTCTGGTATTCACCCTTGTTTACTACCTCTGCCGCAAGCTGATGAGCTTTGACGAGCTGATGGGCTGCGTACCCGAAGGCTTCAAGGCTATGGTTCCCGCCATCCTGATCCTCACCTTCGCCTGGTCCCTCAAGGCCATGACCGATTCCCTCGGCGCAGGCGAATACGTTGCCGCTCTGGTAGAGGGCTCTGCTTCCGGCTTCCAGTCCTTCCTGCCTGCCATCGTATTCCTTATCGGCTGCTTCCTGGCTTTCGCCACCGGCACCAGCTGGGGTACCTTCGGCATCCTGATCCCCATCACTCTGGCAGTATTCCCCCTCACCGATCCTCTCGGCATCATCTGCGTATCTGCCTGCATGGCCGGTGCTGTATGCGGTGACCACTGCTCCCCCATCTCCGACACCACCATCATGGCTTCCGCCGGCGGCCAGTGCGACCACGTTGTACACGTTTCCACTCAGCTGCCCTACGCCCTGACCACTGCCGCCGTATCCTTCGTATCCTACATCATTGCCGGCTTCGTTCGCAATGCATGGATCTGCCTCCCCATCGCCATCGTGCTGATGCTGGCAACTCTGGCAGTTATCAAGAGGACTTCTGCAAACAAGGCCGCTTAATAAAAGCGCACATCAAAGCCCCGCTCAATAAGAGCGGGGCTTTTGCTATGCTGAATTTTTTGTTTTACAGAGATTCTACGTATGCTGTTTCTTCAAGGCTTGCAAGCTCCTTCAGCATATCGTCATGCTTGTATTCTCCCAGTGACTTCAATGTTACGCTGAAGGCTATGGCTCCTGCCGTATAGGCTCCGTCTGCATCCATCTGCAGATTGCTGTGCTCTATGTTGTGGGTGCGGATAAAGTCGAAAAATACGCTTATGGGAACGCCTTTTTTCAGTTCAACATATACATCAAGCCGCTTGGAATTATGCCTCAGCTTATCGTCTATATTGTGCATCAGGGTAAGTATGATAAATATGCTTGCCGTTCCCATCAGCGCCACCTCATACAGCCCGATGCCGACCGCCAGGCCCACGCATGCGCTGGCCCACAGGCCCGCAGCGGTTGTAAGACCCTTTATCTGGTTTCTCGCTGTAACGATTATGCTGCCGGCTCCCAGGAAACCTATTCCGCTTACCACCTGGGCACCCATACGTACCGGATCTCCGGTTCCGTATGCCTGATAGATATACTGGTTCGTTACCATTACTATGCAGGCGCCCATGCATACCAGCATATACGTTCGCAAGCCTGCAGCTCTGTTTTTCAGTCCTCGTTCAAGGCCTATAGCTCCTCCCAGCACTATGGAAAACAATATCCGCAAGACCAACGAGGCTATGGTCAGCTCTCTGACGGCAATCATAATACCGCCCCCTTCCTGATTTTTTAAGTAAAAGGCGGAATTATATCCGCCTTGCTCCTGCGCTGTCACTTGTCCAGTTGTATATGCTTGAATCAGCAGTTGTTTCGGTGGATTTGCTTACGGTAAAATGAAGACCTTCATCGTCGCACCTGAGCATGGTGGTCACTCCGTCGCCATGATCCACCGTGGATATCCACACATTATCTTCCGCTATTATTTCCGCTGAGAAGCCGTCCTCTTTATTCTGGCTGTACTCAAGGCGGTCTGCCGTAAGTGTGCCATTCAGGGTCTCGCCGGTACCAAACTGGAAATTCAGCGTATATTCAAGCTTTTCTTCGCCTTCTTCGGGCTCAGGAGATACCTCAGGCGTCTCCGCAGGCATCAATGGAGTAAGCTCCATTTCCTCGCCTTCTATGGCAGGCTGCCGGGTTATTCCCACGGTTATCGTTCCGCTGCCATCGGCTGCTCCGGATACTGCGGAGGAAAAGCTGCCCTCTGTATCGGTGGACAGCAGCCATCCGAAAGTTACCCTTCCCTCAGATACCTTCAAAGCATGCTCCGCAAGGTATATCAGGGTGTCTGCGGCTTCTTTTGAAACATCGCCTTCGAGGCGGCTCTGGAAAAGCTCTTCCAATGCCCCGCAGGCATTGTAATAATCGGCATAAAAGGCTGAAACCGGGTTTTGCGGTGTTTCGGGTTCCGGCGTGGCCTCGATTATATCCTGCACAGGCTCATACACCGTATTTGTCTGCTGATCCTCCTCCGGCGCATCCATAAACCATACGCAGCCGCAAAGGGAAAACAGCAGCGCCGCTGTCATAAGGAGTACAACAAGCTTTTTCATGCCTCATCCTCCTCTGCACAATATGCGGCAATACCGGCAAATATACCCTCGGCACATCTGCTGCGGTAAAACTCCCTGCAAAGCAGCACATCTTCCCGGGGATTTGTAAGGTATCCCATTTCAATGGTTATCACGGGAACTATGGACCAATTAAAGCCGGTTTGGGTGGAAGTATAGCTTACGCCCTTATTTGCAGCCCCCGTTGCTTCGCAGAACTCTGCAAGCACATGCTGCGCAAGCATCGCGCTGTGGGGATGTATTTCCATGTCCTTTGCGGGAGCAATAACCAGTGCTCCGTTTGTCCGCTGAAAATTGGAGCTGTTGCAATGCACCCTAATCCAGAAATCCACCCCGGATTCATTCATAAGCTGTGCGCGCTCCATATTGGATATGCTTACGTTATTGCTGCTGCGGGTCATAACGACCTTTGCCCCTGCAGCCCTGAGAAGCGCTGCAAGCCTTAAGGATATATCGAGATTTATCTCGTATTCCGCCGCACCGGAACAAACGCCAAATCCGCCGGGGCTCATACGATCCTTTGTCAGCTCCGTATTGTCGGGATATACCTGTTCCTGCTCCGAATCGGCTTTAAGCTGATGGCCGGGGTCTATGCCTATAATACACCCCTCCAAAACATGCGCCGAATTATCACTTTCATCAGTATTCATTTTGACGCCGAAGCGGCTTTTGGCGCTCTTTGCAAGTATATCATCCGAGACAAAACCATCGGGTACAGCAAAAACAGCGCTGCTTTGAAGCAGCACAATAGCTGTAATGGTCATGGCGATTATTTTTTTGACAAAAGTTGTCATGATGCCCCGTCCCGGTTCAAAATATTACGTGTATATTCTACCATTACCGGGCGAAATTTGTAACCACCATGCCGTTTAACAAATTGTTAATTATACCGAAAAAGGCAGTATCATACCTATGATACCGCCATTTTCCATAGCATTATATTTTTTTGAATACCAGCTTATCTCCTTCCACACAGGCCTGCACGCTGTCTCCCAGACGTATCCGCCCTGCCAGAAGCTCCTCACTTAAGCTGTCCTCAACCTGATGCTGTATCGCCCTGCGCAGCGGCCTTGCGCCGTAAACAGGGTCAAATCCATCAGCAGCCAGCCTTTCCTCCGCCTCATCGGTCACGCTAAGCTTTATTCCCCGCTCTGCCAGCCGCTCCGCAACCCCTTTAAGCATAAGGCGAACTATTTCGCGGGTCTGCTCCCGCTCCAGCTGATGGAATATTATTATCTCATCCACCCTGTTTATAAATTCAGGGGAGAATGTCTTTTTAAGCTCTGCCATCATGCCTTCACGCATGCGCTCATAGGTAAGGGCGGGATTTTCTGTCCCAAAGCCCACTGCCTTGTGCTTGCCCACGTTTGCCGCGCCCACGTTGGAAGTCATTATGATGATGGTATTGCGAAAATCCACTGCCCTGCCCTTTGAATCGGCAAGGCGGCCATCCTCCAGCACCTGCAGCAGCACATTGAAAACATCGGGATGGGCTTTTTCTATTTCGTCCAGCAATACGACCGTATAGGGCTTTCTTCTTACCCGCTCTGTCAGCTGTCCGCCGTCATCGTAGCCCACATAGCCCGGAGGAGAACCCATCAGCTTGCTGACACTGTGAGGTTCCATATACTCCGACATATCCAGCCGTACCATGGCATCCTCTCGGTCAAACATGACCTCGGCAAGGGCCTTGGAAAGCTCTGTTTTGCCCACGCCTGTGGGGCCGAGGAACAAATAGGAGCCTATGGGTCTTCTCGGATCCTTTAATCCGGCTCTTGCCCTGCGTATAGCCCGGGCAACGGCGGAAGCCGCCTCATCCTGCCCTACAACGCGATTATGCAGGGTCTGCTCAAGGGAAAGCAGCTTTTCGCTTTCATCCTCTGTAAGCCGCTTTACAGGTATGCCTGTCCATGCGTTTACAACTTCGGCTATATCATGCTCTGTAACCACGCATTGCGTGCCGTCACGGCTGCGCTCCCAATCCGCCTTGCGGGCAGACATTTCATCCCTGAGGGAGCGTTCCTCGTCCCTGATGGATGCGGCTCGCTCAAAGTTTTGATTGTTTACAGCCTCCTCCTTTTCCTTGAGAAGGGCGGTAAGCTTATCCTCCAGCGCCCGCATATCAGGCGGAGAAACATACGCCGCCAGACGCACGCGGCTCGCCGCTTCATCCATAAGGTCTATGGCTTTATCCGGCAGAAATCTGTCTGAAATATACCTGTCTGAAAGGTCTACTGCCGCCTTTATGGCCTCGTCGGTAATGGCTGCCTTGTGATGGGCTTCATAGCGGTCTCTGAGGCCGCAAAGTATCTCAACCGCCTCATCACGGCTGGGCTCGCCCACGGATACCGGCTGAAAACGCCTTTCCAAAGCGCCGTCTTTTTCTATGTATTTACGGTATTCATCAGGCGTTGTTGCGCCTATTACCTGTATCTGTCCCCTTGCAAGGGCGGGCTTCATTATGTTTGAAGCATCTATGCTGCCCTCGGATGCGCCTGCGCCCACTATGGTATGCAGCTCATCTATGAAGAGAATGGTGTTTTGATTCTCTATAAGCTCGTCTATTGCGGATTTTATACGCTCCTCAAATTCGCCTCTGTATTTTGTTCCTGCAAGCATGCCGCCCAGCTCAAGGGCAACAACACGCTTATTTTTAAGAAGCTCAGGTATATTTCCCCCGGCTATGCGCTGGGCCAGGCCTTCGATAATTGCGCTTTTGCCCACACCGGGATCACCTATGAGCACAGGATTATTTTTGGTGCGGCGGGAAAGTATCTGCACCACTCGCTGAATCTCCTGCTCGCGGCCAATAACAGGATCAAGCTCGCCGCTTCTTGCAAGGCGGGTAATATCCTTGCCGTACTGATCCAGCACAGGAGTATTGGAGGGCTGTTCCTTTGTGCCTTTTTCTGCCTTGCGTGTGGTTCCTGCCAGCATTTGATTGAGCAGAGTAAAATCCACACCCAGATCCGCAAGTATGCTCACCGCAACGCAATCGCGCTCACGAAGAATGGCCAGCAGGATGTGTTCGGTGCCTATATAGCTGTTTTTCAGAGACTTTGCCTCATAAAGGCTCAGCTCAAGTATTTTCTTTGTGCGGGGAGTATAGCCGAAGGTATCGGTAAAGTGATAGTCGCCGTTGCCAACCAGCTCTTCTGCCCGGCGGGTCACTTCCTCTGCGGAAATGCCAAACTGGGCAAGGGCGCGGGAAGCAGCCCCATCCTCCTCCCGGATAAGGCCAAGCAGCAGATGCTCACTGCCAACGTAATTATGCCCCATGGCTTTTGCGCTTTCCTGGGCAAGGGCAAGGGCCCTTCGGGCTCCTTCGGTAAACCTTTCGATGAAGTCCATCAAACGACCTCCATATATTGCTTACTTATATTTTAATGCATTGCACAATTATACGCAACGAAAAACGGCTCCCATTCTCATGGGAGCCGCGAAACTCATGTTGCCTTGAAAGGGAACTTGTTTCTCACTTGCAAGTATATTATAACCCGCCCTGAGGGTTATTTCATCACAAAAGTATTACAAACCAATCAAACTTTGATTAAGTTTTAATTGAATACCTGCATATTTTATAAACAACCTGCCTGCTTATGCATTTTATAAGCTCCGCATTTTTTCTGACATGGATTCTTTATAACGAAAAACGGCTCCCATTCTCATGGGAGCCGCGAAACTCATGTTGCCTTTGAAAGGGAACTTGTTTCTCACTTGCAAGTATATTATAACCTGCCCTGAGGGTTATTTCATCACAAAAGTATTACAAACCAATCAAGCTTTGATTAAGTTTTAATTGAATGCCTGCATATTTTATAAATTTCGGCTTAATTATTCATTTATGGCCACCGTAGTATAAACTTTGCCGTCAATTTGGCTTACAGTATGCTCAAAGTCCTCTGCCTTCATATCCCTGTCCTTGCCGTCCTGCACAGTTTGGCTTATCAGGGACAGCATGGAGGTTATGTCTCCGTAGGTGACCTCCCCGGTTATATCCAGGCCGCTTACAAGGGCAATAAATCCATCCCTCATCCAGATGCTTTCCAGCTCATATGCAGCAATGCGCTGCTCGTAAAGGGAAATCTCCACCGGCGAGGGATCATTTGGCAAGTCATCCGGCCTTGGTGCGGCAGGGACACTTAAAGTGAAGGCACATATGCCGCCGTTTCTCAATGACAGTATCAATTCCGCATCCGCGAGGCCGTCCCGCTTCAGGCTGTAAGCCTTTGCCATGGAGCCTACATTGTTGTCCTCTGTTACTTCTGCGGCAAAGCCATATTCCTCTGCTCTGTCAAAGAATACCTCAGCGGAAGGATATGCCCTCTGCTTATCCTCAACCGGCGCAGGGGTTGCAGAGGTATCAGATGTAGCGATGATCTCATCGCTGCCTCCTGTTCCCAACAGATATAATCCTATGCAGCACAGTACCATAACAACGGTAAATACAGTGCCCGCTTTGCCCTTGCCGTCCTTTGCCATTTATTGCTCTCCGAATGCGTTTTTCAATGCGGTTTCTATATCCTCCGGCTCATTTCGCCCTGCCTTTTTAAGTGCGGAGGCAAAATACTCCGGTACCTTTGCCTTGAATGTCATCCTGTTCCCTGTTGAGGGATGGGTAAGCTCCAGCCTGCAGGCATGCAGTGCCTGTCCGTCAAGGCCAAGGCGTGGCTTTGCGGAGCCGTATACCACGTCTCCTGCCACAGGATGCTTTATGTGAGCCATATGCACCCTTATCTGATGGGTGCGGCCTGTTTCAAGGCGTGCCTCAATAAGGGTATATACGCCGTATCGCTCCAGCACACGCCAATGGGTGACCGCTTCTCTGCCGTCCTTAACCACGGCCATGCGCTTTCTGTCCACAGGATGCCGTCCTATGGGCACGTCCACTGTGCCGGAGTCTTCTTTTATATTGCCGTCCACTATTGCAATATAGGTGCGCCGGGCGGAATGCTCCTTCAGCTGCGCCGCAAGAGATGTATGGGCATTATCGTTTTTTGCCACCACAATAAGGCCTGAGGTCAGCTTGTCTATGCGATGAACGATGCCGGGACGCAACTCCCCGCCTATGCCGGAAAGACCGCTGAGATGATACATCAGGGCATTTACCAGCGTGCCGTTGGGATTACCCGGCGCAGGATGCACCACCATTCCCTTGGGCTTGTCTATAACTGCGATGTCGGCATCTTCGTATACTATGTCTATGGGGATATTCTCTGGAACTATATCCACCTCCACCGCAGGACGAAGCAATACGGTTATTCTATCATTGATTTTAAGCTTTTGGTTTGCCTTTGCAGCGGCGCCGTTCAGCTGTATATCACCCTCGCTTATCATGCGCTGGGCGGCAGAGCGGGTCATATCCCCTGCCCGGGCACAGAAAACATCCAGCCTTTCCCCCGCCTGATCTGCGGCAAGGGTAATATACTCGGCCACGTCAAAACCAATATCTTCGCTCATATCCTCAGGGCCTATCATTTCTGTTCCTCTCCCGCCTCAGGCTTTTTGTCATCGGCAAGGTACGCTTTGCCCTTGAAGAACATGATATCCAATATCAGCAGCCCGCAGCCCACGCATACCGCCATATCCGCCACATTGAATACAGGGAAGTTTATGGCTGCAACATAGATCATATCCCTTACAAAGCCCAGAGCGAGCCTGTCGATAAGGTTGCCTATTGCTCCCGAAAGCAGCAGGCATATGGAAAATTTCATAAGGAAGTGCATGGTTTTTCTCTCTTTGAAAAGGAACCATACCATGCCGATTATGGCGACAGCGGTAACTATGAGGAAAAACCACTTGCCACCCTGCATCATGCCGAAAGCTGCGCCCCGGTTTTCCACATAGGTAAAATGCAGCACGCCCTCCCATACCTTTATATCGCCATTGAGCGCCAGGTCTGTGGCGGCCTTAACTTTTGTTATCTGATCTATGACCAGCACTATGATTGCGGTCAGTGCGGAAACTATCATGTTTTTCTTCCCCTTAATGTCCGGTAGTGTTGAATTCATTTCCGGTAAACATATACCATTTATCCACGCTTCTCATTATATCCGGCTCTCGAACATCCGTCATGCCCTTTATATCGGCTGAATAAACTATGCTGTTCAGCCTGAAATAAAGCGGAATAAACGGAAGCTTTTCTGCAAAAGCCATCTGGAAGGCAGATGCTGCATCCCTGTACATGGCCTCGTCACCGGCGCTCATCATGGCGCGGGCCAGGTTATCCAGCTCGTTGTCGTAATAATTGCCGTAATTTGCAGTGCCGCCGCTTGCCATCACCTGGGTAAGGTTGGAATCTCTGCCCAGATTCAGACCGATAAGGGCTATATCATATTCGCCATTCTTCAGCATGTCCATATACTCGCCGCCGGTCTGGCCTACGGAATATGCAGCCGTAACAACCTCAACGGTTATGCCAAGCTCTCCAAGCTGCTCTGCAATGGCCTGAGCGGCATTCTTGCGTGCGCTGTCGGTGGAGTCATTTACCAGCAGCATAAGGCTCAGCTCCGTCAAAGCCATGCCGCCCTTTTCCAGCCTGCCGTCATTATCCACATCGCTCCATCCCGCCTCGGCAAGAAGCGCAAGCGCCTTTGAAGTATTGTAGTCGTACATTTTGGATTTGGATTCGTATATCCAGGAATCCGGCGCCACAGGCACATCGCAGGCCTGGGCTCTGTTCATGTATATGTTTGAAATTATCTTGCTGCGATCCAGACCATATGCTATGGCCTGACGCACTCTGATGTCATTTAAGGCGCTTGAATTGCTGTTCACCAGCATTATTTCCATGGACTGGGTCATAACATCCTGAACAACGGTTATGCCCTCCTGACGGAATTTGCCTGCCGTTGTGGAGGATGTTGGCACCATATCCAGCTGTCCTGCGCTGTAAGATGCAAGGGCAACGTCATTGCTGTCTCGCTCTATGAAATGGAATCCGTCTATATATGGGCGCTGCTTCCACCATGCATCGTTGGCAGTAAGGGCGATACCTCCATCACGGTATCCCTCATACATATAAGGGCCCGTACCCACCGGCCTTGCAGTGGCCTCGCCTGCCATCATCACTGGAAACGTCAGGGCATAAAGAGAGGCATATCCTCCGTTTTTTGTAACCACCTTTATGTTCTGGTTATCTATAGCCTCAATTGTCTCTATGGAATTTGTACAGTAAGAGTAGTAAGAATCATCGCCAAGGCTCTGCAGCCTTTCAAACGTAAGCACTATATCCCTTGCAGTAAGGCTTACGTCATGTCCGTGCCAGGTCACCCATTCTCTGAGCTTTATTGACCATGTTTTGCCGCCGTCTTCGGTAAGCCAGCTTTCCGCAAGTTCAGGTGCGATCTTGCCGTCTGCGCTGATGCTGACAAGACTTTCGAATATCATGGAGAAAAAGCTCATCATCTCTTCGGTATTTACTTTAAGCGGGTCTGTAAAGTCTGCATTTGTAGGGATGTACATCCGCACCTGACCGCCTGTAATTGGCTGTGGCTCCGGCGTGGATACGGGAACAGCTATTTCTTCCTCGTTCTTATCTGCTTTTACGCTTCCGGCGCAGCCGGAAAAAGCTGTAAGGGCCGCAATCAGCAGCACGATCAGCCTAAGAAAGCTCTTTTTCGTATAAATTGAGGTATTTTTCATATGCCCTCTGTACCTTTTCAATATATCTGTCCGTCTCCGGGAAGGGAATGTCCGTAAGCGTACCATTCTCGGAGTATCTTTCATCATTAAGCCACTTCTGCACATTGCCGGGGCCGCCGTTGTATGCCGCCAGCACAGCAACCTTGTCTCCGCCGAATTTATCCATGAGATAGTTAAGATACCAGCAGCCAAGGCGGATATTTGTTTGGGGATCAAAAAGCTGTTCCTGAGTAAAGTTATCAATTTCAAGCTTTTCTGCTATCCATTCCCCTGTATCGGGCATTATCTGCATCAATCCCATTGCCCCTACCGGAGAGACCGCGTCTTTATTGTATGAGCTTTCGCAGTGTATCACCGCCGCGGCAAGGTAGGGATCCACATTGTATTCCGCAGACATTTCCTTGATGATATCAGGATACAGCAGCCTGTAGCTGCGTTTTTCAGCCATCCTGTTTAAATAATATGCCGAAACGCAAAGAACAGCAAGAATAATCAGCGCCGCAATTACCGCCCTGACTATCTTTTTGTTATTCCTGCGTTTTCTCTTCTTTTTTGCCATAATTCCTTTCGGCATACAGTTTTTCAACAAGCCTGCGAAGCTCCTGAATACTGCCGCCGTTGTTAATTATTATATTGGCATATCTGGCCTTTTCTTCATCCGGCATCTGGGACGCGATGCGCTGCATGGCCTGTTCCCGGTCAAGACCATCACGCAAAGCAATGCGCAGTATGCGCTGCTCCAGTGGCGCTGTTACCAGCCATATCTCTTCTGCCACGTCCTGCCAGCCGCTTTCGATAAGCAGCGGCACATCAAAAATTACAATATCTTCAGGGTGTTCCGCTTCTATGGTCTCTGCGCGGCTGAGCATCTCCGCCTTAATAATGGGATGCAGTATGGAATTGAGCCGTTCCCGCTTTTTTTCATCGGCAAACACTTCCGCTGCCAGCGCTGCCCTGTTCAGGCTGCCGTCGGGATGCAGTATGCCTTCGCCGAATTCCTCTGCAACGGCCTTAAGCCCAGCCGTGCCCGGCTCCACGACCTCTCTTGAAATTGCATCCGCATCCAGTATCCATGCGCCCAATTGGGCAAGAGTATCTGAAACCAGAGATTTGCCTGCGGCTATGCCGCCAGTAAGCCCTATGCGCATATTATATGCTCCTACTTTGTATCAAACCAGCTATGGCCGCTGCTTACATCTGCCGTGAGGGGCACCTTCAGCTCCATTACATTCTGCATGCAGTCTGCAAGCAGAGCCTTAACCTGCTCCACCTCATCCACGGGAGTATCTATGATCAGTTCATCGTGGATCTGCAATACAAGCTTTGCCTTAAGGCCGTTTTCCTGCAGCGCCCTGTGAACGCGCACCATGGCAACCTTGATTATATCTGCGGCGGTACCCTGAATTGGCATATTCATGGCAACGCGCTCGCCAAAGCTGCGGGTATTAAAATTGGACGAAGTTATCTCCGGCAGCTCCCGCCTGCGGCCCATGAGAGTGCTCACATAGCCATGGGTTTTGCCCTTTTCCACTCCGGTATGCATATAATTCTGTACCCCGGGATACCGCTCCAGATACTTTCTTATAAACTCCCCGGCTTCCTTTCGGGTTACGCCGATGTTTCTGGCAAGGCCAAAGTCGCTTATGCCGTAAACGATGCCGAAGTTTACCGCCTTTGCGGCGCTTCGCTGCTCCCTTGTAACATCGGATACCGCCACGCCAAACACCTCTGCGGCGGTGGAAGTATGCACATCCGCACCTGAGTTGAATGCGGCGATCAATCCTTTATCATCGCTCATATGAGCCAGCAGCCTCAGCTCTATCTGGGAATAGTCCGCACCCACGAGAAGATTTCCTTCACTGGCAGTGAATGCACGGCGGATCTCCCTGCCCAGCTCGCTTCTTACGGGTATATTCTGAAGATTTGGCTCGGTGGAGGAAATTCTGCCGGTGGCAGTCACATTCTGATTGAATTTTGTATGTACCCTGCCATTGCGCACAAGGGCAGCAAGGCCGTCAAGGAAGATGCTCTTCAGCTTTGAAAGGAAACGGTATTCTATCACGAGGGGCACTATCTCATGCTTGTCCTCCAGCGCTTCCAGCACCTCTGAATCCGTGGAATATCCGGACTTTGTTTTTTTCTGGGGAGGCAAGCCCAGCTTTTCAAAGAGTATGCCGCCCAGCTGCTTTGTGGAAAGGATATTGAAATTTTCTCCCGCAAGCTCAAATATACGCTGCTGTATTTCATCTATTCGCAAGGCAAACTTTTCTGAAAGGGAAGAAAGCATTTCCTTATCCACGGCAATACCTTCCCGCTCCATATCAAACAGCACCCCTGTGAGGGGCAGCTCGACTTCATCGTAAAGGGCAAGCATACCCTTGTCTCCCATTTCCTCCCGCATAAGAGGAGCAAGCCGGATAAGCGCCGCAGTTCCTTCCGGAATTCCGCGCTCTGAGCAGAGGGTTTTCAGTGAATCCGCCGGGTGTATCGCATGCAGCAGATAATCTGCGATCATGGCATCAAACACTTTGCCGTCAAGCTGTATGCTAAACTGTATAAGAAAGTGGCGCATTGCCTTGGAATCAAACAGCAGTTTGTCAACGGTGTCGCTTTCCAATACAGGCTTAAGGGCAAAAAGCACCTCTTCTGCGCAAAGCCCCGCATCAAACAGCGTTGCGCCCAGGGATATTTCATATTGCTCATCAGCCCTGACTGCTACGCCAAGCCGTTCCCCTGCAATTACGGCAACGGCAGAAGCCTTTTCCACCTCTGCCATCATGGCATCAAGGCCTGCCTTATCTGATACCTGTATGGTATTTACTGCAGTCTCTTCTGCAACGGGTGCCGCCGTATTTCCAGCAGGCAGGCGCTGAATAAGGCTGCGAAGCTCCCATGTGGTCATGGTGGGTATTGCCCCCGCCATGGCTGCAGGATCAAAGGCGCAGTCTTCAATGCCTATGCTTACAGGGGCATGGGTATTGATGGTGCCCAGGGCATAGCTCATGCGGGCGGAATCCTTGTTATCCAGAAGTTTCTGGCGCAATGCGCCCTTTTCGTTTTCTGCGTTTGCAAGGGTATTTTCCAGCGTGCCGTATTTTTCCAGAAGCTTCAGCGCCGTCTTTTCGCCTACGCCGGGTATGCCGGGCAGGTTGTCGGAGCTGTCTCCCATAAGGCCCTTCAGATCCACCATGCGCTCGGGCTCAAGGCCGTATTGTTCCTTCAGGGTGGCTATATCGTATTCCACCGTATCGCTGATGCCCTTCTTGGTCATCAGCACGTGGGTATGGTGGTTTATCAGCTGCAGGGCATCTCTGTCCCCCGTAACAAGCAGAGCATCTATACCTGCCGCATTCGCCCTGCGGGAAAATGTGCCCAATATATCGTCCGCCTCATACCGCTCGCACTCGCATACGGTTATTCCCATCTCATTTAGAAGCCTTTTAAGCATGGGAAACTGAGTGCGAAGGTCATCCGGAGTGGGCCTTCTGCCGGCCTTGTATTCGCCAAACTGCTCATGGCGAAAAGTAGGCCCTTTCATATCAAAAGCAACCAGCATATAGTCCGGTTCATAATCAAGCAGCTTCAGCAGCATGCTGACAAAACCGTATACCGCGCCTGTGGGAGTGCCGTCACGGGATGTCATGGAAGGAAGGGCGTAATATGCCCTGTGCATAAGGCTGTTGCCGTCTATGGCTATAAGCTTGGTCACCTGAAATACCTCGCAAAATTTCTTTCTATTAAAATAAAATAACACAGGGAGCGCCTGTTTACAATCGGCGCTCCGTAAACTTAAAGTGAATAATACAGTACGCTTATTGAACTATGCCGTGAACCATCGGCGCATCTGCTGGCTTGTCGGCTCCCAGCTCTATTGCCCCCTTCAGCACAGCAACAGCAGCATCAAGGCGGCTTTCGTCGTTAACGTACATGGTGGCAATCGCCTCGCCGCCCGCCACAAAGTCGCCCATACGCTTATGCATTACAAGACCCACTGCAGGGTCTATAACGTCTGTTTTTTCCGCTCTGCCCGCTCCCAGCATCTGGGCCGCGTTGCCTATATCCGCCGCGTGCATGGCGCAGATATAGCCCTCTCCATCCAGACATACCTCCACCTTGCGCTTTACCCGGCACAGACTCTCGGGATTGGCAATAACTCCTGCCGCATCCTCTGCGCCAAGGGCTGTCAGCATGGCCTCAAGCTTGGCAAGGCCACGCCCCTCCTTAAGGGCAGCAGTAAGCTTTTCCTTTGCTTCCGCTTCATCCTTGGCAAGGTTGCTGACAATAAGCATATTTGAAGCCAGCAGCATGCACACCTGATACAGTGCATCCCCTTCGCCCACACGGCCGGAAAGCACATCTATCGCTTCCTTTACCTCAAGGCCATTACCTATTGCCATGCCGAGAGGCTGATCCATATCCGTCATAATGGCAACAGTTCTTCTGCCAAGGCTATTGCCTATCTTAACCATGGTTTCGGACAGTTTTCTTGCATCTTCAACGGTTTTCATAAATGCGCCGGTGCCGGTTTTTACGTCCAGCACTATTGCATCGGTGCCTGCCGCCAGCTTCTTGCTCATTATGCTGGAAGCGATAAGGGGTATGCTTTCCACAGTGCCGGTCACATCCCTCAGGGCGTACATCAGCTTATCCGCAGGCACAAGATTACCGCTCTGCCCTATTACGCACAGGCCGTTTTTGCGAACCATATCCTTGAATTCATCTATATCCCTTTCCACAGCCACGCCGGGCACGGACTCCAGCTTATCCAGCGTGCCGCCGGTATGGCCAAGGCCTCTGCCGCTCATTTTGGCAACAGTGCCTCCACAGGCCGCAACAAGGGGCGCGATAACCAGCGTTGTGGTATCTCCAACGCCGCCGGTGGAATGCTTATCCACCTTTACGCCGCTGAGGTCGCTGAGATCCACCACGTCGCCTGAGTTCATCATGGCATAGGTAAGACGGCTTACTTCGCTTTCTTCCATCCCCTGCCAGCACACCGCCATCATCCATGCGGACATCTGATAATCCGGTATGTTTCCATTCACATAGCCGGATATAATGAAATCTATTTCAGCCTCGGTATGTGCCTCTCCGCGGCGCTTTTTGGCTATAAGGTCTACCATTCTCATGCGCGTACCTCCACAGGGCGGAATTCCTCCGTATTTATTTATATTTTATCATCAAATCCCGCCCTTTACAACTTAGGGAAGCCTTACCCCATCAATATGCAGATACCTTGCCTGTGCAAAATCATAGCTGTACAAAGGCCGCATGAATGCATCGTTTGTATGGGCCGCCACATATATCACCGGGTCGGTTGCCACCACAAGCAAGGTATGATACCATGTGCCGTCTTCCCGTCCCAGCTGTATCACATCGCCAATGAAGATCTGATTCGCCCCCACCTCGGATGCAAAGGGGCCCGCTCCCCGGTTATTCACAAGAAAGTCATACAGCTCATCCACCCCTGCCCATGAAGGGGCGCGGTCATAGCTGCTGTAATAATACCAATCGGGGTAATTCATGATGCCGCTGCCTGCATACAGGCATTGGGAAACAAAGCTTGTGCAGTCTCCCCCCAGGCCGCTGAAATCATAATATGCGGGATTTCTTCTGAACGCCCACTTTTCTGCGTAATTTACTGCCGCAATGCGGTCATATTCCATTTCTCTCATACAGCATAATATGTCGTTGCCTGCCGAATAGTGCCTCATGGCAAAAACCCGCTTGAAATTAACCACTCATAGGAGTATAATAAACTGCGTTATCGGGGATGTAGCCCAGCTGGTCAGAGCGCATCGCTCACATCGATGAGGTCGTGGGTTCGAGCCCCTCCATCCCCACCAATAAAAAATGCACCCTCAGGGGTGTATTTTTTTATTGGTTCCTATAAATTGAAAGGGGCTCGAAGGGCGGAGAAGAAAAGGCAACAGTGTTGCCTTTTCCCGCCCCGGGATTCGCATCACAGGCCGTTCTGCACAGTGCGAAGCACAAGCAGAACGATGCCGATGTGCGAATCGAGCCCCTCCATCCCCACCATAATTAAAAGCACCCTTTATGGGTGCTTTTTGTTATGCTATGAGTTTGTGAGGACGCGACTTGAAGGACGGAAAACAGTATGCACGATCAGGCTATAAGCCATATACCCTCTTTTATTCCACATCCCGCGGGTCCTGACCGTAGTTGCCAAAATCAACGTATTTCCGTTCCCAATCCTTATCGCGATAATCGCTGTATTCGCTCATACGGCAGCCGTCGCACAGGTCTGTGGCTATCTCTTCAACAACCGTCCTAAGCTCCAGATCATTCAGCCACGCAAGGTCTATCTTTTCATATCCCAGCAGCGCGCCCATTATGTTGCCCGCCACTGCACCGGTGGAATCGCTGTCGCCTGAATGGTTCACCGCAGCTATAACAGCCTTGGAAAAATCATTGTGGTATTTCGCGCAGCAATATATGGCGATAGCCAGCGTTTCCTCTGCAACCCAGCCGCCGCCCAGACTATGGATGTTTTCCACATCACTTCTGTCATTTGCGGCAAGCTTCTCGGCCTGCTCCATCAGGGACAGCATATGGGGCAGCCACCTTAGCTGCGCCTCATCGTCAAACATATCCCTCATCATTTCCCTGCATTCCCGCAAAATGCTGTGCAGGTCATTTCCGTAACGACATCCGCCGAATGCCCCGCGGGAAATGATATGGACAAGAGCGGCCGCAGGCATATAGCCCAGCGGGTGTCCATGGGTAAGCGCCGCCGTATTCGCCGCGATGTAACATATATCTATCAGCTGTTCATAGGTTTTTTCGCCCTTGTAATACAAGGCTATCGGTGCTACTCGCATGATGCCGCCGCATCCCTTGCTGGCATTTATCGGATCATATATGGTTCCGTAATCGCCGGAACGAATTGCGCTGATGCAGGTTGTTCCCGGCGCGCGGCGCTGATGCATTTCAGGCAAATCGCACAGCCATGAAGTGTAATGGGCGCGTGGATGTCCGTAGCTCAGCCATGAATCATCGCCCTTTGGTACCTTTTCGCCCCATTGGCAAACATACCAGTCCCGATACGCACCAAATATATAACCTTCCGGAGAGTCTGCAATGCCTCGCATAGCCATTCTAGTACCCCCCACCAGTATGCCGGTGGCGGTGAAAAGGCTCATCTGCGTATCGTCTGAAATAAGCGCAAAGCCCGTATTAAAATCCTTCTCATAGTGGAGTATGCCCCTTTCGCCATGTCGCTTTACAATGCTGTCATATGACATAAATTCCACGGGATAGCCCAGCGCATCACCTATGGCCCCTCCCACAAGACTGCCCTTGATGGCAGAAAGGTACTTTTTGCGGTCCTCCGCTATGCTGTCGCGTATCTTCTGATACTTTGCTTCCCGCTCCTCCCGATAAAAATCGGAAAAATGCGCCTTGAATACATCCGCTGCCTTACCCTCTGGCAAAGCAAATATGACAGAATCAAAAAAGTCATTCCATCTGTACAATATAATGGCTTTATCACCATTGGGCTTGATGGCGTGAATATTCTCCCTAAGGGCAGTTTCAATGGTGCAGGCCACCGTTTCCGGATCAAGGCCGCCATCTTCGCAGCCCCACGGGCCAAAGACCAGATGCTTGTACCCCTCGTGGGCGGCAACATACAGCATCCCCAGAATGCGCTTATACAGAGTATCTTTAAGCGTCGTTTCATCCATAACCGAAACGGGAGCAGCAGCGGAAAGCACAGCTGCGATATCGCTTGTTTGCCGCTGTAATCCCTCCACACCAAAGAACTCCACATATGGGGACAGCACCATTGCATCACAGCCCATGCCCTCCGGCGCAGCCTGCTGCATGCGATAGAATTCCACGGCATCCTCGCTTTCAAGTGACGCAAGCAGCGTGCTGTTTTCACACAGTCTTTCCTCCTGTCCCTGTCCGCCGCAGAGTATGTTTCCTCCGGGACGGCGAATATCCGCACAGCTTAGTATAAGGGTAGAAGCCCGTTTGGAATTCTGAGAATACTCCCACTCCTTGAAAGCAGCTCTGTAAAGATGCTCGGAAATATCCTGCTTCCAGAAATAAACAGGCAATCTGCCCAGCACATGGGGTGCATCGGTAACGAAATGTTCCCGCAGTTCATTTACCGCTTCAGCGGTATAGATCCTTGCGGCACACATATCTTCGGAATTCAGCAGCAGAGGGACTCTTTCCTCCGGTTCATTGTAATGTTCAACAATGCGGCTATGCTCCTTGATTATGCGCAGCATTTTCTCCGCAGCAATGGTAAGTTTTACATTCATCGGTCTGTCCCTCCCAGGGTAGTTGTTCCCTGCTGTAGTGTATCATGTATTGGTTTTTCCCTTGATGGGTGCCATTTACTCTTTTAAACCTATTTCTCTTCTCCTGTATATCACCCTTATGCACATCATAACCATAAGGAACAGCCAGGATATGCCCTCGGCAAGAGCTATTGTCCTGCCCATGAAGAAGGGCCTCAGCAGATAAGAAAAACCGATGCGGGTCAGAAGGGTGACTATGCCGATAGTGCTGCAATATCTGATATCGCCAATGCCTTCCAGCACGCTTCGCAATACCGTGGCTATGCCAAACAGCACATAGAAATTGGAGAGATCTCTGAAGAACTGCCTTCCAGCTTCCAAGGCCTCGCCGGTAACGCCGAACATGCCAACAAAGTATGCGCCGATAAAGAACATTCCCACCGCAAGCACCGCAGCGACCCCGGCAACCATTATTACGCCGGTTTTAAGGCAATCCCTTATCCTGTTCCTGTCCTCCGCACCCTTTGCCCGGGCTACCATGCTGGATACTGCCGCGCCAAGGTTTATTATTGGCAGTATCATTATGGAATCCACCCTGTATGCTGTGGTAATGGCAAGCACCGTGGTGGCTCCGAATCCATTCATAAAATTCTGAAGCACCAGATTGCCGCAGGAAGTAACGCTGTTTTGTATTGTGGGCGGAACGCTGAAGGAAAGGCCTTCCTTAAATATAGCCCTGTCAAAGCCCATATCCTCGCGGCTTATCGCAAGCTGAACGAATTTGCGGGTACTGTATATTACTATGAACGCCGTCATGGCGGCCTGCGATATTACCGTTGCAACAGCCGCACCGGCCACGCCGTATGGCAGCACCGCAACCAAAAGAATATCCAACGCTATATTAAGCCCTGAAGATATCAGCACCGCGTAGAAGGACATCTTGGTATTGCCTATCGCCCTGAGAAGCCCCGCATAAAGATTGTATACCGCAAGGAAGGGAATTCCCATAAGCACGATCTTGAAATACTGCAGGGAATAGCCGAATATCTCGCCGGGCGTATTCATGGCCTTCAGTATAGGCTCTGCAAAAGCTATGCCCAGCAGCGCAAGTACGGCGTAAACACCGCACAAAATGGGCAGAAAAACCGCAAGTATCCTTCGTACCTTTTGAGTATTGCCCCTGCCGTATTCCTGAGCGCCCAGTATGGACAGGCCAAGGGTAAAGCCCATTATGGTATTTATAAAAAGCCATGTAAGGGAATGGGTAGCGCCGATGGCACCCAGCTGCAGTTCGCCCTCGGCATGGCCTACGATAAAGGCATCCGCCCAGCTGTAAAGCTGCTGCAGAACACCGCTGAGTATCAGCGGCATGCTGAACCTTATCAGCTCGCCGGCTATGGATCTGCTTTCCTTTCCCTTCATAATAATAACCCTTTCGCTTAATAAAAAGCCGCACAAGTATATGGCCTTATGCAGCGGTGATCACTCTTAAATCATTATAGCATCCGCCATAGTAAAATCAAGGCAATTTGCACCTTTTCCCCACATATTCGCCATACTTGACTAATTATACATGCAGTGATAATATATTTTTTAATTGTTAATTATAATGCCGCTGCTTCAGGCGGCGAAAGCGAGAGAACACATGCTTAACCGTTTCAAGGACCCCCGCATCATGATGATAGTGTCCATGGCCGTATTTGGCACACTGGGCCCCTTTGTCAGGAATATCTCAGTATCCTCCAGCGAGCTTGCTCTGTACAGGGCAATTCTGGCCGCTCTTCTTATATCCGTATATTTTCTTATTACAAAGCAGCGAATAGACTTTAAGGCCATCCGCAAGGAGGCGCCTGTTCTGCTGCTGTCCGGCGTTGCTATGGGCATAAACTGGATACTGCTGTTTGAAGCATATAAATACACCACCGTATCCGTGGCCACCCTCAGCTATTACTTTGCCCCTGTAATAGTTACTGCGGTATGCCCCCTGCTGTTTAAGGAAAAGCTTACAGCTAGACAGATAGTCTGCTTTATAATGTCCACCGTGGGCCTTGTGCTGCTCATCGGCATCACCGACCTTGACGGCGGCAGCACCAGCCTTAAAGGTATCGCATTCGGCCTTGGCGCAGCGTTGTTCTACGCCATGGTAATACTGTTCAATAAGTTTATCAAAGGCGTTGCAGGCATTCAGCGCACCATGCTCCAGTTTATCTCTGCAATAGCCGTTCTGATTCCTTACGTGCTCCTCACCGGCGGAATAACCCTCGCCTCCATGAACAGCACCGGCTGGGTTTGCCTGCTGGTGGTTGGTCTTTTCCACACCGGCGTATGCTATTGTCTGTATTTCTCCTCCCTTAAGGAGCTGCCGGGGCAGGAAGCCGCCATACTCAGCTATATAGACCCCCTCGTGGCCCTGCTGGTATCGGTATTCGTCCTTGGTGAGCAGATACTGCCCATTCAGATACTGGGCGGCCTGATGATTCTGGGCTTTACCCTGTGGAACGAGCTCAAATCCTGAACTAAATAAAAACGCAAACCAAAAGGCCGGATATTTCCGGCCTTTTTATATGGTCATAATGTATTGAGCATTAAAAAACAAAAACTAAAAGGCCAGATGTTATCCGGCCTTTATGTCGCTTGTTGTGTTTGATATCTTTGCCCTCAGCACGATTGCCTATCGGAATGCCGGGAAGGTATAGCTCCCGAGCAAATTATTTTTTGAAATTAATACTTACGCTTTCTGGCGGCTTCCGCCTTCTTCTTGCGCTTTACGCTGGGCTTTTCATAGTGTTCACGACGACGTACTTCTGCCAAGATACCGCTGCGGGCAGTCTTGCGCTTAAACCGTTTAAGAGCACTTTCCAGGGACTCGTTTTCACCTACGCGAATTTCCATCAATTTCCCTCCCCTCTGATGCAACATAGCAAATCATGCCGTTGCGCGAGCATAGAAATCCAAACAAAGCTATTATACTTGATACCTTTGTTCAAGTCAACAACAATATTCACCTGTTTTTATTTATATATTTAGCCTGCAGGCCAGCCGTGTTCCCTGCCGCCGGTCAGGTGCAGATGCAGATGGGGTACGGACTGTCCGCCGTCCTTGCCGGTATTGATGACCAGACGGAAGCCCTTCTCGGCAACTCCCAGCTCATTGGCCAGCTTGGATGCAACCTGGAACATATGGCCCACTACGCAGCTCTCCTCAGCGGGAACTGCCAGTATGCTCTCGTAATGCTTCTTGGGCACTATGAGCACATGTACGGGAGCCTGAGGCTCCAGATCGTAAAAGGCAATCACTTTGTCATCTTCGTAAGCCTTGTTGGTGGGGATCTCACCATTGGCTATCATGCAGAAAATGCACTTATCCATTTTGTTTCCTCCTGTAATTATATTAAATTAAATCTCCGATTATTTTATTATCCAGCGCTTCGGTTATCCTTGCCTTTACTATGCGGCCGGCCATGGGCTGATCCGCGCCCTTTACTCCCACCCTTGCATAGGTATCGGTATAGCCGCTCATAAGGCCATCCTCCATCTCCTCCAAAAGCACCTCGCACTCTTTGCCCATATACCCCTCAAGGTATTTTCTTTCAAGCTCTGCCCCTACGGCAATAAGCTCTGCTGCACGGCGGGACTTTTCGCTGTTTGGCAGCTGATTTGGCATGGAAAAGGCAACGGTGCCTTCTCTTCTGGAATATGGGAATACATGCATCCTTGCAAAGCCTACCTTACGGACAAAAGCCAGGGTTTCTGCAAATTCCTCTTGGGTTTCTCCGGGAAAGCCGGCGATGACATCGGTTGTTATAGCACAGCCCGGCATAGCCGCCCGCAGCATATCCACGCAGCGCATATACACAGCCGTATCATAGCGGCGATTCATGCGCTTAAGCACGCCGTCGCTGCCGCTCTGCATGGAAAGATGAAACTGGCGGCATATCTTTGGATTGTCCCTGAGGGCAGCCACAAATTCATCGGTAAGCAGCTGGGGCTCAAGGGAACCAAGGCGCACTCTCTTTATGCCCGCGATATCATCTGCCTGAGCAATGGCGTCGAGAAGAGTGGCGCCATCCTGCATATCCTTGCCGTAGGACATCAGGTGTATGCCGGTGAGAACCACCTCGGTATAGCCATTCTGTTCCAGCAGCCGCAGATTGTTTTTGATATTGTCAAGGCTCCGTGAGCGCAGCGGCCCTCTGGCATATGGGATTATGCAGTATGTGCAGTATCTGTCGCAGCCCTCCTGAATTTTCAGATGGGCGCGGGTAAGTCCCTCACGGGTGGCAATCAGTTCTTCAAATTCGCGCTCATCCTTAAGGGAACCTACGGCATTGTAATTTCCCTCATTAAGCTGTTCAACCAGCTCTACAACGCGATTTCTGTCCTTCGACCCTATAACAAGGCTTACGCCCGGCAGAGCCAGCACTTCCTCCGGCGCCCGCTGGGAATAGCATCCCGCAACAACTATCTTTGCATCGGGATTCCTTGAATGGGCGCGGGATATCATCTGGCGGGATTTTTTATCTCCGGTTGCGGTTACGGTGCAGGTGTTTATTACGTAAACATCCGCCGCATCTTCAAAATCAACGGTCTCATAGCCCGCCCCTTCAAAGAGCTCCCGCATTGCCTGAGTATCGTATTGATTTACCTTGCAGCCCAAAGTATAAAAGGCAGCCTTCATTAATTAATCCTCAATTTCGTACAGTATCATGGCCAGCGCCGCCATGCCGGCGGTTTCGGTGCGGAGTATCCTGGGGCCAAGGGTAACGGCTTTGCCGCCCTTTTGTATAAGCAGTTCCACTTCGCTGCTTTCAAGGCCGCCTTCGGGGCCTATCACTATGGCTATATCCCCGGCCTGCATATTTGCCCTGAGCAGAGATTTAAGGGTTGTTCCCTTCTCGTCCTCGTAGGCGATGATTATCAGGTCATGGCGGGTCATATCTGCGACTTTAAAGGTGGTAAGGTCTGCCACTTCGGGTATCCTTCCCCTGCCGCACTGCTTTGCCGCCTCATATGCTACGCGCTGATAGCGGGTGCGCTTGCCACCAAATTCTCCGGGCTTTATCTTCACAATGCTGCGCTCCGCCGCAACAGGAACTATTTCGCTTATGCCGAGCTCCACGCATTTCTGCACGATAAGCTCCATCTTGTCCCCTTTGGGAAGCCCCTGATACAGGGTTATCCTCCGGGAAGGCTCTGCAGCGCACCTCTCGCCGTTCAGGATTTCCAGCCGTACGCAGTCTTTGGTGATTTCGCTTATCTCGGCAAGATATTGATACCCCTCGCCATCGCAAAGCATGACCTTATCGCCGGGCGCCATGCGAAGCACCTTTGAAATATGCTTCAGATCCTCACCGGTTATAAGGGCAGAATTATCCCGAATATCGTCCTTTTTTACAAAGAACCTGTTCATGCTTTACCTCTTTGGCCTTGCCATTACGGCGCGCCAGTCATCGCCTGCATGCACTTCCAGCACCTCAAAGCCGTTTTCATCCAGCGCAGCAAGCACCTCATCCAGACGTTCTCCTATTATGCCGCTCATGATGTAATGTCCATCGGGCTTTATCATGCGGGGAACTATCTTGGTAAGCTCAATTATTACGGAAGCAACTATATTTGCCGCAACCACATCGTACTGCTTTGCGCAGAGCTTTTCCTGCAATGCGGTATCCGACAGCACGTCGCCTATAAGCACAGTGTACTTATCCTTGGTTATTTCGTTCATTGCGGCGTTTTCATAGGCTATCTTTTCCGCAATTGGGTCGATATCTACAGCCAGCGCTTGCTTTGCGCCCAGCAGCAATGCCCCAATGGACAGTATGCCGCTGCCGCAGCCCAGGTCTATCATGTCATCTCCGTCCTTGACCGTCTTTTCCAGAAATTCAAGGCACATGCGGGTTGTATGATGCGAACCCGTACCGAATGCCATGCCGGGATCAAGGGACAGCACGGTACGATCGGTATCCTCCGCCTGTTCCCAGGAGGGGCGCACCAGCAGCCTTTCGCCTATTTCAAGGGGCTTGTAGTATATCTTCCAGTTGTTTTCCCAGTCCTCATCGTCGGTAAGCCTTACAACTATATTCAGGCTGCCAAGGTCGATGCCCACATCCATGCCACGAAGCTCCTCGAAGGACTCCTCAATGGCTTTTACTGTGGCGCGGTTATCTGCAACGTCTGCAATATAAGCCTTTACGCAGGGCTCCTCAGAGGCCACAAGGGCATCCATATCCGCATAGTCCCAATACTTTGCAGTATCATGGAGAAACTGCTCGATGCTCTCCCTGCCCTGCTCTATCATTACCTGATTTATTCCAAGCATATCCAGCCTGGCGCATACTGCATCCAGACCCTGCTCGGTTGTAAATACGGTTACTTCCATCCACTTCACGGCTCAAATCCTCCGCGCATAATATTCTGATTATAATATACTGCATTTTTATCCTGAGGGCAATAAAAAGGAGCGCGGTGCGCTCCTCATGTGTTTTGTTTTATTAATTCAGCTTATCCTTCATCCGGTCGAATATGGTCTTTTTGCCCACCTTTGCCTCATTCTGCTTATCGCCCATGGACTCGGCCAGCTTTCTGATAAGCTCCTCCTGCTCGCCGGTAAGCTTTTTGGGTATTACCACGTTTGCCTTTACCAGCAGATCGCCCTTCTGGGTGGAATTGAGCTTGGTTATGCCCTGATCCCTCAGGCGGAAGGTGGTTCCGGGCTGGGTTCCCTGAGGTATGCTGTATTTTACAGTGCCAAGCAATGTGGGCACCTGAATTTCGCCGCCCAGCGCCGCTATCGTCATAGGTACGTCCATATTAAGGTACAGGTCGTAGCCCTTGCGGGTAAACAGCTTATGGGGCTTTACGTTTATGCTGATATACAGATCCCCTGCAGGGCCTCCCCTGAGACCGTCCTCGCCTTCACCCCGCATGGTAAGCATCTGGCCGTTGTCAATGCCCGCGGGAATACTTACGGATATGCGCTTGGAGCGATTTACACGGCCCTTTCCCTTGCAATCCGGGCAGGGTTCTTTTATTATCTTGCCGGTGCCGCCGCAGGCATCGCAGGGACGCACAGTGGAAAACGCACCAAACATGGTATTCTGCTGAGAGCGTACCTGACCGCTGCCGCCGCATACGGTGCAGGTGGTGGGCTGGGTGCCCGCCTTTGCGCCGCTGCCGCCGCAGGAGGAACAGTTTTCCTCGCGGGGCACAAGTATCTCCTTCTTGCAGCCAAACGCGGCTTCTTCGAAGGTTATGGTGAGGTTATAGCGCAGGTCGTTGCCTGCAACAGGGCCGTTGCGCCTTGCGGAGCCGCCTCCAAAGCCGCCAAACCCACCAAAACCGCCGCCTGTAAATGCTGAGAATATATCCTCAAAGCCGCCGAAACCGCCCCCATGGAACCCGCCGCCGGCCTGAGTAGGATCAAAGGCCGCATGGCCGAACTGATCGTACTGAGCCCTTTTCTGGGGGTCCGAGAGTATCTCGTAGGCTTCATTTATCTCTTTGAATTTTGCTTCCGCCTCGGCGTCTCCGGGATGCAGATCCGGGTGATACTGCTTTGCAGCCTTTCTAAAGGCGCTCTTTATATCGCTTTCAGACGCGTCTTTGTTTATGCCCAGTGTTTCGTAATAATCTGCTTTTGCCAAAATTCCCCAACGCTCCTTCTTTAACTAACATTAAACTCCGCAGGAGCCAAAGCGTCTGCCTTGGCCCCCACAGCGGTTTATTGAGTTTTTATTGAGTGTGATTTACTTGTCGTCTACCACTTCGTATTCTGCATCCACAACGTTGTCGTCATGTGCGGGACCTGCATTGGGCTGAGCACCGGGGTCAAAGCCTGCGCCGCCCTGCTGCTGGGATGCCTGCTGATAGATCTTGCCGAATACATCGTAGGATACCTCGGTGAGCTTATCGCTGGCAGCCTTGATAGCAGCGGAATCAGTGCCGTTAAGAGCCTGCTTTACGTTTTCGATCTCGCTTTCGATGCGGGACTTATCGGCTGCGTCGATCTTGTCGCCCAGTTCCTTGAGGGTCTTTTCGGTGGAGTATACCATGCTGTCGGCGTGGTTGCGGATCTCAACCTCTTCCTTGCGGGTCTTATCCTCGTTGGCATACTGCTCGGCCTCGCGAACCGCCTTATTGATCTCTTCCTCGCTCAGGTTGGTGGAAGCGGTGATGGTTACATTCTGCTCGTTGCCGGTGCCAAGGTCCTTGGCTGATACATGAACGATGCCGTTTGCGTCGATATCAAAGCTTACCTCGATCTGGGGCACGCCGCGGGGAGCGGGAGCGATGCCTGCCAGCTGGAAGCGGCCCAGGGTCTTATTGTACTGAGCGAACTCGCGCTCGCCCTGCAGTACGTGTACTTCTACGCTGGTCTGACCATCTGCCGCAGTGGAGAAGATCTGGCTCTTCTTGGTGGGGATGGTGGTGTTCCTGTCGATCAGGCGGGTAAATACGCCGCCAACAGTCTCGATACCAAGGGACAGGGGGGTTACATCCAGCAGCAGAATGTCGGTAACTTCGCCGCCCAGTACGCCTGCCTGAATGGCAGCGCCCATTGCCACGCATTCATCGGGGTTGATGCCCTTGAAGGGCTCCTTGCCTGTGATGTTCTTAACTGCATCCTGTACGGCAGGGATACGGGTGGAACCGCCTACCAGGATAACCTTGTCGATCTGAGCATTGGTGAGGCCTGCGTCCTTCATTGCGATATGCATGCAGTCCTTGGTCTTGTCGATAAGGTCTGCGGTCATGTCGTTGAACTTGGCGCGGGTCAGGGTCATGTCAAGATGCTTGGGGCCGGTGCTGTCGGCAGTGATGAAGGGCAGGTTGATGTTGGTCTGCACCATGCTGGACAGCTCGATCTTTGCCTTTTCTGCGGCTTCCTTAAGGCGCTGGAGAGCCATACGGTCCTTGGACAGGTCAATGCCCTGATCCTTCTTGAACTCTGCCACGATATAATCCATTACGCGCTGGTCAAAGTCATCGCCGCCCAGACGATTGTTGCCGTTGGTAGCCAGAACTTCGAATACGCCGTCGCCTATCTCCATGATGGATACGTCGAAGGTACCGCCGCCCAGGTCGTATACCAGTATCTTCTGGTTGGTTTCCTTATCCATGCCGTATGCAAGGGCTGCGGCGGTGGGCTCGTTGATTATGCGCAGAACTTCAAGGCCTGCAATGCGGCCTGCGTCCTTGGTGGCCTGGCGCTGGCTGTCGCTGAAGTATGCAGGAACGGTGATAACAGCCTGAGTGACCTTTTCGCCAAGATAAGCTTCGGCATCAGCCTTCAGCTTCTGAAGGATCATTGCGGAGATCTCCTGGGGAGTGTAGTCCTTGCCGTCGATATTCTTCTTGTATGCGCTGCCCATCTCGCGCTTGATGGAGCTGATGGTGCGATCGGGGTTGGTGATGGCCTGACGCTTTGCGGCGCTGCCTACGATGCGCTCATTATCCTTGAAAGCAACCACGGAAGGGGTGGTGCGTGCGCCTTCGGAATTGGTGATAACGGTGGGTTCGCCGCCCTCAAGAACGGCTACGCAGGAATTGGTGGTGCCAAGGTCGATACCTATGATTTTTGCCATGATCTATTTCCTCCTAATTGCTTGTATGTTTATATTATTTCGCAACCTTCACCATGCTATGGCGGATAATGCGATTTTTAACTTTATAACCCTTCTGGAAAACCTCGGTTATCATGCCGGATTCAGCTTCGGATTCTTCATCCTGCATTACTGCATTGTGCAGCTCGGGGTCAAACTTGCCGGAGGCATCTATTTCCTCCATGCCCAGCTTTGAAAGGGTATCCATCAGCTGCTTGTGCACCAGCTGTATGCCGGAAAGCCACGCAGCGTCCACTGCGGCGGAATTGCCAAGGGCCCTGTCAAAATTATCCAGCACAGGCAGCAGCTCTTTGATGACGTTTCGTGCGCCTTCCTGGTTGCTGTCTGCATGGATGGAAGCATTGCGCCTGCGGAAGTTGTCGAAATCCGCCTGTACCCTCTGGGCCAGCTGCTTCATTTCATCCCGCTCTGCCTCCAGCTTTTCGATGTGCTCCTTTACCTGCTTGAATTCCTCCTCGGTAAGGGTCACGGTCTCTGCCTTTGGGGCTTCCTGCTCTGCCTGAGCTTCTGCCTCCGGGGCCTTCTTGTTTTCAGGTTCCTTAGTCAATTTACTGTCGCTCCTCTTCAAACATATTTGTAAGGATATTTCCAAGGCTGCCGCCCAGATGCTTAAGCACCGCCAGCACCCTGGAATAATTCATTCTGGTGGGGCCTATTACGCCCAGCGAACCGAGAGGATTGCCTCCCACCTTATATGTTGCGGTTACAATGCTGCAATCCTTCAGCTCCTCAGAGGCATTTTCATTGCCTATGGTTATGGAGAATTCCACCTTGGTGGCCTCGGTAAGCAGCTTTGTGAGCATATCCTTGGATTCTATTACGCTCAGGAAGCTGCGCGCCCTGTCCATATCGCTGTATTCGGGATAGTTCAGCATATTGGTAGCGCCGGAAAGCTCCAGCTTTGCGCCGTGGTCTGCGCTGCTTCCCATATGGCCCAGCACTCCGTCAAGGAATGCTCTGTGGGATTCAAGCTCGGTGAAAAGGTCCGGTATTTCATCCCTGTTTACCCTGTCCAGCCTGCAGTTTTTCAGCCGGTTTGTAAGCACTCGTGACAGCCGTTCCAGCTGTTCGTAGGTGATATCCTTGGGCACGTCTATGAGATAATCCCGCGTGATTCCCGCATCCGTTACGATTACCATCAGCGCCTTGCCCTCTGCAACAGGCACAAGCTGTATATGCCTGAGCCTTGCGGCGCTCATCTGGGGTGTAAGCACCAGCGAGGTGTAATGGGTCATATTGGACAGCACCCATGCCGTCTGGCGGACGATATCATCCACCTTATTTAAGGTATTGGAG
This sequence comes from Clostridia bacterium, assembly GCA_045603585.1. Classification (GTDB taxonomy): domain Bacteria; phylum Bacillota; class Clostridia; order Christensenellales; family CAG-138; genus SFEL01. Next base: position 138,383 of record JAZUMK010000027.1, read on the forward strand.
TAACAATCCTGTATGAAGCGCTGTTCTCCGGGAGTAAGCATCGCCCGCTGCATTATACTGTTTACATACAGACGGTATGCCTTTTCCGAAGGGATTCGCCCGGCGGAGGTATGGGGCTGTTCAAGATATCCCATATCCTCAAGGTCTGACATAACATTGCGTATGGTTGCGGAAGAAAGGGATATATCGGGATTCTTGGACACAGTCCGCGAGCCTACCGGCGTAGCGGTGAGAATGTAATCGTCAATTATTGCCTGCAGTATGCGCATCTTACGCATATCCAGTTCCATCCCTGTCCCCTCCTTTCTGATTTGTTAGCACTCAGGCTTATTGAGTGCTAACCACCGATAATATAATAACACCACCCCGTTATTCTTTCAAGCGGAGTGGTGGCCTACATTGTGACAAAACGGAAAAATCATATTGATAAACTTGTCATTCCTGCCCCATAAACTCCATAAGGGCAGAATTCTGCATATCCAGCCCCCTGTCTGTCAGGCGGATATACCCGTCATCAAGTTCAAGCCAGCCCATGCTTTTCAATGTGTTTACCGCATTCGAAAACACTTCGGCAAAGTCCACGCCGAATCTGTTCAAAAACGCAGTCCTGTCCACCCCTTCTATCTTGCGCAGACCAAGCATTGCCCATTCAAACATTTCGTCATCAGCAGAAATATGCTGGATATCCCTTCGGGGCAGACGATCCTTGCCGATATCTCCCATATATTCCGTCATCGACTCCGCATTCTTAAAGCGGATCAGCCCGCCATTCTCCATTAAGGCAGAACTTGAATTAAGCCCCAGGCCAAGATATTCTCCCACATTCCAATAATTGAGATTATGCAGGCTGTTTTTCCCCGGCTTTGCATAGTTGCTTATCTCATAGCGATCATAGCCCAGCTCCTTCAGCCGCTCCATTCCCGCCCTGTGCATATCGTATACCGCGTCTTCATCGGGAAGAGATACTTCACCCCTCTGTACGCGGTCAAAAAGCCTTGTGCCTTCCTCAAGGATAAGTGAATAAGCTGAGATATGCTCAACCCCCAAGCCTGATGCAAACTCAATGGAAGAAATATAATCCTGCTGTGTCTGCATTGGCAGGCCGTACATAAGGTCGATATTAATATTGTCAAACCCCGCCCTGCGGGCAAGCTGTACCGCCTCCTCCGCTTCTTCAGCAGTATGTATGCGGCCTATTCCGCGAAGAAGCCTGTTGTCAAAGCTCTGTACGCCCAAGGAAATGCGATTAAAACCTGCATTTTTATATGCGGTCAGCTTCTCCTCATTAATAGTGCCGGGATTGCACTCTATTGTGTTTTCATCGCCGGATACATCAAAGGATTCCATGATTTTGCCCATGGTTTTGACAATATAATAAGAGGGCAGCGCAGATGGCGTGCCGCCCCCGAAAAATACGGTATTGAATTTTCTGTCCCTGTTTTGCCCGCGGCAAAGCTCTATCTCCCGCCACAGAGCCTCAAAATAGCACTGCGCCAGCTCCATCCGAGGGAAGGAGACAAAGTCGCAATAGTCGCATTTCTTTACGCAGAAAGGGACATGAAGGTATATTCCCGCCATATTAATTTATACGCAGTACGCTCATGAAGGCATCGCTGGGCAGAGATACGGTACCTATCTGGCGCATGCGCTTTTTGCCTTCCTTCTGCTTTTCCAGCAGCTTCTTTTTACGGGTTATATCGCCGCCGTAGCACTTGGCAAGAACGTCCTTGCGAACCGCGCGAACGGTTTCGCGGGCGATTATCTTGCCGCCTATGGCCGCCTGTATGGGTATTTCAAACTGCTGTCTGGGTATTACTTCCTGGAGCTTTTCGGCTACCGCCCTGCCCTTTCCGTATGCCTTATCCTTATGGACGATGGTGGACAGTGCATCGCACATATCGCCATTGAGCAGGAAATCCAGCTTTACCAGATCCGACTTGACGTATTCCTTCAGCTCATAGTCAAAGGAAGCATAGCCGCGGCTGCGGGACTTGAGCTGATCAAAGAAATCGTAGATGATCTCATTGAGGGGCAGCTCGTATTTGATATTTACGCGGGTCTCCTCGATATAGGTCATATCGCGGAATATGCCGCGCTTTTCCTGGCACAGCTCCATAATGGTGCCCACGTACTCGGAGGGAGTCATTATGTGAGCCTCTACCATAGGTTCTTCCATATACTCTATCTCGGTAACGGCAGGCAGGTTGCTGGGGTTATCTATCCATACTTCCTCGCCGTCTGTGCGCTTTACCTTGTAGATAACACTGGGGCTGGTGGTGACAAGATCAAGGTCAAATTCACGCTCAAGGCGCTCCTGAATTATCTCCATGTGAAGCAGACCAAGGAAGCCGCAGCGGAAGCCAAAGCCCAGCGCCATAGAGGTTTCCGGCTCATAGGAAAGAGATGCGTCATTGAGTACCAGCTTATCCAGCGCATCCCTCAGGCTTTCGTAATCTGCACCGTCTGCAGGGTAAATACCGCAGAACACCATGGGGTTTGCCTGCTTATAGCCGGGCAGAGCCTCTTTGGCGGGGTTTGCGGCGTTGGTTATGGTATCGCCCACCTTGGTATCCGCAACGCTCTTGATGGAGGCGGCAATATAGCCTACCTCGCCGGCGCTGAGGGAATCAGTGGGTACAAGGGAAGGCGTAAATACGCCCACCTCGGTAACATCAAACTCACGGCCGGTAGCCATGTAGCGGATGCGCATGCCGGGCTTTACAGTGCCCGCCTTTACGCGGACATAACTCAGCGCGCCCTTGTAGTTATCATAAATGCTGTCGAATATCAGTGCCTGCAGGGGAGCCTCGGTGTCCCCTGTTGGAGGGGGTACGGTGTCCACTATCTTTGCAAGGACCTGATCTATATTAATGCCGTTTTTTGCGGAAATAAGGGGCGCATCCTCGGCGGGCAGACCGATAACATCCTCGATCTCCTTTATGACGAACTCAGGCTGTGCGCTGGGCAGGTCTATTTTATTCACCACAGGTACGATCTCAAGGTCGTTATCCAGCGCAAGGTATACATTGGCAAGGGTCTGAGCCTCTATGCCCTGAGTGGCATCCACAACCAGCACTGCGCCTTCGCAGGCGGCAAGGGATCTGGAAACCTCGTAGGTAAAGTCAACATGACCCGGAGTATCGATAAGGTTCAGCATGTACTTCTGCCCATCGGTATGGGTATAAAACATACGAACAGCCGTGGCTTTGATAGTAATGCCGCGTTCACGCTCTATGTCCATTGTATCCAGCATCTGCTCTTCCATGTCACGCATGGCCACGGTATCCGTAAGCTCCATCATGCGATCCGCTAGGGTGGATTTGCCATGGTCAATGTGGGCAATAATGCAGAAGTTTCTTATCAAATCACGGCTGTATGCCATTTTGTGTCCTCCAGGGTGTCTTTTGTGTATATCCGTCTTTAGAATAATACTTTATACCGAAACAAATTGCAAGCACGGTGATTATAGAGTAGAATTAAATAAAATAATACTAAGATTTTGAGGTGTGGTTTATGTTCTGCGAAAAATACGATCAATTTGTATCCGAGCTTGAAAAGCGCAATTATATCGTCCATTCTGCCAATGACGCCGCAGAAGCCAAGGCCATCGCCCTTTCTCTTGCGGGGAACAGTTCCGTAGGCTGCGGCGGCTCCGTTACCGTACAGTCCATGGGTCTGCCCGATGCACTCCGTGAGCAGGGCTGCAGCGTATATTTCCATTGGGAGCATGCGCCCGCAGACCGCCCCGGCATATTTGAAAAAGCTGCGGCCGCAGACTGGTATCTCTGCTCCACCAATGCCATCACCCGCAAAGGCAAGCTGGTAAATATCGACGGCAACGGCAACCGGGTTGCAAGCATGTTCTTTGGCCCCAAAAAGGTAATGCTTATTATCGGAAAAAATAAATTCACCGAAACCGTTGATGAAGGCATTGAGCGCATAAAGACCGTTGCCTGCCCCGCAAACGGCAAGCGTCTCAGCCGCGTTACCCCCTGCGTTGCTTCAGGCAAATGCGTGGATTGCTACGCTGAACACCGCATGTGCAACGTTACCACAATAATCGAGGCAAAGCCCGGCCTTATAGACGAGCTGCACCTTATCCTTGTGGATGAAGAGCTGGGCTATTAATGTATTACGCATACATTCTCCGCTGCGGCGACGGCACGCTATACACAGGCTATACCGATGATCCCATCCGCCGTGAAGCGGTCCACAACAGCGGCAAGGGCGCAAAGTACACCCGCTCCCGCCTGCCTGTAAAGCTTGTTTATACCGAAGCCTTCCAAACCAAAGGTGAGGCAATGCAGCGGGAAATCCGGATAAAGCAGCTGACAAGAGCTGAAAAACTGGCGCTGATAAACGACAAAGCATAGCATAAAAGCGAGCCGATAGGCTCGCTTTTGCTTATGTATATCAGTTGAGAGGGATGAAGATATCGCAGCCCTCCATCGTAACGTGCTCGAATGTAAAATCGTATCCATGTCCGCCGGTATTTACCGGGGCCTTTTGTGGCTCATCAAGGCTGCCTATCAGTTTCCCGTCATGTGTCAACAATTCTGTGGCATAGCCGTATACCGGACGCAGCAGGGCTATGCTTGCTTCCTTGCGGGCGGATTCCGGAAGGAGTATTTCAATCTGCGGCTCGTTATTGGGGCCACCGCTCACAGTATATATCCCCAATGATACCCCATCTACGAACAGCTCGTACTCCATGCCGTCCCTATGGGCCGCTCCGAAAATGAAGTTTCTTTGCTTGCTTTCATCCCAGCCTTCGGGAAGCGAATAATTCAGCTCTACCGTTATGCCCGTGGTATAAAGCCGGCAATCCACATCAACAGAAACTTCGGATAAGTCAATGTTTTCATTGTAAAAGCATTCTCTGTCCCAATCAAATCTTGTAAGAGGATATTCGCCATTAAATCGGACGCTTGGACCCACTATTGCCTTTATATCACCGTTCTTCGCCGTATCCAAGGGGAACTCCTGCTCCACCACTGCTACGGTTGCAAAGTTCGCCATAAAATCCACATTCATGTCAATTATTCGTGATGTTTGAGTAAAGGTATACCGTCCCTCAGGCAGCTCGTTATCCTTTCGCAATACCTCATATTCCGTCAGCAGCAATACGCGCTCATGCTGTTTTAATGCCTCTTTGTTGATTTCCCCATCCATACCATAATAGCCGGGCTGAGGCTGTATTCCATAGCTGCTGGCATACAGTTCAATTTCCGTATCGCCGCTTTTCGCTATGGCAGTATCTCCTATCCAGTCCAGTTTGATCCCGTCCTGTCCTTTAAAGAAAAAAAGGGAAGCATCAGCCTTTATGCTGGATGTGACGTATATTATCCCGTTTTCATACAGTACATCCTCCACCCTGGGGTCTATTTCCTTCAGCCATTGCCAATCCGCAGAGTCGTATTGCTCAAAGCCGTATTCCTCCCTTGTTTCATTAAACAGCTCCAGTTCATCCGTTTCGCTGAGCAGATAGACGGCATTTCTCTGCTGTTCCTCCTCCGGGTTCTGCATTATGGCATCCACCTCGGGCAAATGCTCTCTTTCCTCAGGCAGAGTGCCTATATACCGCTCTATCCTGAACATCCTGCCCACCCAGCTTGTTACCGCCTCGCTTACGCTGGGTATGCACAGCAGCGCCCCTATAACTATTACCGCCGCCATCACAGGCATCAGTTTTCTCATGCCAAACACATTCTTTCTCTGCCTTTTATTTATCTCTTTCATGCTTTCCTCCCTTTCCCGGGCTGCCTGCTCCTGTATGAGTATATGGCGGAGCATAGCCTCTTTGGTTTCCTCGGATGGATTCAGCTTATCAAACGATTCTTTTATCCTTGCGTTTATCATGCTATTCCTCCTTAAGCGCATCCCTGAGCATTGCCCGTCCTTTATGCAGATAGCCCCATACAGAAGTGGTAGTCTTGCCCATTGCCCGGGCTATCTCCCCGCAGGAGAAGCCCTCGTAGTAATACATATAAACTGCGGTTTTGCAGTTATCCGGAAGGGCCATTACGCTTGAAAGTATATCATCATCCTGATAGGGCAACGGTGCGGCCGCAAGCCGGGAAGCATCCAGCTCTTCCCTTTTCCTCCATGTCGCGCGCAGCATATCCCTGCACACATTTGATGCGGTAACAATAAGCCACGCTTTCTCATGCTCCGGACTCCTGAAGGATATTCCGCTGTTCATCAGCTTTAAAAAAGTTGTTTGTACTGCATCTTCGGCATCATACCGCTTCCCCTTGAAAAACATCATGCATACCCTGTATACCCTGTCCGCATTGCGGCTGTATATGGCCACTATCTCCTCTGCAGTTCTGCGCTCCATTGCTTTACCTCCCTTCCGGATATTTCCTAAAAGGCCTTTCACTTATAATACGTTTGGCATAGATAAATCCTTAAATACAAAATATTAAAGCTCCCGCCATAAGGCGGGAGCCTGAAAAATGCAGTGTTTTTAGAAATCGGTCTTATCCTGAATGTAGTTTACCAGCTCTGCGATGGGCAGGCGGATCTGCTCCATGGTATCGCGATCGCGGACGGTGACGGTCTCGTCTTCCAGAGTGTCAAAGTCAACGGTGTTGCACAGAGGGGTGCCGATCTCATCCTCGCGGCGATAGCGCTTGCCGATGGCGCCGGTCTCGTCGTAATCCACCATGAAGCGCTTGGCCAGCATCTCGTATACTTCGCGTGCCTTGTCGCCCAGCTTGTTCTTCTGCAGGGGCAGTACGGCAGCCTTGAAGGGAGCAAGAGCGGGATGCAGGCGGAGAACGTTGCGAACGTCGCCGTTTTCGAGAGTCTCCTCGTCGTATGCATCGCACAGGAATGCAAGGGCTACGCGGTCTGCACCAAGGGAAGGCTCGATGCAGAAGGGGATGAACTTTTCGTTGGTGAAGGGATCCATGTATTCCATGGACTTGCCGGAGTGCTCGTGATGAGCCTTAAGGTCGAAGTTGGTACGGCTAGCTACGCCCCACAGCTCGCCCCAGCCGAAGGGGAAGAGATATTCAAAGTCAGTGGTGCCATTGGAATAATGGGACAGCTCCTCCTTGGAATGTTCACGCAGGCGCAGATGCTCATCCTTCATGCCGAGGGACAGCAGGAACTTATGGCAGAAATCCTTCCAATATGCATACCATTCAAGCTCGGTGCCGGGAGCGCAGAAGAACTCCAGCTCCATCTGCTCAAACTCACGGGTGCGGAAGGTAAAGTTGCCGGGAGTGATCTCGTTGCGGAAGGACTTACCGAGCTGGGCAATACCGAAGGGCAGCTTCTTGCGGGTGGTACGCTGAACGTTCTTGAAGTTTACAAAGATACCCTGAGCGGTTTCGGGACGGAGATAGATTTCGTTTGCGGTGCTCTCGTTTACGCCCTGGAAGGTTTTGAACATCATGTTGAACTTGCGGATGCCGGTAAAGTCAGTCTTGCCGCACTCGGGGCAGGTAATGCCCTGCTCGGCAATGTAATCCGCCATCTGCTCGTGGCTCCAGCCATCGGGATGCACGTCAAGACCCTTTTCCTTGGCATAGTCCTCTATCATCTTATCGGCGCGGAAACGTGCCTTGCAGGCCTTGCAGTCCATGAGAGGATCGTTGAAGTTGACAACGTGACCGGAAGCTACCCAGGTTTCGGGGTTCATGAGGATAGCGCAGTCCATACCCACATTGTAGGGGCTTTCCTGAACGAACTTGCGCCACCAGGCCTTTTTAACGTTGTTCTTGAACTCTACACCCAGAGGGCCATAGTCCCAGGTATTTGCCAGGCCGCCGTAAATTTCGGAGCCGGGGAAAATAAAGCCTCTGTTGTTGCAAAGGGCAACGATCTTATCCATGCTGAATTCTGCCATATTAAACATTCTCCTTTTTATTGCGCCGAATAATTCATTCGTACAGCTAATAATACCACGGCTCAGCGGTTTCTTCAAGGGTAATACTCGCTCCATTTCGTCATGCACATAAATTGTCGTATCTGCGTACTATATCGTAGAAAAGCGTATAGCGCTTATTAATTAAGGAGGCATTAAAAAATTATGTGGAACAACTGGAATGGAAATAACTGGTGGTGGATCATCATCCTGCTTCTGGTCATCGGCGGCTGGGGCAACAACGGCTGCGGCTGCGATAACAGCTGCGACAATATGTGGTGGATCATCATCCTGCTGCTCATCATCGGCGGCGGCTGGGGCAATAACGGCTGCGGCTGCGACGACCGTTTTGGCTGCGGCAATAACAACGGCTGCGGCTGTGGCTGCAACTAATTTCGCCTGATAAACAAAAGGGAGAGGGAGTCTAGCCCGCCCCCCCCCTTTTTTTT
>JAZUMK010000028.1:0-11601 GCA_045603585.1 Clostridia bacterium
ATTTCCGCAGGCTGATCCATCAGCTCAAATATGCGCTCTGCGCCGGCCAATGCCATAACGATGGAATTGAGCTGCTGGGATACCTGATTTATGGGCATATTGAAGCTCTTGGAAAGCTGCAGGAAGGAAGCCAGCACGCCAAGGGTCATGCCGCCCACGCCCTTGATGGCCATAACGCCGCCAACGATGGCCAGCAGAACGTACTGCACATGTGCCATATTGGCAAGTATGGGCATAAGTATGTTTGAAAAAACGTGGGCATCCGAAGAATTCTTCCGCACAGCCTCGTTCTTTGCGTCAAACCGCTCCTTGGCCTTATCCTCGTAGCAGAATACGTTTACCACCTTCTGGCCGTTTATCATTTCCTCGATATAGCCGTTGGCATCGCCTATGGCAGCCTGCTGCAGGCTGAAATACTTTGAGCTGTTGCCTGCAACAAAGCCGGATACCTTCAGCATGGGCCAGAGGGTCAGCAGGATAAGCACCGTCAGGGCGGGGCTGGTGGTTATCATGGCGATCAGTACGCCGATTATGGTAACGCCGGAATTCATCAGCTGGGGTATGCTCTGGGAAAGCATCTGCTGCAATGTATCCGTATCGTTGGTATAGCGGCTCATAAGGTCGCCATGGGTATTGCTGTCAAAGTAGCCTATGGGCAGGGTCTGCATATGGGTAAAGAGCTCATCCCTTACCTTTTTCATTGTGCCCTGAGCCACGGTGACCATAAGGCGATTATAGATGAAGGTGGACAGCATGCCTGCAAGGTATATGCAGCCCATGGTGAAGAGGGCTGTGAGCAGGCCGGAAAAATCCGGAGCTTTTACGCCTATAAGGGGGGTGATATACTGGTCTATCAATACCCTTATAAACATGCTGCCTGCGATGCCCGCTCCCGCGCTTACCAGTATGCACAGGAAAACAAGGCCCATCCTGCCCCGATAGGGCTTCAGCAGGGCCAGCAGCCGCCCGATGGTCTGCTTGCTGTTTTTGCCTATGTTTTTAAGGTCCTGGGGATTAAGGGGACGTCTGCCCTGGGGGCCCTTGGGCGCCTGCTGCTTACTCATCAAAATCCCCTCCCTTCTGCTGAGACTGATATACTTCAATGTAGATGGGGCAGCGCTCCATCAGTTCATCATGTGTGCCGAAGTCCGCAATGCGGCCGTTGTCCATTACTATTATCCTGTCCGCATCCTGTACGGAGCTTATGCGCTGGGCGATGATAAGCTTTGTAACCTCTGCCATCTCGCTGCGGAGCGCCGCCCTTATGGAGGCATCCGTGGCGGTATCCACTGCGCTGGTGGAGTCATCCAGTATAAGTATCCTGGGCTTTTTAAGCAGGGCGCGGGCTATGCACAGCCTCTGCTTCTGTCCGCCGGAGAAATTTGCGCCGCCCTGCTCCACCTCGGAGTCGTAGCCCTCTGTCATAGCGGATACAAAGCCGTCCGCCTGAGCCACGCGGCACACCCTCTGCATTTCCTCAAGGGTGGCATCCTCGTTGCCCCAGCGTAGGTTCTCCGCAACGGTGCCTGAGAACAGCTCGTTTTTCTGCAATACCATGGATACGGCGTTTCTGAGGGTCTCAAGGTCGTATTCCCTTACGTCCCTGCCGCCCACCAGCACCTGACCCTCGCCTGCATCGTACAGGCGGGGAATAAGCTGCACAAGGGAGGTTTTGCCGCTGCCTGTGCCGCCGATTATGCCGATTGTTTCGCCGGACTTTATGGACAGGTCTATATCCGTAAGGCAGTTGCGGCCCTTGCCGTAGCGGAAGGATACATCCTTAAACTCTATGCTGCCGTCCGCCACCTCATACAGGGGATCAGCGGGATTGGTAATTGTAGGCTGCTCATTCAGCACCTCAACTATACGCTCCGCAGAGGCGCGGGATATGACCATCATCATGAATACCATGCTCAGCATCATCAGGCTGGAAAGTATGCCTGCCGCATAGGTAAGTATGCTCATCAGCTGGCCTGTGGTCATGGTCCGGGATACTATCATGTTTGCACCCAGCCAGGATGCGATAAGGGTGCAGCCATACATGCAGGCCTGCATCAGCGGCATATTGAAGGCAACTATCTTCTGCGCCCTTGAAAAGTCATTGAATATGGAGCCGGAAACATCGGTGAATTTCTTCTTTTCGTGATCCTCCCTTACAAAGGCCTTTACCACCCTTATGCCCCTGAGGTTTTCCTGAACCACGCTGTTCAGCCTGTCATAGGTATGGAATACCCTCTCGAATATGGGATGGGCATTGGACATTATGATGTATATGCCGATGGCCAGTACGGGTATTGCATATACGAACACCATGGCGATGCGGGGATTGATGCGGAAGGACATTATCAATGAGAATATCAGCATCAACGGTGAGCGCACCGCAATGCGGATCAGCATCATATATGCATGCTGAACGTTCACCACGTCGGTGGTAAGCCTTGTTACAAGGCCCGCCGTGGAAAACTTATCTATATTGGCAAAGGAAAACCTCTGAACGTTGTAATACATATCCTCCCTGAGGTTTCTGGCAAAGCCTGTGGAGGCCACCGCCGCAAAGCGGCCGGACAGCGCGCCGAACAGCAGCGACACCAGCGCACAGCCCACCAGCAGCAGTCCCTGCTTAACGGTATAGCTGAGGTTGCCCGCCGTTACGCCAAGGTCGATAAGGTCTGCCAGCAGGTATGTGATGATCACCTCCATCACCACCTCCCCCATCATAAACAGCGGGGTCAGTATGCTGTCCCTTTTGTATTCTCTTACGCTTTTTGCAAGGGTCTTTATCATGCCTTTTCCTCACATTCTCCGCCGTCCACGTTGCGGCATATTCTGTCGCATATATCAAGGAACAAAGTAAGCTCCCTGCCGTCAATTCCCGACAGCATCCTCTGCTCCGCCTCTGTTATCATATCTCCCACATCCCGGCCTATCTCCATGGCCCGCTCCGTAAGCTCCAGCCGCTTCAGCCTGCCGTCGTGGGCTTCGCTCCGCCTTACTATTATGCCCTTTTTTTCCATGGCCTGCAGGGCCCGGGTTGCGCTGCTGCGCCTTATGTGAAATTCTTCCTCTATATCCTTCTGATACAGCGGCCTTTCCATGTTTTCAAACAAATATCCCATTATGGAGCATTCGCCCCCTGTCAGGCCGAATTTATCCTCTATGTTTATGCCCTCCAGCTTGCGGCGTATGGCGTTGGATACCGCCTTTATCCTGCAGAAGGCGCTGCGGCTGCATTTTTCCATAGCTTTTCCCCTTTTCCATAAAAAAGTTAGCATTCTAACAATATGCAATTATAGGCGCGCAAATGCCGCCTGTCAATGCGGCGGCCATAAAAGTCACAATATGTTGCGTTTTGTCAGCGTGCCGCAGGGGAAGCAACAGGTAATAATGAATAGTGCAGGGGACGATCAGTGGTCGCCCGCCATAGCTGCGATTCTTGCTCGGCAGCGGTAGTACATCCATCCCCCGATGCTGTCATTGCGAGACAGCCGAAAGGCTTGCCGTGGCAATCCGTTCTCCTGCGGTTGGAGAAAGTATTGGCATGCATTATTTATCTATACCCACCCACCACCCTCGTCGTCGCGGATTCCGCTTGCTCGCGGCCATATCCACAAGGGACATGCCCTCTCGCTCACTCCATCGCTCCTCCTCTCCGCTCAAAATCGTCGCTTCGCTTTGGATTTTGTGCGGGCTCTTACGGAAAAGCCGAACGGTGTCCATCCGCGGACGGAAGAAACAGCAGGATGCCGATACCTCTTCACTCTTCCCTCTTCCCCCATTTTGTGTCCTCCCTGTTAAATATGATGAAACCATAGTGCAAAATCCTTCGGATTATATTATGATATTCCTCAAACATCCAGGAGGGTCGGCGAAAAGTGATTTTATCACGGAAGCCGCCCGCAGTTTGGCCTATAATAACAGCATAATCCAAATTTACGGAGGAATTTAATATGAAGATCCGCATACTTGCTATAATAATGGTACTTGTCCTCGCCCTCACCGGCTGCGCTGCACAGGCCCCCGCAGAGGAAGAGGTTATCGCTGAACAGCCCGCCGAAGAAGCCGTTGTTGAACAGCCTGCCGAAGAAACTGCGGCTGAGCCCGAAAAGCCCAGCTTCCCTACACTTAAGCTGGATTATTCCGGCGCAGGCAAGGAATACGCTTTCACCACCCAGACCCTTGAGGGCGAAACCGTGAACAGCGCGGACATCTTCTCTCAGGCAAAGGTGACCATGGTAAACGTTTGGGGTTCCTTCTGTCCCCCCTGCGTAAAGGAAATGCCTGACCTGGCCCGCATCCATGCGGACTATGCCGAGGCGGATTTCCAGATAATCGGCCTGCTGCAGGACGTATTTGCACTGGACAGCTCCACCGCTCAGGATGCCGTTGAGATCGTTGAAGCGACCGGCGCAAATTATCTCCACCTGATATCCTCCGATGAGGTTATCGAGTCGGTCACCCGCAGCATTTACGCCGTACCCACCACCCTCTTTGTGGACAGCGAAGGCAAGCTGCTCTGCGCTCCCGTTGTGGGCAGCAATGTTTACGAAACCTGGGCCGCCGCCATCGACGAGCTGCTGGCAAGGTAAGAAAGGGGGGTTTCCCTTCTTTTCTCTTTCTTTTCTATGAAGAAAAGAAAGGAGAAAAGAAGCAAAAGAGAAAGAAAAGACAAACTTAAAAAAGGGTTATTGAAGAAAGCTTAATATGATATCAGCAAGGGCCGTTCAGCACGAGCGGCCCTTTATATATGCATAAGCCGCCCCCTTTGCTCAAATACTATTCCCATCAAAACAGGAGGTATATGCATATTATGAGCAACACCAAAGCTGGCTGTCAGACCATCGGCTGCGAAGTACGCAGCTGCGCCTACAATCACGAAGGCACCAACTGCGAGCTGGACCGCATCATGGTTCAGCCCGGCAAAGGCTGCCATACCGGCAACCCCGCAGAGGAAAGCCTTTGCGGCAGCTATAAGAGCAGAGTGTAACTTCAAACAAAAGGGCTGCCAATCGGCGGCCCTTTTGTTTGAGGGAACAGGTAATAGGTAAGAGGTAAAGCCCTCTCAGTCAACAAAGCTGCCCCGATGCATACGCATCGGGGCAGGCAAACTCTCTTATTATTGAATTAATCTCTTCCCAGTACCAGCATATCCTTGAAGGGCCATGCGGTGATGCCGCCCTTGATGATAAAGAAGCGGGTCTGGTCGATCTGGTGCTTGTTTACGTAATGGGTGATGGAGTTGAATGCGCCGTCCTTGCCGCCGTGGCACATTACGTAAATGGGCAGGGTGTTTTCCTTCAGTGCATCCGCTTCGTCATCCAGATTTTCAAGCAGGTCTGCAGTGTTTGCGGGGAATGCATAGGTGGGGATGGAGTTGGGCAGGTGGCCGGTCTCCCGATAGTTTTCCTTGGTCTGAACAGACAGCAGTATCATCTCTTCGCCGGCATCCAGCTTGGCCTTCAGGTCGGCAGGCTCAATGTACTGATAGGTGGGAACTATCTCCAGCATATCGGCGTGGGGCCAGTTGTTGCCGCCGCCCTCAAGTATGTGGAACTTGCGCTCGTCAACGCCCTCGGAGGCAAAGTAGCTTATGGCGTTTTCAGCGCCTTCCTTGCCGTTCATGCCGATGATGACAACGGGATCCAGAGTGCTTTCAACCTCAGCCTTGATCTCGCTGAGCATTGCCCACTGTTCCTTGGTGTTGTTGGGGTAGGAGTTGGTGGAAACTGCGCCCTTGATATGGCCGGCCTTGAAGCTTTCCTCGGGGCGAACGTCTATCAGCATAACGCCCTCGCCCTCATCCATTCTTTCCTTCAGCTGGTCGGGAGTCATGTACTGATAATCGATATCGTACCAGAGCAGCTCGTCATAGGGCCAGCTTACGGAGCCGCCCTCCAGTATGAACAGCCGCTCTGCAGGCACGCCCTTGAGGGCGTAATACTCTGCGGCGTTTTCCGCGCCGGTCTTGCCGCCCATGCCAACTATGACAACGGGATCTGTGGAAGCGTTGATGCTTTCCAGAGCGGCATCCAGCATGGAGCGCAGCTCATCGGTATCGGCGGGGTATGCATAGGTGGGAACAGAGCCGGGCAGGTGTGCCTGCTCGTAGTATTCCTCAGGCTGTATGTCGACGATCACCATGCTGTCGCCGGCTTCCAGCTTGGTCTTGAGCTCTTCGGCGGTATAGTAGCCGTATGCGGGAATTTCTTCCGGTGCGGTTTCTTCCTCCACAGGTGCGCTCTGGGGCAGCATGGAACAGCCGCTGATAAGGCTCAGCAGCATCAGCGCCGCAAGAACAAGGGACAGCTTCTTCATAAAGATTTATCTCCTTTGTAAGCTATACTTTGTGTATGTGGGTCATCCCCCTTGGCGGGAGTGTTCTTATCTCATCGCCGTATCCGGCGATCTGCATCAGCTTCCTCAGCCGCAGGATTCGGGTGTGGGCTTGGGGGTAGGCTTGGGTGTGGGCTTCGGCGTGGGCTTGGGAGTGGGGGTAGGGGCCACTTCGCCTATGTAAAAATCCTGCTTGCGGACAAAGCCCATGTATTGGGCGCCCTCTTCATCGGTATACCCGGCATAGTACCAGTCATCGGTCTCTCCCAGCAGGGCGAATTCCGCCGCCCATGCGCCGCGCACCTTGTGCACTATGTTTTCATCCTCGGAGGACTTATCCGGATTCACCCTCATATAGATGGAATCATCCACGGCAAAGGCTTTCTGTTCCTCAGGATAAACCAGCTCAACCCCGGGATACACAACGGCCGGCTCAGGGGTTGGGGTGGGCTCAGGGGTCGGGGTAACGGCGGGCTCAGCCGGCATTTCCTTTTCCGGTTCGGAGGGTGCGGCGCAGCCTGACAGCATACTCAGCAGCATTGCGGCCGCCATGATGAAGCAGGCAATTCTTGTTTTAATAAGTACCATCTTTATTGCTTTATGGGCATACCGCCCGGTTGTTTTTATTCTCATCGCCGTATCCGGCGATCAATGCTACTTTCCTCAGCCGGTGGGGCAAGGAGTTTCCACGGGCAGCTCGATCACGGGCGGCGCGGTCCTTACCGGCTTGGGGGTAGGCTTGGGGGTGGGAGTGGGCAGGGGGCCGCGATCCGGCGTGGGTGTGGGGGCGGGGCCCATGCTTACATAAAGCACCACCTTATCCAAGATGGGCTGTCCTGCAGATACGCTCTGCAATGTCACTACGCCTGCGGGCACCTTTTCGGAGGAAACAAACAGCACGTCCGCTTCCACGCCAAGGTCGCTCAGCATCTTTTCCGCAACGTCGGCGGTTTCCAGAGTAACGTCGGGCATTGTTGCCTGAACTGCGGGCTGCTCCTCTGCTGCCTGTCCCTGAAGGGCAGGTATGTCAGGCATGCCGTAATTGGAAACGTAATAATATCCGCCGCCTGCAAGCAGCGCCAGCACGCCAAGTATAAGGCCTATTACAAGGCCGGTCTTTTTCTTTTTGGGTTTGCTGTTTTCCTCTGCTTCTATGGCATCCTCCAGCTGCTCCTCCGCTTCATCCAACGCATCCTCTGCATCCTCGGTGAAGGAAAGGGCTGCAACAGCCGCGGCTTCTGAGGCAAGATCGCCCTGCTCATGGGCGGTTTGTGCAAGCTCTTCAAAGGCTTCTTCCGCCTGCTTTACCTCTTCCTCTGCCTTTTCTATGGCTTCTGCCACTTCTTCCGCTTCCACGGCCTGCAGCTGCTTTTCAGCCTGCTCTGCTTCATTGGAAAGCTCCGCTGCGGCTGCCGCTGCGGTCACAAAGAGGCTTTCGTCCTCTTCCTCAAGAACGTCGTCCAGAATATTCTCCGCATCCTCCGGAGAGATCTCCACGGGCTGCTCATCCAATACTTCGTCCGCTTCCTCAAGGGAATCGTCCTCGTCAAAGTCATCCTCGGGGATGCTGCCCTTTTCAAGGGCTATCTCTTCCTCGATGGCCTCCACTTCTCTTTCCGCTTCTTCCAGCGCCTTTTCTGCGGCTCTGATCTTTCTGCGCCTGCCGCTTTCCTCGGCGGCCTCAAGGTCTGCCTCCGCCATGTACAATACGGCAAGAGCCTCCTGCAGCCTGCGCTGAGCGTCAGACATGGCTTCCGCCTCCTGCTCCTTATGGGCAGGCTTCGCAGCAGCCTCTCGGCGGGCTTCCAGCTCTGCGGCCTCCTTCAGGGCCTCCACAGCTTCCTCCGCCTCTTCCAGAGCCTGCTCTGCTTTGCGTATTATTTTCTTGTTGCCGGATTCCAGTGCGGCATCCAGCGCCCCCTCTGCCCGATAAAACCTGGCAAGGGCTTCCTCCAGCTGCTGCTGAATAGTTTTTTCCATGGTTTTTCTCCCCCGCATGTCTGCGGATGTTATTTTCCTGCTGAAAAAACAGCTTATCTTATTATTTTCGCCCAAATCCGGGGTCCTGTCAACAGCACCCCGGATTTAAAGTATTAACAATTTATGAAGCTTTTTGTTTGTATATGCTTATTTATAAAGCTCAGGCTTCAGCACGCCGACATAGGGCAGATTGCGGTAGTAGTTTTCGCAATCCAGACCGTAGCCCAGTACGAATTCGTTGGGGATGACAAAGCCGGTGTAATCCGGAGTGATATCGCATTCCCTGCGGGAGGGCTTATCCAGCAGGCAGCATATCTTCAAAGAGGCGGGCTCGCGGCTCAGCAGTACCTTTTTGAGATGCTTGAGGGTATGGCCGCTGTCCATAATGTCCTCGATTATGATAACATGGCGGCCGGTGATGCTGGCATCCATGTCCTTTGCAATGCGGACTATACCGGAGGTCTTCAGCTCATCGCCGTAGCTGGAGATGGACATAAAGTCCAGCTGAGCGCGGCAGGTGATATGGCGGCTCAGGTCGGAGAAGAAATGCACCGCGCCCCTGAGGATGCATACCAGTATGGGGTTCTTGTCCTTGTATTCCTCAGACAGCTCTGCGCCCATTTCGGCCACCCTCTGCCTTATCTGTTCTTCGCTGACCAGCACGTGGTCTATGTCGTTGTTCATGTTGTCCTTGTCAAAGCCTATCATGATTGTATCCCCCAGCGAATTTTTAGTTTTGCGTATATTTCACCCGAAGCACCCTTCGGGTATCAGCCGTTACCTTTACCTTATCGGATATGCCCAGCCCTTCCATAAACAGCAGCTCGTTCCCGGCGAATATTCCGGGCTTTTCCCGCTGCTGGCGGGGGATTTTTTTATCTATGAACACCGCCTTGAGCTTTTTGCTGCCCGGCGCGCCGTAGGGGCGGAACACATCCCCTTCCCTTCTGGGCCGCACAACCAGCCCCCGGGGCAGGCTGTCCACATCCATAAATCCGATAATATTACTCTTTATTATACCATCTTCCACAGCATCTGCAAAGAACAATCCCCCTTCAAAGGCGGTTTCTCCGGGAAAAACAAAGGGGGTTTCCCATGCCTGCTTTTCCGCCCTGCGGCCAAAGCATATATCCCCATAGCTCACCCATGCGGCAATATGGGGCAGATCGAGGGAGGCTCCTGTGCGGGCGCTGAGCAGCTCCATTATCTTTTCCACGTGTATGCGGTCAATGTCGGAATACACTCCCGCCCGCTCCACCGCCATGCGTACGGCGCGGCTCTTTATGGGCAGAGGCAGCTCCGCCAGCATTGCCCTGTCGTAGCCCTTTTCTGTTTTTGCCCTGTCCAGCGCGGCCTCCGCCTCCTTTGCAAGATAGCTTTCGTCCTCGCTGAGAAGTTCTGCCATGGAGCAGAGGGCATCCGTCACAGCGGGATTGATATGCTCCGCTATATAGGGCATAACGTCCAGCCGCAGACGGTTGCGGCTTGCGTCCCGGTCAAGGTTTGTGCTGTCGGTGCGGTAGGCGATGCCCATCTTTGCAAGGTATTCTTCAATATCCCGCCGATGCAGGTTTAAAAAGGGGCGGATAATATTGCCCCGCATATGCTTCATGCCGGTCAGCCCCTTCAGGCCGCTGCCCCGTATAAGATGCAGCATTATGCTTTCCGCCTGATCCTCCATATGGTGAGCCACCGCGATGCGCTCAGCGCTAAACTGCTTCAGCGCCCGGTCAAAGAAGGCGTATCTCTGCTCACGCGCCGCCTGCTCAAGGGTTTTGCCCTCCCCTGCGGCAATTGCGGGAATATCCAGCCTTTCCTCATACAGGGGCACATCCAGCTTATGGCAAAGCGTTTTTACATATTCTGCATCCTTTGCCGCTTCCTCCCCCCGGATGCCGTGATTGAGATGGGCGGCGTAAAGCTCAAAGCCCAGCTCCTTCGAAAGCTCCCTCAGGGCGCAAAGCAGCGCCACGGAATCCGCGCCGCCGCTGACTCCTGCCAGCACGCCGCAGCCCCATGGAATAAGGCCGTATTCCAGTATGGTGTTTTTTGCAGTCAGAACAAGGTTTTCCATGGTTAAAGTATACCCATACAACCGCGCCTTTGACAAGCGCAAAGGGAGCCCTTTAAGGCTCCCCGCAATATTTATTTTCTCATAAATGCGCCAAACAGCCGCCTTATTGCCCGTACGGAATCCACCCTGACGCATACCGCCGTTTCGCCGTGAGCCATGGTGCTCTGATACCGTCCGTCCCTCAGCAGCATTCCCCGGAAAGCTGCGGATCCATATTCCGCCCCAAGGCTCAGCATTTTGTATTCTCCAAGGGAGGCATCCTCTGCAATAAGCACAGCCAGCGGGTCATGGACAAAGCAGCAATCCGCCATGCCCTCGCTTACCCTGTGAAATTCAAAGTAATGGGTCAGCGCCTTTTTGATATACTCCGCCATGGGGCGGTTTTTATCGGCGCAGTATGCGTCAAGGTCACTTAAATCCTTTGCGGTGATAAATGTTCCGGTGGTAACGTCCAGCCCCACCAGTATCATATTGAACCCTGCCCTCAGCACCATATCCGCCGCCCTTGGGTCGCCGTAGATATTGGCCTCCGCATATGGGGTCACGTTGCCGTGGGTATCAAGGCAGCCCCCCATGGCCACCACCTTTTTGATTTTTCGGGGCAGCTTGGGGTCCTTCATCAGCGCCTTTGCAAGGTTGGTAAGCCGTCCTGTGGTGACAAGTATCAGTTCTCCATCCAGCTCCTCCGCCTTTTGAATTATAAAATCCTCCGCCGCCATATCAAGGGGCCGCTGACAGCTTTGCGGCAGCTCCACATTGCCTATGCCGTTTTCGCCGTGGATGTGCTTTGGCGAGGCCTGATACTCCCCGTCAATGCTGCACTCTGCCCCCACCGCCACCGGCACATCGTATCCGCAGGCCGAAAGCCGGATAAGCCGTATGCTGTTTTCGGCAGACTGCTTTGCGCCGGAATTGCCGAAGCAGGTGGTAATGCCCTCCACCCGAAGGTTTTCCGAAGTAAGCGCATACAGTATGGCAATGGAATCGTCAATGCCGGTATCCGCGTCTATAATAATATGTCTCATGGCCGTACCCTTTCCTTTTGTGGTATCTCTATTTTACTTCCCATTGCCCCTCCCATCAAGCAGGCATAGTCTTTCCCCCGCATTGCATTGCATTTGCTATTATGTTATAGTGAACTTAATATAGAGAAGCAGGAGGCCATTGTCAGATGCTGGATAAGCGGACAAAAAAGATTCTCATCTTCACATACATTC
>JAZUMK010000029.1:0-29143 GCA_045603585.1 Clostridia bacterium
GACTGCCGACAACGAGAAAGAGCATGCAAAGCTCTGGTTCAAGTATCTGGGCGGCATCGGCGATACCGCTGCCAACCTGAAGGCTGCCGCAGAAGGCGAAAACTACGAGTGGACCGATATGTATGCCACCTTTGCCGAAGAAGCTGAGGCAGAAGGCTTCAAGGAGCTGGCTTACAAGGTCCGCGCAGTAGCCGCCATCGAAAAGACCCACGAAGAGCGCTACCTTGCTCTGCTGAACAATGTAGAGATGAAGGCCGTATTTGAAAAGGCCGGCGAAACCATGTGGGAATGCCGCAACTGCGGTCACCTGGTAGTAGGCAAGGCTGCTCCCGCAATGTGCCCCGTATGCGCACATCCCCAGAGCTACTTCGAAGTACGCAAGGAAAACTATTAATCTACGATATCATTGAGCCACATTGATATATAACTCCTGCCATAGATGCGGTGCCCCTCAAGGGCGCCGTATTTTTTTGTAAAAGTCCGGCTAAATTTCAGACACAATACAGGAAGGAAGTTACATTGACTCGGCGCGGCAAAAAATCATAAAATCATCTGGAAAAATCATTGAATTCAATACGCGTGTGGTTTTTCGCAATACATGATTATTGACATGGAGGAAACAACGTGAAGAAACTTTTGTCCCTGATATTGACCTTTGCGCTGATGATGTCCGTATCCGGCATTGCCATGGCGGCGGGAATACCCTGCTCTGCGGATTGTACCGATGATACCCATGTGGCGGCCATCGGCGCTACGCACTATACCGACCTGCAGGAAGCCCTTAAGGCGCTTGTCAGCGGCAGTACCCTGACTCTTTTGAAGGATATTGATATTACCGAACCGTGGGATGCCAGATTCACCGGCGGAAAGATAACCGTTCCTGTTACTGTTGACGGCAATGGACATACCATCACTATTACAGGCAGCGTTAACGATGCGGGAAACCATTTCGCATTTTTCCGCTTTGAAGCTGATGCCGCCGTTAAGAACCTCACTATGGATATGAGCGGCGCTCCTGAAGCATGGGGAAACAGATTCCGCGCAATTTCCGCAAAGGGGAATCTTACGGTTGATAACTGCACCTTTATCGGTAATCCTGCAATAACCAATACCAGAGCCATAATCTTCGGTGAAGGCGCAGGAGATGATGCAGGCAATCTGGAAGTGTCCATAACAGGTTCCACGTTTACAAACTGGAAGAACGGAATTTCGGATAATGAAAACGCTCAGGATGTGAAATCAGTGGATATTTCCGGCAATACTTTCAATAATGCGAATGTTTCTGTAAGCGCCAAAGAAAGCATTTCCTTTACAAACAACAAGCTGGACAGCAGCTCCTCTGCTTTGCTGCATTCCTACACCAATAAGGCGGACGGCAGCACAGAAAAGGGCAAGCCCGATAGCTTAACTGTAAACGGCAACAAGATCGACGGCAAAGATGCAGACGGCATTGAGAACGGTGAGCTTGTTCAGAATCCCGTAAATACCGATACCCCCACTTCCAAGCCCTCTTCCGGCTCCGGTGTAAGGGTCAGGTATGAGGGCGGCAACAGCTTCTCCACTTCCAAGTCCGCTGTGCCTACCTCCGTTGAGATCGACGGCAAGCCCGTTTCCTTCAGGGGCGACGGCAAGCGCTTTACCGTAAACTGCGTTAAGCCGGATTCAAAGTGGATAACCGTACGCTGGAACAGCACCTCTGTTACCGTAAACTTCAAGCCCGATGCCAATGCTACCTGCACTGAGACGGAGATACCCAAGACCGGCGATGCATCTGTTATCGCTTATGCCGTAATGGCTGTGGCTGCCGCCGCAGGCGCAATGTTCCGCAAGGAAAAATAACAAAAACCTTACATGGTATAAAGCCCCCTGTACCGGGGGCTTTTTCGTGCAAAAAAATCGGCAGAAAATGTAAATATGTTTATAAACATATGCTGCTGTTAGTGGTATAATATAGCTGTCAAAGGTTGGCATATTACGGAATAATATTTATTGCGGAGGAATCATAAAAATGGAACGTTACGGTGTATCTGTCAATATCCTCAATACTCCCGAGCTGGACCCCGGCTTTATCCCCCTGCTCAAGTACAATCAGGCATTTCTCAAGGATGCCAAAAAGCCCTTCTCCGTAGCAGTTGAGCGTGCGGACGGACAGATGTCCACCCATCATACCTTTATCCATGGCACAGACGAAATGCTGGAGGCAGACTGCTACTATATCGAGCGCCTTGTAAAGACCATACTGTGGATGAAGGGCGGCTTCAAGGTATACGTTGCCGGTGATGAACGTGTATTTGATTTCCTCAGCAAGGCTTACAATGCCAACGGTCAGCAGGAGTTTGACTGGGACTACATGGCAAATATATTCGAGCGTCCCTTTGAAGTGGTGCTGGTAGATAAGGTGCCCGAGGCAAAGGATTCCCCCAAGCGGGTCGGCGGTCATCTGGACGGCTGCCGCATAGGCTTTGATGCCGGCGGATCCGACCGCAAGGTTTCCGCTGTTATCGATGGCGAAACCGTATACTCCGAGGAAGTTGTATGGTTCCCCAAAATCAATTCCGATCCCGATTATCACTATGACGGCATAGTTGCCGCCCTCAAGTCCGCCGCAGAGCATATGCCCCGGGTGGATGCAGTTGGCGTATCCTCCGCAGGCGTATACATTAACGACCGTACCATGAGCGCTTCCCTGTTCCTCAAGGTAGGTAAGGAAGACTTTGACGCAAAGGTAAAGGATATCTATATCCGCGCAATCACCGATACCTTCGGCGATGTGCCCTATGCAGTATATAACGACGGCGACGTTTCCGCCCTTGCAGGCACCATGAGCCTTAACGATAACAACGTTCTGGGCATCGCCATGGGCACCAGCGAGGCCGTAGGCTATGTTGACGGCGAAGGCCGCATCACCGCCTGGCTCAATGAGCTTGCTTTCGTTCCTGTGGATGCCGCTCCCGATGCAATGCGGGACGAATGGTCCGGCGATATCGGCTGCGGCGTAAAGTATTTCTCTCAGGACAGCGTGATCAAGCTTGCCCCCCGCGCAGGCATTGAACTGGAAGATAGCCTTTCCCCCGCAGAAAAGCTCAAGGTGGTTCAGGGCCTCATGGCAGAGGATGATCCCCGCGCCGCAAAGGTATACAGCTCCATCGGCGTATATCTGGGCCACACCCTTGCATACTACTTTGACCTGTATGGCTTCAGGCACGTGCTGCTGCTGGGCCGCGTAATGAGCGGCAAGGGCGGCGATCTGCTCCTTGAAAACTGCAGGAAGGTACTTGAGACCGAATACCCCGAGGTAAACAAGGCCATCAACCTTGCTCTGCCCGATGAAAAGTTCCGCCGCGTAGGCCAGTCCATGGCCGCCGCAAGCCTTGCGGAATCCAAATAACAAAATCAACAAAATAAAACAGACAGGAGAAAGCCAAGATGAGAATCTATTGTGAAAAAGACTATCAGGCCCTGAGCCGCCGCGCCGCCAATATCATCGCTGCCGAAGTTATCCGCAAGCCAGATTGCGTGCTGGGCCTTGCAACCGGCTCCACCCCCGTTGGCACCTATAAAGAGCTTATCTCCATGTGTGAGAATGGCGACATAAGCTTCAAGGAAGTACGCAGCGTAAATCTGGACGAGTACAAGGGCCTCGCCCCCACTCACGATCAGAGCTACCGCTACTTTATGCAGGATAACCTGTTCAACCATGTGGATATCGATCCTGCCAATACCAACGTGCCCAACGGCCTTGCAGAGGATGCAGAGGCTGAGTGCGCAGCTTACGACAAGCTGGTGGAATCTCTGGGCTATGCCGATCTGCAGCTTCTGGGCATCGGCAACAACGGCCATATCGGCTTTAACGAGCCGGACAGCAGCTTCACCAAGGCCACCCACGTGGTAGACCTTACCGAAAGCACCATCACCGCCAACGCCCGCTTCTTTGAGAGCGCAAACGAAGTACCCCGCCAGGCCCTCACCATGGGTATCGGCTGCATCATGGCTGCCCGCCGCGTGCTGCTGGTTGCCAACGGCGCAGGCAAGGCGGAAGCCCTGTACAATACCGTATGCGGCCCCATCACTCCCGAGTGCCCCGCCACCATTCTCCAGCTCCACAGCGATGTTGTGATAGTTGCGGATGAGGCTGCTCTCAGCAAGGTAATAGAAGCAGGAGTTCCTGTATGCAGATAATCAACGGACAGGTATTTGACCTTAAAGAGGGTTTTGTAAGCCGGGATGTGTATACCGATGGCGCATATATTGCCGGGAAAAGCGGAGATGATGCTGTTATAGATGCAGCGGATTGCTATGTTATCCCAGGTCTGGTGGATGTGCATTTCCATGGCTGCGCAGGCGCCGAGTTCAGCGAAGCACAGCCTGAAGACCTTCAGAAGATAGCAGATTTTGAGCTGTCCGAGGGCGTTACCTATATCTGCCCCGCAGGCATGACTTTGCCTGAGGATATGCTTACCGACATCTGCCGCAACACCGCCGCCCACCGGAAGAACAATTCCGGCGGCGCAGAGGTGGTTGGCGTTCACCTTGAGGGCCCCTTCCTTTGCATGGCAAAGAAGGGCGCACAGAATGCTTCCTATCTTCACGAGCCCGATATCGAAATGCTCAGGCGCTTGCAGGATGCTGCAGAGGGCTGCGTAAAGATGGTAACTCTGGCTCCTGAAGAGCCCAATTCAATGGAGTTCATCAAGGCAGCTGTGGATATGGGCATCACCGTATCTCTGGGACATACCGTTGCAGGTTATGATATTGCCTCTCAGGCATATGCCGCAGGCGCATCCCACGCCACCCATCTTTACAATGGCATGCCTTCTCTGCATCACAGAGAGCCTGCCATCATCGGCGCGGCATTTGACAGCGGCGCAAGGGTAGAGCTGATTTGTGACGGCGTGCATATTCATGGCAGCGTAGTTCGTCTTACTTTCGCCATGTTCGGTGCAGACCGGGTCGTGCTGGTATCCGATTCCCTCCGCGCCGCAGGTATGCCCGATGGAGTTTATCCCTTCGGCGGTCAGTTCATTGAGGTCCACGGCAACCGCGCTACCATAGAAGGCCATCCCGAGACCCTTGCAGGCTCCGTAACCAGCCTTATGGGCTGCCTGCGCAAGGCCGTGGAATTTGGCATTCCCCTTGCGGATGCAGTAAGGGCCGCCTCCCTCAATCCCGCTGCGGCAATCGGCATCGACAACAGGGCCGGCAGCATTGAGATCGGCAAGGAAGCCAGCATCGTACTCCTTGATAAGAAGGATCTGTCCGTACGCAGCGTCATTTTCAAGGGCAGCGTACAGTAAAATACATTGCACACATAAGCCGACGGAGTTTTGCTTCGTCGACTTTTTGCTGCATGGATGAAAATGTGCCGGGCGGCAGGAAAATGAAGTTTTTTATGGCAAATAATGCAAAATACAAAATATTTTTGGTGAAATCACCTCTCTAAAGTATTTTTTGCAACATCTTCAGCAGAAAATATAGTTTTCATAGCCAAACAGGCCGTGTATAATGTAACAAAATCAGAAAAACCGGGAGGTTGCCTTAATGAAGAAGTTTTTTGCATTGATCCTCGCTGCGCTGATGCTTTTCAGCCTTACTGCCTGCAGCCAGAGCAATGTTGTAGTAGAAGAAAGTGCACCCGTTGAATCCGAACAGGCCGCAGCTCCTGCCCCCGCTGTTGAAGTGGAAGATGGCCTTCTCAGGGTAGCAGCTCTGTACGACATATCCACCATGGACGTGGCCCAGACCACCGACAATTACATGGTTCCCATGAACATCTTTGACCGCCTCTTTGAGGTTGAGGTACAGGAAAACGGCGGCACCGAGATCGTGCCCAGCCTCTGCACCGGCTATACCCCCTCTGAGGATGGCCTGACCTACAACTTCACCCTTCGTGAAGGCGTAGTGTTCTCCAATGGCAGCGCCCTTACCGCTTCCGACGTTCAGTATACCTTTGAGCGTCTGCTGACTGCCGGCGGCGTTAACGACGACGTTCCCCTGGAAGTTGCCGGCGCCGAAGCCCTCAAGAACGGCGAAGCAGATACCCTTGCAGGCTTCGTTGTAAACAGCGATACCGAATTCTCCATCACCCTTGCAGCCCCCAATGCCGGCTTCATCGCCGAGCTGACCGGCCCTGCAATGTCCGTAGTTGATAAGGAAACCATGGAGCAGGTTGCAAACTTTGGCATTGCCTGCGAAGATACCATCGGTACCGGCCCCTACAAGATCACCGAGTGGGTCGTAAACGATCACTATACCCTTGAGTACAACGAGAACTACTGGGGCGAAGAACCCAGCGTTAAGAAGATGATCGTTTCCATCATCCCCGATGCAAACAGCCAGAATCTGATGTATCAGAACGGCGAGCTGGATATCATTGACCTTGAGTATCTGGATTCCGCAGTTGTAGAATCCACCTACAAGACCAACTATGCCGACAGCATCATCGCCGGCTCCCGCGTTGGCCTTACCTATCTGGCCATGAACGCAAACCACGAATTCCTTTCCGATGTAAACGTACGCAAGGCCATCCAGATGGCAATCGACGTTGACACCATCATCGCTTCCGTATATGCCGGCGATGCCATCCCCGAGAGTGGTATCATCCCCACCGGCGTATGGGGCCACAACGATGCTCTTGAGCGTCCCGCCTACGATGTGGAAGGCGCAAAGGCTCTGCTGGCAGAGGCCGGCTATGCCGAGGGTGAAATCTCCTTCGAGCTGGCAATGGATTCTTCCTCCTCCAGCAACACTCAGCTGGTATATCAGATCGTTCAGCAGTATCTGAAGGCCATCGGCATCAACGCCGAGATCGCCACCTATGACGAATCCTCCTGGCTGGATCTTCGCAAGTCCGGCGAAATGGATTCCTTCGTAGCCAACTGGACCATGGACTATAACGATCCTGCAAACATCATGTACACCTTCTTCGGCAGCGAGGAAAAGACCAAGATCCGCAGCCTTAACTACGCCGACGAAGCCATCATGGCCCGCGTAGCCGCCGCTTCCTCCATCACCGATGACGCAGCCCGCATGGCTGAGTATCAGGCTCTGGAGCAGAAGATCGTGGTTGAAGATGCCGCATGGGTACCCCTCCTTGGCAACATGCACCTGTTTGCTCTGGGTGAGAGGGTAGCGGACTTCGTTCCCTACTGGGCAGGCTACAGCAACTTCTACGCTAAGGACGTAGTGCTCAACTGATAATTCAAAGTATTGACAATATGCATTAAAAATGTGCATAAGGGTATCTGAAAGCAGATGCCCTTATGCTCATGTGAGGGGATATGACAATGTTGATGAGTATCTTAAAGCGAATAGGGCAAACCGCTCTTATATTGATAGGCGTAGCGCTGCTTATCTTTATAATGCTGCGCATAATTCCCGGCAACGCAATAATTACCATGATGGGCGAGCATGCCAATCCTGAGGCCATCGTACGCATGACTGCGGAGCTTGGATTGGATCAGCCCATACACGTTCAGTTCTGGAGGTATATCACCGGCGTATTTTCCGGCGACCTTGGCACCAGCTATTCCCTCAACAGAAGCGTATCCGAGCTTATAGCAACATCCTTTCCCAATACCTTCCGCCTTGCAATAGCCGCTGCGCTGTTTGCATGGACACTGGGCATAATCTGCGGAATAATCGCCGCAGTAAAAAAGAACGGCATACTGGATCACCTTTTTATGGGAGTATCCCTCCTCGGCGTATCCGTTCCCGTATTCATGGTGGCCATGGTGCTGCAGTATCTGCTGGCATATAAACTGGGCTGGTTCCCAATAAATTCCGGCTCCGCAGGCTGGATAGGATATGTGCTGCCCGCAATAGCCCTTGGCTGGAATTCTGCGGGAAGCATATCCCGCCTTACCCGCTCCACTCTCCTTGAAGTGCTTCAGGAGGACTATATCGATACCGCCCGCGCAAAGGGTTACAAGCAGCTTGCGGTAATCATGCGGCATGCGCTTAGGAACGCCGTGCTTCCTGTTATCACCATGATGGCGGTGCAGCTTTCCTCTCTGCTTTCAGGCGCGGTAATCTGCGAAACGATTTTTTCCATAAACGGCATTGGCCGCCTTGCTGTGCAGGCCATTGACGGACGGGACATACCGCTGCTGCAGGGAACAATACTGTTCTCCACGGCGCTGGTAATACTGGGCAACCTTGTGGCAGACTGCCTGTATTCCCTGCTTGATCCCAGAATTCGCAAGGAGGTATAGCCATAATGGAACAGAAAAATACTGCCCTGATGGATGCTCCTGTGCTTTACGATGAGCAGAATACCTTCCGCGGCGTAATGAAAAGGCTTTTCAGGGAAAACAAGCTTGCCATAGTATCCCTTGTGATAATCCTGATTTTTGTAATAGGCGCTGTTTTCGCTCCCTGGCTTACCCCCTACGGATATGAAGATATAGACCCCATAAACCGCCTCTCCGGCCTGTCCAAGGAGCATCCTCTGGGTGCTGACGAGCTGGGCCGCGATGTGCTGACAAGGCTGCTGTACGGCTCAAGGATATCCCTGCTTGTGGGTATAGTGCCCACGGTTATCTCCATGCTTGCAGGCGCTGCGCTGGGCATAATTGCAGGCTATATGGGAGGCAGGATAGATTCCGTAATAATGCGCCTTGCGGATATTATGCTGGCGTTTCCTTCTATGCTGCTGGCAATGGTAATAATGTATACCCTTGGCGACGGCATAATTAACATATTCCTTGCTCTTGCATTGGTAAACTGGGCAAGCGTTGCCCGCATAGTCAGGGCAGAGACCCTCAAGCTTCGCGAGGCGGAGTTTGTTGAGGCGGCAAGGTCCATCGGCGTAAGCAATTTCAGGATAATGTGGCGGCATATAATGCCAAACTGCATTCCTTCCATGATAGTGCTGTTCACGCTGAATATCCCTTCCGCAATACTTTCCGAAAGTTCCCTCAGCTTCCTTGGCCTTGGCATTGAAAAGCCCATGGCATCTTGGGGCATGATGGTAAACATAGGCCGCCAGTATCTTTATACCAACCCTGAGCTGAGCCTTGCTCCCAGCATTGCCATAATGCTCATCGTTCTGGCGTTCAATTTCCTTGGTGACGGTCTGCGGGACGTGCTGGATCCTCACCTTAAGAAGCAGTAAAACAGGAGGGCATTATGGAAAAGATGACCTTACAGGTTAAAAACCTTTGCACCAGCTTTTTTACTGATAAAGGCGAAATCAAGGCAGTTAACAACGTATCCTTTGATGTGCCCAAGCGCAGCATTATAGGCATAGTGGGCGAATCCGGCTGCGGCAAGAGCATGACCGCCCGCTCTGTTATGCGGCTGCTGAAATACCCCGGCAAAATAGTCAGCGGCAGCATAGCCCTTGTGGGCAAGGAGCTGACCGCCCTTACCGAGGCGGAAATGGCAAATGTTCGGGGCGAGGAGATATCCATGATATTTCAGGAGCCCATGACCAGCCTTAACCCCGTAATGAAGGTGGGCAAGCAGGTGCAGGAGGTAGTGCTGCTGCACCGCAAGGTAACAAAAAAAGAAGCCAGAGCCGAAGTTATCCGCATGTTTGAAAAGGTTGGCATATCCGAGCCTGAAAAGCGCTACGAATGCTATCCCCATGAGCTGTCCGGAGGCCTTCGTCAGAGGGTTATGATAGCCATGGCAATGATATGCAGGCCAAAGCTGCTGATTGCCGATGAACCTACCACCGCCCTTGACGTTACGGTTGAGGCACAGATACTTGAGCTGATGAAAAGCCTCAGGGATGGGATCGGCACCAGTATAATACTTATTTCCCACAATCTCGGCGTGGTTGCGGAGCTGTGCGACTATGTTTACGTTATGTACGCAGGCCGCATTGTTGAGCAGGCGGAAACCTTTGAACTGTTTGATAACCCAAGGCATCCCTACACCATCGGCCTTATGAATGCTGTGGATTCTCTGGAGAAAAAGCAGCCTGTGCTGGATACCATCCACGGCACAGTGCCAAATCTACTTAATCTTCCTCAGGGATGCAGCTTTGCGCCCAGATGCACCAAAAGCTGCGGCAAGTGCCATATGATGGTGCCTGAGCTTCATGAAGTTGCTCCCGGCCATCTTGCGGCCTGTCATTGCTACGGGCAGGAGGTGTAATATGCAGAATAATACGTTGATAAACGTACGCGATCTAAGCGTTGAATTTTCTCTGCCCGGCAAAAAGAAGGTGCATGCGGTATCCAACGTATCCCTTGACGTAATGGAGCATGAGGTGCTGGCACTGGTGGGCGAATCCGGCTGCGGAAAATCCACCCTGGGCAAGGCGATGATCCAGCTTATCAAGCCTACGGCCGGCGAAGTGAGCTTTAAGGATACCGTGATCACCAATATGCCCGCCAAGGCATTCAGGGATTATCGCCGTCAGATGCAGATAGTATTTCAGGATCCCTATGCATCCCTTGACCCCCGCATGAGCGTAAGGGATATAATTGCGGAGCCCCTTGAAACCTACGGCGTATGCGCCAACCCTAAGGAAACCACCCAAAGGGTGGTGGAGCTGCTGGAGGCGGTTGGATTAACTTCGGATCACCTTTATCGCTATGCCCATCAGTTTTCCGGCGGTCAGCGCCAGCGAATAGGTATTGCCCGGGCAATAGCCCTGAATCCTTCTTTTATAGTGTGCGATGAGCCGGTATCCGCGCTGGATGTATCGGTACAGAATCAGATACTGAATCTTTTAAAGGATCTGCAGGAACGCTTCGGCCTTACCTATCTCTTCATCAGCCATGATTTGTCCGTTGTGCGCTTTATTGCAAACAGGGTTTGCGTAATGTTCCTTGGCAAGCTGTGCGAGATCGGCGATACCGAAACCATTTATACTAATCCGCTGCATCCATATACCCGCTTTTTGCTGGATGCAATACCCAAAGCGGATCCCCATCAGCGGCGCAAGGAAAGGCTGCTGCTCAGCGGCGAGCTGCCCAGCCCGGTCAATCCTCCCGCAGGCTGCAGATTTCATACCCGCTGTCCCTATGCCACAGAAAAATGCAGAACGCAGGAACCCCGGATGGTATCTGTGGAGGGCCGCATAGTCGCCTGCCATCTTTACGGCGAATAAGCATAATATCCCCGGTGAAGCTTCATCGGGGATGTTTTTTAATCAGGATAATTTCAAACTGTCCCAAAAAGAAAAAACACCCCCGCCATGCCGTTGACCAAATGTCACAGGCACAGCGGGGGTGCGGTTATGGAGCGCTTAAATACTATGCTGGTTATGTGCGGGATGTAATGCTGACGGCAGACAGGGTGCCGTTATCGTCCACGGTTATCTTGAAGCGCTTTGTGCTGTTTGGGGTGGAGGAGCTCAGTATTAAGGAGGTCCCTTCCACAGAACCTGCAAACCAGGCGTTGCCATCCCAGTCCAACGTGTAGGCATTGGAGCGGTTATCATCGTCCTCGCCGTTTCCCACAATATGGGCATACCTGCCCGACGTATTCTCGATATTGAATTTGCCATGAACGAACTGAGCGTAGCTTGAGGCGTATACGGAATCACCTGCAGCAAAGGCTATGCCGCCTTCCGCCTTAGTAAAAGCGCCCAGTGACGTTGAAGCAGAGCCCAATATGTATTCATCGGAGTCTGCCACGGCGAGCGTTGACCTGAAGGCACCGGGAAATGAGCCGTCCACCAAATTGGATAAGCTGGCTTTAGGCAAATATTTTGCATCGATTTTACTGATTTGCTTACCCCGGATGGTGATGGCAGCACTGGATGAACCGTTCAGGTCAATTACAAGGCCGTAAGCTTCCAGCATTGCGGCGGTTTCATCATCAAAATTGACAATCAGGAAAGGGTAATCGTTCAATTCTTCCCCTGTGTATATTCCGATATTGCCGATTGCAACAGCGGGAATACCTTCCAAAGAGAAATCTACACCCTGGCAATAAAATGATTCGTCGTTCCATGAGACCCTGTACAT
This sequence comes from Clostridia bacterium, assembly GCA_045603585.1. Taxonomy (GTDB): domain Bacteria; phylum Bacillota; class Clostridia; order Christensenellales; family CAG-138; genus SFEL01. The sequence goes on from JAZUMK010000029.1 coordinate 11,925, forward strand.
TTCACCGGTATACAGTCTGAATGGGTCTATAATATAACCTTCGCCGTTGTCGGGGTCAGAATATATCGACGGAACGAGCTCCAAGGTTATGTTGGGTAAGACATCTCCCGTGACAGAATAGGGGAAGCCATCAGGCAGCAGCTCCTGCCTGATTTTTTCTTCGGAATTAAGCATGCGCTCATCAATGTCGGGCAAAAAGGCAACCTGTTTGGCGGTGGAGTCATTGTAGTCCGCTCCGCCCACCTTTATATCTCCTTTAAACCAGGCATTGCCGCTCCAGTCCAATGTATGGGCATTGGAGCGGGATTCATCGTCGGTACCGTTGCCCACAATGTGAGCGTAAAATCCGCCGTACAGGTTGTCCTTGATATTGTATTTGCCTTGAACGTGCTGATCGTTGCCTGCGGCGAATGTGCCGGTACCTTCAGCGTGGGAGCTGTGGCCAAAGGCCGTGGTATTTTTGCCTTCAGCATGGGAAAAATCACCGGACGCATCAGTATAGTAGCCTTCGGCAAAGGAAGATACGCCTGACGATTTTGTCTTCCATCCAAGGGAAACAGCATCCGGACCAAGGGTGTAATCCTGATTTTCATTTGAAGCGCCCACTGACTTTATGGAGCCATCGGTGCTGCCGTCCATGATGTTTGTACCGCTGCCTCCGCCGCTGCCGTCGCTGCCCTTGGGGGCGGTTATGTTATAGCTGGTGCTGTCGGTAAGCCTGATGGCATAAACGTTGCCGCCGGCATCGTCCTGCCCCTGAGGGTCAATGGACAGGATGCCCACGCCCTGTGGGCCGGTTTCGCCGGGGTCGCCTTTGGGGCCCTGAATTCCCTGTTCACCCTGTGGGCCAGTTTCGCCGGGCGCGCCTTGTATGCCCTGCTCGCCCTGTGGGCCGGGTTCGCCCTTTTCGCCCGCAGGACCGGTATCTCCCTTGGGGCCCTGAGGGCCGGCTGCTCCTGCGGGGCCGGCAGCTCCTGCAGGTATGCCAAAGGCAACATGCATGGCATCTTCGGATTCAGTAAAGGTGACGGTGGGGGCGGAATCAGCCTGCAGAGGGGAGGCCGAGGCGGTAATGTTTTGATATTTGCGGGCAAGTTCCTGCCTTTGCTGTTCCGATTGTGCAATATCGCTGCAGGTGTTGATGAGCTGAATAAGCAAAGGATACTCTTTTGTGGTGTTCAGGGCATCCTCTGACAGCAGGCTGGGGCGGCATTTGAAATTGAACAGAGGGGTGGTAATAAGTGTATCCATATCGCTGCCGGAATAAATCTGCAATTCGCATTCCACCGTTCCGGGGCCATAGGATGAGGGAATCAGCTCCAATCTGACCTGATTGCTGTCGGAACCGCCTATGGTGATTCCGCTGTTATCCATTGCGCTGTCCTGCATGGCAGTTCCGCTGCTGCTGCGGTATACCGCAATGATCCTGCACCCGCTCAGGTCCACAGGGGAATCTCCATCCATTACGGTAATGTTCACCGAGTTGCCCGTATCCCCCGAAACCACTTCAAACAGGCTGTTTGACAGCGTTCTTTTGATATCGGCGGATACGCTGAAGTTTTTGTTTACTGGCATATTTCCTCCTAAAAAAATCACGCCCATATACAGCGCAGGCGTTTTACTTATATGGATTGATGCCGGTCGGGTACATCGATTCCAAGGTGGGGACAATAAAACGCATACCGCTGTATGGGCGCAAAATAAAAATGAAGTATGGGCCAAATGAACTCATACTTCACTATTTAAAGTATACCTCTGTAATATGGTGCGGTAAAGGGCAAAATAGGGGCATTTTTTGTGCATGGATCGTAAAACATATGTGCAGCGCAAGGGAAACAAAGCATATATGTGCAATTGAAACGACGGCGGCGGATGCAGCCGGAAAATATTGACAATACATAAAAGTGCTTTAAAATGATTTATAAAGCGGTATATATCCGCTTATCGGCACTTGATGGGATGTTTTGTGAATGAATATAAAATCGAAGGGGGAACAGAAATGTTCAGCCATAAAAAAACGAAAATAAGGTTATTGGCCGCTGCTTTTGCCGTTGTGATAAGCATTGCGGGATTTGCCGGCGGATGCAGCAAACAAGCGCCGCATACAGGAGAGCAGGAAATGGCAATGCAGCAAGCCGACATGACGCAAGCAGCCGAGGATACCGGAGTGGAGATGTGGAATCCCTATAAGCCCCTTTATTTCCCCGCAGACCTTGTAAACCGGGTATACCCCCTGCTTGCGGAAGACGGGCTTAATTATTATTACGAATTTCACATAACCGTTGCAGAGCAGGATGTACTTTTGCTTTCCATCACTTTGGGGCCGGATGATGTATCCGAAGGCAAGCTGCTGGGACAGCTGAATACAGCCGATAGCGGCATGATAAAGGTATATGCGGTAACCGCGGAGATAGATCCTGCGGATTGGAGCGAGGAACAGTTTCAGGATATCATTGCCAAGCAGCAGCGTATAAAGGATATTACGGCACAGCTATATCAGGACGGGAACTTTATTCCTGCAAACTAAAACATTTTTACAAAAATATATTCTTATCATCGGTATGAGCGGAGGAAAGTAAATGATCGCAGTCCGTGTAAAACAATCCGTGGCTTTTATGCTGGCGCTGGCAGCGGTATTAACCATGCTGCCTGTTCAGGCGGCTGCAGCGGAGGGCATGCAATGGGATGGAGCAGGCCCGGAGAATGAGGCTGCTGCCGATATACAGGAGGATTATGTGCCTTCCGAAGCGTATATCGAAGCACAGATGGAGGCAGACCAGATACTTTCCACATGGCTGGGAGGGGACTATTCAGCCCTATCCGATGCGGATATTCGCAGCAGAGCAGAGGCACTGGATGAGTTTGATACCTTCGACGCCTATGCTGCCATATATGATTTTGAAGAGTATACCCTGAAAGCGCTGAGTGAAGAGGAAGCGGAGAGACTTCTTGAAAACAACAGCGCTCTTTGTGTATTTGCCGATGTTCTGGGCGAGAATGTTGTTTTGCCCATGGCATATGCTGCAAGGAGCGTTACAGTGGCTGTGCTGAATGGACAGGTATCTGTAACGGACAGCCTTAACACAGGAACTGCCGCCGACGGTGTTGTTACAATTACCGTAAAAGGTGCTATGACATCTCCAAAAGAAAACGAAGTAACTATAAAAAATGAAAGCGGCAGCGTTGCAATCCTGAGCTTCGACTATACCGTATCCAATGCAGGCGGTTTTAAGATTGACGGCGCGGATAGTGAAAGCAACGGAACTTATTCCAAACAACTGGAGCCGGACAAAGCAATAGCAATTGAGCTTAAGTCAAAAAAAGGCTTAAATGCCGGAACAGCTACGCTGACTCTAAGCAATTTCAGCCTTCAAGTGGCTGCGGATTATCCTGAGGTTGCTTTTGAATATGACAGCGCCCGGGGCAGCGTTACCGCAGACGGCAGCGCCGTTGAAACGGGCGGGGCTTATGCGGTCTCTTCCGCCGAAGGGACTGAATTGGAAGCGGCGCCGGCCGAGGGATGCTGCTTCCTTGGCTGGGTGGATGAGGTTGGCAGGGTTGTTTCTGCCAACCCAAAGCATACTGTCGTGACCGATCGGGATATGTATATAAAGGCTGTATTCGTGGGCGAAGAGTCCGCTTCCCACTTTGGCTTGGGAACTGCAAAACTGCAGGAGCAAAGCCCGGGTTCTGCCCAAAGAAATTATTACACAGTAGATTCAAATTACACTTATATATTTGACGACCTGAATGCTGCCGTGGAAGCGGCAGAAAATTCCGCAGCGGATGCCATTGTCCTGCTGAATGACGGCGTGCTTTCCCCTGGAAGCTATACCATACCTGAAGGAATCACGCTGCTTATACCCTTTGATGCGGAAAATACCATGTATACCGCTGAGGCAGCGGGAGTAAAGGCGGCAGAAGAGGATGATCATGTGCGTCCTCTGCATTATAGAACATTGACCATGCAAGCCGGCGTCAACCTTATACTTAACGGCGCAATGAGCATTCCGGCAAAACACTATGAGGCGGGAGCCGGAGGAGGCCATGCAGGCGTACCTGCGGAAGCTGCAGGCATTGTGCACATGGAGAAAAGCAGCGCTATAACCGTAAATGGGGGCGGCGCTTTGTATGTATACGGCTTTATAACAGGCTCGGGCACAATTACGGCAAGGAGCGGCGCGGAGGTTTATGAAAGCTTTCAGATAATGGATTTTCGCGGAAGCCTGCAAAGCATGGCTATGGAGAATGGAGTATTCCCGTTCAGCCAATATTACGTTCAGAATATCGAGGTGCCTGTTACCTTTGAATACGGCTCAAGGGAGTATGGTTACATCAGCGTGACGGAGGAAGGCTGGACCGCTGGTTCTGCTGTGGGATTTATCGGCTCTGAGGATGCCATGTTCAACCTTACTGCAGGCTCGATAACCAAGAGGTATGACGGTTCAGAGGACAGGCTGGTACTGGAGACGGACGGCGATGTAATAATAGGTGCCGTCTCGATGAATATGGATACTGGCATATTGGATTCAGCGGATTATGTGCTGCCGATTAACGGCAATATCACGATTACCGCAAAGACGGGCGGCGAGCTTTCTTTTGAAAATGACACTGCGCTTCTTCCCGGCGCTGAAATAATCATAGAGGACGACGCGATATGCATACTTGAGGATGGTATCAGTATGCATATTTACGATGCCGATGAATGGGGAGCATACTGTGGGCCTGATAATGAGAAACTGATACCTGCGGCATATGCTCCGGGCAGGAAGTATAGCCGCACAGAAGATGATATTGCAGATGCAAAGGTGCAGACAGATGGCATTTTTGATGCTTCCAAAGGGTATCTGTATACAACTGAGGGCGGGGCAAATGTTTATAGCGGCGGCACCGGCAGGGCGATGATCAATATCGCAAGGCCGACCACAGCGTATCAGTTTGTTCAGGGTTTGGAATATGCCGAAATTTCGCTTGTTTCCGCAAAGCTGCATAATTCCGATGGGTATTATGTCGAAACCGGAAGCAGCACAATTAATCCCAATACCTACATTTGCAATGAAGGAAAGTGGGTATGCGAGGGCACCCATTCGCAGGGAGAGCGAATGGATTACATCAAGGAAAGCTGTACAGAGGAGGGATATTTTGTTTATGAATGTTCGGTATGCAAGGCCGAATATAAAGAAACCATCCCTCAAACCGGTCACGATTATGAGGGCGGGATAACCGTACCGCCCTCCTGCGAAGCTCCGGGCATAAAGACATTTGCATGCGGGAACTGCGGCGATGAGTATACCGAAGAGATTCCCGCCCTTGGCCATACAGAGGTCGTTGACCCGGCCATTGCGCCCGATTGCGAAAATACCGGCCTTACCGAGGGAAAGCATTGCTCTGTATGCTGTAAGGTTCTTGCGGAGCAGGAGGATATTCCCGCCCTTGACCATACAGAGGTCATTGATCCGGCCATTGTGCCCGATTGCGAAAATACCGGCCTTACCGAGGGAAAGCATTGCTCGGTATGCGGCAAGGTTCTGGTGAAGCAGGAAGAAGTGGCAGCACTGAACCACGATATAGTATTCGTTGAAGCAAAGCGCCCCACTTTGCAAAATGCAGGATGGTATGCATATGAGGTGTGTGCCCGCAATTGCGGCTACACCACATATAAAGAAATTCCACCTATACAGCAGGACGGCCTGTATGAGCTGGATGGCGAATATTATTATGTGCTGGAAAACGGCGAATTTGCAGAGGATGTTGTCTGCTATATAGCAAAGGCCAACGGCCTGCTGAATGATATGGAAGGGTATTATTACTTTGATGCTGACGGCAGGCTGGTTAAGACCGGCTTTGCAGCAGCCCCGGACGGCAATACTTATTATTACAGAGAGCTTGCAATGGCGAAGGGCCTGACCGAGATAGAGGGCCGGTATTACTTTTTTGATCAGGACAGCGGAATTATGCTGAAGGATACCGTTGTGGAAATAGAGCAAGGCAATGCTTGCGGCCTTGCCCAGGGCAGCTATCCGATAGGGGCAGAGGGCGTTCTGGGCAAAAGGATCCCGCAGGCGGAATCATTGCAGGTGGTCAGCTTGCCCCATAAGCAGGTTTATTACAAGGGAGATGCCTTTGAAGCGGATGGCCTCAGCGTGCATATGGTTTATGATGACGGCAGTACGGCGGATGTAACTGTGGATGCGGAGATCAGCGGATTTGACAGCCTTATTGGCGGCGAAAAGACCATAACGGTTTGCTTTGGCGAATATACCGCTGCGTTCAAGGTGTATGTATTCAGCTTTACAAGCGTATCATTGAGCCTTGACGGCAGAGTAATAATCAATTTCTACTCCCTGTTCCCCGGCATGGCGGAGCTGGGATATACTCCCGGAATACTGTTCTTCAGAAGCAAGCCTGAGGAGGCTGACATACTTGCCGCATACGAGGAAGGCGCAGGGCTAAAAGACTATGCAGAAGGCAATGACGGTACCCTCATGTTCAGCTATGACAAGCTGGCGGCCAAGGAAATGAACGACCCGGTATATGCCGTGCTGTATGCGGAGCTTGCCGACGGCTCCGCAGTATTTGGAACGCCTTCCGATATCAGCGCTGCCCGGTATGCTCCGATGGCGCTGGAATCTTATAAAGGCGCTGCCCCGGAAGAAACAGACGCCTTCAGAAGACTGATGGTGGATATGCTAAATTACGGCGCGGCGGCTCAAAATGAGTTTAATTACCGTACCGATGCATTGGCAAACGCAGGCATTGCAAAATGGAAATCCTACGGCACCGCAGCGATGCCAGGTCTTGAAACCGCCGCAAAGCAAATCAGCGACGGCCTTTCTTCGGATAAGGTAAAGGTTGCGGGAGTCACTTTGTCTTTGGAAAATGAGCTTTCAATCAACTTTTATATGAATGTTGAAGGCAGCGTAAAAACCGCAGAGCTGCTGATATTCGATACCTATGCCGGGGGCGGCACTTACAATGCGGATACAGCTGATAATAAGGCTGCAGCGGTGGAGCATAAGGGACAGTATGCGGGCTTTGTGCACAATATCGCAGCCAAGGAAATGCGCAAGCATTATTTTGTGCGTATGCATGTGGAATATGAGGACGGTACAGAAGCTTACAGCGATATACTTCGCTACAGCGTGGAATCCTATGCCGCAAATATCATACGCAATCACAGACCAACCGATACCATCAGAGCAGCCATGGAAAACATGATGAAATACGGCGATGCCGCGTCCGCTTACTTTGCCTATGCAGGGTGATGCATGAAGCGGGGCAGAGCGAGGGAAAACGCCTTGATTTATCGCGGATAATTCACCTCTGCCATGTCCGGAATAGAAAAAAGGCAGCGGAGGTGATATCATGCATAATCGTCTGGCAAATGAAACAAGCCCATATCTGCTTCAGCACAGGGATAACCCCGTTGACTGGTATCCACCTAATGGCGGATGAAAAAACATATAAAAGAGAAGCGGAGCGGCAGCTCGATTTTATTGCAAAGCAGGCTTCTGGAGCGCCGATGCACCATGCGATGTTTCTGCTGGGGCTTTTGCGGCATAATGACCCGCCTGTGAAAATTACGGTCGGACCGGATGAGCATACGGATGCAGGGACGATATCCACAGAGCTGCCCGCCGAAGCCATAGTGATACTCCTGCCGCAGCCCACCGGGGAGTATCCTCTCAAAAATGGAAAGACCACATATTACGTATGCAAAAAAACAGCTGCCTGCCGCCGGTCAATGATTTTCAGGAATTGATTTAAGCCTGTAAACGCCGAATGAAATAAAGCCGATGCCGCCGGAATTGACGGGGTATCGGCTTTTATGCTGCCTTGACGGAGGAGCATGATTTACTTTTTGTCGGATGCACGCTTTATGGAAGGGTGGGCATCCGTGGCAGGATTGTCTATCAGTTGGCCGCTTTCGGAAAAGCGTGAGCCATGGCAGGGACAGTCCCATGAATGCTCTGCGCGGTTATATTTGAGGGCACAGCCAAGGTGCGGGCAGCGCGGCGCTGTGGGGGTCAGCAGACCGACGGCAGACTCAAAGGCGTTTGCGGCGAGCTGAGGGCGCATGACACTGCGGGAGGGTGAGAAAACTTCAGCACAGGGGTTTTGCTGTTCCCTTACCAGATCGCAGAGGATATTTGCGGCGGCCATGGCGTTTGTCATCCCCCATTTATTAAAGCCTGTTGCCACATAAACATCCGGCGTGGATCCTGAGTATTGCCCTATGTAAGGTACGTCGTCCAGCGTCATGCAGTCCTGGGTGGCCCATCTTTTCAGGATTTTCGCATCCTTGTAGTATCGGGCGGCAAACTCTTCCAGCTCCTGCCAGCAGCCGCCCTGCTTTCCGGTGCGGTGTCCGCCGCCTCCAAGGAGCAGCAGGCCGCCATAGGAGCGAAAGGAAAGGCCCGTATCCGCTTCATCCACATACATTCCCTTTACCGTATGGGATGTTTTGAGGGCGATCACATAGGAGCGGTGCTGATACAGCTTCAGGGAATAGCTGCCGTGTTTGTTCCATATGGGGAAGTGGGTTGCCACGATCAGCTTTTTGAAGTTGATGGTTCCGTGATCGGTCTTTACCCTGTATGGGAAAAATTCCGTCACCTTGGTTTTTTCATAAATGGGCAGATCCTTTGCGATGCTGTACAGGAATTTCAGGGGGTGAAACTGCGCCTGGTTTTTCACCTGCACTGCGCCTGCAACCTCAATGGGCAATTCGTAGGCATGGGAAAAGCTGGCTTCAACACCCAGCCGATTCAACGCTGATATTTCCTGTTCAACTTTTTTGCGGTCATGAAGGGAATAAACGAAGGAATCCCTCGTTTGGTAATCACAGCTGACGTTTCGGCAAAGTTCTGCGTATTCTTTGCCTGAGCGTATTTGCGCATCAAGATAAAGCCGCGCTTTATTCTCGCCGAAGCGCTTTATCAGCTTGTCATATATAAGGCCGTGGCTGAGGGCGATTTTTGCCGTAGTACAGCCGGTAACGCCGCCGCATATCCTGTCGGCTTCCACAAGTGTACAGTCCACGCCCGCATTTACCAGCTTATAGGCGCACAAAAGTCCTGCGATACCCCCGCCGATAATCAAAACATCGGTGGCTTTGTTGCCTTTAAGCGGATCGAATTCCGGCCGGGGAACGGCACTTTCCCAAACAGACGCCATATTATTTCCTCCAAACTATAATTAAGGTTAGCGTTTGTATTTTTTATCGGAGATATGCGCCTGTTTTGCCCGCGGTAAAAATCAGGCGTTCACAGGGAAACACAACAATAAAAGCCCGCAATGCGGGCTTTTATCCATTGGATCAAGGTCAATCCATATGTTTTTCTTCGCAGCAGCAGTCCTTTTCGGGTACTGTTACGGTCATGCCTGCGGTGGCACAGCTTTGCAGTATGTTAAGGCATTCGCCGAAGCGCTGGAAATGCACTATCTCCCGCTCCCTGAGGAAACGGAGGGGGTTCAGCAGAGCAGGGTCATCCGTAAGCATCATAAGGTGCTCATAGGTGGCGCGGGCCTTCTGCTCCGCAGCCATATCCTCATGGATATCCGTGATAGGATCGCCGGTGCACTGGATATAGGCGGTAGTGAAGGGAACACCATTGGGGTCAGCGGGGAATATTCCCTTGGAGTGCATGGTGTAGTAGCCCATAAGGCCTGCCTCCTCAATTTCCTTGAGGGATGCATTGCGCATGCACTGGTGGATCATGGTGCCGATCATCTCCCAGTGTGCCATTTCCTCTGTACCAATGTCATTACAGGTGGCCTTTACGCGGTTATCCGGCATGGAGAAGCGCTGGGTAAGATAGCGGCAGGCGGCGGCCAGCTCGCTGTCAGGGCCACCGTACTGAGCCATGAGAGCCTTTGCCATGCGGGCATTGGGACGGCTGATGTTAACGGGGTATTGAAGCTTTTTCTGATAAATCCACATGGTTTTTCCTCCTTAGTCCCAGGGCCATTCGCTGCATACGTAGCAGCCGGTTTCGGTGGGGGAATGGCCAAAGTTCATAAGCGGACCGTATTCCTCCTCATAAGCTTTCATCAGGTCGTGAAGTTTTCTGGAATAAAACAGATAGTCCCTTTTGGCATCCTCATCGCAGGGATGGGTGTCAAGGTAAAGGTTGAGCTCTACAGTCACAAACTGATATTCGCTGATCTTTTTCAGCATTTCGCATTTTGTCATGTCTTTCATATGCTCCTCCTTTACATTACCAGCTCGGGGAACATGGTGCCGTTGCTGAGGGCCTCACAGGGACAAAAGGCCTTGGTATATTCCTGATCCGGGAAGTATATGATGGCAAGGGCGGGGGTGCCGCCGGTCCAGCCGTTGCAGGGCTGGGTATTGGCGGAGCCTGCCGCTACGATTGTGCCGGAATCGCTGCAGTGTATGCCTGCGCTGCAGCAGCCGGCGGTTTGATTTAGATACACGGTATTTGCCTCCTTATCGCCCAGTGTGTTACAGGGCATTTATATATGGCATAATATGCAGGATACAGGCTATGGGGTGACAGGCATTAAACAGAAAACGACAAGCTGTGTATTGACAGTTGAACGGTTGTTCAACTATAATACAATTGAATGAACGCTCAACTGAAACGAGGTGATACCATGGTACGAAACGACATATCCTGCGACTGCGATGTTCTGCATCAGGATGCGGTGGACAGGGCAAAGGCTGTTATGCCCTCCGAAGAGCGGTTTTTTGAGCTGGCGGATTTTTTTAAGGTGATAGGGGACAGTACCCGCAGCAAAATACTATGGGCGCTGGATAACGGCGAGATGTGCGTATGCGATATTGCGGTGCTGCTGGGCATGAGCAAGTCAGCGGTGTCCCATCAGCTGAGGGTATTGAGAGAAAGCGATCTGGTTCGGTATCGCAGGGACGGCAAGGTGGTTTTTTATTCTCTGGCAGATGATCATGTAAAGGAAATATTCGAGATGGCTGTTGCCCATCTTGAGGAATAGGAGATAAACATGAAAAGGCATTATAAAATTCGCAATATAGACTGCGCAAACTGCGCCATGAAGATGGAGCAGGCCATATCCCGCATTCCCGGGGTGAACGCCGCAAGGATAAGCTTTATTACCGGCAAGCTGACCATAGACAGCGATGCGGAGGATATGACGGAAATACTGGAGCAGGCAGGAGAAGCCTGCCGCAAGATCGACAGGGCGGCCAGCATAGTATTGTAATTATGGATAGAGAACATAAAAAGGAGCTTGTCAGGATAATTCTGGCGGTGGTGCTGTTCGTATGCGCTGCCGGGGCGGTAAAGCTTGGCGATATCAGCGGAATATGGGCTTTTGCCTTGTATCTTATACCGTATGTTTTTATAGGATACGATACTCTTTCAAAGGCTGCGTACGGTATTGCCAATGGGCAGGTATTCGACGAAAACTTCCTGATGGCAATAGCTACTGTGGGTGCGTTTGCAACCGGGGAATACCCTGAGGCGGTATTTGTAATGCTGTTTTACAAGGTGGGCGAGCTTTTTGAGCATATGGCGGTGGGCAAAAGCCGTAAATCCATTGCTGCGCTCATGGAGATAATGCCGGAATATGCAAACCTTGAAGGGGATGACGGCATAGAGGAAACCGATCCTGAAGATGTTCCCGTGGGCAGCGTTATCGTCATAAAGCCGGGTGAGCGTGTGCCATTGGACGGTATTGTGATAGAGGGAAGCTCTGCGCTGAATACCATGGCGCTGACGGGAGAATCCATGCCCAGGGATGTGGCTGTTGGGGATAAGGTCATCAGCGGCTGCATCAATATAAACGGCATGCTGAGGGTGAAGACCACCTGCCAATACCAGGATTCCACCGTATCCAGAATACTGGAGCTGGTGGAGGATTCCGCAGCAAACAAGGCGGTTGCGGAAAGCTTTATAACCCGCTTTGCCCGGGTGTATACTCCTGCGGTGGTAATATGCGCGGCAGTGCTGGCGGTAATTCCGCCGCTGTTTGTGGGAAATTGGGCAATGTGGATATACCGCGGCCTTACTTTCCTTGTAATATCCTGCCCCTGTGCGCTGGTTATATCTGTGCCCCTCACCTTCTTTGGCGGCATAGGCAAGGCATCCCGCCGCGGCATATTGGTCAAGGGAGGAAACTACCTTGAGGCGCTGGCCGCGGCCGAGATTGTGGTATTCGATAAAACCGGGACCCTTACCGAGGGCCGTTTCAGAGTGTGCGGCATATACCCTCAGGGCGTAACCGGGGAGGAGCTGCTTTCCCTCGGCGCCCATGCAGAGTATTATTCCCAGCATCCCATTGCCGTATCTGTAAAGGAAGCGTATAACGGCAAAACAGATCCCGCTGCAATAAGCCAATATCAGGAGATATCCGGCAAGGGCGTGGAGTGCATTATAAATGGCAAAAAGGTGCTGGCGGGCAGCAGTAAGCTTGTGGGGCAGCAGGATGCGCAGCATAGCGGTACGGCGGTATACATCTCAGAGAATGGAATATATCGGGGGTGTATCGCCCTTGAGGATGGCGTAAAGCATGATGCTTCAGAGGCGGTCCGTGCCCTCAAAAAGCTTGGGGTAAAGACAACAGCCATGCTTACGGGAGACAGGCGCGAGGCGGCCCGGCAGGCGGCTCAGGCCATAGGCATAGATGATTTCCGTGCTGAGTTGATGCCCGGAGACAAGGTGAAAGCCGTGGAGGATATGCTGAAAATGCTGTCCCCAAAGGGCAGGCTTGTATATGTTGGCGATGGCATAAACGATGCCCCTGTGCTTACCCGTTCCGATGTGGGAATAGCAATGGGAGCAATGGGCTCGGATGCTGCTATTGAGGCGGCGGATGTGGTCATAATGGACGACAGGCTGAATAAGCTGCCCGAAGCCATAACCATCGCAAGAGATACCCGCAGAATTGTGATACAGAACATAGTCCTTACCCTTGGGGTAAAGGGCGTGATACTTGCCCTGGGCGCATTGGGCCTTGCAGGAATGTGGGCGGCTGTGTTTGCGGATGTGGGCATCATGGTGATAGCGGTGCTTAACGCCATGCGTATGCTTGCGGAGTAGGCTGATTGTGATATAATTGTACAAAATACATGGATATAAGCGAGGAGCACATATGGAGTACAGGATGGAGCATTTAAGCGGCCTTAAGGTGATCGGCTTTGAGAGAAGCTTTTCCGTGGAAAGCGCCTACGATATGATACCAAAGTTTTGGGCGGAGTTCAGTGAGGAATACCTCGAGCTGCTGATGCTGGGCGCAAGCCCTGTGGATGAGCAGACTCAGGCTGTAAAGGACTACCATGTGGGCCAGATGGGCATATCCATAGACGATATAGGAGGCAATGGCAGATTCCGCTATATGATAGCGGGAGAGTATACCGGCGGCCCTGTGCCGGAGGATATGACTGTTATAGAGTTTCCCGAGATGGATTGGATAAAGTTCCGCTGCGTAGGGCCTATGCCTGAGGCGCTGCAGAAGCTGAATACCGAGATATTCACAGACTGGCTTCCCAATAACGATACTTATGAGCTTGCTATAGGAGCGAATATAGAGTGGTATCCCGATATGCCTGTGGATTCTCCTGAATATTTCAGCGAGATATGGCTGCCCGTAAAGGAAAAATAAAACAAAAAACAAAGCAAAAACAGCGTCTGAAAAGACGCTGTTCTTGTTTCGGTTTGGAATTTATGCTGCGGTTTCGGCAGGGGTTTCTGCCTCGGCGGGAGCCTGTGCCGCATCTTCTGCAACGGGAATATCCACAGCCTGACCTGCGTTGCCTGCGGGAGCAACATAGGTTACAGAGGGAATGAAGGAAAGGGCCATGTAATCTTCGCCGGTGGCTTTATCCAGATCGATGTAGGTCTGGGTGTAAGCAACCTGAGTGGTGGAACCGGGAGCCAGCTCTGCGGTGTGGTAGAAGAGGCGGAAGTTGCCGTCCTTCATTCGTACCAGCAGACCGATGGGCTTTGCAGGAGTGGTGACGGTGGCGGCAGTTTCATCCTTGTCCTTCTTCTTGCTGTCGGTTTCCGCGGTGGTTTCAACGGAAACATTGGGGAAGGAGGCAAGATATACCACGCGCATGTCGGTTTCGGCGATCCATTCGGAATAGGATGCCCAGTTGCCTGCGGCCAGCTGCTCCATGGTAAGGGCAGGATTGCCTTCCACGGCGGTGTTTACAAAGTGGGCGGAAGGGGTAGCTTCAGCAGCGGTTTCCTCGGTTTTCTTATCATCGTCCTTCTTCTTGTCGTCGCTGTCGGCAACGGCGGAAGGCTCAAGGATGGTACCCTTGGTGTATGCGGTGTTCAGGTTGGTAGCCAGTACAGACAGCAGCTGAGCGCGGTTGGAGGAAAGCTCAACGAACTGCTGACGCAGAGCGTTGATATTTTCTGCGGTCAGGTTGGGCAGGAACCTCTGAACATAGGGGGCATAGGGACCGGACATATAGCTGCCGGCAGCCTCTTCGGCGGCCAGGGCCAGAGCGCTGGTGCGGAAGTCCACATATGCATTGGGGTCCGCCTCGAATGCAGCGAAGGCTTCGTCAAAGTGAGTGGTGAGGGAGCCGGAGGCGTGTACTACGGACTGGAGAGCCGCGGTGTCAATGCCGTACTTTGCATATTCGTTTACAGCGGCGGAGTTTTCTGCGGTATTGGCCTCGGCAAACATTGCGGGGCCTGCGCCGTAGGTAACGACCACGTTGCCGCCGGTGACGGTGATATCCTTGAGGTTTTCAAGGTAGGGATGGATGCTTTTGCTTACCTTGACAGCCAGCGCAGAGGGATCTGCATCAAAGCGGGCGCAAAGCCATCTGAGGGGCAGGCTCCAGCCATTGCCCAGCTTAAGGTCCTTTATGCTGAGGGTAATATCGCTGTCATCGGCAGAAATATCGCAGACGGCCTTGAGGGGAACCTTAAGATTGCCCATAGCGGAGAGTTCCAGGTCTGCAGTGAGGGCGCCCTCGGTTTCGGTGGAGATACCCATGCCGGAAAGGCGGGTGTTGCTTGCTGCAAGGGCGGCATCCAGCTTTTCGAGCTCGGAGATGGCGCCGGTCTGATACAGCAGCCACCATATGTCGTTTTTATCCAGCTTCATGGAAACGGTATGGTTTGCGCCGTCGGATGCAAAGCTGTAACGGGAGGCTGCATCCATGGGCTGGCTCTGTACGCATTCGGTGATGTTATCATACTGACCGCCGCACTTCTGCAGGTACAGCATAAAGCCGGCGACAGCTGCTGCGATAACCAGTATTACAGCCAGCACGATCAGCAGAGCGGTTTTGATCATCTTCTTGCGCTTTTTCTTCTTGCGGCGAGCTTCGCGGGCAGCTTCTTTGCGGGCTGCGCGCTCTGCGGCTTCCTCATCAGTGAGGATCCTTTCTTTTGCCTTTGCCGGTGCTTCGGTAGCCATATCTGATATCCTTTCACTTTCGTTTTTTTGTATTTTTAAATTATGTGCGTAAAAACACATCCTACATTTTAGCACAACATGCCGAATCTAACAAGTATATTGAGGTAAATGGCGCATAATGGCGGTGCTTTTGCTTATTTTCGTATTCAATGGGCAGACATGGCTTTACAAAATAATTCCCACCAATATGATAGGAATTATTGACAGGCGAGGCCGGGTATGCTAAAGTAAATGTAACAAATCACAGTGAATAAGTGGGAATTGGAGGTGCGCATGAAGCTGTCAACAAAGGCCAGATACGGCCTTAAGGCAATGGTTGATCTTTCCGTAAACTTTGGCGGCGGATATATGAGTACCGCCAATCTGGCCCAGCAGCAGGGCATAAGCGAATCCTACCTTGAGCAGCTTATCGCCTCGCTGAAAAAGGCGGGCCTTGTAACCTCCGTCCGCGGAGCTCAGGGAGGATACAGCCTTTCCCGCCCGCCCGATGAGATAAACGTGGGTCAGGTACTGAGGGCGCTGGAGGGCAGCACAGACGTTATGAACTGCGTAAGCAGCACAAACGTTTCCTGCAGCAACGCCTGCAGCTGCAGCGCAAGGCCGTTGTGGCTCAAGCTTCAGCAGCGTATAGACGAAGTACTGGATACGACTACCCTCGCCGATATGGCGGTAGACTATAAAACACAGCTTAACCGCTTTGAAAAGGCGGAGGAGGAATAATAAATGAGAAAAGTATACATGGATAACGCGGCTACCACATCCCTCGCTCCCGAAGTACTGGAGCAGATGATGCCTTACCTCACCTCAACTTACGGCAATCCTTCCAGCGTCCACGCCTTTGGCCGTGAGGCTAAAACTGGGCTGGATAGGGCCCGTCAGCAGGTTGCGGCTGCCCTCAATGCAGAGGCCGATGAGATAATCTTCACCGGCTGCGGCACCGAAAGCGACAACACCGTGCTCCTTGGCGTTGCGGCAAAATACAAAGCCAAGGGCAATCACATAATCACCACCAACATCGAGCACCACGCAATACTGCATACCGCAGAATATCTTGAAAAGAACGGCTGCGAAGTAACCTACCTTCCCGTGGATGAATACGGCCGGGTAAGCGCAGAGCAGGTTGCGGCAGCAATAAAGGACAATACCATTCTGGTATCCATCATGTTTGCCAATAACGAAGTTGGCAGCATAATGCCCGTTGCCGAAATCGGCGCAGTGTGCCGCGAAAAGGGCGTGCTGTTCCATACCGATGCCGTGCAGGCGGTAGGCCATGTGCCCATTGACGTAAAGGCGATGAACATCGATATGCTGTCCCTTTCCGCCCATAAGTTCCACGGCCCCAAGGGCGTTGGCGCCCTGTACGTTCGAAAGGGCATCCGTCTTCCCTCCTTCGTGATGGGCGGCGGTCAGGAAAAGGGCCGCAGAGCCGGCACCGAAAACACCGCAGGCATCGTTGGCCTTGGCGCAGCAGTAGAGCTGTCCTGTGCACATATGGAAGAAAATGCCAGGCGCATGACTGCCCTTCGCAACAGGCTTATGGAGGGCATCGAGCGTGAGATCCCCGAAGTAAAGCTCAATGGCCATCGCACTGAGCGCCTTCCCAATAACGTAAACTACAGCATCCGCTATATAGAGGGTGAATCCATACTGCTTATGCTGGATATGAACGGCATCGCCGCATCTTCCGGTTCTGCATGCACCTCCGGCTCCCTTGATCCCTCCCACGTGCTGCTGGCGCTTGGTCTGGATCACGAGACCGCCCACGGCTCCGTTCGCCTCACCCTTGGCGATGAGACCACCGAGGAGGATATCGATTACGTTATCGATGTGCTTAA
>JAZUMK010000030.1:0-90413 GCA_045603585.1 Clostridia bacterium
CGCCGCCCATAAGGTTGAACTGTATGTTGCTGATGACCTCAACATCCCTGCCCGGCTCAAGGCCGTGGCTGCGCAGCACGTACAGCAGCGTCATGTAGGGCATCCCTCCGGGGCGGCCGCCGATTACCGACTTGCCACGCATTTTCTCAAAGTCAAAGTTTGCGTCCGCCTCACGGCCCAGCAGGAATGAGCCGTCACGCTTGGTTAGCTGAGCAACTATCATGGGATGGTCTTCCTTGCCCTGATTCACCACGTAAATGCCGGTCTCGGGGCCCATCAGGGCAACGTCCGCCTCGCCGGAGAGAAGGGCGGTCATGCTGGCGTCGCTGCCGCCGCCGGTGACGATATCCACCTGAAGGCCCTCCGCCTCAAAGAAGCCCATGGAGCAGGCCGCATACAGAGGGGCATAGAATACGGAACGGGTCACCTCGTTGAGGGTAACGGTACGAAGTCCGCTGCTTTCTGTGCTGCATCCCCAAAGGCACAGCATCATCAGCAGACAAAGCACTGCCGCTGTCAGTCTTTTCATATAAGGCATTATCCTCCATAATGTTGTTGCTCCATAATATTGCAGGGCGGAGGAAAATGTGCATAAAAAAGGACGGGAATCCCGTCCTTTTGCATGGTTTTGTCAAATTAAGTTTAGAATCCGAAGAGCTGAGCCACAGCAGCCCAGAAAGGCATATCACCGGTCTTGGGAATCATAACTTCAGCGCAGACAACGCTTGCATCGGGCTTGAAGTTTACGGTAACAGAGGTAGAGTTCCAGCGAACGGTCACCCATTCTGCATTGGGGTCAATGCAGCCCACGGTAAAGCTGCTGCCGTTGCCGGTAAAGGGCACTTCCACGCCGTCTATCTCAACGGAGGTGGGAACAGCACTCTTGGAAGTGGAGAAGCTGTTGCCGCCGTTGTAGGTGATGGAGATGCCGGAGCGGGAAGGCTTAGGAGTGGGGGCGGGAGCGGGAGCGGGAGTCTCCTCATACTTAACGGTTACGCCGGGGTGAGTGGCAGTGCCATAGGTGCAATAGCGATCACCGGTTTGTCCGCCATACAGCTGATCGAATACAATCAGCTCATTATGCTTCTCACCGTCATTATGCGCGTGATTATCATCCACAACCTTGTTGCCGTTAGCATCTGTATATTCTCCGACTCTGGCATTTCCATAAGCACCGGTGCTTTCGCCGGCTTCAACTCTGCAGAAAGGATATCCGGAAGAACCGAATTCGCAATAATGGTAATTTACCCAGTCGCCGTAGGTAACAGTTACATTTTCGCAGATCAGATTAGGTGCAGTTGCATTACCTACATTATCACCATCAGGATCGTCCTTCTGTTCGGTATCACCGATCAGCATACCGCAGCTACGGTAAGAATACCATTCATAAGCCGATGTAACATCGTTGTAAGCATCGATCACGCAAGCTACATCACAATCCTTCATATAAATGGTGGAGGTGGAATCGCAGCCGCCGATAATACCGCCGTTGGCATTGTTAAAATCACCCCACTGAGAGGAGATAACAGTATTCTCGTCAACATCACAGTTGATAAACTTCACATCACCTTCAGCCCAGCCAACGATACCACCGCTGTACCAGGAATGGTTACCCAGGTAAGATTTGGTAACGTTAATATTTTCAAACACACAGTTAGCTGCGCCACCAGCAACCACGCCTATTATATTCGCCTCGGTAGGCAGGCTTGCACCGTCAAAGTTTACATTCTTAACAGTAGCGTTTTCCATAAGGCTAAACAGACCCATTCCGTATTCCGGACCGTCCCAATAGCCGTTCGCAAGAGCCCAACCGTTTTGATACATGTTGGAAATAGTGTTGCCCTGTCCGTCAAAAGTGCCCTCGAAAGCTAAATTACCACTAAAGGATCCAATGGGTTCGAAGCTGTCGGGATCACCATTGCTGTCTGCATCAACGTAAAGATCCAAGCAGCTTCCAAGCTTAATGGTTTTGCCTGCGAAAGTATTGCCGTCGTCTACCAGCTTTGCAAGACCCGCCAGCTGTTCGGCAGTTGTCAGAGTAAATTCGGTATCGGTATCGTTATACCAAGAGGTATCGGCAGTACCGTCCCAAGTATCAATTACTTCGGCTGCCATCGCCACGCCGGGTATTATGCACAGCACCATTGCTATGGCCAGCATGATGGAAATGCGTTTTTTCATTTTATATACCCTCCCTAAAATAAACTCTTTTGAGTTATATTTTAGGGTATTACAGTTATTGCCAAA
Organism: Clostridia bacterium; assembly: GCA_045603585.1. Lineage (GTDB taxonomy): Bacteria > Bacillota > Clostridia > Christensenellales > CAG-138 > SFEL01. Next base: position 2,248 of record JAZUMK010000030.1, read on the forward strand.
AGTCAACTCAAAAGAGGTAATTTTTTACATGCAAAAAAGGCCATTATACATATTGGAGAGCTTTTATCAAATTTTTATGCAAGGAGAATAAAAGTGACGATAGGTATGGCCGTCCGACAGAGGATACTGGAGCTGTGTCAGGAGCATCATATAACCGTAAACAAGCTTGCCACCATCAGCGGCATAACCCAATCTACCCTGAACAATATAGTATCCGGGCGAAATAACAGCGCCACCGTGGCCACAATCAAAAAAATATGCGACGGGCTGAATATAACGATACAGGACTTTTTCGGAGCGGAGTGCTTCCGGGATCTGGAGCAGGAAATAAGATAGCATAGATAAAGGCGGGGACTTTACGGGTCTCCGCCTTTTATAATTATTAATTTTGTAATTTTTACGCTTTGCGCCTTGCAAACTGGGTTCTTGCATAATGCACCAGCGCAACAAAGGAAAATACCACGGACAGGCCGAATACAAATGTGCTTGCATCGCATATGCGGGAGAGGAAGGGGGAGGCGGTCAGCTCCTTTATCAGCGCCATAACGATACTGGTGCTGAACAGGGTGGTGGCAGCTTTACCGAACACGTCGGAATGGGCCACGGCGCTGCAGCGAAGCATTATAAGGCCGCCTATGAGCATCATCGCTTCCTTTATTATTACTGCTATCAGCATAAACTGAGGGATCCAGCCGGCCCTGTAAAAGCAGGCGGAGATTACAAGCAGCGTCACCTTATCCGCAACGGGGTCCAGTATTTTTCCAAGATCGCTTACCCAGTTGTTTGCCCGGGCAAGGGCTCCGTCCAGTACATCCGTCAGCATCGATATGCCGAAGGAAACGGAACAGGCGGTGTAGTTATCCTCTATGAAAAAATAGGCAAACACTCCCGCCATAAGTATGCGGATGGAGGTAAGTATGTTTGGAATGTGCTTCATATTTGCTCCTTGATGGCTGATAAGCTCAGCATAATAGCATTATTATGCTGTAAAGCTTAGCACGGTACACAAAAATGACAACGAACAGAGGGTGAAAGAATTGTTAAATTCGTTTAATGGTGGAAAAACTATGACAAAAAACGTACATTTTTCAGAACGGCGTGTTCTTTCGTTGACAGGAAAGGGTCTAAAGGATAAAATAGATAAGGTTGTAAATCGGCTTAACCGGTGCGGAATATTATAAGGAAAATTCCGCCTGCGTTACATACACACATTAAGGAGATAAACTATGCGTAAGAACACCCGTACCCTTCGCCTTGCGGCAGTTGTAATGACCCTGATAATGGCTGTTACCGCCCTTGTCGGCTGCAGCGCAGTTGTCAGCGATCCCGTTGTTGCCAAGGTTGGAGATGTTGAGATCAAGTATTCCAGCTTCTATAATGCTTTCAGCACCTATGCCCAGTATGGCATTATCGATACCAGCGATGCTCTCACCGCCCAGGAAGGCCGTGATATGATCATGGACATGCTGGTCGATTCCGTTGTTCACATTGCGCAGGCCAAGGCTGAGGGCATCACCCTTACCGATGAAGAGACAGAGGATGCAAAGTTTGAGGCCGAAATGACCATGTCAAACTATCTGGCCAGCTATATGGACACTGCCATTGAGGACGTGGATGAGCGCAAGGCTGCTGCTATCGAGGCATTTGATGCCGCCTATAAGAATGCCGATATCACCTATGCAAGCGCACTGGCCGACATGGAAAAGGAATGCATTGACAATGCTCTGGGCATGAAGCTGCTCAATCAGCATTATTCCACCATTCCTGATCCCACCGATGAAGAGATTCAGGCTCGCTACGAAGAGGAACTGGCAGCTGACGTAGAGGCTTACACTGCCGATCCCAGCCAGTATTACAGTGACGATATGTACTATGCCTACTACGGCAACCTGCGTCCCCTGCAGGCTCCCGAGGGACTGTACTATGTAAAGCACATCCTTATCAAGAACACCGAGAATGCCGATGAAGAGGATAAGGAGCGCGACTATAAGGCTCTGGCTCAGGAAGTACTGGATAAGGTAAATGCCGGCGAAGACTTCGAGGCTCTTATCAAGGAATACAATGAGGATCCCGGTATGGAAACCTACACCGAAGGCTATATTATCGGTGAGGATTTTGAAGGCGTATACGATGAGGCTTTCCAGAAGGCCGCCGCAGAGCTGAAGAAGGAAGGCGATGTTTCCGGTATGGCAGAAGGTTCCTTTGGTATCCACATCATCAAGCGCTATGGCGATGTAAGCACTGAGCCCGTTGCCTTTGATGAGGTAAAGGAAGAGATCAAGGAAATGATCCTTTCCGGCCTTAAGGACGAGATGTACGATGCCAAGATTGCCGAGTGGAAGGAAGCCCTTGAAGTGGTTACCTACGACAAGCGCGTTCAGTACGTTGGCGTAAATCAGTAATTTAAAGTTTATAAGCTTATCGCCGTATGTCATGTGACATGCGGCGATGTTTTTATGTTGCTTTTTTTATTGTGGTTCTGTATGCTAATAAATGTATGAAATGCTCTGAACGGAGAATATGAACTATGACTAAGCGTGCTTATTATAATGACGGCGCTCTCAGCTGTCAGGCTGTGGTGCTGGATTGCGTTGCTGTGGAAGGCGGCTACGAAATACTTACCGACGTTACTTCCATTTTCCCCGAAAGCGGCGGACAGCTTTCGGATATCGGCCGTATCGGAGATGCGGTAATATCCCATGCCCGGGAGGAAGGGGAGCTGGTATGGCACATGGCGGACAGGCCCCTTGAAAAGGGTGCAGAGGTTACGATCGTGGCCGATGCCGAGACCCGCATTGACCATACCTGCCAGCACAGCGGAGAGCATATACTTTCCGGCCTTGCCAGCAAGCTTTTCGGTGCGGTAAATGTGGGCTTCCATATGGCGGAGGACTATTCCACCCTGGACCTTGACATCTTCCTTTCCCATGAACAGATACAGCAGCTTCAGCGGGAGGCAAACAAGGCCGTTCAGCGCAATGTGCCTGTAAGCTGCGTTGTTGTTCAGGGCGAAGAGCTGGAAAACATTCCCCTTCGCAAGCAGGCAAAGGGCCTAAGCGGTGATATCCGCATAGTTTACTTTGACCAAGGCGCAGTGGATTCCTGCACCTGCTGCGGCACTCACGTTGCCCTTGCCGGCGAGGTGGGCTATATCAAGATAACTTCCTACATAAAGTACAAGGGCGGCACACGCATATGGTTTGCCTGCGGCATGAGGGCAGTGGAGGATTCGCTGAAGAATCAGGATGTTGTGAATACCCTTGCCGTACGCTTCAGCGCCAAGGCAGAGGATGTGGTTGCGGCGGTTATCCGTCAGGGCGATGAGCTGAACACAGTAAAGCATCAGCTGCGCGAACGCACCCAGCAGCTGCAGAAGTACATCGCCGCAGAGCTGCTGGACGGTGCAGAAAATATCAACGGTACCCGCCTTGTGGTAAACTTGCAGCAGGGAGCCCAGATGAACGAGCTTAAAACCCTTGCAGAAAAGCTTACCGAGCAGCCTGATGCGTTGACAGTGCTGTTTGCCCTCAATGGGGAAACCCTTATGTATCAGCTGGCCCGGGGCAAGGGCGTTAAGCATAGCGTAAGGGAGCTTATTCAGGCCGTAAATGCCGCGGTTGGCGGCAAGGGCGGCGGACGGGATGAGTTTGCCCAGGGCAGCGCACCGGTGGGCAGCGCCAGCGATATTGAAGGTACGGTCGAGCAGATCAGAAACTACTGCAAGGCTGTGCTGAGAGGGTAAAATATATAGATAAAATCTAAAAAATCCATTGACAAACGCCTGTGATGTGGTATAATAACCCACGGTAAAAGCAGAAGCAGCCCGCTTCTCACCCGCCGGCGGCACAGTCAGGCGAGGTATCACGGCAATAATAAACCATAAGGTTTAATGCGTTCAGCGGGTAGTTCTCTGCCCGCTGAATTTTATTTTATGGAGGTGTCCCACCATAGCCAAGGAAGAACTTCAGATCAATGAAGAAATTCGCGACAAGGAAGTGCGCCTTATCGACGAAGAAGGAAACCAGCAGGGTATTGTCCAGCTGGATGTGGCTTTCCGCATGGCCGACGAAGCAGGCCTGGATCTCGTAAAGATTGCCCCTCAGGCCACTCCCCCCGTATGCAAGATCATGGACTACGGCAAGTACAAGTTCGAGCAGGGCAAGCGCGAAAAGGAAGCCAAGAAGAACCAGAAGGTTATCGAAGTAAAGGAAATTCGCCTTTCCGCCACCATCGATACCCACGATATGGAAGTTAAAGCCAAGGCTACCGAAAAGTTCCTTAAGAACGGGGACAAGGTAAAGGTGACCATCCGTTTCCGCGGCCGCCAGATAAAGCACGGCGACCTGGGCCTGGATGTAATGGATGCCTTTTACGAAATGGTCAAGGACAGTGCTGCGATCGATCGTCCTGCTAAGCAGGAAGGCCGCAATATGTTCATGATATTAACACCTAAAACCAATTAATACAGGAGGAAACCCCATGCCTAAAATCAAGACTCACAGGGGTGCGGCAAAGCGTTTCAGCCTCACCAAGTCTGGCAAGATTAAGAGAGCAAAGGCTTACAAGAGCCACATCCTTACCAAGAAGACCACCAAGCGCGGCCGCAGACTGCGTCAGACCGGCTACATTGCCGAGTGCGAAGCCAAGAAGGTTCGCGAGCTGATACCTTACAAGTAGGAGGAAAATAATCATGGCAAGAATTAAGAGAGCAGTTAATGCCGTTAAAAAGCGCCGCAAGGTTTTCAAGCTTGCTAAGGGCTACTATGGCGCAAAGAGCAAGCAGTATCGTTCCGCTTCCCAGCAGGTAATGCGCTCCATGGCTTACGCCTATGTTGGCCGTAAGCTGAAGAAGCGTGAATACCGCAAGCTGTGGATCGCCCGTATCAACGCCGGCGCCCGCATCTGCGGCACCACCTACAGCCGCATGATCGACGGCCTCAAGAAGGCTGGCGTAGATGTAAACCGCAAGGTTCTGGCCGACCTGGCAGTAAACGATATGGCCGCTTTCAAGAAGCTGGCTGATATCGCTGTTGAGGCCCGCGCATAATCAAAAGCATTTAAGGCGCAGTCGCAATATCCGGCTGCGCTCTTTTCTTATTTTTTGTTGGAGGGGTATACCTATGCTTATCCAGAGCACCCAGAATGATACCGTAAAGCGCATGCGTTCCCTCGCTGCCAAAAAGGGCAGGCAGGAAACGGGACTGCATTTTATAGAGGGCGAAAGGCTGGTGCGGGAGGCCATAGCTTCCGGTGCGGATATTGCCGAGCTTTTTATTGAAGAAGGCAGGGAGGCGGAGGAGCTTTCATCCGCCGCCGCAAAGGTATATACCGTTACCCGCAGGGTGCTGGAAAGCATGACGGATACCGGCACGCCCCAGTGGATATGTGCCGCAGTGCGTACGCCGGATATCCTTCCCCCGCAAAAGTATCCCGAAGGCCTTATCGTTGCGCTGGACAGGGTACAGGACCCCGGAAATCTTGGAACCATACTGCGTACCGCCGATGCCATGGGCGCTGTTGGCCTGCTGCTTGGCAGCGGCTGTGCCGATCCATTCGGTCCAAAGGTGCTTCGTTCCACTATGGGCAGCCTGTACCATATCCCTGTATGGCAGGGGGAACTTGCTGCGGAGCTTGCGCGGCTTAAGCAGTCCGGGTTTTCCCTTGTTTGCGGCCACCTGAATGGCGAAGAGGTTTTGCCGGCCGTTGGGGATAAATGCGTACTGATAATCGGCAACGAAGGAAACGGCGTATCTGACGAGGTTGCGGATATGTGTGAAAAATACCGCCTGCCGATGTACGGCCGCGCGGAGAGCCTCAATGCTTCTGTGGCGGCGGGAATACTTATGTATGAGATAGCCCATGCCATGCGGGGTAAATAGCAATGGAAAACAAAAATAACTGCCTTATCTGCGGCGAAGAATTGGAATATTATGATAAGCCCAGAGCCATGAAATGCATGCTGTGCGGCGGTGAGTTTTACTCCAATGTTGCCTGCAAGGCGGGACACTTTATATGCGACAGCTGCCATTCAAAGGATGCGGAAGGCATAGTACTTGAGGTGTGTGCCGGAACAGCTTCCCGAAATCCCATCGATATAATGCAGGGTCTTATGGAGCTGCCCGGGGTGCACATGCATGGTCCTGAGCATCACTTTATGGTGGGCGCTGCGCTGCTGGCGGCATATCATAACAGCGGCGGCGAGATAGAACTGCGTCCCGCACTTGACGAGATGCTGCGTCGGGGCAAACAGGTACCGGGCGGTGCCTGCGGGTTCTGGGGCTGCTGCGGTGCCGGAGTCAGCGCAGGCATATTTATAAGCATCATCACAGGAGCTACCCCCCTTAAAAAACAGGAATGGCGGTTAGCCAATCTTATGACATCCAGAGCCTTGGAGCGCATCGCAAACTGCGGCGGCCCCCGCTGCTGCAAGCGGGACAGCTTTCTGGCGATAATCGCCGCTGTGGAGTTTACGAGAGAAAACCTTGGCGTGGAGATGTGGCTGCCAGAGCATATCCAATGCGGATTTTCAGGATTGAATAATGAGTGCCTTGGAAAGGCTTGCCTGTTTAACCGCTAAGAAAACTGACAAAAAGAGGAACAACGTATGACTAAAGAAAAAAGCTTAGCCTCGAATTATAAAGTCCTTCGCTGGGGATACCTTGCGCTCTGTACCCTCCTGCTGCTGTTTCTGGGGCTTATTTACGCATGGTCTGTATTCCGTATACCCCTTGAAACAGAGTTCGGCTGGACGGCTTCTCAGGCCTCTCTGGTGTTCTCGGTAAGCATGATGCTGTTCTGCCTTGGCGGCCTTGCTTCCGGCATAATGCAGAGAAGGCTCAGCATCCGCATAACAGTGATCTGCAGCGCGGTGTGCATGCTGGCGGGCTTTTCCGCGGCCTCTATGGCAAAGGGACTGCTGGGCATCTGCTGTACATACAGCCTTCTCTGCGGCCTGGGCGTTGGTCTTGGCTACAATTCCTGCCTCAGCGTGGTAATGTCATGGTTCCCCGATAAAAAGGGACTGGTTTCCGGCATTGCCCTGATGGGATTTGGTTTTGGAGGCATGGTATTCGGCACATTGAGCGCAAACCTTATCGGCTCCATAGGCTGGCGCAAAACCTTCCTTATTTTTGGGTTTGTGTTCTTTGCTGTAATCCTCATAGGCGCCTTTATCCTTAAGGTCGCTCCTGCCGAATTCGCCGCAAAAATGGCCGCAGGCAATAAGGCAAAGGCATCCCTCAGGGAGATGGATTGGAAGCAGATGATGAAATGCCGTCAGTTCTGGCTGTATTTTGCATGGGCCATAATTCTTTCCGCAGCAGGTCTTGCGGTAATGAACGAGGCCGCTTCCTTTGCCCAGTGCTTTGTTGGGGAGAATCTTGCAAGAGCTGCCGCTCTTGCAGGCATGGTATCCATTGCAAACGGCGTGGGCCGCATAATTTTCGGCCAGCTGTTTGACAGGATAGGCTATCGCAAAACCATGCTGGGCGTTTGCACTATGTTCATCTGCGCATCCGGCGCGCTGCTTCTTGCAAACAGCACCATGAGCATACCTGTGCTGGCGGCAGGCTTCATTTTCCTTGGCCTTGCCTATGGCGGCGTTACCCCCACAAATTCCGCGTATGCTTCTTATTTCTTCGGCACTAAGAATTACGCATTCAACTTCAGCCTTGTAAATCTTAACCTTATCATAGCCTCTTATCTGGGGCCTGCCTGCGGCAGCCTTTCATATGCGGGCACGTTCCTTGTTATATTGGCCTTCGGCGCAATGGGCATTGCGATAACCTTTGGCATCAAGGAATACAAGGATTCTGAAATACAGGCATAAATGCAATTTAAAAGGCGCGACAGCATGTCGCGCCTTTTTGTGTATGCCTTGTATTACAGGCTGTCGCCGAAGTCTCTGCGGAAGGCTTCTGCAAGCTGCTGCTGCCAGTCGCTGTCCGCTTCAAGCCTGCCGAAGAAGAAGCGGAGGGTATTGGGCTCTTCCACCCAGCGGAGGCCGCCGATAAGGTGGCGGTTGCGGAACAGCCAGTCAATGCGGTCTACGGCGTACATTACCTGGGACAGGGTGAATACACGGCGGGGGAGGGCAAGGCGAACAAGCTCCATGGATGCGATGGGCTCTGTTCCGTCAGGCTCGCGCTGCTCGGAAAGGGTGCCGCGCTCCATTCCGCGAACGCCGCTTGCGATGTAAATAGCCGCCGCAAGGGCGCCTGCAGGGTACTGATGATCATCCAGATGGGGCAGGAACTCTCTGGCATTCAGATGGCAGCCAAGGCCGCCTGCGGGGGTCACAACGGGTATGCCCCGCTTGAGAAGCTCCTCCGTCATGAACTGAATGAACTGGGGGCCCTGGCTGATCACGTCTTCATCCATGGTCTCATCAAGGCCCACGGTGATGGCTTCCATTTCCCGCACGCTCATGCCGCCGTAGGTAAGGAAGCCTTCAAACATGGGGATAAGCTCCATCATGCGGTCGCGGAGGGCCTTATCCCTTACGCAGATACCGCCGCCCCGGGCAAAGCCCAGCTTGCGGGCGGAGAAGTATACGATGTCAAAGCAATCTGCAAGGGCGCGGGTGATTTCCCGGATGGACATATCCCTGCATTCTTCCTCGCGGGTTTTGATAAAGTGGAGATTATCCTGCAGCAGGCTTGCATCCAGCACCGTCATAATGCCGTTATCATGGGCAAGCCTGGTTGCGGCCTTGCAGTTTTCAAGGGAGAATGGCTGGCCGCCGATAAGGTTTGTGCCTGCTTCAAGGCGAAGGAAGGCCATATGCCCCCTGTTGCGGTCAATGCTGTCCTGAAGCTTATCAAGATCCATGTTGCCCTTGAAAAGGCAGCTGCTTGCGGTGTTGATACCTTCGTCGCTGACAAGCTCCTCCACGGTTCCGCCGCATTCGGTTATATGTGCCTTGGTGGTGGTAAAGTGGAAATTCATGGCAACCACGTCGCCGCTTTTTACGAAAGTTTTTGCGATGATATGTTCGGCAGCCCTGCCCTGATGGGTGGGCAGGAAGAATTCCATGCCGAATATCTCCCTGAGCTTTGCATGGAGGCGGTTGAAGGTTTCGCTGCCTGCGTATGCGTCATCTGCCGCCATCATGGCAGCAAGCTGATTGTCGCTCATGGCATTTACGCCGCTGTCGGTCAGCATATCCATGAATACGTCGCGGGTCTGAAGCAGGAAGGTGTTGCAGCCGGCCTCCCGAATGGCCTCGAGGCGACGCTCTACCGGGGGCAGGTTCAGCTTCTGTACGATGCGCACCTTGTGCATTTCCAGAGGGATGTTTTCGCCGCTGAAGAATTTTACGTTGGACATTTTGAGTTTCCTCCTGAAAAAATAAAAGTTTGATTTTTTCGGAGGTACCCTTTGGCGGCGATACCGGCCGATAAAATATCGGGAACAAAAAAGCCCGTCCCCTGACTTTGCAGAGGACGAGCGCCAAATCCCGTGTTACCACCTCAATTTATCCGGTTCTCACGATACCGGACCTTTTCGAGTACCCCAATGCGGCAGCTGCCGCCCCTATACTCTATCACTGTAACGGGTGAAGCCCGTCCCCGCCTACCGGTTGCCTTTCGGGGGGAGGCTGGTGGCGTGTATTCCCATGCGGCAGCCTGTTGACTTGCACCAACCGTCAACTCTCTGAAGGTCCCGTTCATGGTACTATTTCGCCGTCATGGCCTTTTCAATACCAATTGCGTTGAATTATATATTATCCATCCGGCTTTGTCAAGCGAATAAATATTTTATTTTTTATGGCATTGTAGATTAATTATGCAGAGAGATTGTCCTTTGCGTTTTTGACTTTCAAATAGGGCAGGGCAATGCTGGACACTATCAGCACAAGGCCGATAATACTGAGAAGCCCCAGCTTTTCATGCAGTACCACAGCTCCAAGCAGTGTGGCGATAGCGGGATTTATGGCGCAGAAAAGGCCTGCTCTGTCTGCAGAAACCCGGCTCTGGGCCACCGGCTGCAGGGTAAAGCCAAATCCTGTGCACACTATGGCAAGTTCCAATATCATCAGTATGCTGCTGCCGTCCGAGGGAATGCGGGGCTGCTCAAAGATAAAGGATGCAATCAGAGCATAAACGGCAATGGAGCCAACTTGAGCTATGCCTATGCATAGAGAATCACAATCCCTGTGGGCTACCCGGTCGGTGATAAGTATTGCCGCGGCATAAAGCAGGGCGGACATGAGCCCCCAGAACATACCTATGGTAAAGCTGCCTATTTGAGCGCCAAGACAGAATACGCCGGTAAGGGCCATAACGGCACTGCATATGGTCATGGGAGCGGGCAGCTTTTTAGCGAGTATTGCGCCGAAAAGGGGCACAAATATTATGGAGCAGTTTTCCAGCAGGGATACGGTGGTGGTATCTGCGGTATGGAGGGCGGTAAGCTCGCAGCTCATTACCAGAAAATACATCAGCCCAACGATGCATCCCGCAAGGAGATCCTGCTTTGTGATATGCGAAACCCGTTTTGGGAAAATTATAAGCAGCAAAATAAATGCTGAGAGGAATCTCAGAGCCAGCAGGTTGAAGGTGTCAAGGCTGGCCAAAGACATCTTGGTAAAAATAAATGATGTGGCGCGGGCTGCGATAACAGAGGCCAGCAGCAGCTCATACTTGCGGGAGGACATAACAGCTCACTCCTATAAAACGATGATGCATAAATAATACATCGGGGCAATCGGATTGTAAAGCCGCTGACAGGTGAAATGTTCTTGAGGGAACGCGTTGCCTGGGGTGCAAACAGGTGCTATAATATATAATATCTTCTGAGTACATCGAAAGAGCAAACTGTAATCTTCAGGAATTAATTATCTGCAAGAGGAGCTTATATTTATGAAAAACAATACCAATCTCGGCGCACCCTTCAGCTTTATCCTTCCCACCAGAATAGAATACGGCACAGGATGCCTTGCAAAGCTGCCGGGCATACTCAAAGAAGCGGGAGTTGATCGTCCGCTGCTGGTAACGGACAAGGGCATAAAGGCCGCGGGCATTGTGGATAAGGTAACAGAGTGCCTTGATGCCGCAGGGGTTACATATCTCGTGTTTGATAATATCGAACCCAATCCCAAGGACTATAACGTGGAAGAGGGCGCAGCGGTGGCCCGCGAATTCGGCGCGGATTCCATAATAGCCGTGGGAGGCGGCAGCCCAATAGACTGCAGTAAATCCATAGGTGTACTGCTGGCCCATGACGCCGATAAGATAAAGCCCTACGAAGGCAAAACAGGCGTAAAAAAGGCTATACCGCCCCTTTTCACCGTACCCACCACCTCCGGCACAGGCAGCGAGCTGACCTTCTCTTCCGTAATTACCGACACTGCCAATCAGTATAAAATGACGGTAAAGAGCCCCCTTATCGCTGCAAGCGTTGCCCTGTGCGATCCTGAGCTTACGGTATCCGTTCCCGCAAGCGTGACCGCCGCAACAGGCGTGGATGCCCTTACCCATGCGATCGAGGCATATACCGCAAACTGCTCCGAGCCTTTCAGCGATGCGGCGGCTCTGTATGCAATAGAGCTTATTTACAACAACCTTGAAACCGCAGTAAAGGACGGCGCAAATATAAGCGCAAGGGAAGCCATGCTTATGGGCAGCATGCTGGCCGGCGTGGCCTTCAGCCATTCCGATGTTGCTTCGGTTCACTGCATTGCGGAAACTCTGGGCGGCATGTATGACCTGCCCCACGGCCTGTGCAATGCTATTTTCCTTCCCCACATGATGGAATACAATTCCTGCTGCTGCCAGGATAAGTATGCAAGGGTAGCAAGGGCGATGGGTCTGGAATTCAGCACCGAGGAAGAAGGCTGCGCGAAGGCAGTTGCCGCGGTGCAGAAGCTGTGCCTTGATGTTGGCCTGCCCCAATTCAGCTCGCTGAATGTTCCCGAGGAGAGCTTTGCGAAGATCGCCGAGATATCCGCAAGGAATATCTCCACCGAAAGCAACCCCAGACCTATGGCTGTTGAGGACTATATCGCGGTATTGAACAACGCAAATAAAGCCAGGTAATAGTTTATAAGCATAACAAAGCAGGTGGTACACAAATCGTATACCACCTGTTTTTTATATCGTTTTTTCTTTCTCTTCTTGCTTCTTTTTCTGCTTTCTTTTTTCTTAAAAAGAAAGAGAAAAAGAAGAAATAAAGTATTACTCAACCACCGGAGGAACGTCTATCACCACATCGCTGAGGGGGAAGGCGCAGCAGGGATGGATGTAGCCGTAGATAAGGTCTGCCTCACGGCGGCCGTCGACCGACTTGGGAGTATATACCTCACCGCTTACCAGCCGGGAATGGCACCAGCCGCATTCGCCGCTGCGGCAATGAGCGGGAGCGGCAATGCCTGCGTATTCCATGGTGCGGAGCAGTGACTGGTTTGCGGGGGCGGTAAGGGTATATTCCTTGCCTGCCATGCGAACCGTCAGCCTGAACTCGGGGGCGATCTCAGCAGGATAATCTGCTTCCCTGGCAGGGTTGAAGTATTCGCCGAACATTTCGTGGCGTATGAACTTTCTGCGAAGGCCGAGGGTTGCGATCTCCTTATCCACAAAGTTGTACATGGCGGCGGGGCCGCAGATGAATATGGTGTAGTCTCCTTCGGGAGCGTACTTGCGGATAAGGTCTGCGGTGATAAAGCCGTGCTCTTTGCCTTCAACAGGCTCGCCGCTGATAACATTCACATACTTGAAATTGGGGCAGGTGCGTGCAAGCTCTTCGAATTCATCGTTAAACAGAGCTTCCTCGATGGAATCGCTGCCGTAGAGCAGTATCATGCTGGCGTCTTCATCGCCGTCTGCGATGGCCTTTGCCATGGAGCGGAAGGGAGTAACGCCGCCGCCGCCGGAAAGGCATACGATATTCTTTGCATCCCGCAGGGGCTCGTAGGTGAATACGCCCAAAGGCTCGGACGCGGTCACCTGAGTGCCTACTTCCCAGTTATCCAGTATGTATCCGGATGCAAGGCCGTCATCCACGCGGCGTATGGTCAGCATGTAGTAGCCCTTTTCCAGCGCCTCGCGGGGGGAGGAGGCGAGGGAGTAGGGGCGTGAGAGGCTCATGCTGCCTATCTTAAGCCTTATGGAAATATACTGGCCGGCATTGAACCATGCAAGGGCCTTTGTGCCCTTTTCCGCGTCCGCTTCAAGGTAGAAGGACTTGGTAAAGGCATCCTCCTCCACTATCTTTGCAACCTTGAGATACTGTACCTTGGGATGCAGGGCGTTGGCTATCTGATTGGGATGGTAGGAATCCGCCTCGGGCAGCTTTTTTGCAGGGGCTGCTGCAATTTTTTCATTGCGGGCGGGGGTCATCTTGGTAAAGTCCATGGGGTTAAGCTTCCAAAGCTTGGGTTTTGCCATATCAAGCACCTCCCTTGATTCTCTTTGCCACACGTTTGCCTATGGTATCGCCCATTATGTAGGCGCAGCTGTAACCGTCGCCGCGGATGTAATGGCCGCCGCAGAAGCTGAGGCCGGGTATGGCGTAGTCTGTCTTTTCTCCTGCGGTACGGGCCATAAGGTTATCCCAGCCGGAGAGGCGATAGCCGTAAATGGTGCCTTCGGGTGTGCCGAGGTATCTGGCGAAGGTAACGGGGGTTGCCACGCTTATCTCTTCGATATGAGGCATTATGGAGATATTCAGCGCCTTTTCGGCATCCTCTATATACTTCCTGGCAAGGGCATTCTTCCATTTTTTGTAATCCTGGGGCTTAAGGTCCTTGGGAACGTCTCCGCCGTAAATGGGCATAGTGAAGAACAGGGTGCAGGTGCCCTCGGGGGAACTGTCGGGGATTACATTGTTCAAGCAGTTTACTATGTACAGGCCGTCCTCCAGACGGGTGTCGTTCTGTACGCGGGGATCCGGATGACCCTGAATGAATACCGTATAATCCTTAAGGCCAAGCTCCTCTGCGGTGCAGTCCAGACCAAGATAGATGGTGGCTACGGATATGCCGAAATCGCGGGCATTGGCAAGCTTGAGGTTCTGCTCCGGGATCACGCTCTGGTCGCTCATGTTGAATACGTTATTGGGAATAACGTTGGAGATGACCTCTGTGGAGTAAAGCTCCTCGCCGTTTGCAACAACGCCTGCCACGCTGCCATCCTCATGATAAAGGAACTTGGTAACTTCGCTGTTGTAGCGTACTTCGCCGCCGTTTTTTACAATAACATCCACCAGCGCGAGGGACATTTCGTGGGAGCGATGGCGGGGCATTGCGGCGCCGTCCACAACGTAGTCGTGTACCATATTGAGAAAGTGCATTGCGTTCAGTTCGTCTGTGGGTACGCCCAGATAACCCCAGTATGTGTTGATTATATCCTGAGCGGCCTTGGGTATGCCAAGGGCTGTCATGACCTGCTCTACGGAGTGGCCTGCCACACGCATAAAGTCGGTATGCTTAAGCAGCATGGTGAGGCCCTTGGGCTTGCCCTTCATTGCGTATATGTATGCGATCGCTGCGTCTATTTTAGGCTTGAGGGCAAGGAAGGCGCGTACGTTTTCCTTGCAGCCGGGAACGGCATCATCCACGCTCTGGCAGAAATCCTCTATGCCCGCTTTGAGCACCAGGTCGTAATTGCCGGCTTTGTTTATTACGCGGAAAATATCGTGCTCATATTCCCAGTTTATCTTGGTGCCCAGCTCATCCAGCACCTTGTAAACGGTATTGGGCTTTTCTTTGGTTCCTACGCTGCACAGCTCATGCAGAGACGGCTCAAACTCAAACCGCCCTCTGCGGAAGCTGGTGGCGCAGCCGCCGGGAAGGTTGTGCTTTTCAAGCAGCAGCGTTTTAAGGCCCGCTTTGGCAGTATTTGCCGCAGCAGCAAGGCCGCCGTTGCCTGCGCCAACCACTATGACATCGTATTTGTTGTCCATAATGCTCCTCCTTTGCCTGATATGATTAAATAAAGATATGTCTTGTTTTCAGCATAACACCATATATCTGCCGGTTCAAGGATAATATATAAAAAGAGCAAATAAACAATGTGCGATGAAAAAACATTGCGTGATGTTATCACGGAATGAATTATTTTATGGAATTATAATGTCTGTATCACAAATGAAAATCCAACAATAAGGAGCGATAATATGGGTCTTTTTGATTTTTTAAAACAGCCGGATATCAATAACGGAATAAAGGAATACAGCCAAACATCAGGCGCGGTGCTGCTGGATGTGAGAACCTATCAGGAATACAGGAGCGGCCACATACCCGGCAGCCAAAATGTTCCTTTGCAGGCCATTGACAGGGTAGAGGAGAGGTTGGAAAATAAAGATACCCCGCTGTATGTATACTGTCAATCCGGGGCACGAAGCCGGCAGGCAGCAAGGATACTGAAGCAGATGGGCTACAGTAATGTAAACAATATTGGCGGCATTGCCGCTTATTACGGAAAGGTGGAGCGATAATATGAAGGTTGTTATTGTTGGCGGAGTGGCAGGCGGAGCAACCGCCGCAGCCCGTATCAGAAGGCTGGATGAGCAGGCGGAGATAGTGGTATTTGAGCGTTCGGGATATATTTCCTATGCAAACTGCGGCCTGCCTTATTATATCGGCGATGTGATAACGGACCCGGAGGAGCTGACTCTTCAGACTCCTGAAAGCTTCTTTTCACGCTTTCGCGTAAATATGAAAGTACGGCATGAAGTGACTGCAATCCATCCCGACAGAAAAACGGTTTCCGTGAAGAACCTTATAACAGGTGAGGAGTTTGAGGAAAGCTACGATAAGCTGATACTTTCTCCCGGGGCAAGGCCTGCTCAGCCCAGGCTTCCCGGCGTAGGCATAGATAAGGTGTTTACCCTCCGCACCGTGGAAGATACCTTCCGCATAAAGAGGTATATCAATGAATATCAGCCAAAATCCGCGGTGCTGGCAGGCGGAGGCTTCATCAGCCTTGAGCTTGCGGAAAACCTCCGGGAGCTGGGAATGGATGTTACCATTGTTCAGCGGCCCAGGCAGCTGATGAATCCCTTTGATCAGGATATGGCGGCCTTTATCCACGGCGAAATGCGCAAAAATGGCGTAAAGCTTGCTTTGGGCCATACCGTCGAGGGTTTTGAGGAAAAGGACGGCGGCGTGGATGTGCTTCTGAAGGATGAAGCTCCCCTTCACGGAGATATGGTGGTGCTTGCTATCGGCGTTGCACCTGATACTGCTCTTGCAAAAGAGGCGGGCATAGAGCTTGGTATAAAGGACAGCATACTTGTAAACGACAGGATGGAAACCTCTGTGCCTGACATATATGCCGCAGGCGACGCTGTGCAGGTGAAGCATTTTGTAACCGGTCAGGACGCGCTGATTTCCCTTGCGGGGCCTGCAAATAAGCAGGGGCGTATCATAGCGGATAACATCTGTGGCGGAGACAGCAGATATAAGGGCAGTCTGGGCAGCAGCGTTATCAAGGTGTTTGGGATTACCGCCGCCGCAACCGGCCTTAACGAAACCAATGCCCGAAAAGCCGGGCTGAATGTGGATACCGTGATACTTTCTCCCATGAGCCATGCGGGCTATTATCCAGGCGGAAGGGTGATGACCATGAAGGTGGTATTTGAAAAGGAAACATACCGTCTGCTGGGCGCACAGATCGTGGGAGCGGAAGGCGTAGACAAGCGCATTGACGTGCTGGCCACTGCCATCCATGCAGGGCTGAAGGCCACTCAGCTGAAGGATCTGGACCTTGCCTATGCGCCGCCGTATTCTTCCGCAAAGGACCCTGTAAATATGGCAGGCTTCATGATAGACAATATTGCCGGCGGTACACTTAAGCAGTGGCATTTTGCGGACGCAGAAAAACTGCCCCGGGATGGCAGTGTAACCTTGCTGGATACCCGTACCGTGGGAGAATACAGCCGGGGCCATATAGACGGCTTCAGCAATATCCCTGTGGATGAGCTTCGTGAGCGTCTTGATGAGATAGAAAAGGGAAAGCCCATATATGTTATCTGCCAGAGCGGTTTACGCAGCTATATCGCCTGCAGGATTCTTGAGGGCAATGGATATGAAGCATACAATTTCTCCGGCGGGTTCCGTTTCTACGATGCGGTTAAGAATGACCGGGCAATTATAGAAGCCGCATTTGACTGCGGAATGGATAAATAAAAAATTCAATTTGTACAATATGCCATATAAAAAGCACCGCAAGGTGCTTTTTTTGATATAGGTGCTGTTTAATAAAAAATGGATTTTTGTATGGATTCCACAGATGCAGTATCAAAGGGAGGCTCGCAGGGGGTGGTTGCAAGGAGGAAAATCATATTCCTGCGGGCTGCTTCTGCAGCCTTTAAACTTTTGCCTTATTATGTTATTCTATATTGGAAAATAACATTTTCACAGGAGATATTCCATTATGGCAAAACAGACAAACACGGCTTTGCGTTCGGATGTTATCTATTCCATCTACATAAGAAACCATACTCCCGAAGGCACTTTCAGCGCCGTTATACCTGACCTTGACCGCATAAAGGCGTTGGGTACGGATATAATATGGTTTTTACCCATACATCCCATAGGCGTAAAAGGCAAAAAGGGAAGCCTGGGCTGCCCCTATGCAAATAAGGATTACCGTACTGTAAACCCCGAATACGGCACAATGGAAGATTTTCGCCGTCTGGTGGATGAAATTCATGCCCGTGGTATGAAGTGCATAATAGACGTGGTATATAATCACACTTCTCCCGATTCCACACTGACCGTGGAACATCCTGAGTTTTTCTATCGTAAGCAGGACGGTACCATGGGTAATCACGTGGGTGATTGGACAGACGTTGTGGATCTGGACTATACCTGCAGGGAGCTTTGGGATTATCAGGTTGAATCCCTTGTTATGTGGGCAGGTATAGTCGATGGTTTCCGCTGCGATGTGGCAAGCTTTGTGCCGGTGGAGTTCTGGCTCAGAGCCAGAGAGGCGGTGGAAAAGGTGCGTCCCGGCTGCATATGGCTTGCAGAAACGGTACACGGCGGCTTTGGTCAGTTTGCCCGCAAGAGCGGCCTGTATTCCGCCAATGACTACGATATGTTTGCAGCCTTTGATATGGAATATGATTACGATATCCGTGAGGTATTTGACCGTTATCTTAAGGGCGAAGCAAATCTGTCAAATTACATAGATATGCTGAATTTTCAGGAGTGTGCCTATCCGGATAACCATATAAAAATGCGCTGTCTGGAAAATCATGACCAGCCCCGCATATGCTCCTTTATAAAGGATGACCGTTCCCTTGAAAACTTTACCGCATTCCTTTACTTCCTCAAGGGGACGACCCTCATTTACGCAGGACAGGAATATAAGGAAGACCATGTACCCAGCCTTTTTGATAAGGATGTATTCCGCAGGGATGCAGGTAAGGATATAAGCCCGATGTTTGCAGAGCTGTACAGGCTCAAAAAGGACGTTCTTTCCCCTGAAGATTACTTCAAGGGCGGCGCAGATGATGCAAATCATATCGCTATACTGGAGAGGGATGACAATATCAACAAAAAAGTTGGCATATTCAGCCTCAAGGGCATGAGCGCGGATGTGAAGGTAAATCTGCCTGATGGAAATTATATAAACCATCTTAACGGCAGTTCTGCTGCAGTAATTGATGGAACAATCAGATGCGGCGGAAGCCCGATAGTAATTTCAGCATCATCAAATTAAACTTAAACAGCATGCACCGCAAATACATAAATTTTGCGGTGCTGCTTTTATGTGATGATTTTTTTCAGCATATAATAAGAGGCGGAGCGATTTTATTTGCTGTGCGGGTGGTTTTGGGATATACTATTAATGGATACAAATCTACTGTTATGTATAAAGCAGCATTGTCGGCCATATTTGGAAAGGCGGTATAAGGCCTGTGTCAGAATCATCAAGAGAATATAAATCATATAAAAAAGGCGAGATAATATTTAAACAGGGAGACCCTGCGGATTGTATGTATGATATCCGCTGGGGCAGCGTTGGCATATACCTTAATTACGGTACATCCGGCGAAAAGATGCTGGCACAGCTCAGAGGAGATGATATCTTCGGTGAAATGGGCCTTGTGGATGAGGCGCCCCGCAGCGCCACGGCTGTTGCGCTGGAGAGGGAAACCAGGGTGGAGGTAATAAACCGCAATACCTTCAGCCGTTATCTCAAGGAGCGGCCGGAAAAGGTTATCGCAGTTATGCAGAGCATGGGCAAGCGCATACGCGACCTTACGGACGATTACATGGAGGCATGCCGCGCCATAAAGGAAGCCGTGGAGTCCCAGCAGGAGGGCAGGGAAAAGAGCGGCTGGTTTAAGGACAGGGCCGGACGGTTTGTGGAGGAGTATAAAGGAGCTTCACAAAACTATACAGATAAGGAGTGACATCAGGCATGGAAGATATGCTCCGTTATTATAAAAAGGGCGATGTCATATTTGAAGAAGGCAGCTTTGAAATGTGGATGTATGTGCTCAATAAGGGCCGCGTAGGCATATTTGCAGGCTATGGCGGGCCGGATGAAAGGATGCTTACAGAGATAAGCGGAGGGCATGGCGCAACATTCGGCGAAATGGGCCTGATCGATTCCAAGCGCCGCTCTGCAACAGCGGTGGCCCTTGAGGATATAGAGGTTTGCCTTATCAGCGGCGCAAACTTCGGCAGTTACTTTGGCGATGACCCGGACGTATTGCTGGATATGATGAAAAACATGAGCAGGCGTATACGGCTGCTGACCGCTGATTATATGGATGCCTGCAGGGTGGTAACCGAAATTATCGAAGGCGAAAAAGAAAAAAAGTCTGCCGGCAGCTGGTTTGTTGAAAAGGTAAGCAAATTTATCAGCGACTATGCCGAGGCCATAGCAAGCGTCAGCGACAGCGGAACAATATACAACATTCAGGACAGCAACAGGTAATTTATTATGTCAGAATTCCTTTTTCAGATACAGCCAAGATATGCTGAGCGGGATAAGCTCTGCGAATTTGCATTGCAGGAAAATCTCTGTTACGAACCTATAGAAATGTACATGGCTCCTGCCATGATAAATGAATCTCTTTGCAGTGAGCTGAAGAATTGGCACAAAAGCCTTGGCCGTACAAGGGCGATCCACGGTGCATTTATAGACGTAAATCCCGTCAGTGCATCTGCTGCTGTAAGGGAACATTCCAGAGCCTGCTGTGAGGACAGCTGCCTTTTTGCCAAAGAGCTGGGGGCAGAGCAGGTTGTGTTTCATTCAAGCTGCGCGCCTTTTTTGAGGGGAGCATATATTGATACATGGGCCAATGCGGCTGCAGGGTATTTTACAGAGCTTGCCGAAAAACACCATATTACCATCTGTTTGGAAAACAGCATGGATATCGACCCTGATCCGCTGGAAGCCGTAATGAAAAGGGTATCCGGCGACAGGGTAAAGGTGTGTCTGGATATAGGCCATGTGAATTATTCAAATGCCCCGATGGAAGCCTGGTTTGACAGGCTGGGAGATTATATCGGCTATCTGCATCTGTCGGACAATAATGGCAAATACGATGACCATCTGCCCCTTGGAGATGGCAGCGTGGATTGGGAAAAGGCGGATAAGCTGTGGCGGAGCCTTAACAGGGATGTTCCCATCACCCTTGAGGTAGGGGGCATGGATGGCGTGAAGAAATCATTGAACTATCTTAAGCGGCACGGTTGGTTTTGCGGCGGAAAGGATGCAGAATGAGCACCACAAAGCTGACCTATGAAACCATAATGCGGGATATGGCGCAGGGTATAATCATCATCGATCTTGATGGTGCCATTACCTATGCCAATCCGGCTGCGGCCCGCATACTTGGACACAGTGAACAGGAATTGGTGGGGCAGAGCTTTGCCCGCTGTTCATTCTGCTTTGAGGGAAATGCATCCTTCAATCAGGCTATGCTGGATGCGGTATTCAGCGCTGCCCCTTCATACAGGGAAATAATCCCGTATTTTACCGGAGAAAGGTTCAAGCAGCTGTATGTTTCTACTTCCCACCTGAAAAACGATAACGGCGAAAAGGAAGGGATCATTGCGGCGCTGAGCGATGTGAGCGGCATTGTGGAGCTGGGAAATACCGCAGAAGCGATAGAGTATATCCATGGCCTCAACAAAAAGCTGGAAATGCGCAACAACCTCCTCAGTGATACCTTTGGCCGCTTTCTTTCCGACGAGATAGTTCATCAGCTTCTGGAAACGCCGAACGGCCTTGAAATGGGCGGAAAGAAGCGCTTTCTTACCATTCTCATGAGCGATCTGCGGGGCTTTACCGCGTTGAGCGAAAGAATGGAGCCCCACGACCTGCTGGCAATGCTCAATCATTACTTTGGCGAGATGACCGAGATAATACAGCAAAGAAACGGCACCATTATAGAGTTCATGGGTGATGCCATAGTTGCCGTATTTGGCGCACCCCTTGCCTCTGACTGCCACGCCTCGGAGGCTGTGGCCGCAGCGGTGGAGATGCAGGCCAAGATGGAAGCGGTAAACCGGTGGAATCTTCAGCGGGGATATCCCAGGCTGGAAATGGGCATCGGCATCAATACCGGCGATGTTATCATCGGCAATATCGGCTCGGAAAAGCGTACAAAATACGGCGTAGTCGGCAAGAATGCCAATCTGTGCGGACGCATCGAAAGCTATACAGTGGGCGGGCAGATATTGATATCCCCCCAGACAAGGGAGCTTATCGGCGAGCCACTTGCGGTGGATAAGGAGCTGGTGGTATTTCCCAAAGGCATAGAGGCTCCTCTCGTGCTCACCAACGTTATGGGCATAGGCGGCAAATACGGCCTATCCTGTCAGCCTCAGGACGATGAAACCCTGATGCCTTTGGCCACCCCTTATAAGGTGGATTTTTACATCATCAAAGGCAAACACAGCGACCTTGAAGCGAACCGCGGCATAATCACCGCACTGTCTCCAAGGGAAGCAATACTGGAAACAAGCGCCGCCATAGAGGAATACGACAATCTGCATCTTGAGATAGGCGCAAAGCTGTTCTGCAAGGTAACGGCCGGGGAAGAGCGGGGCTGGAGGCTGCGCTTTACCGCAATACCTCCCGAGTTTGATGCATGGTATAAAGATTGCATAAAATCCTGAAAAACGCCAAATGCTATGTATCGAGCGGTGGTTTAAGGCATTTATCCCGATATTGAACATAAAAATATGTCCGGTTTTTTAGGGATTTGTAAATAATGCCGAATTCCCTTGAAATTTCAGGGATAAACCACTAAAATGTACCATACACTCTTATGTGGGCTTTTATGGCTCGATAGGTATGGCTGCGGATTATTTTAACTTATGTGATAATTTCAGTCAAAGGATGATTGGAGGGTATCGAGATGAAACGTTTTATTGCTGTGCTGATTTGTGCGCTTATGCTTACAAGTCTGCTTCCGTCCGTTGCTTTTGCAGAGGAGGGCGGCGATCCCACTCAGCTGGAAGGGCAGCAGGAGGGCCAGAATCCTCCTGCAGTGGAGGACACGACTGAGGACAATTCCGATGAGGAGGAATCTGATGATTCTTCTGCGCCCGGGGAAAATAAGCGGCCTGATGAAAGCCTGAAGAAGGGACTCGAGCTTACCAGCAGCGATCCTGCATCGACGACAGAGACCGTTACCATTAATGCAGGAGCTACTCCTTCTGCTGCAGGTTCTGTAACAGGCAGCGGCACTTATGATAAGGGTACACAGGTGACTGTTACAGCTACTGCAAACGAAGGCTATGTTTTCGTTGCATGGAAGGAAAACGGCGGCGTTCTGACTACTGAGGCTACCTACACCTTCACTGCTGAAAAGGACAGGGAAATTTTTGCAAAGTTTGAACCTAAGCCCCAGGCAAACTGCGTTATTTCCGCATCTGCTACTCCCTCCGGAGCAGGCTCCGTAACCGGCGGCGGCACCTATGCCAACGGTGCAACGGTTACCCTTACTGCAACAGCAAATGCTGATTATGTGTTTGCAGCATGGACAGAGAACGGTGCAGAAGTAAGCTCTGATGCAACCTATTCATTTACTGCACAGACCAACCGTACCCTTTTTGCAAAGTTTGAGCCAAAGCCTCAGGATAACTGTGTCATCACTGCAACAGCAACACCCTCCGAAGCGGGTACTGTAACCGGTGGCGGAACCTACACCAACGGCAAAACCGTTACCCTTACTGCCACAGCAAATGAATACTATGAGTTTGTTGCATGGACAGAGAACGGCGCAGAAGTAA
The DNA here is from genome assembly GCA_045603585.1 of Clostridia bacterium. Lineage (GTDB taxonomy): Bacteria > Bacillota > Clostridia > Christensenellales > CAG-138 > SFEL01. The sequence goes on from JAZUMK010000030.1 coordinate 25,454, forward strand.
GCACTGCGGACACCTATACTTTTACCGCAAAGACCAACCGCAGCCTTGTTGCAAGATTCAAGGCAAAGGAACAGGTTAACTGTGTTATTACTGCAACAGCAACACCCTCTGAAGCGGGTACTGTAAACGGTGCAGGTAACTATAATAATGGTGCAGAAGTTCAACTTACCGCTACTCCAAATACCGGCTATAAGTTTGTTGCGTGGACGGAAAATGGAGCAGTAGTAAGCAACAATGCTGCTTATACCTTTACCGCATCGACCAACCGCAGCCTTGTGGCCAAGTTCGAGGAAGAAGCTGCCCCCACCAAGGCCAAAACCACCACCAACATCACTGCTTCCTGCAGCAAGGTGACCCGCGGCTGCGCCGTTACGTTCAGTGTCACCGTAAAGGATGCAAGCGGCAAGAATGTTACCGACGGATATGTTCAGCTTTATGTAAACGGCGTGGCGGTCGGATCTGCCGTTAAGGCGGGCAAGGGCATCACATGGAAGCTCACCGCCGCCGAAAAGACCAAGTTCGTTCTGGGCGATAATGTTATCAAGGCCGTATACGGCGGCACAGATACGCTGGCACCTTCCGAGGATGCCGCTGCTGTAAAGATGGTAAAGCCCTCCAAGCATTACAAGCCCTGCTGCAATATAGACCATCATTCCGGCAAGTGCGTTAACGTATGCCCCGGCGAAGATGTAACCTTCAAGGTAAACCTGTCCTGCGGCGAAACCTGTCAGTGGTATGTTGACAAGGGAGACGGCTGCGGCTATGTAAGGATCAAGGGCGCAATCTGCCACAGCTATACCGTTAAGGATGTTACAAGCAGGATGGATGGATACAGGTATCGCTGCGTCATCAGGAATTCCTGCGGAATAGTGGAAACTCCCACATTCACCCTCAATATCGCCTGCGGTACACTGGCTACTCCCAAGACCGGCGATATGGGACTGCTGAGCCCCGCTGCCGCCATGGGTGCAGCAGCTGTATGCATGCTGAAGCGCCGCAGGGATGAGGAATAAATGATTTTATAATCAGATAAGTTTCATAAAAGTGCGAAGAAATAATTCTTCGCACTTTTTGTATGCTGCGAAAAATACATTCACATCAACTGAAATGTACTTATATATTTGTTTTCCCACAAAATCTGCTATAATTAATAATATAAAGCATTAATTCGCCATGATGAGCGCATGTATCGGGCGATTTGATACAAAAGGGGTATTTGCGTAATGGATATATCCAATACCATAGCATTGCTGGGCGGCCTGGCGTTCTTTCTCTTTGGCATGAGCCTGCTCGGAGAAGGATTAAAAAGGGTTGCGGGCAAAAAGCTGGAGATGATCTTAGGAAAACTCACATCCACCACCCTGCGCGGGGTGATGCTGGGTACTCTGGTTACTGCGTTGATACAGTCATCTTCGGCAACTACCGTAATGGTGGTAGGCTTTGTCAATTCCGGCCTTATGAAGCTGACAAATGCCATAGGTATAATCATGGGCGCAAATATCGGTACAACTGCCACGGGCTGGATACTGGTACTGGCGGGCGTTGAGGGGAATTCCGCATTTTCCTCTGCAACCGTGTTTGCCCTTATGGCTTTTATCGGCATAATACTTTATTTCTTCTGCAAAAAGACCACCCGCAAAAACGTGGGCATGATACTGCTGGCCTTTTCCGTGCTTATGAACGGAATGCAGACCATGAGCGGCGCCATGGCTCCTCTTAAGGAGAGCGAGGCATTCCTTGGGTTTATCTCTGCGGTATCCAATCCGTTTGTGGCCATAGGCGTGGGCATCATAGTAACTGCCATAATACAGAGCTGCTCCGCATCCATAGGTATTCTGCAGGCAATGTCCGTTACCGGCGTTATCGGCTATGAAATAGCCATACCAATGGTACTGGGCATGTGCATTGGCGCCTGTGCTCCGGTTCTGATCTCAGCAATAGGCGCAAATGTCAGCGGCAAGCGCGCGGCAGCAATATACCTGATATTTAATATTGCCGGCTCTGTTATGCTGATGGTTCCGTTCTATATTATCAATGCAGTTGCAGGCTTTGATTTTATGGGTGCTCCTGCAACCAGCATGGGAATAGCCATTGTAAATACCATATACAAGGTAGTGGCCACCATGCTGCTCATACCCTTTGCAGGAGTGCTAGAAAAAACCGTATGCGCTATCGTAAAGGAAAAGAGCGGAGATGAAGATCTTATCCCCGAGGATGACCTTCTGGATGAGCGTTTTCTGGATTATCCCGCCCTTGCGCTGGAGCGCTGCGGACAGACCCTGCAAATGATGACGGAAACCGCCTTTAAGAACCTTCGCAAGGCCATAGAGCTGTTTGAAAACTACACGCCGGAGGGCTTCAATAAGGTTCAGCGACGTGAGGAAAAGGTGGACAGGTATGAGGACGCATTGGGCGCATATCTTGTTCAGCTGAATTCACGTGAGCTTTCCATGGAGGAAACGCGAACTGCGGCAATATATCTCAGCAGTTTGAGCAACCTTGAGCGCATATCGGATCACGCCGTCAATCTTTCCGAGTTGGCTCAGGAGCTGGCGGATAAGGGTATATCCTTCTCTGTACAGGCCATGAAGGAATTGCGAATCTGCGCCGATGCGGTGCTGGAAATACTGGATATTACCCAGCTGGCAATACAGAATAACGACCCTGAGCAGGCCGGCATGGTAGAGCCCCTTGAAGAGGTTATAGATGCCCTCAGGGACAGGGTAAAGGAGCGGCACATCAGCAGATTGCAGGCAGGCAAATGCACCCTTGAGCTGGGCTTCATATTCAACGACTGCATACATAACTTTGAGCGTACGGCGGATCACTGCTCCAATATTGCAGTATCGATACTTGAGAACTTTGACGGCCAGATGCAGGCTCACAAATACCTGCGCACCTTCAAACAGGAAAACAGAGAGGAATACGGCATACGCCTTGCAGCCAACGTGAAAAAGTACTGCGATGTACTTGAGGCGTTGGATGTGATCGAATAACCTATAAAACCAACAACAAGCAAAGCGGCTTTTCCGTTAACGGAAAAGCCTCTTTGAATAGATATAATGCGAACCGCAGTTTTGGTATGGTTAAAAGTGAACTTTATACAGCCGCACAAACCAACTCTAAAATATGCATGCACAGGGGAATGGTTATAAGGCAGCCAACGGTGGAGATCATGGCCATGGAAGCGCCGAGGCGGCAATCTTCTCCGATCATTTTGGGAAAAACGATGGTATTAAGTCCGCAGGGCATGGCATAGAGCAGTACGGCAACCATCAGGATTTCCTTGCTGATAAATGGGCTGAGTACGAGACACATGGCGATAGGGATAAGGAGCAGACGGAAAAGCACAACGAAGTAGGCTGTTTTGTTTTTTATAAGCTCCCTGATGTTATAGTCTGAAATAGTGATGCCGGCCAGCAGCATACTGATTGGGCCCATGCAGCTGGAACCGCTGGAGGCTATTTTTGCAGCAACGGCAGGAAGCTCCAGTTCTGTAAGACCGAATACAGCGCCTATGGCCATACCCACAAGGGAGGGGCTGATGATTTTTCGCAAGGAAACAGAGTCTGCATTGGTGAGGGAGCGGTAACCTTCCGTGGATAAATAAATGGTCATTGGAATAGCAAATACCTGAGCATTGAGCAGCATGATATCCCCATAGACACTTTGAACCAGCGGATAGCCCACATATCCAAAGTTAGGTACAGTCAGGGTATATTTGATGACATTCTGGCGGTATTTGCCGCTGATAAACCTGGGAACCAGCAGATAGTTCAAAAGTATTAAAGCTAAAAGTATGCAGGCAGAGATAAGTATCAGCATATACCTTTCCCTGACATATTCTGCTGTAAAGTTCCTGGAAAAGCTGTTCAGCGAATTACATGGCAGAAAAACCCAAACCTCAAGAACAGAAAGAATTCTGAGATTCTGGGTGCTGAGGAGGTGACGGTTGCCCAAAAGCCATCCAATGAAGGAAAAAATCAAAAGAACCAGCACATTTTCAGCCAAAGCTTGCATAAATATCACTCCTGAGATATTATACCGGATTTTTACGCTAAAGCACCGAAACCCAGCTCGGTGCTTTTAGTCTTAAGATAACGCTGTATAGGTGGGGCGCTGAGCGTCACCCACTCTTTGAATTTTGCCATTCATGTAAAGATGCTGCAAATGTGACAGCGCTTCGCCGCAGGCAAACCATTTCTGCATCAGCGGGAAGTCAGCAAAGGTGTTGCGAATGGACCATGTCATTTGTGAAGCAACCTGGAAAGCGCTCAAGGGCTTGTCTGCTTTGCTCAGTATGTCAATAACCTCGTTCAAACGCACTTCATGGTGATCCATAAGCTGCTGAATGCGCTGCTGCGGATCATCGGGCAGCTCGCGGTGTGCTGTAAAGAGGCGATTGATGGTATAGCTCTGCAGCTTTTTAAGGTTGGCAAGGTAAATGCCGAGATAGTCATTTTCCATATCCCATGCCATGATATTCGGCGTGATGCGGCCAAGAACATGGTCGCCGCAGAACAGGTTGCCGTTTTCGGGATCATAAAGACCGACCTGTCCCGGAGAGTGACCGCTCAAATCCAGCACTTCAAAATTAAAATCGCCTACGGATAATGTATCACCGGGGGCAACATATGTGAAATCTACAATAAATTCGGGCTTATGCACATACGCAACATGGTTTTTACCCAGAAGGGATTCTTCCGGAGGGGTCCCTGCAATACGGTTGATTTCCGTAATGAAATCAAAGAACTCCGCATTTTGGAAGCGATTGATCAAGGCTCCGTCGAGCCTGCTGGTATATATATGGTTATTGGAGGTTTTCAGCTTGGCGATCAAACCGCTGTGGTCAGCGTGCAGGTGTGTGACGAATACATCGGTTTTGTCGGGATCAAAATCCAATTCACGCATGCATTTCTGCATGATGTCCCAGCTTTCCTCGGTGTTAAAGGCAGTGTCGATGATGAGGTTTCTGGAATCGCCCTTGATAAAGTAGGAATTGATCCACTTCAACGGGCTGTTGACCAGCGGGATAGGGGCGGTAAAGACGTTTTTACATAATTCTTGCATGTGCGTTATTCTCCGGAAATTTCTAGAGTTCGCTTAGTTTTGAGGCAAATTCTCTGGCGTGCGCTTCCTTTTCGGCGTCCATAAATACGCTTTTATAGCCAAGGTCGCGCTCTGCAAGCATGCCCACATATTCAAGAGCAGAATGCTTGCAATAGCGTATTACACCGGTCTCCCATGTATCAGCACCCTTTTCAGGGCGATAGCCGCATGTGGTTATAAGGGCCACCTTCTTGCCTGCCCATATAGAGGGCCCTTTTTCATCGCCGTAGTATTTGTTCATGCCATATACCAATCTATCCAGTACAGCCTTCATGGGAGGCGTGCAGTACCAGGAGTATATGGGGGTTGCAAGTACCAGCATATCGCAGCTGAGCACGCTGTCAAATATTTCCTGCATATCATCCTTCTGGGGGCAGCCGAATATGCTCCAATCCCTTTGACAGGAGCGGCAGGCATGGCAAGGCTGCAGGTTTTTGTCGTATAGCCATATAAGCTCACAATCACAACCTTTTTTCTGCATTTCATCCATAAAGGGACGCAGAAGCTGAATGGTATTGCCTTCTTTACGAGGACTGCCCATCAAAATACATACGCGCATAATATTTTCCTTTCTGCAAAGCTGCTTGTCAAACATGCTCTTTTATTTGAAGTAATCCATATTCCCTAATAAGGAATGACCCGGATAAGATGGGGATATCCGGGTCATTATTTACCGACAGGAGATCGGTCTCAACGATAACTTGTGTCTGTCTATTTGCCGGCCTTTGCTGCCTTAACGGCTTCGGTCAGCATGGGGGCGACCTTGAACAGGTCACCTACGATGCCGTAGGATGCAACCTCAAAGATGGGTGCATCGGCATTCTTGTTCACGGCGATGATGCACTCGGAATCCTGCATACCTGCGCGATGCTGAATGGCGCCGGAAATGCCCAGAGCAACATAGATGCGGGGATGTACGGTCTTGCCGGTCTGACCAACCTGGTGATCGGCGCTTATCCAGCCGGAGTCAACGCAGGCACGGGAAGAACCAACTACGCCGCCCAGAGCATCTGCCAGTTCCTGTGCAAGGGCGATGCCCTTTTCGGGATCCTTGCTGATGCCGCGGCCTACGGAAACGATAACATCGGCACCGATAAGGTCTACCAGTTTCTTGGCAACCTTCTGCACTTCGAGAACTTCAACATGAATATCGGAAGCGCTGAGCTGTACGTCCACGTTTTCGATCACGGTCTTTGCTGCGCCTGCCTCATCGTAGGGCTGGGTCTGCATAACGCCGGGGCGAACGGTGGACATCTGGGGACGGAAACGGGGGCAGATAATGGTAGCCATCAGGTGACCGCCGAATGCGGGACGGGTCATCTTCAGGTTGGTGTTCTGCTCAAATTCGGTGTTGTCCACATCAATGGTGGAGGTGGTCTTAAGGAAGTCCTTGTACTTATCCACGTCTACATCCAGATGGGTGCAGTCTGCGGTAAGGCCGGTGTGCAGCCTTGCTGCGCAGCGGGGGCCAAGGTCACGGCCCAGATTAGTTGCGCCGATGAGGAATATCTCAGGCAGTTTATCCTGAATAAGGTCGCAAATTACCTTGGTATAGCCGTCGGTGGTATAGTCCTTAAGCAGGGGGCTGTTGCAGTAGTAAACCTTATCTGCACCATAGCCGCCGAGGGACTTTATCTGAGCTTCTTCTATATCGGAGCCGAGAAGTACACCGCACAGTTCAACGCCCAGGTCATTGGCCAGCTTGCGTCCTTCGGAGAGCAGCTGGTGGCTAATGGACATTATAACGCCGTCGCGCTGTTCGCAGAAAACCCATACGCCCTTGAAGGCAGCGGTATCATAGGATTTGAATTCAGCCATTGTTCCAGTCTCCTCTCTTAGATAAGATGTTTGCTGTCCAGGATGCCGATCAGCTGATCCACAGTGGACTTGTCAGCGCCTTCCAGCATCATGCCGGCTCCCTTGACCGGGGGAGAAAAGGACTTATATACATTGGTGGGAGATCCCTTAAGACCGATGGTGGTGGCATCGATGAGGGGATCATCCTTCAGGGTGTTGTAATCGAATACATTCAGAGGCTTATTGTAGCATTCCATAATGCCGCGAACGGTCATATAGCGGGGCTTGTTCAGCTCCTTGACGCAGGTAATGAGGCAGGGAGTATTGGCCTTGAGCATCATGTAGCCATCCTCGAGAAGGCGCTTTACAACAACGGACTTGCCTTCCAGCTTGATATCGGCGGCGTAGCTGATCTGGGGCAGATTCAGCTTTTCAGCGATCTGGGGACCAACCTGAGCGGTATCGCCGTCGATTGCCTGACGGCCGCAGAATACGATATCGTCGGCTTCTACGCCGATCTTGTTGATAGCGGCAGCCAGGATCTGGGAAGTGGCATAGGTATCGGAACCGCCGAACTCACGGGCAGATACCAGAACAGCGCGGTCAGCACCCATTGCGAGCACTTCGCGGAGCATTCCTTCTGCGGGAGCGGGGCCCATGGAAACTGCTATAACTTCGCAGCCGGTTTCGTCCTTCAGCTGCAGGGCGGCTTCAACGGCAGCAAGGTCATCGTGGTTGGTTATCGCAGCCATCTTGCTGCGGTCCATAGTGCCGTCTTCCTTAACAGCAACTACGCCGGTGGTATCCGGAACCTGCTTTACGCATACAATACACTTCATATTTATTTATTCCTCCCCAATCACTTCAAAAGCTCTTTGGCGATAACGATCTTCTGAACCTCGCTGGTGCCCTCGTAAATGGTGAGGATGCGAGCATCACGATAGATACGCTCAATGGCGTAATCCTTCATATAACCATAACCGCCGTGGATCTGCAGCGCCTTTGCGGCAATCTCGTTTGCAACTTCAGCAGCATAGAACTTGGCCATAGAAGAGTTCATGGCGGTAGGTTCGCCTCTGTCCTTCATGGCGGCGGCCTTAAGGTTCAGCAGCTTTGCAGCTTCCAGCTTGGTGGCCATTTCGGCCAGATACCACTGGATACCCTGCTTGGTGGCGATGGGCTTGCCGAACTGGGAGCGCTGCTTTACATATTCAAGAGCAGTGTCAAAGGCAGCCTGTGCTTCGCCGCAGGCCTGTGCTGCAACGCCGATACGGCCGCTTTCAAGGCCGCTCATGGCTACGTTGAAGCCCTTGCCGACCTGACCCAGAACCTGAGACTTGTGAACTCGGCAATCCTCCAGAATCAGCTCGGAAACGGCTGCGGCGCGGATGCCCATCTTATCTTCGAGCTTACCTATAATGAAGCCGGGAGTGTCGCGATCCACGATGAAAGCGGTCATGCCGCCGTGGCTTCTCTTTTTCTTATCGGTAACTGCGAAAACCAGAGCGTATGCGCCCTCATTGGGACCCAGGTTGCTTATGAAGCACTTGGAACCGTTAAGTACCCAATAATCGCCATCCTGAACAGCAGTGGTCTGAAGGCTGCCTGCGTCAGAACCTGCACCGGGTTCGGTAAGACCGAATGCACCCAGCTTGCCTTCGACGCAGGACATGCGCAGATACTTCTGCTTCTGCTCTTCGTTGGCATTCTTTACCAGTATGCCGTTTACCAGAAGCTGAACTACGAACATCTCGGAAGTGCTGGAGCAGGCACGGGCAATTTCCATGGAAACCAGGGCCTTTTCAACTTCGCCCAGACCGGATCCGCCGTACTCTACGGGAACATTTACACCCAGAAGGCCCAGCTTTGCCAGCTTGGTAACTGCTTCGGCGGGGAATCTACTGGTGCGATCCCATTCATCCGCATAAGGAGCGATCTCGTTATCGCAGAATTCACGGGTCATTTTTACGAGCATTTTTTGCTCTTTTGTCAGTTCGAACAATGTAATCCCTCCTAAAATAATTAGATTAATATACCGAGTTGTTTTGCAGCACTTGTAAGTTCATCGCGGAAATTGGGGTGTGCTATAGAGATAAGCGCCTTTGTCCTCTGGGACAGAGTCTTTCCTCTGAGCTTGGCCACGCCGTATTCTGTTACGATGTAATCCACGTCATTTTTGCTGGTTGTAACAAGCGCGCCCTTGGAAAGTGTAGGGGCTATTCTGCTGACAGTTCCGCCTTTGGCAGTGGAGGGGAAGGCGATGAAGCTCTTACCGCCCTTGGACTGCACTGCTCCGCGCACATAATCAGCCTGTCCACCTGAACCGGACATGTGCTTTGTTCCCATGGATTCGGCACATACCTGACCGTAGAAGTCCACCTCAAGGGCAGCATTTACGGAGATAAAGTTGGGGTGCTGTGCAATAACGTTGGGGTCGTTTACGTAATCCACCGGAAGCATTAAAAATGCGGGATTGTCATTTATAAAGTCATATGTGCGCTTGGTGCCAAGAACCAGTGTAGCAACGCTTTTGCCCTTGTGTATGGGCTTGAGTTGGTTGGTAACCACGCCGCTTTCGATCATGTCCACCATGCTTTCGGTAAAAAGCTCGGTGTGGATGCCCATGTCGTGCTTATTCTGTCTCAGGGCAAGGCCAACAGCCTCGGGGACTGCACCGATACCAAGCTGCAGGGTTGCTCCGTTGGGGATTTCCTCAGCTATCATTCCGCCTATAACGTGGCTTATCTCATCAATGGCAGTGGCGGGCAGCGCAGGCAGAGGGGTGTCGCTTTCGCAAAGAGCTGCAACCTGAGAAATATGAATCATGGGGGAACCGAATGTTCTTGGCATATTCGGATTTACTTCCAAATAAATGCGCTTTGCCTTGTTGTACAGTACCTCACTGTATGAGCCTACCGCTCCGCTGGAAAACCATCCGTGGCTGTCCATCGGGGAAACAGTGGCAAAGAAGGCATCGGTGTCCACATAATCCCTGTGAAGGGAAGGAATATCACGATAATGGCATGACATAATGTCCGCGCGGCCTTCATTGACAGCCTTGCGCAAACCGCCGCCGGAAAACCAGGATACAGGGGTAATACCCTGGGAGGCCTCAGGACTTAAAGCGGAAAGGGGCATAACATCCAGTACGGAATGCAGCTTTACATCCTTGATGTCGCCGGCTTTGGCTCTTTCACCTATCTCGTTTATAATGTTTGTGGGTATAGCTGCGGCAATATCCATAGTACAGTTCCAACCGGATTGTACCTGATCGGCTATCTGCTTTGCCGAGCACAGCTTTGATTTGTATTGTTCGCTAAATTCCATAAGCATCTCTCCTTTGGGGCAGAGCAAGTACGATAAGTAATGTACTTGCAAATACCCTGAAACAGATGAAAGATTAATTATTAACCGATAACAACCAGAACATCGCCGGAGTTAACAGTAGCGCCCTTAGCGGTATTTACGGCAGTAACGGTGCCGTTTACTCCTGCGAAGATTTCATTTTCCATCTTCATGGCTTCAAGAATGACAACAACACTGTCTGTGGAGACGGTATCGCCAACCTTTACCTTAACATCAAGTACATTGCCGGGCATGGGAGCGGTTATGCTGGTTGCATCAGCAGCAGGAGCAACGGGGACAACGGGAGCTGCAACGGGAGCAGGAGCTGCAACGGGAGCAGGAGCTGCTGCGGGGGCTGCGCCGGCGGGGACCCTGGTGAGGGGAGTTCTGGAAAGGGAAGTTCTGGAAAGAGAACGGGCGGGGGAAACTGCACCGACTTCTTCTACTTCAACTTCATAAGAGTTATTGCCTACATTTACGATAAATTTACGCATATATACTTACTATCCTCCCAAGTTTAATTGTGAAAATTGCTTTTATGCTTCGGTCATAATTGCCATTACGGCACCTATGACAGCTATCAGTTCATTCTGATCGGCAGAGCCACTGCTGATTTTTCTTATGGAACGAATGCGCATTCCTTCCATATTACCATCACAGTAGGAGGCGATTGATGCGGCGATAACGGCATCAAAGAGCTTCCTGTCAGTATGCATCAGGTCGTTTTCGGCAGGCTGAGAAACAGCGGCTGTCTGGGGCTGACCGCTTGCGGAAGCAGCGGTCTGCTGGGGCTGGGATTTATCCTTGAGAATGGCGCTCATCAGCTTTGTTAAACAGATGAGGCAAATTAACCCAAAGAATACGGTTCCCATGCCTAAAAACAAAACAAACAAAGCATTAACTTCCAAAATAGTATCTCCTTTGTGTTTGATATTCCATTGGCAACGGGTAAAGCTTAGATCGACCGGCTGCAGTGTGTTCGCAATACACAAGCGTGTGCAGCAAAGCAGTATTTGCGAATGGCGGAGCAGCACATGCAGCAAATATGGTTAATCAGTAAAAGCCGGAGGCCGCTTTTCAAGAAAAGCGCTGATACCCTCGGTGTGATCGGCAGTGGTAAAGGCTTCTTTGAAGCATTCTGCCTCAGCCATGAGGGAAGAATGAAGCTGGTTTTCTATACCGATGTACATTGCCCTTTTGGCTAACGCAACGGCGCTTTTACTATTCTTGGCGATAGAAGCAGCGAGAGCCAGACAGTCATCCATAAGGTTTTCAGGTTCGCTCAGCTCATCTGCCAGACCCAGTTCCTCTGCATCGGCAGCGGCAATGATTTTTGCGGTGCTGATGAGCTGAAAGGCCTTTGAAAAGCCAACGACCCGGGAAAGACGCTGGGTGCCGCCAAAGCCGGGAATAAGTCCCAGAGTTACTTCGGGGAGACCGAGCTTTGCCTTGGAAGAAACAATGCGCATATCGCAGGCCAGAGCAAGCTCCAATCCGCCGCCCAATGCATAACCGTTTACTGCGGCTATAACAGGCTGGGGCAGCTCGGCAATGCCATTAAGCACTCTGTGACCCAGATGGGCAAAGTCCTTGGCTTCTTCTGCGGAGAACTTTGACATGGAAGCTATATCGCCGCCTGATGCAAAGGATTTACCTGTGCCGGTAAGAATTATTACCTTAACATCCTTCTGCTGGGAAGCTTCATGAAGGGCGTTTTCCAGGTCGAGCAGCAGGGATTTATCTATTGCGTTTAAGGTTTCGGGCCTGTTTAGTGTTATGATCGCTGTATTATTCAGCTTTTCAACTGTTACGCTTGACATGCCGGACCTCTATTGATAGGTATAGAAGCCGCGGCCGGACTTTTTACCGTATCTGCCCGCTTCAACATACTGACGAAGCAGGGGGCAGGGACGATACTTGGGATCGCCATAGCCTTTGTACATGATCTCCAGTACAGAGAGGATGGTATCAAGGCCGATGAAGTCAGCAAGCTGAAGGGGACCCATGGGGTGAGCCATACCCAGCTTCATGATTTCGTCAATGCCTTCGGGAGTGGCAACGCCTTCGTATACGCAGTAGATCGCCTCGTTAATCATAACCTGTAGAACCCTATTGGAAACAAAACCGGGAACATCACGTACTTCAATGGCAACCTTACCCATTTCCTCGCTGGTTTTGCAAACAAAATCGGTGGTTTCCTGATCGGTTTCAAGGCCGCGGATAACTTCTACCAGGGTCTTTACAGGAACGGGATTCATAAAGTGCATGCCAATAACCTTCTCGGGACGCTTGGTAACGGCTGCAATGCTGGTGATAGGGAGGGAGGAGGTATTGGTGGCAAAGATGGTCTCAGGCTTGCAGATCTCATCCAGCTGCTTGAAAACGCTGCTCTTGATCTCCATGTTTTCGATGATGGCTTCAATTACCAGATCGCAGTCAGCAGCATCCTGCAGGGAGGAAGAGGTGGTCAGCTTGCTGAGAACTTCTTCTTTTCTTTCTGCGGGGATCTTGCCCTTGTCCACATTCCTCTGCAGATTGCCGGCAATATAGGCCATACCCTTTTCAAGGGCTGCGGCTGCAGTGTCGGAGAGGATGGTATCATAGCCTGCCTGTGCACAGCACTGTGCAATACCGCTGCCCATCTGGCCAGCGCCTAATACAAAAACTTTCATGTGTTACTCCTTAAAGGTATTGTTTATCTTGGTTAATCGTCTATAGTTACATAAACAGCGTCGCCCTGAGCCATTGCGGAGCATATTGCGCATATGCCGCTCTTCTTGCCGGAACGCCTGAGCTCGTAAATAAGGGTCATAAGGATTCGTGCGCCGGTTGCGCCGATGGGATGTCCTACGGCTACTGCACCGCCGTTTACATTTACCCTTTCATTGCGGGTTTCGTCGTCCATGCCGATGACCTTGCAGCTTACCAAGGGAACGGCGGCAAAGGCTTCGTTTATCTCATACAGATCCACGTCCTTGTAGCTCAAATTGTTCTTCTTGAGCAGCTTGGAGGTTGCAAGCCCGGGGACTGTGGAAATCAGATGGGACTGCTGGGCAGCCTGTGAATAATCGCGTATGGTGGCCAGTATGGGAGCGCCAAGCTCTTCGGCCTTTTCTCTTGACATAATTACTATTGCAGAAGCGCCGTCATTGGTGCCGGGAGCATTGCCGGCGGTAACAGTGCCGTCAGGAATGAATACCGGCTTAAGGGCGGCCAGACCTTCAAGCGTGGAATCGGGTCTGGGAGATTCGTCCTTATCCATTACCATGGTGCCTTTGCGGGTTTTAATGGTAACAGGGAAGCGCTCATCATCGAATTTATGGGCGGCTTCACCTGCGGCCCACAGTTTCTGGGAACGGAGAGCCCATTCATCCTGCATTTCTCTGGTTACGCCGTATTCTACGGCAACTTTGCCGCCTATAACGGCCATGTGAACTTTATTTTCGGGGCAGGTAAGGCCGTCGTAAAGCATGGAGTCTTCCAGAGCAACGGAACCCATACGGGTGCCCCAACGGGTTCCAAGGGAAAGATAGGGGAGATTGCTCATGCTTTCCATGCCGCCTGCAACGATGATATCGGCATCGCCTGCTTTTATCATCTGTGCGCCCAAAACAACGGCTTTGAGAGCAGAGCCGCAAGCCTTGTTGATTGTCAGCGCGGGTACGTCGTGAGGAATACCGCCCAAAATAGATGCCTGTCGTCCGGGGACCTGACCTGCGCCATCGGGCACTACGATACCCATGATGGTCTCATCCACCATGCTGCCTTCAATGCCTGCACGGGCAAGTGCCTCACGTATAGCCATGCCGCCAAGTTCTGCTACGCTGATGTCCTTGAGCATACCGCCGAACTTGCCGAATGGGGTTCGTGCTGCGCTTACAACTACAACTTCCTTCATATGAATGTAAATACTCCTTTAATGTTACCCCCAGATATTGAAGCCATCGTCATCCATGTTGATTTCCTTCAGCAGGCAACGACTTCCGCCGGGGCAATCCGTTTTCTTATTGCAGTCTACGGGCTGTTCAAATGCATCTATCTGACAGCCCCCGCCATTATTGGCCGAAACCAGGATGGTGAGGGTGACCTCACCACCGATTTCGCACCTTTTTGTCATTTTGTATTCAAATTCCATTGGCTGCTTAGCCTAAGTCCATACCGCAGATGGTTATACCGGCTACGCAGCAGTAGGGACGGCCGCCCATGTTATGGGTCATGCCCAGACGTACGTTTTCTCTCTGACGCTTGCCGGCCTTGCCGTGGAACTGGAGCCACATTTCGTAGATCATCCTCAGGCCGCTGGCGCCGATGGGGTGACCGAAAGACTTGAGGCCACCGTCAATATTGATGGGCAGCTTGCCGTCTCTGTCATACTTGCCGTCCATGAAGTCCTTCCAGCCCTGACCGCGTTCACTGAAACCGAGGTCTTCGCTGATGAGCAGCTCGGTGATGGTGAAGCAGTCGTGCACTTCGGCAAGGCTGATCTGCTCCTTGGGGTTGGTTACACCGGCTTCCTTATAGGCGGCCTGTGCGGCATTGATGGTTTCGGAAACGTAGGTAAAGTCGTACTTGGAGCTCTTCTTGTTAAAGCCGTTGCCGGAGGCGATCTGCAGAGCCTTTACATACATGGGATCCTTGCGGTAGTTCTTTGCAAGGCTGGCTCTGGTAACGATGGCGCAGGAGCAGCCGTCGGATACGCCGGAGCAGTCCATTACGGTGAGGGGATATGCTATGTAAGGCATATTCAGTATCTTTTCCATGGGAACTTCCTTACGGTACATTGCCTTGGGGGTAAGTGCGCCGTTGGAATGGTTCTTGAAGGAAATATGAGCAAGTGCCTCGTGAAGCTGCTCGCCGCTGATGCCGTACTTATGGGCATAGGCAGAAGCGCACAGGGAGAAGGCAGCGGGAGTGGACATGAAGGGTTCGGTCATGTCGGACTCAACGTGGGGTACAACCAATCCGCTGTAACCGCCGTCCTTAAGCTTTTCAGCGCCGATGGCCATGGCAACATCGCAGGCGCCGGAAGCTACTGCGTAGCATGCGTTGCGGAAGGCATCGGTGCCGGAGCAGCACTTGTTTTCCAGGCGGGTTACGGGCTTGTATTCGCTCATCAGTCTGGTGGATAGAGCATCGCCTGCAAGGCCGGATTCAAAAGTGCCGAACCAGAATGCGTCAATATCCTTAAGCTCGATACCGGCATCCTTCAGGGCCTCCTGAGATGCTTCTACGATAAGATCTTCAAGGCTGGCATCAAAGCGCTCTCCAAAATAGCTGCAGCCCATGCCGATAACGGCACATTGATCGCGTATACTTGCCATATTAGTTGCCTCCTTTTTCACGCTTCAAAACGGATTTCCAGTAATATGTGCGAATTCCGTCTACATTCTGCAGACAGCGGAAGGACATATCGACTTCCTTGCCGATGGCGATTTCCTCGGGCTCACAGTCCACGATGTTGGTGAAGATGCGGCCGCCGCCTTCGTAGTCAATAACGGCGATCATGCTTGGGGGATCTTCGGAAACGGTGATCTTATCTACGGTATAGGTGGCGATGGTACCCTTCCTGCCAAGGAAGCGGTAGGGCTCATTCTGGTCTACGCTGTAGCACTCAAGGCAGGTACGTGCACCGGGATATTGAACGGCTCCGCAAACCTTGCAGCGAGTGCCGTAAAGGGCAAAATTCTTGCCGGGAACACGGTAGTATTCAGGCAGAGACATACGCCTGAGGGGAGGGCGGCGCTGGGGCTCAGTGGTGAGAAGTCTGCGCCAGCGGAGGTACTTTTCATAGGGCATGGAGGTACGCTTATGCTCGATGCTGTACTTTACTCTCTTGGGAATAGAGGCAACTGCATCGGTGGTTTCAAATACCATAGCATCCACGCCTTCGCCGTAGCCCAGGAAAAGGATCTTGTCGCCGGGGTTGCTGTTTTCCAGTGCGGAGCACAGCATCAGAGGAGCTGCGGCACAGCCGGTGTTGCCAACCATATCGTACATATTTTCCTGAACCTGTTCAGGAGTGAAGCCCAGAGCCTTGGCCATGTCGCCCTGATAACGGGCGGTATGGGCATATATAACGGCTTTGGTGATATCCTTGGTTTCAAGGCCGCACTTTTCAAGAACCTTCTGAGCGGCTTCCTTCATCAGGGGCATGTACTGCTGAGTGATGGCAAAGCGCTCTTCCCAGCTCTTTACGAAGGGCTCGCCTTCGGATCTCCACAGATCAAAGAAGTCTCTGGAAATGGAAACGCTGCCCTTCAGCTCTGCAATAAGATCGCTGCTGCCGATTACGAATGCAGCTGCGCCATCGCCGAAAAGAAGTTCATTTGCGCCGTCGGCAAATGCGGTTCTGCAGTCAGCAGCGGCAACCAGAACGTCGTCGCCCTTTTCTGCATCGGCAAAGGCAGACAGCATAGCAGTGGAACCGCAGCGAAGAGAGCTGGCAAAGTCAGCGGTCTTAACATCGGTACCCATGTCCAGTGCAGCAGCCACAACTGTGGAGCACTGTTTTTCTTTGTAGGGAAGGGTGGTGGAGGCCAAGTAGATGCCGTTTACAGAGGGGGATTCCTCCAGTCCGCAGCAGTCAACCGCAGCGGCAACAGCCATAGTGATGCTGTCTTCGTCATAGCTGGCAACTGCCTTTTCACCGCGCTCTCCCTTTTTGGAATAAGCGTCGCAGATGCGTTTGCGTTCCAATCTGTTGAAAGGAATGTAAACACCGCAGGATTTAATACCTGTCACTCTAATTTTCCTCCTTTATATTTTTAAAATAATTTCTTCTGACCAGAAGAAGATGACGGCAAATTTATTTTACATAAAAAGTGTAGCATTGGCGGATTTTAAAGTCAAGAAAAATCATTGACAAATATAAAAATACGAGATATAATTATAATTTTAGTATTCACTTAAGGTTTCATTGAAAAAGCCAACGAGTTCAACACTTGCACATATTCTCAAAATGATGTATTATCTTGTTACATTCGGCGGAGAAATGGCGCAATAATGTGAGATTGTCTCATTTTTTAGAGTTGCCGCCCGGGTAAATACCATAAGTTAGGAGGAGTTGCATTCAGCATGGAACACACCCCAATTAAAAAACGTAAACAGCAAGCAATTGAAACAAAGGAGCGTATCTATAATGCCACCATCAGCCTGATCAGGGAGCGTGGATTCAGCAATGTCCTGATGGAGGATATTACAAAGGCGGCGGGCGTATCTGCAGGATTGTTTTATAACTATTTTGCCAATAAGGCAGATGTTATTACCGAGGCATTCTGCTATCGCAGCT
Organism: Clostridia bacterium; assembly: GCA_045603585.1. Lineage (GTDB taxonomy): Bacteria > Bacillota > Clostridia > Christensenellales > CAG-138 > SFEL01. The sequence goes on from JAZUMK010000030.1 coordinate 42,993, forward strand.
GTAAGTATTACGATGCTATGGAGCAGGAGCTGCAGGATATAGAGGGCATAGCAAAGCTTCGAATGATAATAAAGCATATGGCCACTCTGCGTCAGGAAATATACGATAAAGAAGAGCTGAGATATCACCATGTAAACATTCTTGAGACACATAAGCGCCTTGAGGATGTTAGGGAAAACAGCAGCAAACTTCATAAAATGATAATGGAATCTCTTACGGAGGCGAAGGCCGCCGGTGAGATCCCTGCAGCAATGGACATAGATAATATGTGCAATGTTGTAATGCTGGTGCTCAGAGGGGCCACATGGGAGTATCTGGCTGCTACAGGAGAATATCCATTTGAAGAGCGGACCTGGGACATAATTTCAGGCTATATTAAGGGAATATAATTGAAATATAACATAAAAGCGGCATAAAGCCGCTTTTTGCATGTTCGCTGATTATTTCAATGAAACCTTAATTGAAATAAAACCTTTAATTATACTCTATAATTTTATGCTTGTCAATAATGATTCTTGACTTTGCCTATACCCAATGTTATACTTCTACTGTGTAAAGCTGTTTCTATATAACACATATAAAATATTACTGTGAAACAGGGAGGTTTCCATGGATACAGAATATGTAATGCACCGTTATTTTCAGGGGATGCCCCAGATAGGTACTCCGCTTGCCTCTCGGGATACTGCAAATGAGCAGCAGCTCAGGCAGATAGAAGAGGAACTGGATGAAGCTTTGAGAGTTTTGCTGGAGGCAGGCGTAAGTGACGATTCTCTCAATAAGAGAGGTCAGCTCACTGCTCTTCAGAGGCTTGGTGTCCTTATTGACGAGGGTACCTGGCGTCCCATTAACAGCCTGTTCAATCCCGAATTCAATGAAGATGACGGATGCAGCGTTCTTACCGGTATGGCAAAGGTGGAAGGTAAGTGGACTGTTATCATCGCCTTCGATAATAAGAAAACCGCAGGCGCATGGGTTCCCGGTCAGGGCCGTAAGATCGTCCGTGCTACCGAGATCGCCGAATCCCTGCGTGTTCCCCTTATATATGTACTTAACTGCAGCGGTATGAACCTGCTTCTGCAGGAAAAGCTGTTCAGCGGCCGTCTGTGCAGCGGCACTCCCTTTTATCGTCATTCCAGACTGCAGCAGGAAGGCATGCCTGTTCTTATCGGCATCTATCAGACCAATCCTGCCGGCGGCGGATACCATGCAATCAGTCCTTCTCTGCTTATCGCCAAGGATGATGCCAACTTTGCAGTAGGCGGCTCCGGTATACTGGGCGGTATGAGCTCCAAGGGCTTCTATACTGCTGAAAGCGCACGTACCCTTATAAATTCTGTGACCAGCTCAGAAACTCCTCCCGCACCCGGCCAGATGAATGTTCATTACTCTCAGACCGGATTTGTAAGAGAAGTTTACGGCGAAGAAGAAGAGGTGCTGCTGGCGCTGCGTAAGTATGTTGCCGCAATGCCGGCTTATGATCCTGAGTTCTTCAGAGTAGCTCCTCCCATGGAGCCCCTGTATCCCGGTGAGGATCTGTACACATTGGTTCCTTTCAACCAGCGCAGGCCCATCAATATGCCTGAAGTGGTTGCCCGTCTTGTGGATAACAGCGAATTTGACGAGTATAAACCGGATTACGGTCCCGAAATTTTCTGCGGTCTCTGCCGCTTGAGCGGTTATCTTGTAGGTATCGTTGGCAACCGTCAGGGTCTGCTGATGAATTACCCCGAATATCGCCAGAACAGCGTAGGCCTGGGCGGCAAGCTGTATCGTCAGGGTCTCATCAAGATGAATGAGTTCACCACAATGTGCGCTCGTGACCGCATACCTCTCATCTGGATACAGGATACCACCGGTATCGATGTTGGCGATGATGCTGAGGTTGCAGAAGTTCTGGCTCTGGGTCAGGCTCTGGTATACTCTGTGCAGTCTGCTGGTGTTCCTCAGATGGAGCTGACCATACGTAAGGCCAATGGCGCCGCGCACTTCCTTATGGGCGGTCCTCAGGGCAACGACAGCTGCGTATTCAGCTTCTGCACTGCAGCCAGCGAATACAATCCCATCGTAGCGGAAACCGCTGCAGCTGCTGTATACTCCAGGCGTCTGGTAAGAGATGATGCTGCCGGCAAGGATATTCAGCCCACCATCGATCTTATGAATGCGCTTATCCAGCGTTATAAGGATACTTCCGAGAATCCCCGCTTTATCGTAAAGACCGGTCTTGCTGAGGAATGCCTGCCTATGCCTTGCATCAGAGATTACTTTGTTACATTTGCTGAGGCTGCATATCAGAATCCTGCAAGCACATGCCCCCCTCATCTGATGCTGACTCCCCGCGTGATTAAGGATTATAACGACCTTAAGAACAAGTAATATAAAGTAATACGAGGGATAAGAAAATGGCAGAACTTCCACTTAAAGGCATAAAAGTAGTTGAACTTACAACTTATGTAGCTGCTCCCATTTGCGGAAGAATGCTCTGCGATATGGGCGCCGAGGTAATAAAGATTGAGCCGCCCACAGGTGATGTGTGGAGACATCTGAGACGCAATGTGGCCACTGCTCCTTCCGGAGAGGTTGTAAACTCTATGTTCCAGATAACCAACGCCGGCAAAAAGAGCGTTGTTTTGAACCTCAGAGACCCTGCGGATATGGAAAACCTCCATAAACTCCTCGAAGATGCTGATGTATTCCTTACCAACAACCGTCTGTCCTCCCTGAAAAAGATGGGGCTGGATCACGATACTATCTGCAAGAAGTATCCTCACCTGATTTATGCTCTGCTTACCGGTTATGGTGAGGAAGGTCCCGATGCAATGAAGCCCGGCTTTGACCTGGTGGCATTCTTCAGCATGTCCGGATATTTGCTGGATATGTCCTGTAAGGAAAATAAGTATCCTGCTTCCGCACCTACCGGCGCAGGCGATGTTACTTCCGGTATGGCACTGCTCAGCGGTATACTTGCCGCACTGTATAAGAAAAAGGAAACCGGCATGGGCGACTACGTTTCGGTATCCCTTTACAATACCGGCCTCTGGGTATACAGCACCCCCATTATGCGTGCCGGCGATCCTTACAATACCGAACGCCGTCTGAGCCGCAACGACATGTGTCCTCTGGCAACCATGTATCGCTGCGGAGATGATGAGTGGATACAGGTATCCATACTTAATGAGGTTGAGCAGGCTCCCGTGTTCTTCAGACTGCTGGGCGTACCCGAGCTTGCTGAGGACCCCAGATTTGCTACCGATAAGGCTCGCCTTAAGTACACTAAGGAACTGTTTGAGATCGTTGAACCCATATTCCTGACCAAGCCCAGCTATGAATGGCTGGAAATGCTTCAGAAGGAAGCTATCGTAAGCAGCCGCCTGGCACACTTCTCGGATGTTGCGTCCAGCGAGCAGGCGTGGGCAAACGGATATCTGGAAAACTTTACCTTCCCCAATGGGGAAACGGCGGTAATACCCTGTTCTCCCGTACGCCTTGAATCCATAGGCGTAGCTCCCTCCAAGAATGCGCCCGCACTGGGTGAAAACACTGAAGAGGTCCTCTCCAATCTGAAATAGTCACGGCTGAAATCCTCATAGTGAAAAATGCTCCGGCGCTAAAATGGCCGGAGCATTTTTCCGTATATAAATAATCTGAACAATATAAAACAGGCTGTTGCGAATGAACAGCCTGTTTTGTTTAGCCGAGTTCTTCCGGTTTAGGGAAGGGGATGGTGGCATGCTACGAAGTGGTTGGGCTCCAGCTCGGTGAGAGCAGGGTCGGAAGCGAAGCACTCTTCGGTAGCATAGGGGCAACGCTTTGCAAAACGGCAGGCGTTGGGCAGATTGATGGGGGAAGTGATCTCGCCCTTGAGCAGGATACGGTCCATCTTCTTGTCGATATCCGGTTCGGGGATAGCGGACAACAGCGCCTGAGTATAGGGATGACGGGGATGCTCAAAGAGAGCGTCGGCAGCAGCTTTTTCTACCATCTGGCCCAGATACATGACCGCGATATCATCAGCAAAGTAATATACAACGGAAAGGTCATGGGTGATGAAAATGTAAGTAAGGCCAAGCTGCTCCTGCAGGTTCTTCAGCAGGTTAAGAATCTGCGCCTGAATGGAAACGTCCAGGGCGGATACGGGCTCGTCGCAGATGATGAACTTGGGGTTCATGGCCAGTGCGCGGGCGATGCCGATACGCTGTCTTCTGCCGCCGTCCAGCTCGTGAGGATAGGAATTGAACAGACGTTCTGCAAGACCTACAGTGGACATAAGCTCAAGAACACGGTTGTCGATCTCTTCCTTGTCAGTCAGGATCTTATTGAGCACAATGGGCTCTCTGATCAGCTGGTTTACGGTGTAGCGAGGATCCAGGGAGGAGAAGGGATCCTGGAAGATGATCTGCATGTCCTTGCGCAGGGCGCGCATTTCATTTGCGGAACACTTGGTGATATCCTTGCCTTCAAACAGAACCTCGCCGGAGGTGGGCTCGATAAGGCGGAGAATGGCACGGCCGGTGGTAGACTTACCGCAGCCGGATTCGCCTACGATGCCAAGGGTTCTGCCGCGTTCGATAGAGAAGCTTACGCCGTCAACTGCATGGAGCATACCACGCTTGGTTTTAAAGTATTTCTTTAGGTTTTTGACTTCGAGAAGGGTATCGCTCATGCTACTGCTTGCTCCTTTCTATGCGGAATTCGGGATCGTCATAAGCGCTGCAGGCTACCATGTGAGTGTCGGATACCCATCTTTCGGCGGGAATGCTTTCCTTGCACTTATCGGTAGCATAGGGACAGCGGTCATAGAATGCGCAACCCGTATGCTTGATGGTGGGATCGGGAATAAGGCCGGCGATGGGGGTCAGCTTGGAGGTGCGGTCGCCGATCTTGGGCAGGGAGTTGAACAGACCCTCGGTGTAGGGATGCATGGTGGACTTAAAGAGGTCTTCAAGGGAACCACGCTCTACGATACGGCCGGCATACATAACGGCAACGTCATCGCAAATCTGAGCAACTATACCAAGGTCATGAGTAATCATGATCATGGAGGTCTGATAATGATCCTTCAGGTTCTTCATCAGGTCAAGTACCTGAGCCTGAATGGTAACATCCAGAGCGGTGGTAGGTTCATCAGCAATAAGGATGTTGGGGTGGCAGGCAAGGGCGATAGCAATAACTACGCGCTGCTTCATACCGCCGGAGAACTGGTGAGGATATTCGGAAGCGCGCTCGCCGGGGATACCTACGGTTTCCAGCATCTGAACTGCACGGGCATAGCTTTCTTCCTTGGTTACGTTCTCATGAAGAAGTATGCTCTCTGCAATCTGATCGCCTACGGTGAAAACAGGGTTGAGGGAGGTCATGGGGTCCTGGAAAATCATGGAGATCTCCTTACCGCGCATAACTTCCAGTTCGGATTCGGACATTTCCATTACGTTGCGTCCGTTTACCTTGATGGTGCCGTTGGTAATAACTCCCGGAGGATCGGGAACCAGCTTGAGCAGGCTGAGCATGGTGGTGGTCTTGCCTGCGCCGGTCTCGCCTACGATGCCGAGAGTGCGGCTTTTCTTGAGGGCGAGGCTTACATCGTTAACGGCATATACGGTATCGTCTTCGGTACGGAACTCGATGGAAAGGTTTTCTACTTCCAGAACGTTCTCGCCATCATAGGGCTGAACGTCATGGTTTTTTACAACGTTTGCGTTCTTTGTCATCTTGTGTTCCTCCGTTACCTCTTGAGCTTGGGATCCAGTGCGTCTCTCAGACCGTCACCGGCAAGGTTGATGGCCAGAACGGTGATGAAGATGAAAACGCCGGGCCATATGGTCAAATAAGGATATTCTCTCATATACTGTCTGGAGTCGGAAAGCATGGTGCCCCACTCAGGCATGGGAGAAGGTACGCCCAGACCAAGGAAGCTGAAGCTGGAAGCCAGAATGATGTTACCGCCCATACGCATGGAAGCCTGAACAAGAATAGAGGAGAATGCGTTGGGGAATACATGCTTGAATATGATGGTAATATCCCTTGCGCCGATAGCGCGGGCTGCCTCAACATACTCGTTATCGCGAACCGTCATAACAGCAGCGCGAGCGGTTCTGGAGAAGTGAGGTATGGTGGATGCGCCGATGGCTACGATCAGGTTTATAAAGCTGGTGCCGGTAATGGCAACGAACATTATAACTACCAGAATATTGGGGATCATCAGGAAGATCTCCATTATGCGCATGATGATAGCCTCGGTCTTGCCGCCAAAGTAACCGGCGATGCAGCCCAGAGTGGTACCAAAGAGCATGGAAACGATAACGGAGCACAGACCGATGATGAGGGAATACTTAGCGCCGTAGCATATACGCATAAGTACGTCACGACCCATCTGGTCAGTACCGAAGGGATGAGCCAGATTGGGCTTTATAAGACGATCCTGAGGGATCATCTGAATAACCTGAGTTTCGTAATTCAGCACAAAGGAGGAAGCTATGGCGACGAGAATGATAAGGCCAAATACTATAAGGCCTGCCACAGCGCCCTTGTTCTTTTTGAACTGACGCCATATCTGTTCACTGCGCTTCTGCTTTACATACTTGCTGTGGATGCTGGCAGTGTCGTTGTTTTTCTTTGCTTTTGCCATATCTCTCACCTCTACTTTGTGTACTTTGCTTTGATTCGAGGATCAACAAGCGCGTAGGAAACGTCTACCATAAGCAGAATGGCTGAAGTAAGAACCGTGGTCATTATTATGCAGCCGGTGGTCATGGTATAGTCATTGGTACGGATAGCCTGAACAACAAGCTGACCAATGCCGGGCCAAGCGAATACGGATTCTACAACAGCAGCACCGCCGATGAGGATGCTGAACTGACTGCCTGCGATGGTAATAATGGGGATAAGTGCATTCCTCAGAGCGTGAGACCATACCAGCTTGCGCTGGGATACGCCCTTTGCCTTAGCGGTACGCAGGTAGTCTGCGCGAATGCAGTCCAGCATGGAGGAACGGGTGGTTCTCATAACCAGAGCCATGTTCTGGAGAGCAAGGGTAACGGTGGGGAGAACCAGGCTCTTCCAGCCCTGTTCGGCGCCTGTACTGGGCAGCCATCCCAGCTTTACGGAGAACAGCAGAACCAGCAGAAGACCGAGCCAGAAGTTAGGTACAGACTGGCCGACGATGGAGAATACGGAAGCTCCGGTGTCCAGCCAGGAATTATGATGGGTAGCCGCCCATATACCCATTGGTATGGCGACTATAAGTGTCAAAATCATGGAGCTTACAGCAAGCATAATGGTATAGGGAAGGCGAGCGGTAAACTCATCCCATACGTTAAGGGAGCTGTACATACTTATACCCAGATCCCCCTTGAGTACGTTTTTCATATACCTGACGTAGCGAACAGGCATGGGATCGTTATATCCCAGCTCTTCGCGCATCTGTTCACGCTGCTCTTCTGTAGCATCAGGGTACATGGTGAATATGGGATCGCCGGGGGCGAGCTCCATAGCGCCATATACTATGAAGGAAACTATCAGAATCATAGGGATGAGCACGAAGAGGCGTTTTACGACATATTTCCACATATCGTTTATTTTCTCCTCCTGGGTGTGATTTAAAAATGATCTTACAAAAAAAGTTCCAAATTAAAAATATGGATTCCGCTCCGCCAGGGAGCGGAATCCATTGCGTTAGTTAAAGAAGGTTATTTCTTTAGCGCTTGGGGATGCGGATGGTGCTGATATCGAACATGGAAGCGGTAACAGCGTTTACGAAGCCCTCTACATCGGAGCGGTAAGCAGCGATCTGGTTACCAACAACGGTGGGGAAGAGGATGCACTCGTCAGCCAGCCACTGCTGCATCTCAGCGAAGCGAGCGTGCATGTCAGCGGTATCAACGCCTTCACGTACGTAGTTGGCCTTCTCGGTGTAAGCTACGCCGTCATAACCGTACTGGTTCTGAGCGCCGCCATCAGTGTGGTAACGGTCGATCTGGTACAGCAGAGCGCCGGTGTAAGGTACGTAGTTGATGAAGAGGTCGAAGTTGCCTTCGTTCAGCAGAGCGTTGAAGTTAGCGGACTCAACGATCTCGATTTCAACCTGAATACCGAGGTTCTGCATCAGGGAAGCCTGAACGGCCTCAGCCTGGGCCTTACGTGCGGTGTAGGTCAAGATCTTGATGGTGCCGGGGAGACCGAGAGCTTCGTACTCAGCCTTTGCAGCAGCGGGATCATAAGCGATGGGGGTAACGGCATCGGAGTAACCGATAGCAGCGGGAACAACCCAGTTGTCGCTCTTTACGCCGCCCAGACCGCCTTCAAAGGCGATGGCCAGCAGGGCATCCTTATCGATGGCCTTTGCTACAGCCTTACGGGCATCAGCATTGGTCCAAGTGTCACGACGCCAGTTGTAGCCTACGAAGAAGCCGGAGGCACCAGCCTGGATGTCAACTACTACATCGGAGTTGGCCTGCAGAGTAGAAGCGGAAGCAGCTGCTACTTCGAGGTTTACGTCGATTTCGCCGGATTCAAGAGCGGTAGCACGGGTAGCTTCCTCGGTGATTACCTTGAATACGAAGGTCTTGGTGGGGAAGTTTTCTACGCCGCCATAGTAATCGTCAAAGCGCTCGATGGTCCAGGATACACCAGCCTCACGGCCTGCCCACTTGTAGGGGCCGCAGCCGATGGTACCGGCTTCCTCACGGGGAAGGGTATCAAAAGCTTCCTTGGAGTAGATCTGAATCTGCAGATAGTCAGCAAAGTCAGCCATGGGAGCTACGAGGTGGAAGATAACGGTGTAGTCATCAACGATCTCAATGCTCTCTACCATCTTGTCAGCGTTGGGGATAGGAGCCTTTACGTACTCGCTTACGGTCTTAGCCTCGTTCCAGGTAAATACTACGTCTTCAGCAGTGAAGTCGGAGCCATCGTGGAACTTAACGCCCTGGCGGAGGTGACCGGTCAGAGCGGTGTTGTCCTCATTGTACTCCCAGCTTTCCATCAGCACGCCGTCCAGCTGCTTGGTGGCATAGTTCCACCAGGTGAGGGTGCGGAAGGTGCAGTTGGTGGTCATCAGCTTTGCAGAAGAAGCAGAATAGTAGGGGTCTGCAGAGTTGATGTCGCCCATGTAGGAAAGATAAACGGTGTCTTCGTACTCAACAGCCTCGTCAACGGGGGCGGGAGTAGCAACAACGTCGCTTACCTCGGGGGCGGCCTCGGGAGCAGCTTCTTCAGCAGGTGCGCTGCTGCAGCCGACGAACATGGTCAGCACGAACAGAACGCTGAGAGCCAGAGCCAAAATTTTCTTCATTTTGCGTTTCCTCCTGATTTTTTTGTTTTTTTGTAAGGTCATTGATAAGCAACTGGGGTTCAACAATTTCTTTTCATTGAATAACTTACTCGATTTGTACAACTCACTCGATGTTAGTATATAAGTCAGTCAAAAAAAAGTCAAGATAAATATTGACAAATACCATATAATAGAAATATAATATAAGTTTAAACATTCATTAACAAATTCAATGAAAAAGTCAGCAAGCGATTTGCGGCGATTTTACATTGAGAAATTCACCGAAAGATTTAACAAAAAGCAAAACTTATTATTATAAATAGATTTTTTTTGATTGTCAATCATGATTTTCTTGACTTTGCGTGATTGCAGTGATATGGTAACAATTAGTCTTGATGATCAGCTATACAGTTTGTCTTGCTTGCTAACTCAACTTTACAACTCACTCACAATTAACAGGAAAGGGATTCTTGTATGGAACTGAATTCTATTAAGCATGTATGCGTGGCGGGCTGCGGCACTATGGGCAGACAGATCGCCATGAACGCTGCCATTTACGGATACGATGTAAAGATTTACGATCTCAGCGAGGCTTCCAGAGAAAATTGCAGGAAGTGGAGCGAGGAGTATCTTCAGGGCCGTATCGACAAGGGCCGCATGACCGTAGAACAGGTCGAGGATATCAAGAGCCGTTTCAATATACTTGATTCTTTGGAAGCTGCTGCTTCTGATGCGGATCTTGTAATTGAGACCATTGTTGAGATTGAAGATGTTAAGAGGAGTTTCCTTAAGCAGGTAAGCGCAATTGTACGCGAGGATACTATCCTTGCCAGCAATTCCAGCTATATGCCTACTTCTCTTTTTGCCAATGATGTTGTAAACCCCGGCAGAATGGCAAACCTGCATTATTCCAATCCTGCCATCGTTATGAAAATGGCTGAAATCGCCTCCGGTGAACACACTGCGAAAGAAACCGTGGATACTCTTATGGAGTTTGCACGTTCAGTGGGCAAGGTGCCTGTTTGGATCCGTAAGGAGATAGATGGCTTTATCGGCAATAGAATTAAGCGCTGCGTAGACAGAGAAGCAAGATGGCTGGTTGAAAATGGCTATTGCACTCCTCAGGATGTTGATACTGTGCTTGAAACCGGCTATGGCTATCCCAAGGGCCCCTTCAGGCTGTTGGATATGACCGGCGTTGATCTGGCTTTTGTTGTGCTTCGTGAGAAGTATCAGAAGACCGGTATCAAGGATCCCGGCTACGATATGCTTGAAGAGATGTATAATGATGGCCGCTGGGGCGTAAAGACCGGCAAGGGCTTCTATGATTATACGGACAAGAAGTAATACGTAATTAATAAAATAGAAAGCAAAAACAAATGGGTTTGCCGTAAAACAAAAGTTTTACAGCAAACCCTATTAATTTTGAACCAATCATCTTAAACTGATCAGGCCGGGGCTGTGTTATAATTACAGCCATGTTATGCTGTGCTGATCATTGCCGGTGCGAGGCGGCCGGTCATCCTTTACAAAAAAAGCGGCGGACGCAGTACAGAATACCTGTTGGGTTTCCATATGATGAATATCCATGCTGGCATGTATAAGCTTGCGGCCCTCATTTGTCAAAGTGGCGCGTATTACTATCGGGTCATTACCGCAGATGCTTCGTACATAGTTGATATTTATATTGGTAGTAACGCATGCCTTGATATTCATGTATGACCTGCACAGTATACCGGCACAGGAATCCAGCAGCCAGGCTATTGCACCACCGTGAAGATAATTGTAAATGTTCATTTCGCCCGGAGACATAATATGGGTAAGCTCTAATTGCCTCTGTTCTGCATTACAGGCATAAAACTCAAGATTATGAGCGGGGATACCTGCATAGTGGGAGTTGTAATGGGATACATTTTGTTTCGCTCTTTCGGTAAGCTCCTGCTGAGTAGGTTTAATCATTGTATAAAAACTCCTGAAAATAAATGAGGATGGAACAAATCAAACCGGGGGATACCCGGTTTGATGGGATATGCATAAATTCCTGTTATAAAATCGTGCGCAGCATGCGATAAAAACGACAAGCTTTCATGGAAAGCAGCCGATTTTATATAACTGATTATACGGGCCTAAACGGCAACTTCCGCATTGGATGCCGCGGCCTTTTTATCCTTCAGATACCACGGCAGATATGCAAGGCCGAACATGAGGGTGATTACCGCCACTATGATGGCAACCCGCAGAGCGTAGTTGGGGGGCAGAATATCCAGCACGGAGGGGGCGCTTTCGGGGCGGGCCATGTAGAGGTAGTTTGCTCCGGGAATCATGATGTTTACCCATGTTGCAATGCCTGCCATTATCCACAGCGCACAGTAGGAGCGTATCATCGAGCGTATATTGGGCCTGAATCCATGGACGAAAATCATATAGAAAATCGCCACATAGCCCAGGGTATGCTCCAGCCAGAACTGATAATAGCGGAAGCGGGTGGGGCCGCAATAGGTGAGGGGAGTGGGGGTGAGCAGGGCAAACAGGGAGCCGGACAGCAGCCAGAAATAGGCGATGTCAAACAGCTTCTGGCTTTTGCCGATTATCATGAAGGAGCAGAAGATCACCGCCCAGCCGCATACGCCTATGGGAAGATTGGATATGGGGCCTTCGGAAAGCCAGGGGCAGGCCGCCAGACGCCAATAGAAGGACATATCGCATATGATAAGCATAAAGCCCAGTATATAGCGTATGTTGGTTTCATAGCGGGAGTTTCTCAGGGGCTCGCGATACCTGTGCAGCAAGAACAGCGCAATGAGCAGCAGCAGTATGGGGGCAAAATGGGCGGGGGTGAATATCGCAAACTCCGGCTCGGTTCCCACGCCGAAAAAATAGGTCAAAAATTCTTTCATAAGAGTTCTCCGCAAGTTTATTTATTTAATTGTACCATATCATATACCTCTGAGGTTATATATAAATACGGAGGTACAGTGAGGGCGTGCCCCGGAGAAGGGCGTTTTGCATTAAAAAAGCACCGCAAGGTGCTTTTGTGCGTGATGCAATATTCGCTATGTGCGCAAGGTGGCCCTGAGGCGGTCGGTTTTGATGAGCAGGTCAAGGGCATCCTCTATCGATGTAACCACCACGTCCGCATGGGACAGCAGAGCGCCGCAGCAGCCTTCCCTGCCTATAACGCATATGGAAAGGTCGCACACATCCGACATCTGAATGTCATTGAAGCCGTTGCCGATGCAGGCCACGCCTCCGGTAAGCTGGCGGGCTTCCTCTGCCTTGATTTCGCCGACACGGGTGGTGGGAAATGCCCTTACCTCAAGGGGAAGACTTCCGCAGTTTTTTGCTGCGGTGCCGTGGGTGTCGGCGGTGATAACGTAAATATCCAGATGTTTGCTGAGAATTTCCAGCTGAGGAATGATTTCGGGTATCACTTTGCCGTCAAGGGCGATGGTGCCGTTATAGTCCAGTATAAGATGGCTGATGGTGAATTCATCGCGGCCGGGAATACGTATGGTAAACATGATTTTACCTCGTAACTTTAAATTGCGGGAGCTGCGTCATAAATTGACGTAACTCAATAAGCAGAGTAGCATTTTTAATGGAAGCATGTCAACCGGCTTCCTTTTATTTGAGCGGATATCCAGATAAATATGTAAAACCATGGTATAATATTAACACCGAATAATCGGGGGGGGGCGCGCTGAACATGGCAGCAATTCGATATAAAGATTTGCGCTTCAGCTGCTGAACTGCACTGCAAAACCCTGAGGAGACCGACGTGGGAAGACTTATCTTTCATGTTGATGTAAACAGCGCCTTTCTTTCATGGGAGGCGGCAAAGCGGGTAAAAGAGGGCGGCGAGGATATCCGCCTTATTCCCTCTGCAATAGGAGGGGACAGGGAAAAGCGCACAGGCGTAATACTTGCAAAGTCCATCCCCGCGAAAAAATTCGGAGTAAAGACCGGCGAGCCTGTGGGGAGCGCATTGCGCAAATGCCCCGACCTTTTCCTTGCAAAGCCGGATTTTCGCCTGTATGAGCAGAACTCCCGGGCGTTTATCGCCATATGCAAAGAGTATGCCCCTGTTGTGGAGCAGGTGTCCATAGACGAATGCTTTCTGGATATGAGCGGAACGGAGCGCATCTATCCCGACCCATACCAAATAGCCCTTACCATAAAAAATACCATACGGGAAAGGCTGGGATTTACCGTAAACGTGGGCATCAGCGTCAATAAGCTGCTTGCAAAAATGGCCAGCGATTTTGAAAAGCCGGATAAAATACATACCCTGTTCCCCGAGGAAATATCCCAAAAGCTGTGGCCTCTCCCGGTGGGCGAGCTGTATACCGTTGGAGCGGCTACCGCTGAAAAGCTGAACAGGGAGCGCATAATGACCATTGGCGACCTTGCCAATGCGGACGTAAACAGGATAAAGGCCATACTTGGCATCAAGCCCGGGCAGCACATACATGATTACGCCAACGGCACAGATGATTCTCCGGTGCTTTCAGAGCCTGAGGATGCCAAAGGATACAGCAATTCCACCACCCTTTCCAAAGACGTGGTCACGGCCGAGGGGGCGTATAAGATACTGCTGGCATTGGCGGACAGCGTGGCGGCCCGCATGCGCATGGATGGCGCCAGGGCGCGCTGCGTATCCGTATCCATACGGGACAACACCTTCAAGACCCGCTCCCATCAGCGCAGCCTGAAGGATGCCACCGACGTTACAAATGAGATATACCACCTGTGCAGGCAGCTTTTTGACGAGCTGTGGGATAAAAGAACACCCCTGCGCCTGCTTGGCGTGGCCCTTACGGATATAGACCGCACAGGCGGCAGTCAGCTGTCGTTTTTTACAGATGAACGCAGGGAAAAACAGCAAAAGCTGGACCGCGCGGCAGATGCCATCCGGGGCAGATTCGGCTCGGGGGCCATTGTCAGGGCATCCACGTTTGATCCGGATATAAATGTGGGCAGGAAGCATAAGGCTCAGGCGGATCTGAAAAATACCCAATCCGCACACACGGAGCCGCATAAAAAGTAATACGTATAAAAAACTGATATAAAACTACAAAAATCTGCCAAAAAATTTCCGAAAAAAGTTGACAAATGTAATACGAAAATATACAATCAATATAACGTATTATATGCGTATTATATTTGTGAAAGGAATTGACGGCGCTGTGTATGCCAATCATATGATTGTGGCAGATAAACAATGGGGCAGGCAGGAGAGCTTCTGCTCTGTTTGTGCTGTAATGGATTCCTGCACCCACATGATAACTATGCACTACGTTATATAATACATAATGTAGTGCATTTGTTATACAAAAATATTATTTAGGAAAGGATTCTCACTTGCAATGAAAAAGTTCTTAACATTTGTTCTGGTGCTGGCGATGGTATTGTCAGTATCAAGTTTTGCAATGGCAGATGGCGAGGTTGCGCAGATTGGCGAAACTAAGTATGCAACGCTGCAGGAAGCCATTGATAATGCAGTAGATGGTGATACCATAACCCTGTTGGCCAATTGCACCGATAATGTAACCGTAGTGCAGAAGGCAAACGTAAAGTTTACCATTGACGGCGCAGGCAAGACCATGACCGGTATGATTACCGTAGATGGTAAGAGCGCTACCATACTTACCGCTGGTGTTACCATTAAGAATTTTAACTTTGATGGAACAAGTATTGGTGCTGATGCTTGCATTCGTATGGGAGACGGAACCAATGCGACTCGCTACGTCTGCAATCTGACTGTGGAAAATTGTACCTTTACTGGTGGCGGTAAAGTTGCTATAAAATCTTATACTGGTGGAGATTATAATCTGAAAGTTATCGGCTGCACTGTTGATAATACAATGCACAGCCTCCTGCAGGTTGATAACGTAATAGGTGTGGTTGTTGATAATTGTACTGTCAATTCCAAGAACGGTATCAACCTGAACAGTTCTTCTGATGTTGAGATTAAGAATTCCAATATCGCTGTAAAGGGTTATGCGGTTCGTATCGGAGCCGGCAGCGGCGGCGCCAGTGGTGACGTGGAACTGACAAACAATACCCTTGCCACCGATAATTCCGAAGGTGATGCAGCTATCGTTCTGCGCGGCGCTGCTGTTACTCAGGTTGATCTGGATATGACCAATAACAGGGTTTCCGGCAATACCCACATCAGCGGCAATACTGATGAAACTACGATTTCCGCCGATGCCAACTACTGGGATGGCAAGGATGCCCCTGTAGCAAGCGGTACAGCGGTTCCTGTCAAGTCTTACTATTCTGATGCCGGGCTTACTAATCTGGTTGCCCCCGGTGCTGTAGCCAAGATTGGTACAGATACGTTTAAAACTCTGGAAGATGCTGTTGCAGCAGCTCAGAACGGCGACACCATCACTCTGATTGACAACATTGAACTTTCCGCAATCGTAAACATTCCCGCCGGAAAAACCATTACCCTTGATTTGGCCGGAAAGACCATTGCCGGAACTGACACTACAGATAAGAACTTCGGTTTGATTAATCTTGTATCTTCCGGTGCTAATCTTACCGTCAAGGATTCTGTTGGCGGCGGTAAGATTACTCTGAAGGCAACAATTAATAGCGGTTGGAACAGGTATTCTGCTGTTATCGCAAATAATCAGGGCACCCTTACTATTGAAGGCGGTACTATACAGCACCTTGGCGGTACCGATATGGCATATGGTATTGATAACTTGACCAATGGCGGTACTACCCCCGCTACTCTTAACGTCAAGGGCGGAACAATCAGCTCTACCTATCGTGCTATTCGTCAGTTTGCTAATGGTGATAGTGCACTCAATACACTTAATATTACCGGCGGTACAATAAACGGAACGGTTTGGCTGCAGTCTCCCAACGCTAAGGAAAATATGGCTGAGTTAAGCATTACCGGCGGCACTATTAATGCAAATGAAGGCGCAAATGCAGTTTATGTTTATTCTATGAACGGCGCAAGCTCCAAGCTTGATGTTGATATTTCTGGCGATGCAATGATTAATGGCCCCATTAAGAGTGCGGATTCAGAGAATACCAATCCGGTAAAGAACTTCATCTCCGGCGGCAGCTTCAGCGAGAAGCCCGCGGCTGAATTGGTAGCTGCCAATAAGGTTGCGCTGTTCGATGATAACGTCGATAGGTTTGTTATCGGCGATAAGAAGTCCGGCGCTTCCATCCACATCGCCCCCAAGTCTCTGGACTTTGGCAGTGAAAAGTATGGTTATGACGCAGTTGCAGCACAGAGTTTTGTTATAACCAATAACGGTAGCATATCCCTGACCGTGCCTGATCTTTATCATGCCAGCTATGAGTTGATTTTTATAGCAGCAGATGAAGAGCTTGATGTTGGCGAGTCTGAAACCTTCAGCGTTTTTCCCAAGGCCAATCTCAAGGTTGGTACATATAACGCAGATGTAGCTATAAAAGCTACTTACACTGAGAATGGAGCAACCGATAAAACTGAAATCTCTGAGACTGTTTCCCTGAAGTTTGAAGTAACCGCCAAGCCCCGCGACAGCATTAAAGTCAAGTACGAGGGCGGCAACAGCTTCTCCACCTCCAAGTCCGCTGTTCCCACCTCCGTTGAGATTGACGGCGTGCCCGTTCCCTTCACCGGCAACGGCAAGCTCTTCACCGTAGGCTGCATTGATCCCGATGCAGAGTGGGTAACCGTACGCTGGAACAGCACCTCTGTTACCGTAAACTTCAAGCCTGATGTGACTGTTTCCTGCCCTGTTATGTCCATCCCCAAGACCGGTGACATGCCTCTTTGGATGGCCGTAGCTGAATTTTTCGGCTTCTAAAAAATCTTTAGCAAAGGCGGCTTTAACCATGTTTAAGATTAAATCCGGACAGGAGCTTGTTACCAAGTCTATCCGCATGCCGGAAAATCTGGCAACGGAATTGGACAATCTGGCAAGGGAATACAATGTATCCTTCAGCTCATTGGTGCTGCAGTGCCTCGAGTATGCTCTGGACCATATGGACGAGGACGGAGAAAAAGCTTAGCCCTGTAACCAAAATAAAAAGGCGGGAAATTGTTCCCGCCTTTTTTGCGTATACAGCTTTTTTGCGATGAAAAATGCGCCGGGTTATGCGGATTTTACATGCATATCAAAAAATATTTAGAATATCTCAAAATTTTTTTATTTTTTGCTTTGTACTGGGGCGAAAATGGTGTAGAATAGATTATATCATATATATTCGGGAGGAAGTAACATGTTCTCTGACAGTTATTTTGACAGGTTCATATTGCCTGATGATCTTAAAAGTGCCCTCCTTAAGTGCCGCTCAATAGCATATATTGAAAATCAGGATGAGCTGGACGAATTGATATTCGGCCCTACCCATACCTCCAGGTATGATGTGGTATACAACATTCCGGGACGAGGAACCGTCAAAGAGGCGGAGGTCATTCGCTGCAAAAATGGCGCCGTGGTCAATTTCATGGAAGATTATATGCGCCGCAGAGACCCCAATTCCATGGTGATAGGCGATGAGCTGCCCAGCGACAAGCCCCGCTTTAAGGATCGTTTCGGCTATGATTTTGCTTCGCTTCGCCGGGAAACCATGGACTGGTTCAGCGGACAGACGGTTATTCTGCTGCCCTTCAGGGCCGGCGATAAGACCTACGGCTATGACAGCCTTATGATATGCCCTGCAAATGCTGCGTTCTTTGCGCTGGCCTTGGCCAATATGCAGGGATTTGTGGGCATCAATGACATTTCAAGAAACTATAAGCCACGGGCTATTATCTATGTTGCGCCGCCTTTCCGCCATACTCATTTCGAAGGCAGGCAGGTAGTCGTTCACAATCGCAGTAATGAGTGCCATGAAGTATTTGCCTATAATCTCTATCCCGGTCCTTCCGCAAAGAAGGGCGTGTATTCCGTATTGCTGGATATAGGCGAGCAGGAGGGGTGGATATGCTGTCATGCCAGCGCAGCCTTGGTGGAGACCCCCTATGAAAATGAGACGGTATTCATGCACGAGGGCGCCAGCGGCGGCGGCAAAAGCGAAATGCTGGAGGACTTTACCCGCGAGGATGACGACAGGCTGCTTCTGGGCACCCACGTTGTCACCGGCGAGAAGTACTATCTGAACCTTAATGAAAGCTGCAACATATATCCCATAGCCGACGATATGGCGTTATGTCATGCAGGCTATCAGGACCCGGACAGCGGCAGGCTGGTTATTACGGATGCGGAGGCAGGCTGGTTCCTCAGAATGGACAGCATGCACGCATACGGCAACAACCCCATATACGAAAAGGTATCCATACATCCCCCCAGGCCGCTGCTTTTCTTCAACATGGACGGCGTGCCGGGCGCAACCTGCCTTATTTGGGAGCATATCCGCGATTCCAACGGTCAGCCCTGCCCCAATCCCAGGGTCATCATCCCCCGGGATATGATAGAAAACATCGCCCCAAGAGAGCCCCAGGAAGTAGGTGTTCGCAGCTTTGGCGTACGCATGCCTCCCTCTACGGCGGAGGATCCCAATTACGGCATCATGGGTATGCTGCATATCATACCGCCAGCATTGGCCTGGCTGTGGAGATTGGTTGCCCCCAGAGGCTTTAAGAATCCCAGCATCGTGGATGGCGGCGGTACCATGAAGAGCGAGGGCGTAGGCTCATATTGGCCCTTTGCCACCGGCAAAAAGGTCACTCAGGCAAACCTGCTGCTCAAGCAGATAATTTCCTGCCCCAATACCCTTAATGTGCTCATACCCAATCAGCATATAGGTGCATACAATATCGGCTTTATGTCCGAATGGGTATCCCGCGAATACCTTGCCAGACACAACGGCAACATCAAGGCAAAGCATCTTACGCCTGCACGCTGCCCGCTCTTCGGCTATGCGCTGCTGGATATGAAGCTGGATAATCAGTATGTCCGCCAGACCTTCCTCCGCCCCGAGACCCAGTCCAAGCTGGGTGAAGCGGGCTACGATGCCGGTGCCAAGATACTTACAGACTTCTTTAAGCAGGAGATTAAGCAGTTCCTTACAGAGGAGCTTGACCCCCTGGGCCGTCAGATAATCGAATGCTGCCTTAATGACGGCACGCTGGACGATTATCTCGCTCTCACCCCCATGAAGCTGGTGAAGTAAAATCTGATATTCCCCCAAAACGCCAAAGGACGGAATTTTTCCGTCCTTTTTTGTATACAGAAAACCACGCGATAGTCGCGTGGTTCAGAAAAGCTTAAGCGGGGAAATTTATACAGGCGACAAAGCATTTGGAAAGAGTATATACGTCCTGTGCATGCTTGTCGTAAGCTGCCTAAAAAGCCGCATGGTTGAAAGCGATCAACAATGCGGCTTTTTATTGATGAATTTTTCAGGCGGATATGACGATAAAGTATTACTGTTTATAAATCGAAAATTTACGGCTCTTTATCTAACCCTGATCAAAAGCAGCCTGCCCTCCTTGACGGACACTGCGGCTTTTTGGCCGGGCAGTACTTCGTTGCTTATGCCGTACTGATATTCGCAGGATATTTCAGCATCTGTCAGGGGATACTTTGCCCCGGTGATGGTGATGCCTTTGGCGAGGCCTGTGATATTCAGAAGAGAAAAGAAGGGGTATTCATCATGGATGTAAACCGGCTGATGGGATACTATTTCCATTTCGGAATAATCGTCTATGATACGGCCCTTCTTACCCAGCGAATCCAGATACAGCAGAATGGACACATTGCCCAATGTGTGGTCAAGCCTTGCACCAATAACGCCTATTAAAAGAAAATCATCAAAGCCCCTTTTAACGGCCTCTTTTACCGCATACACGGTATCAGTGTCATCCTTTTCCCGGGGAAGGACGATGGTTTCCACATCCATATTTGGGTTTTCGTGGGAATCAAAATCGCCTACGATCAAGCCGGGTGCTGCCTGAAGGTGCTCCAGGTGTTTCAGGCCGCTGTCGCAGAAGATCACATAGTCATCCTCGCGAAGCAGAGTACGGATATATTCATAGTTGTTTATGTCGGCACCGCCAACTATTACACAGCGTCTCATCGTTTGTTTACCGTCCATTCTTCTTTAATGTCAAATGCGTGATCCATAGGCCCTGACCCACTGCCCAGATCGAGCATTGCAGACAGGGCGCCGCAGATATAGTCTTTTGCCCTTTGCACGGACTCTGCAAGGGTAAATCCCTTGGCAAGGTTGGCGGCAATGGCGCTGGACAGGGTGCAGCCCGTACCGTGGGTGTTGGGATTGTCTATGCGCCTGCCCTTAAACCAAATCATGCTGCCATTTTCATAAAGCAGATCATTTGCATCGTTGATGCTGTGGCCGCCTTTGAGCAGGACAGCACAATGATAGCTGTCGCCTATCTGCTTTGCTGCTGCCATCATATCATCCTTGGAGCTTATTGTCAGGCCGGAGAGGACCTGCGCTTCAGGGATGTTGGGCGTCACAAGGGCAGAGAGGGGGAACAGCTCTTCTATAAGGGTTTGCACCGCATCGGTTTTCATCAATGCGGAGCCGGAGGTTGCCACCATTACAGGGTCAACCACTATATTCCTTGCATTATAATATCTCAGCCTGTCTGCAATTACACGGATAAGCTCGCAGGATGCCACCATGCCTATCTTTACGGCATCCGGATAAATGTCTTCAAATACGGCATCCAGCTGCTGCTGTAAAAATTCCGGTGTGGATTCCTGAATTGCCCTCACGCCGGTTGTGTTTTGCGCCGTCAGCGCCGTAATTGCGCTCATGGCGTAAACGCCGTTCATGGTCATGGTTTTGATATCGGCCTGAATACCGGCGCCTCCGCTGCAGTCGCTGCCTGCAATGGTCAATGCTGTTTTCATGGCGAACTCCTTACCTGTACTTGCCGGTTTTCTGCTCAATGGTGAGGATATCGCCCTCGGGACGGTAAACGGCCTTTATATAGGCGGATACCTTGGGTGCGCCGGAGCGGACGGCTACCTTAAGGCATTCTTTGGCAATATCCATAAGCTCATCATAGCTTTCTCCCTCAATGGTGGTTTCAAAGGCCGCCACCTGATAGGTGAGACCGGTGCTTTGGATGTAGGCGATCACCTCATCCACAATGCGGCATACTTCCGCATCCGTGTCAACATTAGGCAAAACCTGAATGGCAATGCTTGCGCTCATATGATCTCCTCCTGATTCATATTGATTTTATCTGCGGTTATTTCAGCCCTATTTATGAGCCACCATCTCTTTTGCAAGCTCTAAAAGCTGCGCTGTTGCCTTGCCGGGATCATCCGTCGCAAATATGGCGGATACCACCGCAACGCCATCCACACCGCTGTCTGACAGCTCCATAAGGTTATTTGCATTGATGCCGCCTATGGCAACCACTGGTATGGACACGGCACGGCAGATTTCTTTCAGCCGTTCCATCGTCATATTGCGGGCGTTTTTCTTGGTATCGGTTCCAAACACGGCGCCTGCGCCGATGTAATCCGCACCTGCGGCCTCAGCGTTAATGGCTTCCTCCACAGTACCTGCGGATATGCCGAGTATCTTGTCCGCTCCTATGATGCTTCTGATATCTCTGCCCTTTATATCCGACTGACCAACGTGAACTCCGTCCGCCTGAATTGCAAGGGCGATCTCCACGCTGTCGTTGACCACATAGGGCACATTGCAGCGGGCACAAAGTTCTTTAAGCTTTGCTGCTTCCACTTCAAATGAAGCTGCATCCAAATCCTTTTCCCGTATCTGAAGAAAGGTCGCACCGTTTGAAAGTACTTCCTCGCATACGCTGAGGAGAGTATGGCCTTGCTTCAGCCGGCTTTGATCCGTCACCGCATAGAGAAGCATGGCGTTGCGTATATCATCTTTTGAAAACTTCATATTTTGCTCCTTTTATAAGCTGCTGTTCTGTAAGGTTGAATACCGCGTCTATCAAATCATTTCGGAAGGTGGCGTTGCCTGTGCCGTTATGCAGACGTTTTTCTTCGGCTGTTTCGCCGCATATGCCCATGGCCGCCATGGCGGAGCAGGCTGCAAGATAGTGATCCTTATAAGCTCCGCAAAATGCACCGATAAGAGAGGTAAGCATGCAGCCGCTTCCGGTGATGCGTGCCATGGTGGGGCAGCCGTTATACAGCACACAGGTCTTATTTCCGTTGGAGATCACATCGATTTTCCCTGAGATGGCGATAACTGTTCCAAGCTTCTTGGAAAGCTCTGCCGCCATTGTAATTGCAGATTGGAGGTTATCCTCGGTGATCTCATCCGCACAGCTTACATCCACGCCGCTGCCGGCGGCCTGCTGTCCCGCAAGATAACGGATTTCGGATGCGTTTCCCCGGATCACGGCAAAATGTATCAGGTCAAGCAGCCGCTTTACCGCATCCCGCCTGAGCTGAGTTCCTCCGCAGCCCACAGGGTCAAGTATTACGGGCCTGCCCAGCCTGTTGGCTTGCTTTCCGGCCAGTATCATGGCGTCTACGTTGTCTATTGCACCCATGTTGCACACCAGCGCCTGAGCGTCACTTACCGCTTCTTCCACTTCCATAGGGTGGGAGGCCATGGTGGGGCTGCCGCCGGATGCAAGTATGATATTGGCGCAGTCATTGACCGTTACAAAGTTTGTGATGCACTGCACCAGCGGCCTGCTGCTTCGAACAGCAGATAATACTTTTTCAATATCCATACCTACTGCTCCATTTCTGACATAAAGCGGCTCATGGCCTTTGAACGCTTCAGTATTATCAGCACCATTACGCCCATGATGCCGCCCACAACGGCAGAGGGGGTATAGAAGGGGACATAGTACAGGAAGTTTTGAGCATCCAGTCCGTAGAACCACTTCATAAGGGGATAGGAGGCCAATGCTCCCAGCAATCCGGTTCCGATGATCTCACCTGCGCAGACAAGATAGATGTTTTTTGTTTTTCTCCACAGAAGACCGCCCAATATGGGGCCAAACACAGCCCCGGTGACGGCCTGGATGGTCCTGCCCGACATCATCCTCATGATGCCGCACAGCAATGCGCTGAGGCAGGCCCACCATGGCCCCAGAAATACGGCGGCAACCACGTCCACAAAATGCTGAAAGGGGGCCATGGCGGGGAAGTATACGAAGGAATTTAAAACAAAAGCAAGGCTTGCGAAAAGGGCGCACAGCATCATTTTTCGGATATTCGAATTTCTCATATGTACTCCTTTGTAAAATCGGGAAACGGGCTGTATTCAGCGACGCTTCCAAAATTGGGCGCGGTTATTCACGAAATAACCGCCTGGAAGTTCGGTCGATGCTTGCTGGCATCCTCTCACGCCGGAACACGGCTTCCCATCGCTGAAATACAAGACTCAGGGCGCTCCCCCTCAGTCCGTTTCCTCCTTTCCTCAAAGGATAAAAAAGCAAGAGGATACCTTTTGCGGTATCCTCCCGGAACAGAGCTGAAGCATTTCCTACGGCGGCATTATCCACATCAGGTATAAGGGTCGAAGGTAAAGCCTTCCTCTCAGCCTGTCAATACAAGCTCCCCCTTGCATTTTCGGTTGTAAAGCAAAATAAAACAGGAGACCATCCGCCTTGGATGCCTCCTGTAAAAATCATCGTGTATGACTTCCTACGGCGGCATTATCCGCATCAGGTTATAGGGTCGAAGGTGATCCCTTCCTCTCAGCCTGTCAGCACAAGCTCCCCTGTATTTATTTGTATACATTATACATCTTCCGTATGGATTACTCAAGATGCAATTATGCTGAAAGTGATTATTTATGGTCGGTACTGTGATTTTATGATATGTGTGGGCGCAGCATGTAAATATAAATATTACAAGCACTGACGGCTTGCGCCGCTGCCCTTTTTTCTGTATTTGCGGAGTTTGCTGGCAATACACACCATCACGCCGCTTTATACATGCCGTTTACGTCGATTGCGACTTGCATTGCATGTCGTCAGTTATGAATTAAGCATAGGCAAATTCCGCTCAAACAGCAGTTCGTTTACCTGCTGGAGGTTCATGCCCTTGCGGCAGGCGTAAAGTATAACGCAATCCCGCCTGTCCCGGGGATAAAGGGCGGCCTTTCTTGCGTGGGCCAGAAGCTGCTGCATTTCTTCGTCGTTCAGCTTCAGGCCAAAGCCCAGCTGCAGCACGGATTCACGGGAAGGACTGCGTTCGCCTGAGAAAACCTGATAGCCGTATGCGCTGGATAGCTCTGTTGCTGCAATTACTTCCGCACGGGTCATACCCTTTTCAGCAAGGAGCCGTGAAAGATAATCGGGGAGAGACAGCATGTCCACCACATCGTTGTTAGATTCCAGAAATGCATCCAGATTCTTTGCTTTTTTCAGTTCCTTGAGAAGCTTGTCGGTAGTGGTGTCCATTGCTTTTTCTCCCGGTCCAATCTATAATTATGTACTATAACTCGCAGGCGTGTCGAAGGTATATCTATTGTATCCTTTTTTGCATAAATTTTCTTCTGCTGTCAGCAGAATTTATGGTATCAGTATAGCATAGCGACAGGAGTTTTAGTATGTTTGAACAGTATGATGCTGTAAAAGCGCTTAAGGAGCCCGACCTTTATCTGATAAAAGATTGTTCATCAGGCATGCTTGCGGTGCGTAAACGTACCCGGGCAGAGCTTTTTAGCGTTTATAGTCAGCTTTCGGATATTGATATCAATGGCGTACCGCAAATTTTCTCCATTGAACAGGACGGCCCATATCTCAGCGTTATAAGGGAATACATACCGGGCATGACCCTTGCCGAGGTGCTGAGGGAAGGGGGGCGCTTCAGTGAAAAACAGGCGGAGGAATTGATAGGAAAGCTATGCGATATACTGTCCGCAATTCACAGCCTTACTCCGCCCATAGTTCACAGGGACATCAAACCATCCAATATTATCCTGAAAGAGGACGGCGGTATATGCCTTATAGACTTTGATGCTGCGCGGCAATACAAAGGCGATGGCGGGGGAGATACACAGCACATAGGCACCCACGGCTATGCCGCCCCGGAGCAATACGGCTTTGGAGAGACGGATGCAAGGGCAGATATATATGCCGTTGGCATATTGCTGAAAGAACTGCTGGGCGATAGCATTTCTCCCCATTTCAATGAAATAATCTCCGCCTGTACCCGTATGGACCCGGCCCACCGCTATCAAAGTGCGGCTGCGCTGAAAAAGGCTCTTTCCGCCAAGAAACTTCCTATTAAAAAAACAATCTTCGGAGCAGCGGCTGCTTTAACTTTGGCAGCAGCGATTTTCGCTTTTTCCCACGACACCTCAGATATGCCTGCTGATGCCGATATCCCTGCTGCAGCCACCGTTACTCCTGTGCCCACGCCCGAACAGACGCCGGAGCCCACTCCGGTTCCCACGCCCAACCCCTGGCTGGACATCATATGGCCGGCAGAAAATCCTTACAGGACCGAATACCCGGTTTCTGATTATGCCGCCCTTAAGGAAATGCTGAATCATATCCTGGAAAACCCAAATCAGCTTTATATGGTTATCATCTCCGGCGACATTACAGCAACGGAAGATATAACCATTCCAACAAATACCCAGCTGTATATAAATCCCACATCTGCGCTGCGCATGGCTCCGGGCACCATGCTTGTAAACAACGGTGCAATTCAGGTTGCCAGAGGCGGAGACAACTACGGCATGCTGCAGCTTATGGATAACAGTACGCTGTACTGCATGAGCAGAAAAACCCAAGGCTACAGAGAAATGACAGTGGACGGCATACTTGACTGCGGCAGTAATGTCACTATTTCAAGAGAAACGCATATTGGTCAGGACGGCCAATATCCCCTCATTCACCTGCAGCCCAGGAGCATACTGCGCTGTGCAGATGAAAGCACGCTCCGCATATCCGGCTACAGATATGTATTTATTGATTCCAGAGCAGAGTTCCCTACTGCACCATTTATTGACGAAGAAGGCAAAGTTGGCTCTGCGGACATTCGCATAACGGACATCAATACGATTGATGAGCTGAAGTCTGCTGTTGATGCAGCGAAAAATCAATATCCGCAGTTTACATGTGCCATTGATATTGCAAAAAGCATGACCATCAGCGAGAATATCGCCATTCCCGACAATGCTTCCCTCAAGCTGTTTTCCGAAGGACTTACCCTGACCGTTGCAGACGGCGGCAAGCTCACTATCGGCGAAACAAACGCCCAGCTGGAAGATGATACTTCCATACGCGTGCTCAAAGGCGGAACCCTGCATTACAAGTGCGACAATATTTCTTTGGCAGGCGGTTCGCGCGTATATGCTGACAATGGCGGTTCAATAATTTGTGACCACAAAGGGGTTGCAGAAAAAATACATTTAAACGGCTAAACTCTGCTGACAGCAGACGAAAAACATAAGCGGCGGTGATATAATTACCTTTGAATAAATATGATGGAGGCAATTATGACCCGTCGTTCCTTTTTATTTCTTGCGCTGATATTCGCGCTGATACTGTCCGTAAGTTCGGTAGCGTTTGCGGATGCAAGCATTACAGTTGATAACAGCATTGGCGAAACACCTGCTACGGTTACCGCAACGCTTACCGGTGGAGATACCCTTTCTGCCCCAAAGGTAGATAGCTTCTATCATACAGGCGATAATGCATTGGCCTTTGAAATAGTTAAGCCAATGGAATACTCGGACTGGAAGTATGATTCAGAGCATAATGTAAATTATTTGGAGTATGAAGTTTTTACTAAAATTTTAGATGGCTCCTATTGGTACAAACTTAATATCGGAAACTGGACTTCTGATTTTAAAACAACAAGAGATTCCGCTGGTAATTTGTATGGACAAGCTGGCGATGGCTACCGTATAGATGAGCCACACTTTTCAAATGGCTCCATTCGGAGGGAATACACTTATACATGGTACGATAACGACAAGTCTACGGTTCTTGGAACCACTTCTTTCAAAGTGGTTGTAAACTATCGCGCTCTTCCTTATGCAGCTGATAGAGACCGTATTACTGCAGCTGAAGGGGGCAGCGTTTCTCACGGTGCAGTAAGCTACACCGCATCTGACACACCTGTTAATACCATTGTTGCAGTTCCTCATGCTGATGTAGTAAAATGCTCCATCAACGGGGGCAGCATTACTGACGTTGTAGGGGGTGCAATAACTCTTTCAACTGCTGAAAATGAGCGCTATGAAATCATGTGGTATGATCAGGACAATAACCTTTGGTCAGCAGAGTATGTGGACATTTCGTTTATATCCCCTGCAAATGATTTTACCTGGATAGACTGGAGTTGTTTTGCGCCTTCCACCGTAAACGGTATTTTGGGCAATAAACCGGTGATCAGCAACGGTACAAACCGGCAGGGCATATCCGTAACCTACCTGACTTATAATCTTGACCTGTCCCAAATGGACCTTCAGCAGCTGCTTTATTACCACGGCGACGGCGAAACCTTGGCGGCACCTTATCGTGTCAATCTTCCCTCTACAGCTGTCAAAAAGTACAGCTTCGGCACTGCTGCAGACATGCGTAAAGATGAAGTGATGGATTCACTTGGTATAATGGACTATGAAATCTGTGATGGCAATAATAACGGCATACAACACTTGATCGAAATGGGCTACAGCACTGCAGATGGCAGCAGCGTTATTATCACACCCCAAGGCGGCGAACGCGCTCAGCTTATCAAGTGGATTGACGCTGACGGAAAGGAATACTACCACATGATAGTATTCGTATTCAACTTTGCATCCGACAATTCTTACAGAGTGGAAGCAATTAATCCCTCTGTTGAGCGCGTACAGTTTAATGTGAATAGTCATCCGGCAATCAAGAATGGCTCCAGTTATGTAAACGGCGTTGTTACCTATACTGCCGGCCCACGCGAAGATGGCGCCCCCGAAAGTGTATGTACCGCCATTGACAAGCCTTTTGCTGATGTGACCGGTGTAACCGTATATCCTCAGTGGGGCAACTCCTATGGTTACGACTTTACACAAAGTGACCTGCCCTGTATAATTGAAAGTTTCGTACCAAATGGCAGCGTGGGAAGCGAAGTATACCAGCTTGAATGGACGCGCGAAAACGGCAGCAAGTATCTTGAGCTTATAACCGTTTATGTAATTCCCGACGGTGATACGTGGATGGAAGAACATTGGGTTCCTGCTGCAGCCGGCAGAACTCAGCCCATCACCGACCAGTCCGATGTACTTGCGGACCATCTTTCCTACGATGCTGACACCGGCCGCTGGCTCTTTGATATCCATGCCGAGGGCAATCCAAACCTTGATGACGAAGCTTTCGGTTACCCTGTATTTATGATCACTCCTCCCGAAGGGGCAACACACTATACCGTCGCACTGTGGGGCTCTCCTATTTACAGTGATCACCTTGCAGAGACTATAGAAATCCAGCTGCAAAGCGATTTTGACAACAACAGGCTCAATCCCATTGAAGACGATACCAACTCACTGATTTGGTATGATAAGGAGCTGAAAAAGCTTTGCTACACTCCCTGCGGCAAATTGCTTACCAGAACTGCGCTTGCAGATACTGACGGCATGTCCATCTACACCGTAAACGCAACCATGCCCGGTCATGCGCAAATTGCAGTATTTGAATGGTTTAAGTCCGATGGAGAAGGCGGTTATGACCAGATAATGTTTGATGGCAATAAACGTGGTGAGTTTGTTTACTGCGAAAAGAATCCTTACCTGAACGTTAAGGTAACAGATATTAAAGATGCAATTACCGCCCCTGTTACCGAGCCCACTGCCGTTGTATTGGAAAGTACCAGCACAAGTCTTGTGGGACTTAAGCTGCGCTGTGAAATTCCTCTGCAGAAGAACGCAGGAAAAAATTACTGGTATAAGTATTACAAACTTGACCTTGTAGATGAAAACGGAAATGTCGTGGAACTGCCTGCTGGCAGCAAGATCAAGGTTTATATCCCTTACCCTGAAGGAACGGATATGAATTCCAAGATTCAGCACTTTGATGTATGGCACTACCACGATGAAAATCATGGCAGCCATGACAGCATGAGAAACGACGGCGTTCTGAAGCTTGAAGAGTACGGCATTACCTTTGAAACCACCTCTTTCAGCCCCTTCCTTGTAAGCTATAAGGCCGAAGATGCCAACGATGACGGCAACGGCGGTTCAGGCAATGGCAATAACACCACCTCCTCCGGCGGCTCCGGTATCTCTGTCACCTACAACGGCGGCAACAGCTTCAGCACTTCCAAGTCCGCTGTGCCTACCTCCGTTGAGATCGACGGCGAACCTGTAAGCTTTACCGGCGACGGCCGCAGCTTTACCGTAAGCAGTATACCCGCAGGGGCAAAGTGGGTGACGGTAAGATGGAATTCCACCAGCATCACTGTAAGCTTTAAGCCCGATGCAGCTACGGTATATGCCGATATAGCAATTCCCAAGACCGGCGATGTATCCATACTGATGCCCGCGCTGATGCTGCTTGGAGCAGCGGCGATAAGGCGCAAGAGATAATCCCATATAATATAGCCAAACCACCGGTTTTTGCACCGGTGGTTTGATTATGCTGATATGTGAGGATTTTATTTACATTCACTGCATGCGCAGCCCTGTTTTTCACAGGCGATAAGCTTTCGCGATCAGCAAGCCCACACCAAGAATCAGTACAGATACCGCAAGCCATATCAGGCCGGTGCTGCCCTGGGCAGCGCTGCCCATGCCATTCATGCCGGCCCCCCAATTGCCGCCGGGCATTCCCTTGCTTTCGCGGGAGGGGCGTTCGCCGCCTGCGGAGGAGGTATTCTCCGAATCATCCGAAGCTGCGGCCGCCGCATCGGTGATTTTAGAAAGATCCCAGTTTGCTGATGCCGCATCGCCAAACGGGGCCGAGGGTCCCAATGCGTTTGTTTGGATGGAAGCTTCCGCGGCCTCATTGGCATCCGTGGATTTTCTGCCGCCGAAGCGGTCTCTGCCCTGATCCCCGCCCGGCCTGTCTCCGCCAAAGCCACCTCTTCCACCCATGGAACCCATGTCGGAAGTGGTAAGACCGGATGCATCCACATAGCTCATGTCGGTCGTGGTCTCGCTGCTTTCAAGCTGCATGGAAATGCTCTCGGAGCGGAGCTCGCAGAACCGGCGCAGGGTTTCCGCACCTGTTTCAAATTCCTCATAGGTGTAGAAGGCGGTGGGGTCCTTTTCCACATAGGGCTTGATCAGGTCGTAGGCGTTATTGATTATCGCCTGCACATCAACTGTGTTCAGAAACTCGGCGAAATACTGATGGTATAGTTCGGTATAGCTCTCGTCAGACAGTATCCAGTTCCACATGGGCCTGTCTTCGCCCGCACCGCCGGACACAGGCGCGTCAATGGGGGTATTGACGGTACTCTGAGCGCTGCACCCCTGGAATGTGCCGAATGCCAGATTGTAATCCCAGGGGATCATGGACATCTGTCCGTTTTCTTCGTACAGATAGTAGTTGTGTATCATGGAGCCGGTGTAGCTGTCGCCGTTGCAAACGTAGTTGTGAACAACGAAATAGCGTATGACCGATTCAATATCCACCACAGATTCAAGCTGTTCCTTGTTGGACAGCTTTTTCAGTGATTGGATAAGCCGTGTCTGATCGGCTGCGGTAATATCGGTCTTTGCATTGTTCCAGATATTGGAATAGCTGTCGATATCGTCACCCACATACTGGAGCTTCACATCGGAGGAACCCATACCAAAGCCGCCAAAGCCGCCTTTTCCACCGAAAGAGGGTTTGTCATCGCTTTCAGAATCGGAATCCCCCTGTGTCATGCCCGGCATCTGCGGCATTTCACCGCCAAAACCTTGGGGCGCCTGAGACGGATCAAAGTTACTCATATCGGGCATATCACCGCCAAAGCCCTGAGGCATTTGGGAAGGGTCAAAGCCGCCCATATCCGGCATATTGCCGCCGAACATGGAGGAGGGGTCAAAGCTTCCCATGTCGGGCCTTGCGCTTTGCTGATCGGAACTGCCGGCAGCTTCCTCACGGTTCATAAAATCATCCATGTTGAAATCCTTGCCGTTGCCGCGGCCGCCGCCGAAGCTCATGCTGTCCGGCTTGTACTTTTCACGGATATTCACGCCGTCCAGTTTTTCTCTTAGGGCTTTATCGTCAAGGTTATCAAAATACAAGCTTCGTATTTCATATCGCCCGTTTATTGCGTGGCTGTCGGGTTTCATTACCGCCCTGAGCCGCTGCCTGAGAAGAAGCATATCGTGATTGCTTATCTCATGCTTTACTTCATGTCTGAATTGCAAAAGAGCATTCCTCCTTTCTACGGATATCATGATACTTGGTCAACCTATGACCAACATTAGAAAAACCTTCCCGTATGTGAACTGACACAGGAAGGTTTATGAACATTTTTTGAAGTTTTAAAACCTGGCAGTAAAGCGGATGCTGTCATCAGAGGAGTATTCCGCCGTCAGCCTGCCGCCGAAGTTCTCGCAGATGGCGCGGGCCGCGGATAAGCCGATGCCATAACCGGATTCCTTTTTCTGCGTGCGTGCGGCGTCTCCGCGGTAAAACCGTTCAAACAGCCTCTCGGGGTCCGGCTCAAGGGACGCATCACAGGTGTTTTCCGCAATGATCTGAACGTGCCTGCCATCCCTTGCAAGGGACAGATGGATATTGCCGTTATCGGGGGTGTATTTTAGTGCGTTGTCCAGCAGTATGGTCATCATCTGGCGGAAGCTGTCACGGTTGGTCTGAATGACTATATCCGGTTCAATGTGCACAGAAAACTGAAGGTTTCGTGTCTGGGCTTCTTCTGTGTATACGGGAAGCAGCTCGCTTACAGCATCGCTGATGTTTACCGTTTCCGTGGGCAGAGGTATCTCCTCATCCAGTTTG
The DNA here is from genome assembly GCA_045603585.1 of Clostridia bacterium. Classification (GTDB taxonomy): domain Bacteria; phylum Bacillota; class Clostridia; order Christensenellales; family CAG-138; genus SFEL01. Next base: position 75,092 of record JAZUMK010000030.1, read on the forward strand.
GCAAGGGTAAGGAGATTTGACATCAGCACATTCAGCCGCTTGGTCTGATTGCGGATATGGACGTTGTACTTGTTTTCCCCATGTATCAGCGCCATGGTGTCATTGTTGGACTGAATGATGGCAAGGGGCGTCTTCATTTCGTGTCCTGCATTGGTGATGAACTGCTTTTGCTTTTCCATGCCCACAAGCACAGGGCGAATCACCTTGCCGGAAAGCAGAGTTACGATAATAAGCAGTATCACCCAGCACAGCGCCGCTATTGCGGCGGAGGCGAACAACACCATACGGAAGTTTCCGCTCTGCTCTGAGGTGTCCATAAAGAAGGTCAGCCTGTTGGGGCCCAATTGCTTTACTGCAAACTTGTATCCATGCACCCGTCCGGAGGTGTGGTCTGCGCTGAGCACTTCCAGCGCATAGCTTTTTGCTGTTTCTTGGTCAATGGCGGATATCTGGTCGATATTGACATCCATAATATTGCCGTTTTCATCGCTGCTGACTATAAAGAAGCGGGAAGCGCGCATCCTGTCCATGTTCAGCGGCGGAGAAAAGGGAGGAGGACGGTCAAAATCCATTTTTTGAAATGCGCCGTCGGAATCCACCAGAGTATTCAGCACCATATCGGATTGGCGGTCCAGCATCATCCAGTTAAGGCCGTTGATAGCAAGGACGATGAACACCAGCAGGCAGGTGACCGCCGTCATGGTGAATACTATAAAGCGTCTTTTCAGTGTTTTTGTCATGGCTGATACTCCAGTTTGTATCCTATATTGCGCTTTGAAACTATCTCCACCCTGGAGTTCATGGCGGCAAGGCGTTTGCGCAGATAGGAAATGTACAGCCAAACGCTGTTGATGTCCGTTTTGGTGTTGAAGCCCCATGCTTTCACCAATAGATCCTCGGTGGACATAAACATGGTGTGGTTCAGCATGAGCTGCTCCATAAGGCGATATTCCTGCTTGGGCAGCTGAAATGAGACATCTCCAACGCTTATCTCACCGGACTGCATATTCAGCGTTAGATCCCAAAGTGTATCATATCGGGATGGAATTCTTCTCTTCGTCTCAGCATGGCACGGATCCGGGCGATCAGCTCTCCCATGTCAAAGGGCTTGGGCAGGTAATCGTCCGCGCTGGTATCCAGGCCCCGGATGCGGTCTTCCACCTGCGTTTTCGCGGTCAGCAAAAGTACGGGCGTCCTGCATCCTTCCCTGCGCAGGGCAGACAGCACGTCGAGACCGTCCCGCTTGGGCATCATAATGTCAAGAATGATGCCGGCATATTTGCCGGACATGGCGTAATCATAGGCCTCGGCACCGTCATATACGGCATCTACGATATATTTGTGGTATGTAAGATAATCTACAACCGCTTCAGACAAAGCCGGTTCATCTTCGGCGTATAAAAGCTTCATTGGAGCCTCCTTAAACTGGTTATCCTATATTATAGCACGCAAAGGCAAGGATGGATTCGGTACTGCGCATAAAGGCACAGCAGCACATTGTAATAATGCAATATTAACCTTAGATATACATAGGAATACATGAAAGAACACGGGAAAACCGGGGCGAATATGTCCAACTATCCGGGCAGAGCATCTGCGGGGGAGATGTGGTTGACACGGTACGGGCGTCATTTTACAATAGATTTAAGATATACACGTCAATGCTGTGAATTTTACATTTCTTACAATCCAACTATCTAACTATGGAGGACGCTGTTATATGAAAGCACCATGGAAGAAGTATATGATCTGTACTGCTGCGCTGCTCATTGCGGCCTTTGTATGCATGGGCATAGCCAACTCTGTTCAGACGGGAGGAGGCAGTATCGAGCTTAGCGAGGGCGTGCTGGAATCCGAGTACGGCAGCCTCGCTTTCAAGTTGTACAGGCCGATGAATGCCACAGCGGACAGCCCGGCTCCGGCCGTGCTGCTGCTCCACGGTTATCAGAATGACCGAGAGACGGGCAGCGCATATGCGATAGAGCTTGCGCGGCGCGGCGCCGTGGTGCTGGCTCTGGATGAATATGGCCATGGAGCCAGCGAGCCGGGCATGAAAGAGCGCGGATACGTCAACCATCAGGTAAAGGTGAACTACGGCCTTGAGAGCGAGGCGGAGGGCACCTATGTGACGATCGGCGGCCCTTCCCGCTTCAGGATAATGATGAATTTCTCAAACCTCTCCTTCTTTGACCCATATTACAGCGCGGATGAGGAAGGGAACAGCATCAGGGACAGCTCCATGGGCGGTATCGCCGCCTATGCATATCTTGCCGGGCTGGACTTTGTGGATGAGACCCGCATGGGCGTGAGCGGCCATTCCATGGGAACATGGGCCTCCTGGACGGTGGCGGCTGCCTATGGGGCAGAGGATGGGGAAAAGAGCATAGCCCCCAAGGCGGTGGTGCTCCAATGCGGCGAGCTGTTTACCGACGATGTGTATGACAGCGACGCCATAAAGTTCAGCAACGTGCTGCTCCTGCAGGCAAAATATGAGGAGTTTAGCTATTTCCGCGACTATAAGAACATGGTGACGGATGAGCTGCTCAGTACTCCGCTCAGAAGCGGATTCCTGGGCTGCGAGCCCGCTGAGGCGGCATGGAATACCACCTATGGCGACTTTAGCGATGGCTCGGCCCGGCGCATAGAGCTGCTGAATACCAACCACCGGCTGACCACCCATAATTCAAAGGGCATCAGCGTGGCCATGGATTGGTTTATGGATGCGCTGGCAATGGATGGGCTTACTTCAGAGGTTTCTAATGTGTACATGACAAAGGAGCGGATGGTGTTCGCGGCGATGCTCCTGTGCGTTGCGGCGCTGCTGCCCTTTATGGAGCTGATGCTCCAGACGTCTTTCTTTAGGCCGATAGCTCAGGAGCTGCCTGTGCGGACTGTCAAGACAGGGAAGGCCTGGTGGAAGGGCGCTGTGATAACCATGCTTACCGCAGGGCTTACATATCCCTTCCTGACACAGCTTGGTCACGGACTGCTGCCGCTTCCGGAGGGAGTGTTCCGCATGACGGTAGGCAACGGCTTTTTGTGCTGGTACTTGTTCCTGATAATCGTCATGCTTGTCACCACGCTTGTTTCCCGTAAGCGTGCCCGTAAGCGTGGTGAGTCCATAGGATATGCGGAGCTGGGTCTTGCAAGAGCAACCCATGGGGATAGCCTGGACTGGGGTCTGTTGGGCAAGACCGCGCTGCTGTCGCTGTGCATGGCGGGTCTGCTCTATGTATGCACCATACTGTTTGAGGCGCTGTTTATGCTGGATCTGCGCTGCATCTGGCCTTTCTTCAAGGGCTTTACCGGGGATAGGGCGCTGCAGTTCCTGGTATACATCCCCGTGTTCGCCCTTTTTTTCCTGCTCAATAACTCCAAGATATTTGCACAGATGCAGGTTGCGGGAACCGAAAGGCCGGGCTTTAAGGGCTTTGTATCCTGCTGGTGGAAATACGCCCTGTGCATGGTGGGCGGCGTGATGCTCATTGCGCTGATAGAGTATATCCCGTTCTTCATGGGAATAGGCCCCGGCGCGGATCTGCTGTTCAGCTCCACCTTCGGCGGACCCTTCATGTCCCTTTTGATAGTTTTCATCCCTCAGGTGCTGGTGTTCAGCGTGCTGTGTACCTACTGCTACCGCCGTACGGGCAGCGTATACACGGGCGCGTTCACCGTGGCGGCATTGGCCTGCTGGATAGTTACCGGCGGCTCCGCAATGCTGTAAGCGTTTAAGGGCTGCACGGAGAATAACGGCATAATTACAGGCCGGCTCATCTTGTGATGGGCCGGCCTTTGCATGCAGAAAAAGTGGCTGAATGCCACTTTTTTGAATTTTTACCGGATTTTTGCCGCAGACCTGCAGCAATATGTATACAGGCTGCTCTTATATGGCTGGGAGGCGCTCGCCGTATATGAGGTAACGTTCAATACGGTTTCTCCGTCTATCTGCAATGGGACTGGCCTGTCAAATTCCACGGTTATTTCCTTGCCACGGTGAATACTTACTGCGTTTGTGTATTTGGAGTGGGTCCCCTTAAAAAGGGAAGGGAATATGCACAGCGCCTTCAGCTTGTTTTTGCAGTGCATTACCGTCAGGGTAAGCTGCCTGTCGGGGCTGAGCCTGTTTTGTTCCGGGGCGGGCATCATGCCGCCGCCGTAATAGCGGCCATTCATGGTGGGGGCTATCCATACGTTCTGATATTCGTATTCTTTGCCGTCCACGGTTACTTTGGCGTTTACCGGCTTAAAATCACCCAGCAGTCCCTTTATTGCGATGGATGTGTAATTAATGGGTTTATCCTGCTTAAGCTTTTGATTCTGTTCTCTCAGCCGGTCGCCTACCTCACAGCAGTAGCCGTCTATACCGTAGCCCACTCCGTTTATAAACAGGCGGGTGATCCCGTTTACTGTAACGGAGGGAAGATCCTTAATATAATCGTTTATGGGATAGTCCGGCTCGTCCTTTCCGGACTTGCCTATATCCCTTGCAAAGTCGTTGCCGGTGCCCATAGCGTAGAGAAAAATCCTGTTCTGTATGGGTATATCCTTGGTATCGTTGACAAAGTGATTCAGCATGCCGTCGCCGCCGCAGAGTATTACGCTGTCAGAAGGCGCCAGCTCCGCAAAGAAAGCGGCATAGTCATATATTTCGGTGATGTCATGGCTTGTGGAGTCCGGATAGCAAATTTCCAGCATCAGAGCATAGTTTTTGCCGCTGTTGTTTCCGCTCTTGGGATTATACAGAATGTGTGTCATATTCTTTCCTCACTATATTGGTCACATATACTTTCGGTTTAAACAGCTTTTTTATGGACAGCGCATCTCCGCTTGAGGGTATAGTGGTGATCGTGACTGAAAGTATATACGCCAAACAACAACTCAACTTCAATTCAATATCAACAATGGTTGAACTTGGGACGAGAGCGCATGAAAAATTCAACAAAAGTTGACATTCAGTTGACGGTATATTGAATATGTGACGATATAATGTACAGGTAAAATCAACGCCTTGTATGGGCGGGCAGGAGGATGCCATGCTAAAGATACTTATCGCCGAGGATGACAGGGAACTCAGGCAGTTGTTTCAGCATGTACTGATAAAAAACGGATATGGCGTAAAGGGGGTGTCAAATGGCAGAGAAGCCCTTGAAGCTATAGAGCAGGAATATTATGACCTTATAATTTCGGACATAATGATGCCCGAGATGAACGGGTATGAGCTGGTTCATTCTCTGAGGGAGGCCAATGACAACACGCCGATTATGATGATAACCGCAAAGGATGCCTTTGATGATATGCGTATGGGGTTCCTGTCCGGCACAGATGACTATATGGTCAAACCTATAAACGTGAATGAAATGGTGCTGAGGGTAGGGGCGCTTTTACGCCGGGCTCAGATGATAAACGAACGCAGACAGACCATCGGAAATACGGTATTGGAATACGATTCTTTTACAGTCGTTTCGGAAAAGGAGCGCATGGTGCTGCCTCAGAAGGAATTTATGCTGCTGTATAAAATGGCATCCTTTCCCGGCAGGATATTCACACGGCAGCAGCTGATGGACGACATATGGGGCTATAGCAGCGAAAGCGATACCCATACGGTGGATGTTCATATCGGCAGGCTGAGGGAGCGCTTCAGGGACAATGAGGACTTTAAGATAGTAACCATGCGCGGTGTTGGCTATAAGGTGGTAAAAGCATGAGGCGATGGATACAGAAGCGAAGCCTCAGAGTACGTTTGACTCTGTTTGTAATGGGGGAACTGCTGATAACAATAGGCCTTGCTGCGTTACTTTCGGAGCTGATGCACCGGATATTCGGGGCCGCGTATGATCCACCGCGCCTTTTGGAATTGTATTTTATATGCCTTGTGGTGGGAGCCGGAATTACCCAATTTTTGGGCAGGTGGTTTTTTGAGCCTATAAATAAGCTGGGCGAGGCCATGAACAGGGTCGCGGAGGGAGATTTATCCGTTTCGCTGGAAAAAAAGAACAGCTCTCCGGAAATCGCAAATATATACGACAAATTTAACCTGATGGTGAAAGAGCTCAACGCCACGGAGGTGCTGCAGACGGATTTTGTATCCAATGTGTCCCATGAGTTCAAGACTCCCATAAATGCCATTGAGGGATACGCCACCCTTCTGCAGGACGGGGAGGAGCTGTCTCCGGATGAGCAGGAGCAATATGTGGATAAGATACTTTTCAATACCCAAAGGCTGTCAAACCTTGTGGGAAACATATTGCTGCTGTCAAAAATAGATAATCAGGCCATACTGCCAAAGGACGACGTTTTCAGGCTGGATGAGCAGATACGTCAGTCCATAGTTATGCTGGAGTCTGAATGGGTCAAAAAGGATATAGAGTTTGATGTGGAGATGGAAGATATCACCATCGAGGGCAATGAAAATCTTCTTTTTCATGTATGGAACAATCTTATCGGCAATGCGATCAAATTTAATCCCCCAAATGGCATGATAAGCATAAAGCTTAATAAAAGCGGGAACAGGGCCGTATTTCGTATAGATGACAGCGGCCCCGGCATATCCGAGGAGGGGCACAAGCATATATTCGATAAGTTTTATCAGGAGGACAACTCCCACAAGCAGGAGGGCAACGGCCTTGGCCTTGCCTTGGCGGGCAGGATAGTGAGCCTGCATGGGGGCAGCATATTTGCCGAGAATATCCCCGGAGGGGGATGTCGGTTTACTGTGGAACTGAAATTATAAGAAAAACAGTATAAAAGAGGCGCTGATGCACCGGCATCGGCGCCTTTTTCAACAATAATTGATTTTGAGTTGAAGTTGGCTTGTAAGTTGGGAGATATGCTTCTGTATGCAGGGTGAAAGAGTGCCATGGCCGGCACAGCGGCAGATAAAACCGCACGAACCTGCAAAGAATCTCTATGAAAAGGGGAACATAACAGGCGAAGAGTTTAACAGCATACCGGGCGCCTGAAAGTAAAGCACTATATGGAATATAAATTGGATAGCATGGAAATAATACGGCGGCTTACAGAAGCTGGAGAAAGCGGGGCATTTGAATGGCTGGAGGAAAAGTCAAAGCCTTTTATGACGCTGATGTGCTACTACAAATGCGCCATGATGGAGATAGAAACCAAGCTAAACGTGCTGAATGAAGAATATGCCATGGCCTACGACCGCAATCCCATCAGCAGCATAAAGACCCGGCTAAAGCGCTTTGGCAGCATCAAGGAAAAGATGCAGCGCAAGGGAATACCCCAGACCATGGAGGCCATAGAGCGGGAGCTTAACGATATTGCGGGGGTGCGGGTAATATGCTCCTTTCCACAGGATGTGTATATGATTTCGGAGGCCCTTTTGCGGCAGGACGATATATGCCTTATACAGAAAAAGGACTACATCGCCAACCCTAAGCCAAACGGCTACCGCAGCCTGCATCTTATCGCAGCAATCCCCGTGTTCCTCGCCAACGAGCGTCGGGAGATGAAGGTGGAAATACAGCTTCGCACCATCGCCATGGATTTCTGGGCCAGCCTGGAGCATCAGATGCACTACAAAAAGGACGCCCCCTTTACCGAAGAAATGGAGCAGGAGCTGCTGGCCTGCGCCGAAATGAGCGCCGCGCTGGACAGACGGATGGATGATCTTCGCAAAATGACTGAACAATATGTTCCTGCAAATCATAAAGGAGTCTGAATACTATGGAAAATTCAAAAGGGTGTCAGCACAGGATCGTTACCGTTCCCAATATGATGTCGTTTTTCAGGCTGTGTCTTATTCCGGTGATTATTTGGCAGTATGCAGGCAAGCATAATTATTTCGGCTCTCTTTGCTTATTGGCGCTGTCCGGCCTGACGGATGTTGCGGATGGCATCATAGCAAGAAAATATGATATGGTCAGTGATTTCGGAAAGGCCTTTGATCCCGTTGCGGATAAGCTTACGCAGATCGCTGTGCTGTTTTGCCTGATTACCCGCTTCCCGAATATGTGGATCCCGCTTATCCTGCTTACCGCCAAGGAGATATTTGCAGGAATAACCGGCCTTATGCTAGTGAAAAGAGGCATTATCAAGGGAGCTGCCTGGCATGGCAAGGTAACTACTGCCCTGCTGTATGGCACGATGCTCATCCATATGGCATGGGTAAACATTCTTCCCGGGGTTTCCAACATTCTGATCGCTTTATGCACAGGGATGATCATCTTTTCCGGCATTCTTTACAGCATTCAAAATGTAAAGTGCCTGCGTGTAACTGAGGAGCGGCATGAAGAAGGCTGAAAAAACCATGTGGATGATCGCTGCTGCATTGAAAAAACAATCTGATCCAAACGAACTCCAATAAAATTTGACAGGGCGTGACCTATGAAATTTATTAAAAGTGCTGTGTATTTTGCCGTCACCGGAATTATAGGTTTTTTTGCGGGGCGGATTATTCCAAAGAAGTGGCTTCGTCCTGAAAAAGGCTGGTTCAAGTGCTTCCCTTTTGAAAAAGGAGGCAAAATCTACGAAAAAATCAATATTCGCAGCTGGCAGAATAAAGTGCCGGATATGAGCAGGATATTACCGTCCCTGATACCGGCAAAAAAACTGAAGCAGGATTATGCTTTGCGGCTGCCGGATATGATATGTGAGACCTGTATTGCGGAGCTTATCCATTTACTGCTTTGCTTCAGCGGATTGTACTGCCTGAAGCTGCTGCCCGGAGCGGCCGGAATAATCGTCACGATAATTTATATCCTCTTCTTTAATCTGCCGTATATTTTGGTGCAGCGATATAACCGTCCCAGGCTGATCCGCCTTCAGCAAAGATGTTCCGGCCAAGCCGAAAAGAGGGAGGAGGCAATATGCGTACACTGATACTGACCTGCAATACCGGCGGGGGTCATAATTCCTGTGCCAAAGCAATGCAGCAGGTGTTTCATAATAACGGGATGGCATGTGATATTGCGGATTCCCTGCAGTTCGTTTCAGGCAGTTTTTCCAAATTTATATCCTGGGGACATACCGCCATGTACAGACATGTTCCCGGCTTGTTTCGGATGGGATACAGTTTCGCGGAGCGACATTCTGCGCCGATACAGGAGGATAGTGCTGATCATAAGCCGCTGGCTGCCGGAGCCGCTCGTTTATATGATCATATTTGCCGGGAGAAGTATGACACAGTTGTCTGCGTTCATGTTTTTTCGGCAGCACTGGTGGCGCAAATGCTTCGGGAACATCCCATAAAACTGCAAACCGCTTTTGTTGCAACAGATTACACCTGCAGTCCGGGGGCTGCCGCCGGCAATTTAGGTACGTACTTTATCCCACATGAAACGCTTGCATCTGAATTTGAAGCACACGGGATTCCTTATGACAAAATAGTACCCAGCGGGATACCTGTGGCAGGCTCTTTTTACTCCTGCCGGCCCAAATTGCAGGCAAAACAGTCAGCCGGCATTTCCCCGGAGCGTGTTCATCTGCTGATGATGTGCGGAAGCATGGGCTGTGGCCCATTGGAGGAGCTGACCCGGTTTCTCCGGGAACGGATGGATGACTCGATGGAGCTGTCAATTGTTTGCGGAACCAATGAAAAAGTGCAGCGATCATTGGAAGAGCTGACCGCAGAGGATCAGCGCATTCACATTCATGGATTTGTTGCAAACATGAATGAACTGATGGACAGTGCCGACCTCTATCTGACCAAACCCGGTGGCCTCAGCACAACAGAGGCCGCGGTAAAAAGACTTCCCATGGTGCTTATTGACGCAGTGGCAGGCTGTGAGAAGCACAATATGGACTTTTTCGTCAGCCGCGGCGGCGCTGTGACTGCGGACAGCACGGAAGATCTGGCATCCTTATGCGTAAATTTGATGATGGACTCGGCGCGGCTTCAGACTATGGCAGATAATCTTTCGAATATTATAGTGAGTCCCGCAGCGGAATCGATTTTTGCCGAACTGCAAGATCATACCAACGATGCAACATCATATATGGATAGTACGAGGGAGAGGGCAGATATACCCGACCGAACAAGTTTAAACATCCGATAGATTTAAAGATCAAGCTACACCAATTTAAAGATCTGAATGGTGTGGCTTGATGCTGTATTACCTGCGATAATATCCCCGTGCTCCTGATGATTATCGCACAGTAGTTCACGTAAATTTAGTCCGGATGTTCAATTTTTATCGTTTTCTTGCATTACACTCTATCACGCCGCTTTCTGCACTCCGTTCACGTCAATTATGGTATCCCCGCCAAGCCGCAGCTCGCTTACCGTGACGAACTCATATCCCTGACTCTGTGCGGTTTCAATAAGGGTAGGCAGGTATTCCTTTATTTTAAAGCCATTGTTGTGGCAGAGTATTATGCAGCCGTCGTGGAGCTTTGGCAGAACAGTGTCCAGTATTGTCTGGGCGCTGCGCTCTTCCTTCCAGTCGATGGTGTCTATGTCCCATTGATAGACTTCATAGCCCATATCCCGCACGGTGGTGATTACCGTATCGTTATATTCTCCGTAGGGCGCTCTGAAAGCGGTTGTGCGCTTTCCGGTGATGCGCTCTATCATGTCATCAAACTTGTTCAGCTCTTTCTTTATTTCCGCCACAGACAGCTGATTCATATGAGGGTGGGTGGCGGTATGATTGCCCAACTCATGCCCGGCATCATGTATTTGCTTTACTTCGTCAGGATATTTTTCCGCCCAGAAACCGCACAGGAAAAACGTAGCCTTGACGTTGTACTTTTCCAGTGTTTCCAGAATAAATGGGGTCTTGTCGTCCTCCCAGGCAGCATCGATAGTGAGGGCGATTTTCTTATCGCTTCGGTCTACGCTGTATATGGGCAGTTCCTTTTTTTGCCCGGCCAGCACTTCCAGCTCGTATTGTTCCACAGCCCGCGTGTTTGCGGCCGCGGCATCAGGCGCAAAGCTCAGCAATAAAATAATAGCCACAATAACGGCAGCAAAAACAGCAACGGCGATTATAAGCGTTCGCTTGCTGATTACCAGAATACGCATTGTTGAATCAACACCTCCGTTAAGTTGATATGCTAAATATATGCAGAGAAAGACAATGTATTTCATGAAATTTGTTATGGTGGGATTGTTTGATGCAGTGGGGTGGAAGAGGATAAAGGGAAGAAGGGAAAATGGGTGTGGGGAATATTAATTATTGCTGTTGATTTGTTCCCCACGGCGGGGTAATATCATGTTATCAAGAGAATTGGAGAGCATTTAACATGAAAAAGATAGCAGTCATCACCGGCGCGTCCTCCGGCATGGGCAGAGAGTTCGTATACGCTGTGGATAAGGAGTTTCAGCTGGATGAAATATGGGTCATCGCCCGTCGTAAGGAGCGCCTTGAGGAGCTGCAGGCGGAGTGCAGGACCCCTGTGCGCCCCATACCCATGGACCTTAGCGACAACGCAAGCTATGCCGCCTACAAGGAGCTGCTGGAGGCGGAAAAGCCTCAGGTGCATCTGCTTATAAACGCCGCAGGCTACGGCCTTTTCGGCACATTTGACGGGATGGAGCTGGACAATCAGCTGGGCATAATCGACCTGAACGACAAGGCACTGACCGCCATGTGCCTGCTAAGCCTGCCATATATGCACAAGGGGGATTCCATCATCAACCTTGGCTCCAATTCCAGCTGGCAGCCTGTGCCGTATCTGTCCGTTTACGGCGCAACCAAGGCCTATGTGCTGAGCTTCAGCCGTGCCATCGGCCGTGAGCTCAAGAGCAGGGGAATATTCGTCATGTGCGTATGCCCCGGCTGGATAAAGACCGAGTTTATGGACCGTGCCGTCCATGATGACACCATCAAATACTACGACCGATGGTACACCGCAAAGCAGGTCATCGACAAGGCCATGAAGGACTTCCGCAGGAAAAAGAAGGTGTCCATTCTGGGCTTCCCCGTGCGGATGCAGGTGCGCATGGTAAAGCTGCTGCCGGTGGATTGGATAATGAACATCTGGTGCAGGCAGCAAGGGAAGAAGTAGAAAAATTCAGATTCATTTGTTAAATTGTGACCATATCACGGAAGACCTCCATTAATTAATGTATATTACGTACATTAAGCAATGGAGGTTTTTTATTGTGGAAAAGGCAAAGAGGATTAAAAGAAAGGCCTTTGTGGCACAGGAGCTGTGCGTGGCCTGCGGATGCTGCGTAAAGGTATGCCCCATGGGCGCAATACAGATAATGAAGGGCATTATGGCGGCTGTGGATTTTAGCAAGTGCGTGGGCTGCGGCAAGTGCGCCAAGGAATGCCCCGCGTCTGTGATAACCATCAAGGAGGTGGAGGCATGAAAAAGCATTGGTATGACTACATGTGGATAGTGTCCCTTACTTACCTTGTGCTGGGCTTCTTCAACATACTGTTCGCGTGGCTGGGTCTGTTCTGCTTCTTTATCCCGCTGATAATATCCATCACCAAGGGCACAAAGGGCTATTGCAACCGCTATTGCGGCAGGGGACAGCTGTTTGGTCTGCTGGGCGGCAGGTTTGGCCTGTCCCGCAAAAAGGACATACCCAACTGGATGAAAAGCAAGGCATTCAGGTATGGCTTTTTGATATTCTTCTTTGCAATGTTTTTCCTGATGCTGTGGAATACCTATCTGGTGTTCGCCGGGGCGCAGGACCTCAGGCAGGCAGTGACACTGCTTTGGACCTTCAAGCTCCCCTGGCACTGGGCATATCACGGAACGCTGTTCCATCCCGGCGTTGCTCAGTTCGCCTTCGGCTTCTACAGCGTGATGCTTACCTCCACCGTGTTGGGCCTCATCACCATGGTGCTGTTCAAGCCCCGCAGCTGGTGTGTGTATTGCCCCATGGGCACCATGACCCAGCTGATATGCAAGGTGAAGGATAGGTAAGAGCAGAATTTGTGTATTGTAAAAAGACCATTTACATATGAACTGATAACTTGGTTCATTTGGAGAAGGTCTTTTCTATCTAAAAAAGAATTTAACAAGATTAAGAATTATTCTCAATTTGGTGATTTTGTCACAGAAGTATGGTTATGGAATCGCTATAATAAGGCCATAAAAGAAAACAGAAACAAAAACCACTGAAAAAACTAAAATTTAAATACTAAAACATCAGGAGGAGAAAAACATGAATTACAGCGCATTGATACAGAATCGTAAGTCCGTAAGGGCCTTTATAGAAAAAGCAGTTTGCACTTCCGAACTGGAGAGCATCAAGGAATACTACAGCAAGTCAGTAAAGAGACTGTTCCCCGAATACAAGACCGAACTGCTGGTGCTGGGCACCGAGGCAAGGGAAGCTCTTGAAGGAGCAGCCGGATACAGCAGCTACCTGGTAGGCGCACCCCACTATCTGGTACTTCTCTCCGAGAAGGCAGAGTACGCAGGGGAGAACGCCGGCTACATCATGGAAGACCTGGTAATCAAGCTGGCCGACCTGAACCTTGACAGCTGCTGGCTCACCTTCACCGAAAGCGAGAAGGTAAAGAAGGCCATCGGTGTAGAGAGCGAACTGGAAGTAGCCGCCATCGTAGCATTCGGCTACGGCGTAAAGACCACCAAGCGTCTCAGGATCAACATCCAGAGCATGTCCAATGTGGACATCACCGCTCAGCGCCACTACGTAGACCCCAAGCTCGGTATCAACGACATGGTCTTCATGAACTCCTGGGGCAACAGCGAAGGCGTTGAAGAGTACATCGGATTCTTCGATGACATGCTGTGGGAGGCCTTCTACGCAGCCACCCTGGCCCCCAGCTACCTGAACCGCCAGGCCTACGGCTTCGTAATCAGCAACGGCCGCATCACCCTCATCAGCAAGCCCGACGAGTACAACACCGAGATCGACAGCAAGCTGAACTTCGGCATCGTGCTCCTGCACTTCACCGCAATCGCCCAGGGCTGGGCACCCACCATCAAGTGGGAATTCGGTGGAGAACCCAGCTTCCAGCTCCCCGAAGGATACAAAGTGGTTGCCAGCTGCAGCCTGTAAGATAAGTTTAAAAACATAGAAAGGAGGTACACGAGCAGAAACAACACCGACAAAAATACACCAACAATAATATAAGCGCCATATACATCCGGCCCCCTGTCGAAAGATAGGGGGCCGGGTGCGTTATATATATGAGTGATGGCATTCAAGAGGTCAGCGGTTCGATCCCGCTTATCTCCACCAAAAAAGACCTGAAATCGAAAAATTTCAGGTCTTTTTTTGCCTGAAATCTGCCGTTTTTGTCCATTCTGTTGCATTTATTCAAGAAGTCGCGGAACACTTGCTTTCCGCGGAACTTTACGTACCAGAGTTCGTACCAGAATTACGATGGCACACTCTGGACAGGACGTCACATCATCCCACATTGGGGAATTGGATGACCCTGCAGGAAGTTCCGTCTGGGTCATCAGGTCCGCTGCGGCCTGTTGGAAAGGCTTTGCTGAACCGATCAATTGCATCCAGTCGGATGGATTCCTGTACGTGGAGGTAATGCTGCGTCATGTCCACATCGGCGTGGCCCACAATGCTCTGGATGGTGGAAAGATCCACACCCAATGCCTGCATCTGTGAGACGTAAGTATGTCGGCAGGAATGAGGCGTGAGGGTTGGAACTTCCGGAATGGCTTCCAGTGCCTTGCGGAACTGGTCACGGAAGTGAGAGGGATTGCAGGGGTTGTCCTTCTTCCGTTCCTCCCAGACGAACTTCTTCTCCGTCTGCCGCAGCGCCACGGCACACCATCGCAGGCTTTGAGGAACTGGAATGGTTCGGTAGCTGTCCCGGGATTTGGGCAAGCCGACCACCGCCGTTCCTTTCTGCATATTGATGGCCTGTTCAATGCGGATGTGAGAGCCGTCTGTGTCGATGTGGCGCGGTTCCAGAGCCAAGAGCTCCTGCGTTCTCATGCCGGTGCCCAGCATCAGGCGGATGCTGAGACCAATACGGTTTTCGGGAAGCCGATTCATGAGAATGGAGACCTCTTCTGCTGTGAACGCATCCTTTCGCTTCACCGGTTCGCGGTATCGCATCTTTTCAGCGAAGCGCACCGGATTCTTACGGATGAGATCGTTGGCCTCGGCCTTGTTCATGATCTGATACATCATGCCTCTGCATTGGGTAAGGCAGGAAGTGGAGCGCCCGTCACGGCGCAGCTTCTTGAGCATCATTTCAATGTCAAAGGGTTTAATGTCGCGGATCTTCTTGTGGGGGAACGTGGCCATGAGGATACGCAGCGTGTATTGATAGTTTTCTTGTGTGGTGGGCATGATGTTGTCCTTGTGGCTTTCAAACCACAGGTCGGCCCACTCGTCGAAGTAGTAGACCACATCAACCTCAATGCCCTCGGCTTTGGCGTCCTGGTACGCCCGGGCCTT
>JAZUMK010000031.1:0-12112 GCA_045603585.1 Clostridia bacterium
TGGTAATGCCCGGCGACAACATCGCCATGGAAATCGAGCTGATCACCCCCATCGCTATGGACGAAGGTCTCCGCTTCGCTATCCGTGAAGGCGGCCGTACCGTTGCTTCCGGCGTTGTAGCCTCCATCGTTGAGTAATTAAATAAGCGCAAGCTTACATACAGAAAGAGCGACCATACGGTCGTTCTTTTTGCGTGTGAAGAAAACTAAAAAGATTATCTAAACCAACCCGCCGCCCTTTAATGTAGCTTTTCCTGCGGAAAAGCGGATGGGTCGCAGATATTGACAAAGGCCCCCAATCATTGGGAGCCTTTTACTTTTGCCTGCTTTTTGGAAGAGCGTGGGGGCAGTCTGTTCTGCCGAGAATATAGTCCGTGGTGGTTTCGTACATATCTGCCAAAGTTATCAATACCTCCGTGGGGATATCCCGGCAGCCGCTTTCGTAGCGGAAGTACTGGGCGTGGGGCATATGAAGAATTTCCGCTACCTGCCGCTGGGTAAGGTCATGATCCTCCCTCAAATCCCGTATTCGTCTGTAATAACCCACGATTTCCTCCTGATATCCAAATGGTTATCTTGACAATACAATATCCGCGTGATAAAGTTGTCATATGATATCCAAATGGATATCAAAATATTACAAATATGTCCAAAGGGGAGAAATCTTAAAATGAAGAAGATTATATCTTTTATCATGGTGCTGGCGTTGGTATTGTCAGTATCAAGTGTTGCAATGGCGGCAGGAACAGTAGTCGATATCAGCAATGAGGATGAACTCATTGCTGCGTTGGGTACCAATTTTTCAAGTATGACCGGCGATATTACAATCAATATTAATGCAGACATTAATATGAATGGAAAGAGCTGGACATCACAGCAAATTGGACATAACCAAAAAATTGTAATTAACGGTAATAACAGGACGATTACCGGGCTTACAAATATGCTTTTTACCGGGTCATGGGGTGGCGTTTCCAGCCTGACTGTAAAAGACTTAACACTGCAGAATGCTAATATTGTTGTGGATAAGGATGACACGTCTGGCACAACTGCTGTCGGAGCTTTTATGGGAAGCCCCGGAGCCCTTGAGAACATACGATTTATAAATTGCCACCTTTTAGATTCACATGTTGAAGGCGGCCATTGGACAGGCGGTTTTTCAGGAACTGCAGATGGATATAATGGATCGGATGGTCCGGTATTCTTAAATTTGACATATGAGAACTGTTCTGTAAAGAACAGCACTATACAGGGTAAGGGGTCAGTTGGTGGAATAATTGGTCATGCTGCACGCAACCCGTGGACTAAAGTTGAAATTATTGGTGTTACTGTTGAAGGAAACGAAATAAAATCTCTTGGAAGCAGTACGAATAAAGCCGGCGATATACTTGGAACGGTTGGTGATACCGGAAGAGAAACAACGGCAAATGGTGTAGCCAAAGCAGGCGGCGTATTTGTTGATGGCACTGCAAAGGATAATGATACTATTTCAGGCGGGGAAGTAATTAATCGTATATACGGCCGCTTTGGCAGCCCAAAGAGTAAACTTAGCATAACCGGCGGCAATTATGATACCACAAGGGAAGAGAACAGTTATAGCGACACAAATGACTCAACGCTTGTTCTTGCAAGTGTAGGAGAGGCTCTTTTCGCTGGCGAAGTAGACCCTAACGCACCTGCCCCCGCTCCCGCCAAGCCCTGTGACAGCATCAAGGTGACCTACAATGGCGGCAACAGCTTCAGCACCTCCAAGTCCGCTGTTCCCACCTCCGTTGAGATCGACGGCGTGGAAGTTCCCTTTACCGGCAATGGCAAGAGCTTCACCGTAAGCTGCATTGACCCCAGTGCTGAATGGGTGACCGTACGCTGGAACAGCACCTCTGTTACCGTAAACTTTAAGCCCGATGCAAGCGTTGTCTGCGCTGAGGTGGCTATACCCAAGACCGGCGATATGCCTGTATGGGCAGCAGTGGCTGCATTCTTCGGCTTCTAAAAATACCTGATCAGGGCGGCTTTAACTATGCTTACAATTAAGGGTAAAGATAATACCGTTACAAAAACTCTGCGACTGCCTGAGCATATGGTTGAAGATCTGGAACGCATAGCCAGGGAAAATAATGCAACCTTTACCTCTGTGGTGGAGCAGTGCCTCCAGTATGCACTGGACAACGTGAAGGCAGAGGGCACAGAAAAAGCTTAGCCCTGTAACCAAACAAAAAAAGGCGGGAATTGCTCCCGCCTTTTTTAATGAAGGAAATTGCGCTATTTTTTCTTTACCAGCCCCAGCACCTTGCCTGCCCGCTTGTAAACCAGGAAGGTGACCACGGAGTTTATGCCGCCCTTGCACAGGTTGAAGGGGATTATGACAGGCACCAGCATGGCGCGGACCACCTCCGCAGGCGCGCCGTTGTAGTGCACTGTAAAGTACATATTGAGGGGTATCATGATGGCGGTCATCACCAGCGTGCCTGCAATGAGGGCCAGTACTGCGCCGCCACGGGTGTGTTTGGAGCGATAGATAAGGCCGGCCACGATAACAAAGCCGCCTGTTGCAAGGAAGTGCATCAGCGCACCCACCCAGCCGCTTGCAGGGGACACCAGCAGCCACTGCAGCACGCTTACCACTGCGGTGATAAGCAGGCCTGTTGCGGGGCCGTACATGAATGTGCCGATGAGGATGGGTACATCCGCCATGTCGTATTCAAGGTATGCGGCGGCGGGGAAAAGGGGAAAGCGCACCAGGTACATCAGCACCAGGGACAGGGCGCACAGCAGCCCCTTTTTCACAAGAAGGTTTACTTTTTCGTTCTTCATAAATATTGCTTCCTCCCACAAAATAAAATTTGGGGAACTGCACAAAAAAATCCCGCAAGCTAATGCTCTGCGGGGGTGTAGATACTGGAATCTCTGCATTGTGCAGCCTCTTTCATCCGGACTGTACCGTCGGTATCGGATTCTGACCGATTCAACCCTTGCGCAGCAAAGGCTCGCGGACTCGTGGGCGCATGCCCCATCACCGCCGGTGTGGAATTTCACCACCCCCTGAAGCTGATGTGATTATACTATATATTTATGCAGGGCGCAATATGGTTGCGGCAAAACCGGCAAATTCGATCAGCGGCTCATCCATCCTGCCTGAGCGTCCCCTCACTCAATCCCTTAAGCCGCTGTATGAATTCCTGCCGGGTGAGGACGGTTTTTGCAGGGTCGCTGAGGCCCATCCGATGGTCGATATTCTTTCCCCTTATTTCGGAGATATCCCTGCGGAAGCCCTCATCCTGCTCATATACGGCAAGATACAGCCTGTCAAGCAGCCGCTGATATTCTTCGCCGCCCCGAGGAATCGCCCGTCCCTGCCAATACAGCAGCTGCTCCGCCTTCCAGTCGTACAGGCTGCCCGCATGCTTGGCTGCGCCCCCTGAGAGGGCACATATTTCCGCCTGCTTTATGGGGTCGGGGCATTTGAGGCTTTGCAGTATACCCTCAAGGGAGCCGCACTGTACGCCGTCAAATACAAAGGAGCGCTGTGTGTAGTTGCTGAGCCTGCCTATGGCCCCGGGAGCCTGGCTTTTGATATCGATGGCGCTTTTGTCTAAGGTATTTGCCTTAATGAGCGCCAAGGATCCGGCGCATAAGCTGCCGCAGCCCGCAAAGGCATTGGCTTCGATCTGGACGTATGGATTTTCAAAGGCAACCTGCTCAAGCGCAGTACATCCGCTGAAGGCGCCGGCCTTTATCTGTTCTATTCCCGCCGGAATGACTATGCTCTTAAGCGAAACACAGCCGCCGAAGGTGTGCCCTTCTATGTTGCGGCGCAGGCCGCTTGAGAGCCGTATTTCGGCAAGCCTTTCGCAGCCCTGAAAAGCCCGGGGGTGAATAGAGACAACGGTATCGGGAAGGTGCAGGGACAAAAGGCCTGCACAGCCTTTGAAGCAGCCGTTGCCCAGGCGCTTCAGGCCATCCTGAAAGGACACGGCTTCAAGGGAGCTGCATCCTTCAAAAGCGCCGTCGCATATGGTTTTCAGGGTGTAAGGAAAATGAATCCCGGTCAGGGAGGTAGTGTTTGCAAAAGCACCGGTACCGATGGATGTGATGCCTTCGGGGATGATAAGCTGAGCGTCCGAAGAGCATTCATACCGTACCAATCTGTTGTCTTCGATGATGAACATGACCTGCCTCCTTTTTTAGAGAATTCATAGTTTGAAAAAAAGACCCTTTCCTAAAGAAAAGGTCTTGGATGGTGGAGCATAGGGGATTCGAACCCCTGACCTCAACATTGCGAACGTTGCGCGCTACCAACTGTGCTAATGCCCCATAGCACTAAATAATATACAACAGCCCATCAAAAAAAGCAACCTAAAATTAAATTTATCCAATATTTCGCTTGACAAAGTAATATTCATGCGCTAAAATACATAATGCGCATGGCGCGTGTGCCTTTAGCTCAGCTGGATAGAGCGTTTGGCTACGGACCAAAAGGTCGGGGGTTCGAATCCCTCAAGGCACGCCAACAAAAGACGAACATCTTCGGATGTTCGTTTTTTGTTTATGTGATCAATGCGTTGAGGGATTCGAAGGGTGCTTTATTTATTCCCCGGAGGGGATGTAAAATGTACGGGAAAAGAATACCTTTTCCGTGTGTATGCCCATTATGCATACATCCACCCGGGTATCCTCAATGCTCAGCATGGTAATATTGCCCTGCTGCAGCGGCGAGGATTCATCCCCCGTTTCGGTGGGGCAGACGCTGCCGCAGTTGATATATATGTTGTTCTGCTCCCTGTGATATTCCACCTGAGGAGCCATGTGGGTGTGCCCTGAAAGCATTATCACGTTTCGGCTGCTGTCCATCAGCTGCTGCAGCCGTGTGTCCTGCTCTTTTACTATGTATGGAGCCTTGTCCGGGGTGCGCTGGGGATTATGGGCGATAAGGGGAGGATGGCACAGCAGTATATGCCAGAGGGTATCGCTGTCCCTGAGCTTTTGCTCTGCAAAGGCAAGCTGGCAGCCCCTGTCGGTAAAGAAGAACTGCTTTTGATGATACACGGGGTTAAGGCCTATAATATCCGCAGCATGGCTGAGCCTGCAATAAAATGCGCCGCCGGGGTCTGTATCGTACTGCTTTTGAGTATTGATGCCGGCTTCAAACCGGCGAAAGGCGGTATCATCCCTATGGGGATTGTCGTGGTTGCCGGATACGCAGAATACCGGCATATCCGAAAGCTGCTCATGTATGCAGCTGTGCGCCAGCTCGTACTGATGGGGCTGTGCCCTGTCTGCGATATCTCCGGCAATAAGCAGCATATCCGCGCCCTTTGCTTTTTCCAATGCCCGAAGCAGCCTGTGGGTTTTGCTGTACAGGTGTATATCCGTAAGCACCGCGATCTTCATATACTGTATCACCTCCTGCGGGCGGGTATTGCATAAAGAAACATGGTATAAAAGTATTATAAAAGAATACAGAAAAATGTCCACCCAAACATGCCGGCATATGGCCGGTATCCGTTGCGGGTCGGGCTTATTGTTGCTATAATCCACAGTGTATAAAGCATATCGGGGTAAGCTCAATGGAACTGCGGATAGAAAAAATAACAGACCATTCCCAGCTGGATAAGCTCACAGGCTGGATGTACGGCTGGTGGGGAGAAGCGGAAGGGTACGCATACCATGCTGTTCGCAGCTATATGGCCCACAGCCTGAATGATGTGCGGCTGCCACAGACATACGGGCTGTATCTTGGCGAGGAGCTTATCGGCATGTATCAGTTTACATACGGGGATCTGTTTGCAAGGCCGGATATATACCCATGGCTTGCCAATGTGTATGTGGACAAGGCATACCGCAATAAGGGATACGGCGGATATCTGCTTGGCTCGGTGAGGGAGAATGCCCGAAAAAACCTGAGGGAAAATGAGCTGTATCTGTTTACCGTCCATCAGGGGCTGTATGAAAAATACGGTTGGGAGCAGGCGGGGGAAACAGATACCTTCCTTGAGCCACATAAGCAGCGGCTGTACAGGCTGGCTCTGGATAAGTAATAAGGGAAAGGATAGCCGAAAAAATGGATACCTTTATCATATTGGGAAATATATGCTTTCTGGCGGCAATGCTTGCTGACGCCTTCAGCTCCTCCAGAAAAACCGTAAAGGGCGTGCTGATATTCCAGACCATCGGTCAGGCCATATACTGCGCAGGCTCCATATTCTTAAAGGGATACAGCGCCTCTGTGCAGAACGGCGTAAGCGTGCTGAGAAATTTTGCCGCCATGGCAAAGCTGGAGAAAAAGTGGATAGAATACACCCTTATCGTTATGGGGGTGGTGCTGGGCATATACTTCAACAACAGGGGGCTGGCAGGCTGGCTGCCCGTCCTTGGCAATCTGGAGTATTCCATTGCGGTGTTCAAATTCAAGGATGACGAACGGTCGCTGAAGATAGCCTTCCTCATCAGCGTGCTGATGTTTGCGGCGTTTAATGTGGTTATTGTGAACGCGGTGGGTTTCATCGTAAATGCGGTGGTGGTGATTTCCACCATTGCTTTCCTCTGCAAAAAATAAAGCATACGGAAAAACAAAACAGCCGTCATTCACGGCTGTTTTTATGTTAGGATGTTTATTTTGCCCGGTTTAAACAGATAAGGCTGGAGCAATCATCTATATATTTATAGTTGACTTTTCTTTTTGCTACTTTTTCTTTTCTTCCGAAAAGAAAAAGTAGATAAATAAAACATAACGTTACCTTACCGTATCAAAATACACCGCAAGGAAGCACTCCAGCGCGGCGCTGAGGGCTTCTTCGTCCATCTGATACAGGGGGCTGTGGAGGGCGCAGTCGATGCCCTTTGCCCTGTTGCGGCAGCCCACGAAGAAGAACGCCCCGGGCACCTTCTGCACATACAGGGAGTAATCCTCGCCTATCATAACGGGCAGTACTGATACAGGCCTGCGGTTTGTGTGGGCGGAGATGGAAGCTGTGGCCTTATCCACAATTGCGGGATGGTTTATCAGGGCGGGGAAGCCCTTGGCGTAGTTTACGCTGCACTCTATGCCGTACATATCCGCGATGCTGTGGGATATGCGGCTGATGCGCTCCATGATGAGGGACTGAACGTCATTTGAGAATGTGCGGACGGTGCCGGAAAGTACCGCCTTGTCCGGAATGATGTTGTAGGCTGTGCCGGAGGTGAGCCTGCATACGCTGACCACCGCCGTATCAAGGGCGGAAACCTGACGGCTCATTATGCCCTGATACTGCTCCACTGCGGAGCAGGCCGCAAGCAGCACATCCCGGCTGGCGTGGGGCTGGGAGCCGTGACCGCCGGGGCCTGTGAAGGTCACTTCGAACATATCTGCCGCCGCCATCATGTCACCGTGGGTATAGCCGATCTCTCCCACATCAAGGGCGGGCCAGAGGTGCATGCCGTATACCTCATCCACACCCTCAAGGCAGCCCTTTTCGATAAGATACGCCGCGCCGCCGGGAGGGGTCTCCTCGGCGTGCTGGAATATGCAAACCACTTCGCCGCAGATAAGCTCCCTGTGTGCGCTCAATGCTTGGGCAAAGGTCAGCAGCACCGCCACGTGGCCGTCGTGGCCGCAGGAATGCATGACTCCGTCGGTTTTGGAGCGGTAGGGGCAGGCGGCTTGGTCGTGCTCCTCCTGCATGCAGAGGGCATCCATATCCGCCCTGAAGGCGATGGTTTTGCCGGGGCTGCTTCCCTTTATCCTGCATATAACGCCGCAGGCATCCTCAAAGGCCACAGGCTCAAGGCCCGCTTCCTTCAATACGGATACTATGTAGTCCCGGGTGTTGAATTCCCTGAAGGAAGGCTCGGGATGGGCGTGAAGATAGCGGCGGTGTGCAAGGAGGTTTTGGGTATATTGGCGGGAGAGGGAGGAAATAAGCTCTTTCATGGCGGCTCCTGAAATATAAATTATGGGTGCGGGTTTTCCCTTAAGGGAAAAGCAAACTTAAAAGGGCGGCGGGATTCCACAAGCGCTTGCGGAGTGCGCCCATTTCGCCGCAAGGCGAAATAACCTTAAAAGGGCGGTGGGCGGGTACAGATAAAACCGCCCTTGGCTCTCTCTCCGGGAGAGCTGTCAGCTATGCTGACTGAGAGGGCTTTGCTGCGGCAAGCTGCCCTCTCCGGCCTTGCTATGCTCGGCCACCTCTCCCATAGTGAGAGGCAAGAATGATATGCGGGCAAGCGCAGTCCGCGGCGACGTGGTGGAGAGGGATAATTTTTCTACCGCCATTGTATCATATTTATTGAAAAACGCACATTGTTTTGATGCCTGCACTGTGCCGTGGTATAATTTATAAAAAGAAATTTTCGGAGAGCACATGAAGACGGTTACCCTCAGAAACATTCATATCGGCCAAGGCAAGCCCAAGGTCATAGTCCCCATTGCGGAACAAACCCTTGGGGATATTACCGCCGGGGCAAAAAGGCTGAAGGATATGCCCCTTGATGGGGTGGAATGGCGGGGGGATTTTTTTGAGGGCATCTGCCATACGGAGAATGTGCTGAAGGTATTGGGGGAGCTTCGGGGTATACTTGGGGATATCCCCCTGATATTCACCTGCCGCACCTCAAAGGAAGGGGGCAGGGCGGAAATATCCGATGAGGAATATGCCCTGCTGAACAGGGCCGCAGCTGGCAGCGGCCATGCTGACGGAACAGACATAGAAGCCCTGTCCCATGGGGATGTGACGGCGTTGATAAAGGATATACAACAGACGGGCTGCAGGGTAATAGGCTCCCATCATATGACGCACACGCCGGCGCAGGCGGAAATGCTTGAAATATTCAGGCGCATTGCAGCCTCCGGAGCGGATATTGCAAAGCTTGCGGTGTATGCAGACAGCGTATCCGATGCCATCGGGCTGATGAAGGCGGCAAAGCAGGCAAAGCAGCAGGGCATCAGCCCCATTATCCCCATTGCAATGGGAGAGCAGGGCATTATAAGCCGCATAGCGGGAGAGCTGTTTGGCGCGGATGCAGCCTTTGCGGCCGTTGGCAGGGGCTCCGCACAGGGGCAGCTGTCCCTTGAGGTGATGAATATGCTGCTTAGACAGGTGCATGAAAACATAGGGTAACCAATATAAAAGCAAAAAGCACAAGCCGCGGATGATCCGCGGTTTTTTTATATTGAGAATCATCCCGGAAAAACCCAGCCGTAATATTCCTCATATGTGGGGGGGGGATACCGGCTCCCGCCTTCGCCTTAAGGCGAAGATACATAAAGAGGTGGCGGGGTGGGGTAGTAAAATAATAATTCAGCCCCTTTAACGCTAACAGCCGATCCTGCGTCCCGCCGCATATTGCCGCGGTTTTTTATACAGAGAATCATCCCGGCAAAACCCAGCCATAATATTCCTCAGAGTATAATCTGCTGAAAGGAAGGTTACGGCATAATGAACTGCTTTGAAAGGGCACAGCAAATAACAGAGGAGATAGTATCAAACAGGCGGCACATACACAGCAATCCGGAGGTGGGGGTGCATAATCCCAACACACGGGCGTATGTAATGGAAAAGCTGAGGGAGATGGGCCTTGAGCCAACAGAGTGCGGCGAAGGGGCTTCGGTTTTTATTGGACAGGGGGAAAAGCTGTTTCTGCTGAGGGCGGATATGGATGCCCTGCCCATACCTGAGGACAGCGGGCTGGAATTTGCCAGCACATCGGGACAGGCGCACTGCTGCGGCCATGACCTGCATACCGCAATGCTGCTGGGAGCGGCAAGGATACTGAAGGAGCGGGAAAGCGAGCTGAAGGGCAGAGTGCGGCTGATGTTCCAGAGCGGGGAAGAGGTTATGGAGGGGGCCATGAACATGATACAGCACGGCATACTGGACCCTCTGCCGGATGCCGCCCTTGCATATCACGTTGGGGCGGGTCGCCTGCCTGTGGGAATGTACCTTTACAATGACAGAAACACCATGATGTTTTCCATGGATGGCTTTGACATTACCCTCAGGGGCAAGGGCTGCCACGGGGGATATCCCCATGTGGGAAAGGATCCCATCAACATGGCGGTGCATACCTACCTTGGCCTGCAGGCCATTATTTCCCGGGAATGCGATCCCATGCACGACTATGTGCTTACGGTGGGCAAATTCAGCGCAGGCACAGCGGCAAATGTTATACCGGATACCGCCCATATGCAGGGCAGCCTCAGGACAGACAGTACAGAGCTTCGGGATAAGCTGGTGGAGCGGATCGGCCAGGTGGCCGAGGGAACGGCGAAAACTTACGGCGGCAGTGCACAGCTTAAGATGAACGGAGGCGCGCCCCCGTTGGTGTGCGATGGGGACTTTACCCGGGAAATATCCGGCTATATGCAGGAGCTGCAAATTCCCAACCTTACCCCTCAGGAGGGAATACGTTCCAGCGCATCGGAGGACTTTTCCTACATTCTGGAGAGGGTGAAGGGCAGCTTCATATACCTTTGCGCAGGCTTTGAGGATGAGCGGGGGGATGCTCCTGCCCACAGCCCCAAGGTGCAGTTCAATGAGGATGTGCTGCCCATCGGCGCCGCCTGCATGGCACACTGCGCCATGAGATGGCTGGAGGAACACGGGGGAGAGAAGAGGGAAGAGTGAATAGTGAATAGCAAATGATGCAGGTGGCGGTACGTCACCTTGCCTCTCCCTCTGGGAGAGGTGGCCGAGCGCAGCGAGGGCGGAGAGGGTAAGTGCAGAAAAGCCCTCTCAGTCCTTGCGGGACAGCTCTCCCGAAGGGAGAGCCAAGGTGCGCTCTTTCTTCCGCCCGCCCTCGTCGTCGCGGACTCCGCTTGCTCGCAGCCATAATCATGCAAAAAAGCAAAACGGAAATCATACCTTCCGTTTTGCTTTTCTTTTTCCATGAAAAGAAGATGATGGTTTTTGCGGTCAATACTTCATTGCCTCTTCCCGGGTCATCCAGAAGTGTATGCCGTGGGTGGATTCCACCCAGCGGTCCTCGGTGAATTTATCGGGAATTGCCCATTCCCCCTCACGATAGATGAAGTTTTCATCCACGTAGGAATTGGCCCAGGAGTATCGCTCGGTGAAATCAAAGCTGGTGATGGTGAGCACCTTGGCCTTGCTGCAGCGGCAGGCATCATTGGTGGCGCAGGTGCGCTTTGCATCCGCAGGCACCAGCAGCATTATCATGCGGTTTTCATAGCCCTTCTTATAGGCGATGAATGCGCCCTCTTCGGGGCAGCGCATGCGGTAATGACGGGTGCTGTCGTCGTCTGTTACACCGTCAAGCTTTGCCTTTTCCAGCCATGCGGATAAAAGCTCCGCTCCGCGGATGTCTGCATTGGTAAGGTCTGCGCCGCGAAGGTCTGCGCCTGTCATGTTGCAGCGGACAAAGCGGGCATTGCGGAAGGAGCAGTTTTCAAAGCGGCCGTGGGCGATTGCCCCGTCTGTAAAGTCGCAGCCGTCCAGCGTGCAGTTGTACAATGCCCACCATGAGCAGTCCATGCCGGAAAAATCAATGCCGCTCAGGTCGCAGTTTTTCATTGTGACCTGAGTAAGCTCCCCTGTGCTTTTCGCCCCTTCAAGGGCATAGAGCAGCTGCTCTCTGGCTGTGAATTCGCTCATAGGTCATCCTCCCGCAAAAAACTCACTCTGCATCACCTATATCGTTATATAGCTGCGCAATGGAGGCATATATCTCCTCCTCCACTCCCCAGCTTTTAATGCCGGGCCTGGCAGAGCGCCTGTCTATGGCGATCTCCCCATCCGACCATATCTGATATGTGAGGGTTATATCGCCGCTATTTGGGTCTGTAAAGGTAAGTGTGTAGCTTTCGGTGTCATTGTCCATGGGGGGTATCCCTGTGCCGGGGATGTAGAAATAGCTGCACTTGGTAACCGCAGCCGTGGGTACTCCGGCATATTGGTATCCGCAGGAGCGTGTTTCGGTAATGGGACCCTGTTCCGTCATGCGAGTATGGGTGATGTATACCCATTTGCCGTTATTGGCAGGGTGAAACAGCCTGATGAAGCCCACTGCAAAATGCAGGGCCAGAAGCGCCACAGCGGCGCAGAAGGCTATCTTCCAGAAACCTCTCCATTCCTTACCCATGGCGGTGCCTCCTTAAAATTTTTTGCAGCTTACAG
>JAZUMK010000032.1:0-1845 GCA_045603585.1 Clostridia bacterium
GTCAGAATACAACCAGTATTCTTCCCTCGCTCTTCCTTGCTCTGCCATGCCCTATGGCCGTTAAAACTCCAAAGGACCAAAAGCGGCGAAATTGGATGAGATTCAAGGCGACGGAGTGCAGGAATAGTGGTGCTATTTCAAGCGGCGGCAACGCAGAAGCTCGCCAATTTCACCACGTTTGGCGGGTTCGGATTACGTTGGTTACCCTGGGCTAACCAATATGATCCGAAACGCGGTTTCGGCGGCCATGGGGCACGCGGAAGCTCGCCGATCTTATCACTTTTGGCGGGTTCGGATTATGTTGTTTACCCTAAGGCGGCAGGATGGTATAATCCATGAAAAGGAGCCGCCCATGAATCAGAATATTTCGGAAAAACTAAAGCTTCTGCCCGATAGCCCCGGCGTTTATAAAATGTACGACGGAGCGGGGGAGATAATATATGTAGGCAAGGCCGTAAACCTGAAAAACAGGGTGCGGCAGTATTTTCAGCGCTCCCTGAAGCCCCCCAAGGTGGAGGCTATGGTGTCCCACATTGAGGATTTCCAATACATAATCACGTCAAATGAAACAGAGGCCCTTACCCTCGAAAGCAATCTTATAAAGGCACTCAAGCCCAGATATAACATACTGCTCAAGGACGATAAGCACTTCCCCTATGTCAGGCTGGACATGGGGCAGGACTATCCCCGCTTTGAGGTGGTGCGCAGGATCAAAAAGGACGGAGCAAGGTACTTCGGCCCTTATTTGTCTGCGGTCAGCCTCAAGGAATCCCTCAATGCGATACGGGATTCCTTTCCTGTGCGCCATTGCAAGAAGGATATAAGCAAGGCCATCGCCCGCAATGAGCGGCCCTGCTTGATGTATCATCTTGGCAAGTGCTGCGCCCCATGCAGCGGCAATGTGAGCCGGGAGGAATACCATGCGCTGCTTGAAAGCATATGCCGCTTTCTTGAAGGCCATACAGGGCCTATTGTGGAGCTGTTTACACGCCAGATGCAGGAAGCTGCAGAAAATATGGAATACGAGCGGGCAGCGCTGCTGCGGGATAGGATCGCCGCAGTAAAAAGCCTTGGGGAAAAGCAGCAGGCAATATCTTTGGGACACAGCGAGCGGGATATATTTGCCTTTGTTAAGGATGATGAGGATGCCGTTATGTTTGCCCTGTTTGAGAGGGGCGGCAAGGTGATAGGCGCCGAGAGCATGACGATCTCCTGCGGGGATGAAAGCCCCGGGGAAATAACAGCCTCTTTTCTCAAGCAGTATTACGCGGACGGCGCACCCGTGCCAAAAGAAGTGGTCACATACCACATGCCGGAGGAGCAGGAAGCGCTGGAAGACTGGCTGTCCGAAAGCCGGGGAAACCGCGTAAGCATAATCTGCCCCCAGAGGGGCGAAAAGCGAAAACTGGCCGAGATGGCCTGCAAAAACGGCATGGAAGCCATCACGAAGGCCAGAGAGCTGCAGCATAGAAACTGGGAGCGGGGAGAAGGCGCCATGCTGAGGCTTTGCGAAGTCATCGGCCTTTCCTGCATACCGGAGCGCATGGAGTGTTTTGACAATTCCCATATCCGGGGCCGTGATACAGTCTCCGGCATGGTGGTATTCATAAACGGCAAAAGCGCCCCCAAGGAATACCGCCGCTTCCGCATAAAGGCGGAAGCCAACGGCGATGATTACATGGCCATGGAAGAGGTGCTTACCCGCAGATTTCAGCGGGCCATGGACGGGGATGAAAAGTTTGCGGCCCTTCCGGACCTGCTGGTGATAGACGGCGGACGGGGACAGCTGAACGTTGCCCTTGGGGTGCTGGAAAAGTTCGGCCTTTCCCATATTCCCGCAATAGG
>JAZUMK010000033.1:0-11459 GCA_045603585.1 Clostridia bacterium
GGCACCAACGTAGCAGGCGGCGCCTGGATGAACAACCCCGCTGTTATGTTCAACCTGCCCGTAATGGCTGCTACCGCTGACTGGCTGGACTTCTATGACTTCATCGCAGAAGGCGTTCTCATGCCTCTCGGTTCCCTGGTAATGTCCATCCTCATCGGCTGGGTATTCGGCACCAAGATGATCGGCGAAGAAGTTGAAGCCACCGAAGGCCTCAAGTTCAAGCGCGCCAAGTTCCTGGATATCTGCTTCAAGTTCATCGTACCTGTGATCATGGTTATCGTTCTTGTTGCTCAGATCACCAGCTTCCTCGGCTAATATCCACAAAAAACCTCAGGAGGATCGCTTCGGCGGTCCTCTTTTATTTTTCGCAGCATGCCCATAGCGTCTTTTTGTTATTTATTATTGTTTTTATCGCTCTTAACGGCTTCTTGATGCTTGTTGTTTTTGTCATAATCCGAAAACTTTTCACTTGCTTGCGGTTTTTGTGTCATATGCATGCATATTCACTTTTATTTATGCATTATATTTAGTTTAAACTGCATATTCCCCTAAAAATGTGTATGAAGAGTGAAAAATTTATTGACGCAGTGTTTCTTGCCATGATATAGTGCTATAAAGATTCCTATGCATTTTATTAATTGCTTGTTAAGAACGGCGTGCTGATTCCGAATCGGGTATTTTCAATATGTATATGTAAATGATCTCTTCCGGAGCCGGCGTGCTGTACTTTTAACATTATTTTATTTAGGAGGATTCTTAAATGGAAAACAACAGAGGACAATGGGGTTCCAATTTCGGCTTCATCATGGCAGCCGTAGGTTCCGCAGTAGGTCTCGGTAACATCTGGGGCTTCCCTTATAAGTGCGGTGCTTCCGGCGGCGGTGCCTTCCTGCTGGTATACCTGATTCTGGCAGCAGTAGTTGGCGTAACCGTAATGCTGGGCGAGCTGGCCATCGGTCGTAAGACCGGCCGCGGCGCTGTAGGCGCCTACGCATCCCTGGCCAAGAAGTACAGCTGGGTAGGCTACATGGGCGTAGCTTCCGGCTTCCTGATCCTTGGCTTCTACAGCGTACTGGGCGGCATGGTTCTTCGCTATACCCTGGGCTTCCTGATCAACCTGTTTGGCGGCACCGGCTTTGGCGTTGACGGCTTCTTCGGCGCCTGGATCGCCAACATGCCCGGCATGGTAGGCTTCTATGCAATCTTCATGCTGATCAACATCGTTATCGTTATGGGCGGTATCTCCGGCGGTATCGAAAAGTTCTCCAAGATCGCCATGCCCTGCCTGGCAGCCATCATGGTAATCGTAATCGTATTCGTAGCCTGCCAGCCCAATGCCGGCGAAGGCTACAAGTTCCTCTTCGTACCTGATTTCGGCGTACTGGCTTCCGACTTCTTCAACGTACTGAAGACCGCTGCAGGTCAGATGTTCTTCTCCCTCTCCCTTGGTATGGGCTGCATGATCACCTACGGTTCCTACCTCTCCAAGAAGGAAGACCTGGCCAGCAACTCCGTAATCATCCCCGTAGCCGATACTATCGTAGCTCTGATGGCCGGTATGGCTGTTATGCCTGCCTGCGCAGCCTACGGCCTTGAGTACGGCGCCGGCCCCGGCCTGCTGTTCAACTCCATGCAGACCGTATTCCTCCAGGGCATGGGCGGCACCATCGGTAACATCATGGGCTTCCTGTTCTACTTCCTGGTACTCATCGCTGCTATCACTTCCTCCATCTCTCTGCTGGAAGTTTGCTGCGCATTCCTCATTGACAAGCGCATCGACAAGGGTCAGGATCCTGCCCGTAAGAAGATGACCATTATGATGGCCTGCATCGTATTCGTAGTAGGTCTGCCCACCGCTCTTGACGGCCTCGGCACCAACGTAGCCGGCGGCGCCTGGATGAACAACCCCGCTGTTATGTTCAACCTGCCCGTTATCACCGCTACCGCTGACTGGCTCGACTTCTATGACTTCATCGCAGAAGGCGTTCTGATGCCTCTCGGCGCCATGATCATGTCCATCCTCATCGGCTGGGTATTCGGCACCAAGATGATCGCAGAAGAGTGCGAAGCCTCCGGCAAGCCCTTCAAGGCTTACAAGTACTTCGATGTATGCTTCAAGTTCGTAGTACCCGTAATCATGGTAGTTGTTCTTATCGCTCAGATCCAGGGCTTCATCGGCTAATACCGGCAAAGTGAACTATCAAAGGGACTGCTTCGGCAGTCCCCTTTTTCATGCACATTTGTTATGTATATATCCCTTTACTTTACAGCCATATGCCGCTATAATTCATTGGTAAGGAATTATATATTATCTCAGGAGGATTTAACATAATGGCACAGCTGACCCTTGCAAAGGCACAGGAGATACTCAAAAAGCACGTTACCGAGCCCCACCTCTTCACCCACGCGCTGGCAGTTTCCGCCGCCATGGGCGCCATGGGCGAGCATTTCGGTGAGGATGTGGAATACTACAAGGCCATAGGCTACCTTCACGATGTGGACTTTGAAAAGTATCCCGAGGAGCATTGCCATCACGTTCGGGAGCTGCTGGAATGCGAAGGCGTTGATGAAGCTGATATTGCAGCCATCATCAGCCACGGCTACGGCCTCTGCACAGAGGAATGCGAGCCCACCACAAACGTTGCAAAGAGCCTTTTCACCGTGGACGAGCTTACCGGCATAGTTTCCGCCTGCGCACTTATGCGCCCCACCGGCCTTACGGATCTGGAGGTAAAGAGCCTTAAGAAAAAGTTCAAGGATAAGGGCTTTGCCGCCAAGTGCAACCGCGAGGTCATCCAGCATGGCTGCGACATGCTGGGCATGGAGCTGACAGACGTTATGGCCCTTACCATCAAGGGCATGCAGACCGTCACCGAGGAGCTGGGCTTGGGCGCAAAGTAGTCTTTAGGTGTTCTTTTTCTAGAAAAAGAACCAAAAAGTCGTACTTTCTTTAAAAGAAAGTACCAAAGAATGACGTTAAACAAAAATAAACAAGCGCTGGTGTGCTGTCCAAACCGCCGCTCAACAGGAGCGGCGGTTTGTGTTGCGAAAAAAGTAAAGCCTACCCCACGACAAGCCCCATCATTCACGGGGCTTGTCGGATATGCAATATAAGTCAGCTTATTCTCGGCCCATATTAAACTTCATCTTTTCTTTTTCTTTTGCTTCTTTTTTTATTTCTTTTCGATACGAAAAGAAAAAGAAAAGAAGATATAATCCCCCCATTCACAACATAAACATACACCATGATGAACTGGCTTTGGGGAATACTTATAGCGGCAGGCATGGCAGGATACGCCTTGAAGGGAGATCCTGCAGGGGCTGCGGATGCAATGATGGCAGGGGCAGGTGAGGCCGTAACGCTGTGCGTGTCTCTGGGTGGCACATTCATGCTGTGGATGGGGCTGATGAACGTGGCCCGGGAAGCGGGGCTGATAGACAAACTGGGCAGGGCGATAGCCCCTGTGCTGAAGCGGCTCATGCCGGACTGTCCGGATGCGATCTCCCCGGTTACGCTGAATCTTTCCGCCAACTTTTTCGGCCTTGGAAGCGCGGCCACTCCCTTTGGCCTTGAGGCCATGAAGGAAATGCAGAAGTATAATTCCCGCCCCGGCATAGCCACCGACGATATGTGCATGTTTATTGCACTTAATTCCTCCGCAGTGGAGCTGCTGCCCACAGGCGTGCTGGCATTGCGGGCCGCCGCCGGCTCTCAGGATGTGTATTCCATCGTACTGCCCACGTTTATTGCGTCGGTTATATCCGCGGTGTGCGCCGTATTCATGTGCAAGCTGCTTGCAAGGGCCCGTCCATGAGCTGCATACTGCCCGGCCTTATCCTCGCCCTGCTTGTATACGGCTACATAAAGCGCATAGACGTTTACTCTGCATTCATATCCGGCGCGGCGGAGGCGCTGCCCATGATCGTCAAAATACTCCCTGCCATGGCCGCCATGATGACCGCCCTTTCCATTTTTCGCCAGAGCGGCGCAATGGACGGCCTTACCGCTATCCTTTCCCCCCTGTGCGAAGCCGCAGGCATGCCGGGTGAGCTTGCTCCGCTGTTTATTCTCAGACCCTTCTCGGGCGGCGCCGCAATGGCGCTGCTGCAGGATGTTTTTACGGCCTACGGCCCGGATTCCCGCCTTGGCTGTGCGGCATCCGTAATGCTGGGCTCCACCGAAACCATATTTTATACAGTTTCCCTTTATCTGGGCTCGGTGGGAGTAACCAACTCCCGCCACAGCGTGCCTGCCGCATTGACGGCAGCGGTAATCGGAGCCGCCGCAGCTCTTGTATTAACATGAAATATTGGTGTATAATATACATGCTGTGATTTCTATAATCTCATCCGGAGGACACATCTTTGCGAATACAAACCTACGGCTGTTATACCAAGCTGCCTTCATCCCACCTTGTAGGACGCACCGTTATTTCCATAGACCTGCTCCGCTCCAGCACCTCAATGACATGGGCGCTGGTAAACGGCGCAACCAAGGTTATCCCCACCGAAGAAGCCGCTGAAGCGGTTTCCATCGCGGGCCGCATGGGCGGCTGCGTGCTGGGCGGCGAGCGGGGCGGCGTAAAGCTTCCGGGCTTTGACCTTGGCAATTCCCCTCTGGAATATACCGAAAAAGCCGTAGGCGGCAAGAGCGTGGTTGTCAGCACCACCAACGGCACAGGCGCCCTGTGCGGCGTGGAAGGCGCGGCAAACGTACTGCTGGGCTGTATGCTCAACTGCACCGCCGTTGCAAAGAAAGCCGTGGAGCTGGGCAATGATATCATTATCATGTGCGCCGGTACCGAAGGGGATATCTCCGCCGATGACCTTTATGCGGCAGGCGCAATTGCAGATGCCATCATACAGCTTACGGATGACATATCCACCTGCGATATGACCGTCGTTGCCCGCAGAATATACCTGACATGGCGGACAGACCACAGGGAGTTTTTTGCCACCCATCATTGCTCAAGGCTGATAAAGCTGGGCTTTGAAAGCGACGTGGAATTCTGCCTCAGGCGGGATATCACCGATATCGTTCCGGAATATAAACACGGAGTATTGTCCGTATAATAAAAAAAGAAGGGCGCTGACCCTTCTTTTTATTTTGCTCATTATTTTAAATTTACCACGCTGCCCAGCACTCCCGCCGCCTCCGCCGCGGCACGGGCAAGGCTGTCATCCCCCACTCTGTCCGGGCTGTGGGCGTCGCTGCCGATGATAAGCTGTGCTCCCTCATCAGCCGCCTGACGGAGCTGCTCAGCAGACATGGTGACGCGTGCACCGTTTATCTCCAGCTTTATTCCCAGCTCCTTTGCGCCTTTTGCAAGGGTGGGTATGCTGCTTTTCACATACAGGCCGGGATGGGCAAAGATGTCTATTTTGTATTTATCTCCCGCCTCAAGGAGGGCAAGGGCTGTCTTTTCAGGCTCTGATATGCCCAGATGCAGAGATTCCATATTGCGGCGGAATCCGAAAAAATCCGCTGCGGGTGCCCCCTTATGGAAGGCAAGCAGCCGCACATCAAAAATATCCATCATATCTTCAGGTATGTCGCATTTGCCGAACCCCGTAAGATTGGCTTCTATGCCCATGAGCACCTGTATTTTATAGGCATATCTTCTGGCAAGGCGGTCAACCTCCGCCCTGAGGGCACGAAGCTTTTCACCCTTCACCCCAAAGAACATATGGCCGGGGCCGTGTTCGCTTATGGCGACGGTTTGCAGGCCGCAAGAAATAGCGGCAAGGACAATCTCCTCCGGAGTGCCCTTGCCGTGGCTGTAATATGTATGTGTATGATAGTCCCGGCTGATCATCAGCGCAGCTCAACGCCCTTGCGGGCCATGAGGGTAACCAGGGAAACCATAAGGGCCTGCATGCTGATGCTGGACTCTCTGCCGGTGATCTGCTTTACATCGTCCACACAGGAGGTGCAGAAGAATGCATCCGCCAGCATGGAAGCGGGAGAGTTGATGTAGTTGCTTACAAAGCAGGTGTAGCAGCCGTTGTTTCTGGCTGCCTTAAGGGCATCCATCACCATCTTGGTACGGCCGCTGTGGGAAACGCCGATGAATACATCATCGGGGCTGTAGCGGGATGCAAGGGCATCCATCAGCACAGGATTGCATACTGCGATCGCATCGCAGCCCATGGTCACCATCTGCATTGCAACTTCCTGAGCAATGACCGCGCTGTCATCAACGCCCACCACGAAAATGCGTTTTGCTGCAACGCACTTATCTGCAAGCTCGGCAAGCTTGGTGCGGTTGGTGGCCTTGAGGGTATCCTCCAGAGCACGCATGGAAGAAAGGAAAATCTTCTCTATCGCTGCCTCGTCGGTATCCTCGGCGGAAATGGGCTCGCTCTTGAGAGACTCAATGGAGGAGGAGCCGCTGGCCAGCGCTACGCGGAAATCAAGGAAGCCGCTGTAGCCCAGCTTCTTTGCAAGACGGGTAACGGAAGGTACGGATACTCCGGCGGCATCGGCGATCTCATTTATTACCATGAGGGATGCGCGGGAGGGATTTTCCAGAATAAAATCAGCTACTTTGCGTTCTGCTGTGGGCAGATTGGAGTACGCCGACCTGATCTTCATTTTTGCAGGCATTTTTTTGCTCCTTTTGCTTGAGAAATGCATATATAATCACTATATATTATCACAGCCTTAGATATATAAATATTATTACCAAACGCTGTGAATTGCAACCCTATTTTAGTAATTTCGTCAATTTTTTTTGTTTTTTTGCGAACAATTCTACCATATTTGTATGCAATAGCCCCCTGCTGTATACAGCCCCATAACGGCTATTTATGCATCGCCCCAATCCAATAATTTCCGCTCATTTTTCATGGACAAAATCCCTTCTTTGCATGTCAAACAGCGCCATTCCTTGACACGGTTTATACGCAAGATATATAATTAACCTGTATGTGTTTACCCATACAAACCGTATCTATTTACATCTTAAAATACATCTCAGGAGGACGTATCAAAATGGCAAAAACCATGACCATCGATGGTAATACCGCTGCTGCGCACGTTGCATATGCATTCAGCGACGTGGCTGCGATATATCCCATCACCCCTTCTTCCCCCATGGCGGAAGTTGCGGACGACTGGGCAGCAAACGGCCGTGTTAACCTTTTTGGCCAGAAGGTTAAGATCGCCGAGATGCAGTCCGAAGCAGGCGCCGCAGGCGCAGTGCACGGCTCTCTGAAGGCCGGTGCCCTTACCACCACCTTTACCGCTTCCCAGGGTCTGCTGCTGATGATCCCCAATATGTACAAGATCGCAGGCGAACAGCTGCCCGGCGTATTCCATGTATCCGCTCGTGCTCTGGCTTACCATGCCCTCTCCATATTCGGCGACCACAGCGACGTTATGGGTACCCGTCAGACCGGCTTTGCAATGCTTGCCTCTGCTTCCGTTCAGGAAGTTATGGACCTTGCTCTGGTCACCCATCTTTCCGCCATTAAGTCCAGCATCCCCTTCGTACACTTCTTTGACGGCTTCCGTACCTCCCACGAAGTACAGAAGGTAGAAGCCATCGATTACGAAGACATGGGCAAGATGCTCGACTTCGACGCTGTTAAGAAGTTCCGTGAGCGCGCTCTCAACCCCGAGCATCCTCACCTTGCCGGCTCCGCCCAGAACCCTGACATCTACTTCCAGGGCCGCGAAGCTGCCAATAAGCTCTACCTCGACCTGCCCGACATCGTTCAGGATTACATGGACCAGGTAAGCGCTCTTACCGGCCGCAAGTACAACCTGTATGATTACGTTGGCGCTGCCGACGCCGAGAACGTTATCGTTATCATGGGCAGCGGCGCAGACGTAGTAGAAGAGACCATCAACCACCTGAACGCCAAGGGCGCCAAGCTGGGCCTGCTGAAGGTTCGCCTGTATCGTCCCTTCCCCGCCGACAGGTTCGTTGCCGCTCTCCCCGCTTCCGTAAAGAAGATCGCCGTACTGGACCGCACCAAGGAATCCGGTTCTCTGGGCGAGCCCCTCTATCAGGACGTTGTAAATGCGCTGTTTGAAACCGGCCGCGGCGACGTTAAGGTAGTAGGCGGCCGTTACGGCCTGGGCTCCAAGGAGTTCACCCCCTCCATGGTAAAGGCTGTTTACGACAACCTTGACGGCGAAATGAAGAACCACTTCACCGTAGGTATCGTAGATGACGTGACCTTCACCTCCCTTGAGGTCAAGGAACAGGTCAACGCTGCCCCCGAGGGCACCATCGCCTGCAAGTTCTACGGCCTTGGTTCCGACGGTACCGTTGGCGCCAACAAGAACTCCATCAAGATCATCGGCGACCATACCGATATGTTCGCACAGGGCTACTTCTCCTATGACTCCAAGAAGTCCGGCGGCCTTACCGTAAGCCATCTGCGCTTTGGCAAGACCCCCATCCAGAGCCCCTACCTCATCGACGCAGCCGACTTCGTAGCCTGCCACAACTCCTCCTATGTCACCAAGTACGATATGCTTGAAGGCATCAAGGAAGGCGGCGTATTCCTTCTGAACTCCCCCTGGAGCCTTGAGGAAATGGAAGCCGAACTGCCCGCATCCATGAAGAACGCCATCGCTCAGAAGAAGGTCAAGTTCTACAACATGGACGGCATCAAGATCGCCCGCGAAGTAGGCATGGGCAACCGCATCAACACCGTTATGCAGGCCGCCTTCTTCGTACTGGCAAACGTAATCCCCGCTGCCGAGGCCATCGACTACATGAAGGCCGCTGCCAAGAAGTCCTACGCCAAGAAGGGTGACGAAGTTGTTCAGAAGAACTACGCCGCCATCGACGCCGGCGCAAACGGCTTTGTAGAGGTCAAGTATCCCGAATCCTGGGCTACCACCACCGAGGGCAAGGTAGTTGTTGACGTTACCGATGATCCTTACTTCAAGGACTTCATCAAGCCCGTACTGGCTCAGAACGGCGACAAGCTGCCCGTTTCCAAGCTGGCTCCCGACGGATGCGTTCCCACCGCCACCACCAAGTATGAGAAGCGCGGTATCGCCGTTGAAGTTCCCGTATGGAACCCCGACGCCTGCATCCAGTGCAACCAGTGCTCCATGGTTTGCCCCCATGCCGCCATCCGTCCCTTCCTTGTAAAGGAAGAGACCGAAGTACCCTTCGCCACCAAGGCTGCCACCGGTAAGGAATTTGCCGGCTATAAGTTCCGCATGCAGGTAAGCCCCCTTGACTGCTCCGGCTGCGGCAACTGCGCTGACATCTGCCCCGCCAAGGCAAAGGGCGCCCTCACCATGACCGCTCTGGCCGAGGTTGACGAAGTTGAACACGCCAACTGGAACTACTGCCTTGATCTGCCCGAAGCAGAGGTAGAGTTCAATCCCAATACCGTTAAGAACAGCCAGTTCCTCCAGCCCCTGTTTGAGTTCTCCGGCGCCTGCGCAGGCTGCGGCGAAACTCCCTATGTAAAGCTGGTAACCCAGCTCTTCGGCGACAGGATGATGGTTGCCAACGCCACCGGCTGCTCCTCCATCTACGGCGGCTCCGCCCCCACCGTTCCCTATTCCGTAAACAAGAAGGGCCACGGTCCCGCTTGGGCAAACAGCCTCTTCGAGGATAACGCCGAGTTCGGCTTCGGTATGAATCTGGCTACCGCTCAGCGCCGCGCCAAGCTGGCCGACGTTGTAAAGGCACTGGCCGAGAAGACCGACAAGGAAGACGTAAAGGCCGCCGCCAACGAGTGGCTGGAGAACATGAACTGCGCCAAGGGTTCCCGCGAGGCCGGCAACAAGCTGGTTGCTGCCCTTGAAGCATGCTGCTGCGATTGCTGCGAGAAGAAGGAAATCCTCTCCATGAAGGATCTGCTCACCAAGAAGAGCCAGTGGATCTTCGGCGGCGACGGCTGGGCATACGACATCGGCTACGGCGGACTTGACCACGTTCTGGCCATGAACGAGGATGTAAACGTTCTGGTAATGGATACCGAAGTTTACTCCAACACCGGCGGACAGTCCTCCAAGGCTACCCCCACCGGCCCCATCGCCAAGTTTGCTGCTGCCGGTAAGCGCACCAGCAAGAAGGATCTGGGCATGATGGCCATGAGCTATGGCTATGTATACGTAGCCAAGGTCTGCATGGGCGCTGACAAGAACCAGCTGATGAAGGCTATCACCGAGGCTGAGGCCTATCCCGGACCCTCCCTCATCATCGCCTACGCTCCCTGCATCAACCACGGCATCAACATGAGCAAGTCTCAGGAAGAAGCCAAGAAGGCAGTTGAGGCCGGCTACTGGCCTCTGTACAGGTACAACCCCCTCCTGGCCAAGGAAGGCAAGAACCCCTTCATCCTGGACAGCAAGCCCGCCAAGAGCGAGTACAAGGACTTCATCATGGGCGAAGTACGCTATGCTTCCCTCAAGAAGATGTTCCCCGAGGTTGCCGAAGAGCTGTTCGACAGGGCAGAGCAGGAAGCCAAGGACAAGTACGAATACTACAAGAAGCTCAACGACATGGAATAATTTCCTGTCAGCACAAAGCCCCGGAGCGATCCGGGGCTTTTGATTTATATCAGTGGAAAACAGAGCATTTCCACGGAGGATAAGTATCCGTACCCGCCGTCCTTCAAAGAATCTTTCCTTGCAAAAAAGATGTATATGCTATCATAATACAGCGCTCTGCATTGATTTTTTCCGCAAAAGCGCGGAATTTTGCCCCACCCGACAGTCTTCGCCGTCAGGCGAAGATACCTTGAAAGGGCGGCGGGTGGGTATAGATAATAATCCCCCGTCAAACTCCTTCAAACCATACAAAAAACCCAGCAGAAACCTGCCGGGCTGTGTTTGGTTTGCTATATTATTCAGCGCTGAAGTTATCCTTGCCTACTGCGCAGAGGGGGCATACGAAATCTTCGGGAACATCTTCCCACTTGGTGCCGGGAGCGATGCCGCCATCGGCATAGCCTTCAGCCTCGTCATAGATCCAGCCACATACATCGCATACGTACTTCATTGTCAGTTTCTCCTTTTCTTATTTCTTTTTTGATTATATTTTGCGTTTTTTTATTTTAGTTTAGAGCACCAGAGAGGGAGCGGCATATACCCTTGCGCCCAGCTCCTGATCCAGCATGTACAAACTCTTGGGGTCATCTCCGAAGAGAGCAAATTTCTTTATCAGGTTATCCGCATTGGTCTCTTCCTCTCCCTGTTCCTTAACGAACCAGTCAAGGAACTGCATGGTACGGAAGTCCTTTATGCTGTAGGCCGCATCGTAGATGGTATGGATAAGCTGAGTAACGTACTGCTCATGCTTGAGGCCCTCATCCAGCACTGCCTTGGCGCTTACAAGCTCCACGGCGGGCTTATCGATAGCTTCCAGCTTTGCCATTACGCCGTTATTCTGCAGATACTGCACGAACAGCATCGCATGGTCGCGCTCTTCCTGAGCCTGTATCCTGTACCAGTTGCCGAATCCGTCCAGACCCTGATC
>JAZUMK010000034.1:0-23919 GCA_045603585.1 Clostridia bacterium
GTACTGCGTCGGCTGCTTCTCAAAAAAATCGCGTTTCGTCTTCTTCTTTTCTTACTTTGCACTATATAGTTTTCAAGGTGCGCCCGCCGCGTTTCGTGCGACAGCTTGTATATCTTAACAGACACCTACCGCTTTGTCAACAGTTTTTTTAAAATTTTTTTGATTTTTTTGTCGATGGCTCATTTTTACCCTAAATAGCTGGACATTTGCACATATTGAAATATAGGTTTATAATAGTGTTGAATCATTTTTGCAGCGGAGGTTGCAATGCCGAACAGACCTGTGGGCTTCTTTGACTCCGGCCTCGGTGGGGCCAGCGTCCTTCGGGAAGCACTTGAGCTTCTGCCCAATGAAAACTACATATACTATGGTGACAATGCCAATGCCCCATACGGCGACCGCACCGAAGAGGATATAACCGCCCTCACCTTCCGCTGCGCTCACCGCTTGGTGGATATGGGCGTAAAGGCGATAGTATTGGCCTGCAATACCGCCACAGCTACCTGCATCAATCAGATACGCAACGAATTCTCCATACCTGTTATCAGCATTGAACCCGCTATCAAGCCTGCCTGCAGCCTTCCCGGAAACGGCAAGGTGCTCATGATGGCTACCAAAGCCACCACCCAGCTGGAAAGGTATCTGCGGCTGCGGGAGCGCATGCCGGATCCGGAGCGGGTAATAAACATCCCCTGCCCCGGCATAGTGGAACGCATAGAATCCGGCAAGCTGGGCGCAGAGGATTACGATGACCTGTTCGCAGATTTTCTTGCCCCTTACAAAGGAATGGAAGTGGATGCCATAGTTCTTGGCTGCACCCATTATATCTTTATAAAGGATGCTTTCCGCCGCAATGCCGCACTTCATCTCAGCGGAAACTGCCAGCTTATAGACGGCAACCGCGGAACAGTTCGTCAGCTGGGCAGAGTTCTGGATGCCCATAATTTAACCAATCAGTCAGGAAGCGGCAATGTAACCTTCTGCACAAGCGGCGACAGTGAACGGCTAAAGCCCATATTTGATATGCTGATAAATAAACGCGACATATAAAACATCAAAGGCCCTCAGAAATATCTGCGGGCCTTTTTTATTATGGTTATGTTATTCTTCCACTCTCTTGAATACAGAGGCAGGCTGACGGCATATCGGGCACACATAGCCCTCCGGAAGGGGATCGCCGACGTATTCATAGCCGCATATTGTGCAAACGTGTTTTACCTTGCTCTTTGCCTCAGGCTCTACCTTGGGTTCTTCGGGGATGTAGGTGGGAGCATTCTTGGGGCTCTTGCCCTTTACCACGTTGTGATAGTATGCATAGGTCATGGGTGCAGTCTTGCTTCCGGTTTCCCCTGCAATTATCTCGCCCAGGAATACGGTATGGGTGGAGGTTTCCATTTTGTTTATAACCTTGCAGACCACATAGCCGCAGCCATCGGCAATTACGGGAACGCCCTCAACAGACTCATAATCTATGCCTTCGAACTTATCCACATCCTTTGAGGACTGGAAGCCGAAGCGGCCGATCAGTGATGCATCGGAATTTTCCGCAAGAATTGAAACGGCAAAGAAGCCGCTTTTTTCAATACATCCATTTGTATAGTTGTCATGGTTTACGCTGACGGCAACAGTTGCGGGAGATGAAGTGATCTGCATTACACTGTTTGTAACGCAGCCCACCGGCCGCTGGCCGTCCATAGCAGTGGTGATATATACGCCGTATGATAAGCTCCTGAGAACCTGTTTATTCATAATATTTTCTCCCTCTATAATTAAGAATAATTCTTAATCTTAATTGTATC
This sequence comes from Clostridia bacterium, assembly GCA_045603585.1. Classification (GTDB taxonomy): domain Bacteria; phylum Bacillota; class Clostridia; order Christensenellales; family CAG-138; genus SFEL01. The sequence continues at coordinate 1,800 of JAZUMK010000034.1, forward strand.
CTGTTTTTCCCTTTTGTCAATACTATTTTCCCTTATGAAAATACTTTTATTCGTCTTTCCTTCCTCCCTCCGCCCTTATCCATTCTCCGTTTTTATCCTTCTCCAGAACACAGCGGTAGTTATTCCGTCCCCGCCTGAACAGCACCCTTTCGCATTCAGGGCTCAGTTCAAGTAAAAACTCACTTTTGGCCCCCTTTGGATTATTTATTCCGGGTGTAGAGTAAAACTCCACAATTGCCTCTCCATCTGTTTCCTTTACCCTCATGGAGCGTATATATCCCGCGCTGCTCATTACCCCCACCCTGATCTTTATTCCGCTCTCCGCCAAATCATAGTCCAGTATCACCACGTCGCTTCTTCCGCCTCCAAAAAGGCCGCACGCCGCCAACAGTATGGCGGCGCACACAGCTATTATGGAAATATAATTGATTTTCTTATCTCTATTTTCCATGGTTTATCCTATTTTGATTTCCTTCATGGGACGCACGGTATCTATGGGGCCGCCGCCGAGACATTCCTCGCCGTCATAAAGAACAGCCCACTGTCCGGGGGTCACAGCCCTCTGGGGTTCCATAAAGTCGATGGTACAGCCCTCTCCGTGCATGGTGACCTTTACCCGCTGATCACTCTGGCGATAGCGGAACTTGGCGGTGCATTCAAATACCTTTGCAGGGGCTTCCCCTGCGATAAAGCTCATCTTATTTGCCTCAAGGCCCAGGGAGAACAGCTCCTCATGCTCTCCCTGCTGCACTATCAGCAGGTTTCTTTCCATATCCTTGCCTATAACAAACCAGCTTTCGCCGCTGCCTTCCTTTTGTCCGCCTATGCCAAGACCTCTGCGCTGACCCAAGGTATAGTACATAAGTCCGTCATGGCGGCCTATCACCTTTCCGCTCAGGTCGATCATGTCCCCCGGCTTTGCAGGGAGATACTGCATCAGGAACTTTTTAAAATTGCGCTCTCCTATAAAGCATATGCCGGTGGAATCTTTTTTGAAGGCAGTGGCAAGACCCGCCTCTGCCGCAAGGCTGCGAAGATCCCCCTTCTGCATTTCGCCGATGGGGAACATGGCCTTTGCCAGCTGCGCCTGATTAAGCCCTGCAAGGAAATAAGTCTGATCCTTGCCTGCATCCAGCGCCCGAAGAAGCCTTGCTCTGCCGGTGGATTTATCCAGCCTTGCATAGTGTCCCGTTGCAAGGGTTGCCGCATCCAGTCCCATTGCAAAATCCAGAAAAGCCTTGAACTTTATTTCGCAATTGCACAGCACATCCGGATTTGGCGTGCGGCCGGCAGCATATTCCTCCAGAAAATAGGAAAAAACCCTTTCCTGATATTCCTTGGCAAAATTCACAGTATAGTACGGTATGCCTATGGTATCTGCCACCCGGCGCACATCATCGTAATCCTGGGCGGAGGTGCATACGCCATCCTCATTGGTTTCCTCCCAGTTCTTCATGAATACGCCTATAACGTCATAACCCTGCCGCTTAAGAAGCAGAGCCGCCACGGAGGAGTCCACTCCGCCGGACATACCCAATACTATTCTGTTGTTTGCTTCTATTTTTTCCATTTTAGTTATCCACCAGTATCCCGGGATTGCGCATCAAAGCATTGCCCAGATATATTTCGCCTATCACGCCCAGCTTGCTGCCGTTTTCCAGCATCCATACCCGGCTTATGCCCTCTATCTCCGTCAGGGTATTCACCACGCTGTAAATGAACATGCGCTCCCGTTTATCCGCAGGGATGCTGCCGCTTTCATCGGAGATATATCCCCACAAAGCTTCCGCAAAGCCTGTCTTCCAATCCACAACGACCGTATTGCCGGTAATATATACATCGGAAATATCCTCTGCGCTCAGGTGGGTATACATCACGCCGGGATCTGCTGGCCCTGCAAACAGCTCGCCCAGAATATGCCGCGGATCATAAGACTCTGCACCGGTCATGGCCTTGGGGACCCTGTGCATTACTGTGCCGTCACTATCCGGGTAAGCAATATGAACTATGCGGCCTATCATATCGGCAAAATCCGCCCGGGTAAAATATTCATCATCACAAAGGGATACAACATTCCCGCCGCTGCTTACCATATTTATGGCAACGCCCTGAATATCCGGAATATACCCTGTAAGGGTCAATGTTATTGCGCCACACATGACCTCCGTATTGTACGGAGCTTCAGGTTCAGCTATATTCAGCGTGATAATAGAAGGAGCTTCTCTTTTTATTCCGCTGTCTTCTTCTTTTATTATTTCTTCCGGCAATATGGCATCAGGATGAGGCGCATCGCCCTCCTCGCCGTCGGAATGCTCTTGCTGCTTCAGCGGTTCTATCCTGATCGCTCCCGCAAGGCGGAAATCCTCCGGAAGCACAGCCCCCAGTTCACCGTAGCCCGATGCAAGCTTGCTGATAAGCAACGATGCGATTGCCTGATTGTTCTCGGTGCTGTCGTAGTTTATGGTTGCGTTTTTTGCAATAAGCAGGGAATTTGTCGCATCGGTAAAATACAGCGTGGCGGTGCGGTTTTCATATATGCCCGCCTCGGTAAGGGAGCTTTGGGATATTTCCTTATACTCCTGCTGGGTGCTTACTATATAAGAATCCAGCGTATTGGTTATGGGCTGCATTGCGCCCAGCGCCCTGCCGTAATAGCCAAGGGTCATTCCGTTGAGAAACAGATTTACCGAGGCGATATCCTCGCAGGCAAATACGGTTGCCGCTATGGCCGCCCGCGCAGTAAGCCATTCCCTGGCCTCCGGCAAATGGGATGCCAGCAGATATACGTTGCAGGTCTCATATGATGTATTTACCCTCTGCACCGCAAAATCCCTGGGCACAGAATGCTTCAGTACAGAGCTTTCCGGCCCGGCTATCAATGCCCGTATGGCTGCCTCCGCGCGGCTCACGCCGCCGTCATACTGAAGCTCCCTTTCCTCAACGGAAAGGTGCAGCCCGTCATCCGAGAGAAAATACAGCCGGGCAGTAAAGGCAGCCTGTGCCTCGTCCTTCTGGGGAACGTATGCGCTCAGCTCCATTTCGGGCATAGCCTCGGCTCCGCTTTCGCAGCCGCACAGCAGCATCAGTCCCGCAAGCATCAGGGCTGTCAGCGCAGTTATCTTTTTATATTTCGCTTTCATACCCTCAGCTCTCCATTAATTTTTTAAGTGAGCCATAACTCACCTTATATATGTCGTTTTCCTTGATCATATACAGCACCGCATTGCTCACCCGCTTTACAGTGCCTGTGGGTGAAGATATTCTCACATTGGCCACCACATATCTGCCGCTGCCATCGCTGCCGCTGCCTGTGATTTCATATGATACAACTACACCCAGTCCCCGCATACCTGTCTCAAAGTCTGCATAGGCGGGTTTTTGGATATCCATACCGCTGGTGATAAGGGTATACGCCATTTCATACTCGCCCTTTACCATTCGCTCCAGCATACATGCAGCAATGCGTTCTTCGTTTGCAATTACACTGTCATCATAGCCCGACGGCTCGGCAAACAGCACATTGCCTTCCTCAAGGCCCAGCTGAGCGGGGGTAACAGGCTCGCCTTTGCCGCCCTGCTCCACAAGCACCTGAACCTTAACATCCTGCCCGCTGCCTGCGATGGTATTGATAATGGAATGCAGGCCAAGCCGGCGGGTAAGGTACATTTCCTCGGTTGCTTCCCTTACCGCGCTGTTGTAATCCTTTTCTTTAAGGTAATCCTCCTCCCGTATGGAGGTTACCATATCCTCGTTAAGGAATTCCTCTGAAAGGGTAACGTACAGCACCCCATCTTCATATGTGAGTTCTTTCAGCGATACCGAGGAATGTATGAGGGCGGTAACTCCGGGAATTACCGAGCTTCCCTCCATAAGGGCGCGTATTACCGCGGCCTCGATGCGCTCTCCGCTCCTTACGGATACCACACCGTCCACACCCGCCAGATATTCTTCATTTGTCAGCCTGTAATAAAGGGTAACAGGCAGTTCTTTGGATGCGCCGTCGTCAGGGTCTATCTGGGGCAGGTTCAGTTTTGTTTTATCCTCCGCTATTACCTTATCCATGCAGCCGCAGGCGCCAAAGGCAAAGCAAAGAGCCATAACAAGAGCGGCAAGCTTTTTGATATTACGCCTCATTTGCCTGCCCTCCCTTCTGCCTTACGGGCAGCTGTACTGTAAACGTACTGCCTTCCCCCAGCCTGCTTTTTACTTCGATGCTGCCTCCGTGGAGGTTTATCAGCTTTTCGGTTATGGAGAGGCCAAGGCCTGTGCCGCCGGTGCTGCGGGAGCGGGCCTTATCCACCCTGTAAAAGCGCTCAAACAGATGCTCAATGGATTCTTCGGGTATGCCGATACCGGTATCCTTTACCGCAAACACCGCCCATTCACCCTCATCCGAAACGGATACGCTGACGCTTCCTTCGTCGGTGTACTTTATGGCATTTTCCACAAGGTTTACAACTATCTGCTCAAGGCGCATGCTGTCGCCCTGCATTTCAACGGGAACAAGGTCTGTTTCAAGGGTTATATTTTTATTTTCCGCAAGTGTTTCCAGCCTGCCGCATACTCCCTCAACAAGGGAATCCAGCCGCAGAGTCTCAAAATTCAGTCCGCCTGCGGAAGCATCCTCCTGCACCAGCTTCAAAAGCTCGGATACTATGCGGGTAAGCCTGTCCACCTCATGATTGATATCCCCAAAGAATTCCTTCATAAGGGCGGGATCGGGATCATCCTGATAAAGTATGGTTTCGGACAGCAGCTTCATAGTGGCAAGCGGCGTCTTAAGCTCATGTGATGCGTTGGCTACAAATTCATTTCTCGTCCTGTCATGATCCTCTATGCGCTCGCTCATGCGGTTGAATGCGCTGCTGAGCTCCGCAATTTCGCTGGACCCCTTTACGTCGACCCGCACATACCCCTGGGTTCCCATTCGCCTGATGGCGGAGGTAAGCTCTGCTATGGGCCTTGTGAGCCATCCGGAAAGTATGGATACGGCAACTATCATTGCGATAACCACTATGCCGAATACCATGGTTATACGCTGAGTAACCGCCATAAGGCTGTCCACAACGTCCTGAATGGAAGCGGAAAACAGCACCGCACCGGATACCACGCCGTTGGTTATCAGAGGAACGGTATAATACACCGCCCATATGGATTCTTCATTAAAGGCAAATATGCCTTCCTGAGCGCTGCGGGATATGTGATGGAAGCCATAGGCGGAATCCTTGCCGCCGCGCAGCACCTCCCTCACCTCACGATACGGCAAAAGGGACCCGTTCTGACGGGATGCGGTATCTACCTGCACCACCGAGTCCGAGTCCAGCACAAGAACGCGGCCGCCCATATCGCGTGCCCGCTCTGCAATGTAGGAGAAAAGCTCATCGGTATCCGCTGCGTAAAGATCATCGGCTATGGCCTCGGCAAGTTCTGCGGTGGCCTCCAGCTGTGTCTCTGTACGCTGAGATACCAGAAACTCCTCCATCAGTCCGGATACCGTTCCGCTTATGGCGATCAGCGCCAGCACGGTTATCAGCAGATATACCGCCACCATTCGCCAGCGTACGGAATCCAGCGCTTTTATGGATTTCAGCTTATTCAGCAAAGTAATAGCCAACTCCCCACTTTGTCATTATGTACTGCGGATTTGCGGGATCCGCTTCGATTTTTTCTCTGAGGCGTCTGATGTGTACATCCACTGTACGGAAATCGCCGATGTAATCTGCTCCCCATATGGTTTCCAGCAGCTCGTCGCGGCTGTATACCTTGCCCACGTTGGACATAAAGAGATTCAGCAGATCAAATTCCTTTACGGTAAGATTTACATGATTGCCCGCTATATCCACATTGCGGGTGCCTATATTGATGGTAATATCCCGAACCGATATAACCAGCTTTGCAGGCTCACGGCCTGCCCCTGCCCTGCGGAGAATGTTCTTTATGCGTGCCTTTACCTCAAGGATATTGAAAGGCTTTGTCATATAATCGTCCGCGCCGTATTCAAGGCCCAGGATCTTATCCATATCCTCGCCCTTTGCGGTAAGCATGATAATAGGCACATCGCTGACCTCGCGCACCGCCTGGCATACTTCGATGCCGCTCATTTTGGGCAGCATCACATCCAGCAGTATAAGGTCATAATCCCCGGATTTTATCTTGGACAGGGCAAGTTCCCCGTCGCCCGCGGAGTCGGTTTCGTAGCCGTCGGACTCCAGCGCAAATTTAAGGCCCTTTACAATGAGGGGCTCGTCGTCAACCAGCAGTATACGCTTTGCCATATGCGGTCCTCCTTAATGCTGAGGCGGTATGGGTATACCACCCCTATGGTAAAAATTATATCATATTATTCAAGATTTGAAACCTTGAATAATGGCATTAATTGTAAACATAAATAGTTTCATTCTTTAATAAATCCCGTCAGGGCTGTACAAATATGCGGTTGTTCTGGTATACTGTTGTGGTTAATGTGGCGGCGTATGCAGTTTTGCATCCCTATTTTCGCCCCATATACTCTTTTTTCTGAAAGGAATGTTTGTTTCTTGAAACGCATTGCAAGCGGCGTTCTCGCCCTGATATTTACTCTGGCCCTGATGCTGCCGGGAGCAGCCTTTGCCTCGGAGCCTCCTGAGACCACCACCCCATACATCTGTCTGATGGATGCCAACACCGGCGCAGTATTATACGAAAAGGCCGCCCGCGACAAGACATATCCCGCCAGCACCACCAAGATAATGACCTGCCTGCTGGCTCTGGAAATGTGCGACAACCTTTATGAGGTGGTCAACGTGGGCACCGGCTACGACGCCCGCGGCTCCCTGATGAGCTTTGTCAACAACGAGGAGCTCAGGGTGATCGACCTTATCTACGGCACCATGATGGTATCCGGCAACGATGCGGCATACGTTCTTGCAAGGCATATCGCAGGCAGCGAAGCAGAGTTTGCCACCCTGATGAACCAGAAGGCCGCCGAGATAGGCATGAACAATACCCACTTTGTAAAGTCCAACGGCCTTCACAAGGACGACCATTACTCCACCGCATACGATATGGCGCTGCTGGGCAGGTACGCAATGCAGAATCAGGCCTTCCGCGAGGTTGTGGGTTCCGAGTATTTCGACGTTCCCCCCTCCCAGTGGGACAGCGACGGATATCACCTTGAAAATTCCAACCGCCTCATCCATATGATGGAGGATGACGAAGTAAACTACAAATATCCCTATGCCACCGGCATTAAAACCGGCGATACCGATCAGGCGGGCCGCTGCCTGGTAGCTGCAGCAAAAAAGGACGGCATTGAGCTTATACTTGTCTCCTTCGGCGATCCTCAGGGCAGCGCAGGCAAAAACATCCGCTATGTGAACGCCCAGAAATACTTTGACTGGGGCTTTGCGAATTATGCTTCCCTCAGCGTAAGCGAACTTAACCTCGAAAGTTCCGTAAGCATCCCCGTGGCAAACAGCTCCTTTGAAAGCAACGGCACCGTTACCGCCACTGCGGACCTTACCGGAAAGGTGCTGGCCGGCACCCATGATTACATAAACGGCATACTGGCAGGCAAAGACACCATCACCTCCAACGTCACCTACCGGGACAATGCTGCCTCTCTTACTGCCCCTATCGCTGCCGGCGAAGAGGTCGGCACCATAACCTATATCTGCAACGGTCAGGCCTTCCTCACCATGCCCCTCATCGCCGCCAACAGCGTGGATGAAATAGGCAACGTGATAAACGATGGCCCCGAAGCAAGCCCCATACTGGAGGATATTACAGAAGAGGAAAAAGACGGTTCCCCCTGGCTGTTCTGGATACTGATAATCATTGCGCTGCTGGCTGTGCTGATGATATTCCGCATTATGATGCTGCGCAATTCCCGCAGAAGGCGCAGGCGCCGCAAGAGCTCCCGCTCCTCCGTAGGCCGCGCTCCTTCCCGCAGCCGCTCCCGCTCCTCCTCCCGTTCCCGTTCCAGATACAGATAATCAAGCAGTATAATTTATCACCCTTTCGCCAAACTATAATAATGTTTGCGGAAGGGTGATTTTATCACAGAAAGCTCTCCCGCATCCGGCTATAATAAAGCCATAAAAAGAAAAACACACGGGAGGAAAACAAAATGACCGTAAAGCATATTACCAACGAAGAATTCCAGAGAGAAGTTATTGAGAGCAGCATCCCCGTTCTGCTGGACTTTTACGCCAGCTGGTGCGGCCCCTGCAAGGCCCTCTCCCCCATACTGGAAGAGGCAGCCGCCGAAGCCGAGGGCTTCAAGGTGTATAAAGTAAATATTGACGAACAGCCTGAGCTCACCAAGAAATACCGCATCATGAGCGTACCCACGCTGGTGGTGGTAAACGAAGGCAAAACCCAGAAGCGCACCTCAGGCGTTCTTTCCAAGGAACAGATCCTCTCCATGATATCCTGATAAACAAGTATTGAAAAAGCCCGGCAGGAGCCGGGCTTTTTTATGCGCTTACTCGGAAAGGTCTTCCAGGCCTTCTCTGTCGGTTATTTCCACGGTGCCGCGGGAAAGATTTACCAGCCCCTCGCTTTGGAAATATCTCAGCATTCTGGTTACGACCTCGCGGGCTGTACCAAGATGATTTGCTATCTTTTCGTGGGTGATGGTGAGCTTGTCGGTTTCCTCAAGATTGCTCTCCTCAAGGAGGAAAGCCGCAAGGCGCTTGTCAAAGCTCTTCCACATTATCTGCTCCATCAGCCACATTACCTCGGAAAAATGGCTGGCCATGATATCGTTTATATAATTGGCCATGGGAAGGGATTCTTCCACCAGCTCTTTATACATATATGAGGGTATTATCCATACCTGGGAATCCCTCTCCGCCTCAACGGTAACGTCAAACTGCATGTTTTTGATCATGCAGGAAGCGGAAAACAGGCACATATCCCTTTCAAACATGCGGTATATGGTTATTTCCCTGCCCTCTTCGGAAAGGATATACGACCTGAGTCTGCCGGAGCGCACAATCACAAGGCCCATACAGTCCGCACCGCCATTGTGCAGTACCATACCTGCAGGGACATTTCTGGTAAAGGCCGCCTGCTGAAGCCTGCTCTGCTGCAAGGGGGTCAGTTTATTCCATATGGGAAAATATTCTGCAAATTCCATGGAAACACCTCCAGTATCATGGGTAAAGTATAGAATAAATCTGCTCTTTCGTCAAAGGTTTTATATTGCAGAATGCAGGCTGCCGCCCCATTGAATAAATTTATTTTATTTAGGTGATAATGTCACAGAAAAGCAAAATTCAATGCGCTATAATTGTGCCAACGAATAAGAAACATCCCCGCCGGAACACCGGCGAATAAAAAAATCAAAAAGCTTAAAGGAGAAATCAACATGACTAATGCTAAGTTTTATATCTGCAAGCACTGCGGCAACATCGTAACCATCATCAAGAACTCCGGCGTACCCCTCGTATGCTGCGGCGAAAAGATGGAAGAGCTGGTAGCCAACACCGTAGAAGCCAGCCAGGAAAAGCACCTCCCCGTAGTATCCATACTGGGCGAGAAGGTTAAGGTGGAAGTCGGCTCCGTAGCACACCCCATGCTGGAGGAGCACAGCATCCAGTGGATCTGCCTCGAAACCACCAAGGGCACTCAGTTTAAGAAGCTGCTGCCCGGCGAAGCGCCCGTAGCAGAGTTCACCCTCACCAACGAAAAGCCCGTAGCGGTATACGAATACTGCAACCTCCACGGCCTCTGGAAGACCGAAATCAAGTAACAGAAAATCCATAAGAATCATCCCATAAAATAAGAATTCCCCATAATCTGTAAGAATCCCCTATAAAATGATTTGAAGAGCCATACTGCAAAGCCCCGCCTGAAATACAGGCGGGGCTTTTATGCTGTGATTTATGAGATTATTCTCCCTTTTCCTTGGAAAAGTTTATGCACTTTGCAGGATCGTCATCCCACAGGCGCTCCATGTTGTAAAACTCCCTCTCTTCGGGATGGAAAATGTGTACCAGAATATGGCCGAAGTCGATGACTATCCAGCGGCCTTCCCCATAGCCTTCCTTGCGGATCAAGGAAAGCTCAAACTCCGCAGCCTTGTCTTCCAGTTCGTCGCAAAGGGTGCGAACCTGAGTGGTTGCACGGCCGGAGCATACCACAAACCATTCTGCCACGATGGTTTTATCCCCAACGTTTATAGCCCTGATGTCCAGCGCCTTTTTGTCGTAAAGAGCTTCACACAGCTTAAGTACCTGTTCTCTTGATTCCAGTGCCAATTTTATGCCTCCCTGTTTTTGTTTTTCAGTTCTTCGAGAGCAAGAAGGGTATCGGGGTGAACCGGTTCTCCCCTTTCCTTCAAATATCCCAATCCATGCTCAATGCATGCTATTACGCCGCCGTCAAGGGATCTGGCCGTTTCCTGCCGTATCCCTTCCAAGCCTTCGTAGCTGCGGCCATATTCTATTTTATCCGCAAGGTATACTATCTTGTCAAGTACTCCCATGCCCGGCTTGCATACGGAATGACATTCTATTGCGCTGAGTATATCCTCATCCGTTATGCCGAATTCCCGTCTTGCGCGCTCCGCCCCCACAGGGCCGTGAACCAGCGGCCTGTACATATCGGCAATATCCATGCCGTATTTATCAGCGAGCTGCTGCTGACCTTCCCAGCTGAGCTTTGCGCAATCGTGCAGCAGCGCCGCAAGCTGCGCCTTGCTGCCGTCAGCGCCGTATCTGTCTGCCAGCTCTGCTGCCATCCGCACCACGCCCATGGTATGCAGATACCGCTTTTGTCCCAGTTCCTCCTGCAGCCGCTTTCGCATGGCATCCACCTCGTCGCGCAGGTAAAAGCCATGGCTGTACACATACTCCGCCACGCCGTCCGTAACAAGATGAGCTATATCCATGCCGTTTTCCACAGCTTGGCGCACCATGGTGGAGGAAATATCCGGGCCAACTATGCCGGATATGGTTATATCGGCGCCGTATTCCCGCCGATATCGCTCTGCCGCGGCTTCCATACTGCCGGAGTCCGGACGGCCGACGGCAATAAATTTTGCCCTTTTGAAAAGTTCGGGAGCATTGTGCCACGTATCCAGCGTAAGCACCATATCCGCGCCCACCATGCAGAATAATTCCGCATCCGGATAAATCGTCTGAAGCTCGCCCAGAGTATCCACGGTATAGCTTTTGCCTTCCCGTCTCAGCTCCAGATCGCAAGCCTCAAGGCCTTCCAGCCCCTCAAGGGCTATCTCTGTCATTTTCAGCCTGTGGGCGGCGGATACTCCGTCTGCGATCTGCTTATGGGGCGGGTCATTTGCCACCATGATAAGCACGCGGTCGAGGGAAAACCGTTCCTTTACCGCCTGAACTATCTCAATATGCCCTTTGTGTATGGGATTGAAGCTGCCGCCGAACATGGCAATGCGCATAATCAGTAACTTCCTCGTTTTTAGTATCTTGATTATACACCATATCTCCCCTGCTGTATAGTTTGGCCCATTCTGACAATAATACTACCAGAGGTGATATTGTATGAAAAACGATCCTGCAATGGTGCGCTATTGCCGCAAAAAGCTCCACAGGGGCCGCAGTCTTTTTTCCCAAATCGTAGACTATATTGCCCTGAGGGGACTTATATTCATGCTGTGCTGTATGTGGTTTGGTGCAAATATACAGAACAGCGTGGCAAAAATACTGCTCAGCATTGTTACCACGGCTTTTATATCCGTATCGATAGACCTGCTGAACAGCCTGCGCCTTGATTCCCTGATAAAAAAGGAACGCGGCTATGCTGCGGAAGCAGAGCTGAACAGGCGGATATCCCTGCTTGGCGACAATGAAAGGAACAGCATTATCCGCCGTCATATTGCCGCCAACCGCGAAAGCTTCGGCAGCGACAAGCTGGTATGTCATGTAGGGCGTGCCTCCGGGGTGTCCGGCGATGACGTCATCAGGGCCGCCCGCAAAGCAAAGGAGCACAACGCTTCTGCCGTTGCAATATTTTACAGCGGCGAAATTTCATCCTCTGCCGATCAGGCAGTGTTCGGAGTTGGAGATATTCCATTTGAATTTATCCCGCTGCGCCGCATTCTGAGCAAAGAGGAACTTCAAGCTTTGCAGCCCTCCATGGAGGAGACGGACAAAATCATAATATCCCGCGCCTCGGAAGAAGCGCGCAAGCGCAAATCTGCCATGACAGCTCCCTTTTCACAGGGGCATGCACGGCGATATCTGTTGTGTGCCGCCTGCCTTACGGCAATGTCATTCTTTGTGGAATACTCGCTGTATTTTCGCCTTATGGCCGCAGCCTGCATAATGATGGGTGCCGCCGCATGGTGGGCAAACAAAGCTGCCGCATAGAAAAAATCCCGCAGATGCGGCATTTTTTTATTGCGCTTATATTTCGATGCGGGGATTTTCCCTGCTGGCCCTGTACAGCACCAGCTTGCGGCCTATGCACTGCACAGGCTCTGCGCCCAGCGCTTCGCACAGCATATCGGATGCTTCACGGGCGGTAACGTCCGCGGTTTCCAGTATGCTTATCTTGATAAGCTCGCGGGTTTCCAATACGCCGTCGATCTGTTCTACAAAATTTTCATTGATATTGCCCTTGCCGATCTGGAACACCGGCTGAAGGGTATTTGCCATGGCCCTGAGGGCTGCTCTCTGCTTGCCTGTAAGCATAGTATGTAACCTCTCCTAAAGTATTATTCTATAAAGTCAAATTCCCACTCGCCCATGCGGATGGTGCTTTCCTCGGTAGCTCCCGCTTCGCGGAGGGCATCGATAATGCCTTCGCGGATGAGGAACTGCTGGAAGCGGCGCATGGACTCGTCATCCTCTGCATAGGTGGTATCCAGCAGATACTCTACGCTGCCGCCGGTAACCACAAATACGCCATCCTCCATATTGATTTCGAAGCCGGGCTCGTATTTGTAGCCTTCGGTGATCTCGTCCTCATCATACTCAAGGGGCTTGGGCAGCGTTGCAAGGGTTTTTACCACCTGATCCAGCAATGCGTCAAAGCCTGAAACCGTGGCCGCGGATACCGGAAATACCATTACGTCCTTGCCCATCTCCTTAAGCTCTTCCCTGAACAGCTCAAGGTTATCCTCTGCGCCGGTGATATCCATCTTGTTTGCCGCAACCATCTGGGGCAGAGCCGCAAGATTTTCGCTGAATTTGCTCAGCTCTTCATTTATCTGTTTATAATCCTCCATGGGATCGCGGCCTTCGCAGCCGGACATATCCACAACATGCACAAGCATACGGGTGCGCTCAACGTGCCTGAGGAAATCATGACCAAGGCCCGCACCCTCTGCGGCGCCTTCGATAAGTCCGGGAATATCCGCAAGAACAAAGGTTTCCTCATAGCGCTTTACCACGCCCAGATTGGGGGTAAGGGTGGTAAAGTGGTAATTTGCGATCTTGGGCTTTGCGCTGGTCAGCACGGACAGTATGGTGCTCTTGCCCACATTGGGCAGACCTACAAGGCCAACATCCGCAATGGTCTTAAGCTCCAGCTCCACCTCGTGCTCCACGGTCTTCTGGCCGGGTTGGCAGAACTTGGGGGCCTGACGGGTGGGAGTTGCATAGCGTGCATTGCCCTTGCCACCCCGTCCGCCGTGAAGAACCACTCTCTCCCTGCCGGGCTTGTTCATATCCGCAACGATGCGGCCGGTTTCAACTTCCCTTACAAGGGTGCCGACAGGAACCTTGATCACAAGGTTTTCGCCGTTTTTGCCCCTGGACATCTTGGCCTTGCCGTTTTCGCCGCGCTGTGCCTTATAGTGCCTCTGGAAACGGAAATCAAGCAAAGTGTTCATATTGGGGTCGGCATAGAAAACTATGCTGCCGCCGCGTCCGCCGTCGCCGCCGTCAGGTCCGCCCTGAGCCACGTATTTTTCACGATGGAAGCTGGAACAGCCGTCTCCGCCGTCTCCGGATTTTATTATTATCCTCGCCTTATCTACAAACTGCATGGTATTTTTCCTTTGCCGATATTTTGTGCTTTATATCTTTTTGTCCAGATATGCCCTGCAATATTCCCGTACGGTGCATATATCGCATTTGGGGTTTCTTGCGGCGCATACCTGCCTGCCGTGATAGATTATCCAGTGATGGGCTTTGGACCAATCCTCTTTGGGAATGTTCTTCATCAGCTGTTCTTCGGTTTTTGTCACATCCGCCGCCTTTGCAAGCCCTATGCGGTTTGACACCCTGAAAACATGGGTATCCACCGCTATTGCCGGCACACCGAATGCATTTGACACGACCACGTTTGCGGTTTTGCGTCCCACGCCGGGAAGGGCTGTCAGCGTATCCCTGTCCTCCGGAACTTTATCGCCGTATTGCTCATGGATTATCCGGGCTGTGGCCACAAGGTTTTTTGCCTTGGTATTAAACAGGCCGCATCCGCGAATGTATGGGATTATCTCCTCGGGCGTTGCCGCGGCAAGTTTCTCGGGAGTGCCGTAAATCGGGAAAAGCTCTTTTGTGACCATGTTTACCCGCTTGTCAGTACACTGGGCAGAAAGCATGGTTGCCACCAGCAGCTCAAAGGGATTTGCAAAATCCAGCCCCGGCCTTGCATCGGGATAAGCAGCCGCAAGCGCAGCCAGCGCAGCCTGGATCCTTTGCTTTTTTTCTGCGGCCTTTTCTGCCATAGCCTCTCCTTTTCATAAACAATCCATAATTAGCTAATTTATTATTTTACACCAAATATTCGTTTTTTTCCATAGATATTTGGCTGTTATTGCATATTTTGCCCATCTCTTGCGCAGTATTCCTCCACAAAATCCAACAGCTTCCTCACCGCAGGCGCTCCCTCGCCTCCTCCCGGCAGAGCAATGCCAAGCACGCGATGATATTCCGGCTCAAGGGGTTTAAGCACCAGCCCCTCCGGCCTTCTGGACAGCACCAGCTCAGGCACAAGGGATACGCCCAGCCCCTTTGCTATCATGGACTGGATGGCCTCATCTCCGCGAACCCGAAAACGAACCTTAGGCGTAAGCTTTTCCCCTTCAAATACGCGATTTGCATCCTCGTCGGAGCCCTGCTGCTGCAGTATAAAGGGATATTCCAGCAATTTCTCAGGCTTTATGCGGTCATTGTCCGCAAGGGGATGCCCCGCCGGCAATACTGCGTATATGGGATCGTCAAAAAGAGGAATAAAAGTAAATTCGTCAGGCACAGGCAGCGACATAAAGGCAAGGTCTATCTTGCCCTGATGCAGCCATTGGCAAATCTCACCGTGTTCACCAACATACAGCTGCAGTTCCACCCCGGGATGCATCTCGGTAAACTCTGCCACGATGCTGGGCAAAAAGTGTATGGACAGGCTGAAAAAACAGCCTATTCGGAGGGTACCCACGTCTGCGCCGTGTATACGCCCTACCTCCTCCCTCAGCTTTTGTTCGCCGTTGACTATCTGGCGCACATAGCCCATCAGCTTTTCCGCTTCCGCCGTTGGAGTAACGCCGTTTTTGCCCCGCACAAGCAGCGGAAAGCCAAACTCGTCCTCAAGGGAGAGTATCATGTGGCTTATGCCGGGCTGGGTGTAGTTCAGCCGCTCCGCCGCCCTTGTAAGAGAGCCGGATTCTATGGTTTCCAGCAGCGCCCTGTATTTCTTTATGCTCATATCGCCCTCACATTCAAAAATGGAATATTACATATTCTGAACATTCAGTTTTATTATAGCATAAAACATTGTATAATAATTAACGTACAAACACAACCCATGTCTTTTCACTTCAAAAAAATCAAAGGGCGCTGCGCCCGGAGGTACTTATGTCCACTCCTTTGGTAACCAACATACAGCGATATTCCATACATGACGGCGACGGCATACGCTCCACTGTGTTTTTCAAGGGCTGCACCATGGCCTGCAAGTGGTGCCACAATCCCGAAACTCAGGAATTTTCCGCCGAGCCAATGCGCAACGGCGACAGATGCGGCGGCTGCGGACGCTGCGCGGAAGTTTGTCCCGAGCACGCCATATCTCTGGAAAACGGCATTTCCGTTACAAACCGCGATGCCTGCACCCGCTGCGGCACCTGCATTGACGAATGCTACAACGATGCCCGCAGCATATCCGGCAGGGCATATCCTGTAAAGGAGCTTGTGGAGCTTCTGGTAAAAGACAGCATGCACTGGGAAGCCTCCGGCGGCGGCGTTACCCTTTCCGGCGGCGAAGTAATGGCTCAGGATATGACCTACATCACAGACCTGATGAAGCGTCTCCATGCCAAGGGACATTCCATAAACATCGATACCTGCGGCTTTGTCCCCTTTGAAAATTACGAAAAAGTACTGCCCTATGCCAATGTATTCCTGTACGACGTAAAGGCCATAAACGACGAAGTACACAAAAAATACACCGGCGTCAGCAATGCGCTGATACTGGATAACCTTGCAAAGCTTGGCAAGGCAGGCGCAAAGATATACCTTCGCATGCCCCTTATCAGCGGGCTGAACGATTCCAGAGAGGATATTCTCAAGGTTATAGACTTCCTCCGGGAAAACAACGTGCCAATACTTCAGGTAAATCTGCTGCCCTATCACGAGCTGGGGCAGGATAAGCTGGAAAAGCTGGGCAAGGCCCGCCACGATTTCAACTTTGCCCCCCCTTCAAACGACCACATTGATGAGCTGGTACAGCTCTTTAAACAAAACGGATATCAGAACACACGGATAGGAGGATAAACAAAAAATGGAAGAACGCGGAATGAACGCAAGGGTACGAATGCTGCGCAGACAGAGCGTTGAAACCCAGCCCCACATCTACATGGAGCGCGCCAAGCTCATGACCGAGGCATACAAGCTGTATGACGGTTCCATGTCCATACCCGAAATGAGAGCGACCGCCCTCAAGTATTACTTTGAGCGCAAGACCATCGAGATCGCCGACGGTGAGCTTATCGTAGGCGAAAAGGGCGATACCGCTCAAGCTTCCCCCACCTTCCCCGAACTGTGCTGCCATACCCTGCAGGATATGCAGGTAATGAATGACCGCGACCTTATCAACTTCACCGTTACCGAAGAAGATATGAAGCTGCAGGAAGAGGTCATCATACCCTATTGGGAAAACCGCAGCACCCGCCACAAGATCATCAACGCCATGACTCCGGAATGGAAGCTGGCATATGAGTCCGGCATATTCACCGAGTTTATGGAACAGCGCGGTCCCGGCCATACCGTAGGCTCCCGCAAGATATTCGAAAAGGGCTTCCTGGATTACAAGAAGGACATCGAAGATGCCATTGCCTCCCTTGATTACCTCAACGACATGAACGCATACAGCAAGCGCAATCAGCTGCGTGCCATGGCTATCGACTGCGATGCCATCATAATCCTTGCAAACCGCTATGCAGACCTTGCAGAGAAGATGGCCGCAGAGGAGACCCGCCCCGAACGCAAGGCAGAGCTGCTGCAGATCGCAGAAAACTGCCGCTGGGTACCCGCAAACAAGCCCAAGACTTTCTGGCAGGCAATTCAGCAGTACTGGTTCGTACATATCGGCGTAACCAGCGAGCTCAACCCCTGGGACGCATACTCCCCTGGCCGCCTGGATCAGCACCTCAACCCCTTCTATGTGGCAGACGTTGAAGAAGGCCGCATCGACCGTGACGGCGCTCTTGAGCTGCTTGAATGCCTGTGGGTCAAGTTCAACAACCAGCCCGCTCCCCCCAAGGTAGGCATCACCCTTAAGGAGAGCAGCACCTATACCGACTTTGCAAACATCAACACCGGCGGTATCACCGAAGACGGCCGCGACGGCGTAAACGAAGTAAGCTATCTCATACTGGACTGCATGGACGAAATGAAGCTGCTGCAGCCCTCCAGCAACGTACAGATCAGCCGCAAGACCCCCCAGAAGTTCCTCAAGAGGGCCTGCGAGATCTCCCGCAAGGGCTGGGGCCAGCCCGCATTCTACAATACCGAAGCTATCGTTCAGGAGCTGATGAACGCAGGCAAGTCCCTTGACGATGCACGCATGGGCGGCACCTCCGGCTGCGTTGAAACCGGCGCATTCGGCAACGAAGCCTACATCCTCACCGGCTATTTCAACCTGCCCAAGATTCTTGAGCTGACCCTCTATGACGGCTACGATCATATCGGCGGCAATCAGCTGGGCCTGCATACCGGCCATGCCAAGGACTTCAAGAGCTACGAAGAATTCTTCGAGGCATACAAGAAGCAGATCAAGTACTTTGTGGATATCAAGGTAAACGGCAGCAACGTTATCGAGCAGGTATTTGCCCAGTACATGCCCGCCCCCTTCCTCTCCATCATCACCAATGACTGCATCAAGGAAGGCAAGGACTACAACGCAGGCGGCGCCCGCTACAATACCAACTACATCCAGGGCGTAGGTATCGGCACCATTACCGACTGCCTTGCCGCGATCAAGTACAACTGCTTTGACAACCACAACTTCACCATGGAAGAGCTGGTTGAAGCCCTTGATCACAACTTCGAAGGCTATGACCGCATCTACCATCTGGTGTCCCACAAGACTCCCAAGTACGGCAACGACGACGAATATGCCGACAGCATCATGAAGGAGATCTTCCAGTATTACCGCGACTGCGTAACCGGCAGACCCAATACCAAGGGCGGATATTACCGCATCAACATGCTGCCCACCACCTGCCATGTATACTTCGGCGAAGTAATGGGCGCATCTCCCAACGGCCGCCTTGCCCACAAGCCCGTATCCGAGGGCATCTCCCCCGAGAAGGGCGCCGACCTGTACGGCCCCACTGCGGTTATCAATTCCTGCGCCAAGATGGACCATCTTTCCACCGGCGGCACCCTGCTGAACCAGAAGTTTACTCCCTCCGTTGTTGCAGGTGAAGTTGGCCTTGACCAGATGGCAAACCTTGTACGTTCCTACTTCAACATGGACGGTCACCACATCCAGTTCAACGTTATCGACCGCAAGACCCTCCTTGCCGCTCAGGCAAACCCCGAGGAATACAAGGATCTTATCGTACGCGTTGCAGGCTACAGCGATCATTTCCGCAACCTCAGCAAGGAGCTGCAGGACGAGATCATCAACCGTACCGAGCAGAGCTTTGACGACGTTCCCGGCAGAGTCTGCTAATTACCGCATCACAGGCACAGGAGCGCTCTGCGCTCCTGTGCTTCACCCCCAGCAAGTACTTATTCAGGAGGAAATACAAAAATGAAAATCGGCTTCCTTGGCGCAGGCGCCATGGGCGGAGCAATTCTCGCAGGCGCAGTTAAGGCCGGCGTGCTTGACCCAAAGAACGTATATGTATATGACGTATCCGAAAAGATACTGGAAAAATACGCAGCAATGGGCTGCAATATCTGCACCGACAATCAGGACATGGGCAAAAAGAGCGATATCGTAATGCTGGCAGTAAAGCCCCAGTATGCCGCTCCCGCCCTTGCATCCCTTGGCAATACCATTGACGGCAAGGCCGTTATCTCCATCATGGCAGGCGCCACCACCCAGCGCATCCGCAGCATGATAGAGGGCAACATCCGCGTGCTCCGCTGCATGCCCAATACCCCCGCCCTCGTAAACGCAGGCGCTTTTGCCCTCTGCAACGAAACCGACCTCACCGCCGAAGAAAAGGCATTTGCAGAAAAGCTGTTCACCTCCATCGGCATCGTAGAGTGGATGAGCGAAAAGCTCATCGACACCGCCTGCGGCCTTTCCGGCTCCGGCCCCGCCTTTGTTGCGCTGTTTATCGAAGCCCTTGCAGACGGCGGCGTTCTTGAAGGGCTGCCCCGTGCCACCGCCTACCGCCTTGCCGCCCAGACTGTAATGGGCACCGCAAAGCTCATCATGGATACCGGTATGCATCCCGGCCAGGTAAAGGATATGGTATCCTCCCCCGGCGGCACCACCATCACCGGCTGCCAGGTTCTGGAGGAAATGGGCTTCCGCGCCGCCGCCATAGATGCGGTACAGGCTGCCACCAACAAGTCCAGACAGCTGTAATTTTCACCTTTTAACATAAAAACAGCAGAGCATGACCTCTGCTGTTTTTTATATTGTTCAATTTTATTTTCCGAATTCTTTAAGCGTTTCTCCGCTTATGCGGTATACCGTCCAATCCTCCATGGGAACCGCTCCAAGGGAAAGATAAAAATCTATGCTGGGCCTGTTCCAGTTCAGACAGGACCATTCCAGCCTGCCGCAGCCCCGTTCCACCGCCGTTTGTGCAAGCTTCTTAAGCAGCGCCTTGCCGTATCCTTTTCCTCTTTTTTCCGGCTTTACATACAGGTCTTCCAGATATATTCCCGCTCTGCCGAGGAAGGTGGAAAAATTATGAAAATACAGGGCAAAGCCAACGGCTTCATCCCCCTCAAAGGCAAACAGCACCTCCGCTATTTTCTTTTCAAACAGCCATTCCTTAAGGTTTTCTTCTGTTGCCACCACCTGCTCTGCCATTTTTTCATAATCGGCCAATTCTCTTATAAAATACAGTATAAGGGGTATATCTTTTTGCTTCGCATATCTGAAAGACAGTTTTTCCATAATTATATCCTCAATTATTTCAGTTTTACCGAAAGATACCTGCTGTTTTTATCCACAAAGCGCCAGGGCTTATCCCTGTGCTCAGGAGCATAGTCTATATTGATACGGGGCGTTGCGGCGATCTCAGGTTCCTTTTCCCGCTCCAGCACATACAGCCTGTCTCCGCAAAGGTCAGCGCCGTAATCCTCCCGGGTGATATCCAGCGCAATACACAGCTTGCCCGGTCCGCTGCAGAGATTCTGCGTCTTTTCCGTCTTTCTGCGCTTCGCCATAAGGGACAGCCCCCGGATGGGCTCCAATGCCCTGATAAGCACGCATTCAGGCTTATCCGCAGGCCCCGTTGCAAAGTTCAGACAGTTGTACATTCCGTATATCAGATAAACATACGCGTATCCGCCTTCACCGAAGAGTATCCTTGTTCTGCCTTTTGGATCTCCCTTTGAAGCATGGGCTGCGGTATCCTCTGTGCCAAGGTACGCTTCGGTTTCCACGATACGTCCTGCTGTAACTCCCTCGCACGTTACGGACACAAGGGTACATCCTATCAGCTTTTTGGCTATATCCACCGTATCCCCAAGATAAAAATCCCTGCCCAGCTTATTCATACCATTCCTCCTGTTTATACTCAAATTATATCCCCAGCAACCTTTCATGAAAAGAGAGCAAAATTTAATCCATTGTTAATATGATTTGGTCGTTTTGTGGTGTATAATGTATGAAGTTCGAAAATGAGGTGACAGAATTACCCATGGAAGATAGTAAAAAAACCGGCCTCAATAAAAAACTGCTGATACTGATCATAGTGCTTGCGGTAATGTTATGCGCAGCTTTGCTTGCCCTGCGCTTTTGGGGCGATGTTTCAAATCCGGAAAACCTGTTTGACGAGCCCGTTATAACTCCTGCCCCGGCTTTGCAGGCCACTCCGGAGCCCACCGCCGTCCCCACCCCTACTCCTGATCCGGACAAGGTGCTTTCCTCCCAGTCCGATGAGGAATTCATGTCCAGGAGAACAAACGTATTGTTATTGGGTATAGACCAAAGCGCTGAACGTGAAGAATGGGGCAGCTTCCGTACAGACACCATACTGCTTGTATCCGTGGATTTTTCGGATAACGACGTATGTATGGTATCCATCCCCCGCGACAGCTATGTAAAGCTTTACAACCATAACGGCGAACTGCTTGATCCCCTGCAGCCCTATGACAAGATCAACAGCGCATTTTCAGAGGGCGGGGGCGCCCAGAGAAAGGGCTTTGAATACACCATGAGCACAATAGAGCAGCTCATGAAAGTAAACGTGGATTACTACTGCGCGTTCAATATGAACGTGGTAAAAGAAGTCGTGGATGCCATGGGCGGCGTGGATTACGACGTTGACGTGGAGGTAACCATGAATGGCCGTACCCTTTCCCCCGGCTTCCAGCATCTGGATGGTCAGGGAGTACTGGACTACTGCCGTCAGCGCAAGGGGTCTTCGGATATTGCCCGCATAGACCGCCAGCAGCGCATGCTCACAGCTATACTGAAGCAGCTTAAGTCCACCAATCAGATAGTAAACCTGCCCTCGATATACACCGCTGTGCAGGACAACATAATGACCAACCTTTCCTTCCGCCAGATAGCCTCCCTG
>JAZUMK010000035.1:0-39245 GCA_045603585.1 Clostridia bacterium
GCAGAGTTGTCTTCCTAAGATCGCTTGGCCCCCGACTTGGTTGAGCCGATGAAGATAAATGCCGTTTCCAAGACCTATGACGCCCGCCGCGTGCTGGATTTGCCGGAGTTTGAGCTTTGTCCCGGCGAGATCTGCGCCCTCATCGGCGCAAACGGCAGCGGAAAGAGCAGCCTTGCGAAGATAATAGCCGGTGTGCTGAGTGCCGATGGCGGCGCAAAGCCCCTCTCCGCAAAGGTGGACATAGGCTACATGCCCCAGAAAAGCTATGCTTTCCGCATGACTGCGGAGAAGAACATACTGCTTGGGGGCGGGAATGAGAAAAAAGCCGGGGAGCTTATGCAGCGCCTTGGCATACAGAGCCTTGCAAAAAACAGGGCGGACAGGCTTTCCGGCGGCGAGACCGCACGAATGGCCCTTGCCCGGCTTATGATGGGCAAATATGACCTTGTGATACTGGATGAGCCCACAGCCCCCATGGATATGGAATCCACAGCCCTTTCCGAGGAGCTGATAAAGGATTACTGCAAGGAGACCGGCTGTACCATGCTGCTGGTTACCCACAGCCTGCGTCAGGCAAGGCGGCTTGGGGACGAGGCCATATTCCTCCACGGCGGGGAATTATGGGAGCAGGGGCCTGTGGAAAAGGTGCTTTTCTCCCCAGAAAGGGAAGAAACAGCACGGTTCCTGGATTTTTATGGGGTGTAAGCCTGCATTATCAAGAGCAGAGTTTGAAAAAGCAACCAACAGGCACATAGGGTTTATCCTCTGTGCCTGTTCTTGTAAAGCATGGTTTTGTTTAGTATTATGTATGTAAATATACTGATAAATAAGAATTTGATAAAGAGGAAGTAACGATGAAACTGAAACGAATATGTTCTTTGGTTCTATGTGCCATATTGTGTTTCAATTTGCTGTCAGGCTGCGGAAAGAATACAGAAACTACCATAACTTCTGGTGAAACAGCGATGCAGGATTACGAAACATCTGCTTCAGAGAAAGGTGAAGCATCTATTCCGGAGAATGAATATGACAGGACAATATGGTACGGATTTGTAAGCAAAGAGCTGTCCGAAAACAGAGACAAGAATGTCACTTGGCAAGAATACTGCACCATGATAGGGAATATGCTCTCAGTCAAAGACGAAGCTCTGGGGGAATCTTGGCAGGAACTTGCATCCCTTGCATTGAATTCTGATGAGGAAATGGTAAGAGATCAGGGATGTTTTGCTCTTTATCGTGCCGCAGAGCTGATGGGTGAAGAATTAAATGATGGTGGCAATCGATCAAATTCAACGAATCCACATCTTCTGCCAAGCAATACAGATAATCTTCCGATTTCATATGATTATCTCCCATTCACCGGAGTCGGAAACGATATGTGGATTTTTGACGAAAGCTATGAAGGCTTATTTGGCCAAATGAATTATATAAGAGCCGCTATCATGTTCTGTCAATATCGTATGAGCCTTTGTTCTTTTGAAACACTTTATGATACACAGAAGGGAATTGTGGGCCCTCTAACAGTTGAGGATGCTGCTTTGTCAGTTTTGCGGCTCTTTGAATCTACCCATGAACCAATGGAAACATATTGGCTTGATCGAATAGACAAAATCAACGAAGAAATTACTGTTGTTGGGGAACCTGAATCTGTTACAGAGATGCGGGAGCAGATTTTATCATCTGAATCCAAAATCGTGAAATCAGGCAAACTGATTTTGGGACAAACTTATACCGGAACAGCTTATTATGTGTCAAATAACGGCAATGACAATAATGATGGTCTGACTCCGGAAACAGCATGGGCAACGATAGACAAGGTAAATAATGGACCTATTGATTACGGAGATGCAGTTTTCTTTGAGCGTGGCGGTATCTATCGTGGAGTTCTTTATCTTTACAACGAAAAGGGGCATATTACCGTATCTTCCTATGGTGAAGGAGCAAAACCAGTTATAACCTCTGCTGAAGAGTGCGCTGCTGGCACTGAAAAATGGACACTATGGAAAGACGAAAATGGTGTAAAGATATGGAGATATTACAAAGACTGCCTGGATTGCGGACTTATTGTCTTTAATGATGAGAAAGCAGGCAATAAAATTTTAGCAGAGTGGTCAGGTGCAGAATGGGTTAATGATGATGGGACTCCATTTGATATTGCTTCTTCCCTGACTCAAAATCTGGATTTCTTTTCTGATGATGGCGGAAGATTTGGAGGCGCAGTTGATTTTGAGGTTAATTCATTCGATCCGGAAGCTGTAAAATGTGGTCCATTGTATCTACGATGTGATGAAGGAAATCCGGGTGAAATGTATGACTGCATCGAACTTTGCACTATGACAACTACTGATATGAGAGACGGTGGTTATGAGGGGGACGTAATCGGTGGAGTAGACGGAATGGTATATGATAACCTCTGCATAAAGTATTTCCCTATGGGCGGAATCAATTCGAATCAAAGGGATGAATTTGTTGTTCAAAATTGTGAACTTGCATGGGGTGGCGGCTGTGTACAATATGTAGAAAATGGTAAAGTAAGTGGACAAATGGGAGATGCTATTGTTGGATGTGGAATACAGCATGGGTTGGTAACAGGGAATTATATCCACGACATAGCATCTTCGGCTTTGATTATTGAGTCGTATTCTGACGTTCAGTTTAACAGCATATCCATTAGCGGAAATCTGATTGAACGCACCTCCAATGGTATTAATATTCGTGACAACGAGAATATTTCTTTTGAGAATGTCTCTTTCGATGATAATGTATTCTACCTTGTGGGAGTGTCAGATACTGGGATATATGATGTAAGGAGTGGACGAATGACTGGAGGCGAATGGACTGCTTGTTATCGAATCCGCGATCCTTACGAATATACCAACTGTACGATATCTGGAAATAAAATGTATTACCCACTGTATTTCTTCTATTATTGTGACGTACCTCTGCCAAACATGTCAGATAATCTGTATGTACCGTCAAAGTATAACAGTAACTTTGCAGATCTTCGTTATGATTTAGAAGTTGGTCCATTTCTTCCTAGCTCATTGGATGAATCGGAAACAATAATAAGCACTGTATTTAACGATTCAACCAGTATTGTCGATTTGAAAAGCATTGAATGATTTTGCAGATAGATGTGAGAGCAAGGACGCAAAGAGAAATATTAGTATATTGAAGTAGGTAAATTCCAATTTAACGAATAGATAAGGATGCAATTCCATACACGAATACAAAGAGTAAGGGACACTTCACACGGTGAAGTGTCCCTTGATCGTCTCTGTCAATTAGTTCATGCTGTAGCGCTTCTTGAAGCGATCCACGCGTCCGCCGGTATCTACCAGCTTCTGACGGCCGGTATAGAACGGATGGCACTTGGAGCAGATTTCGACCTTGAGTTCGCCCTTTACGGAACCGCTCTTGAAGGTCTCGCCGCAAGCGCAGCGAACGATGCTCTCACCATAAGTGGGATGGATATCCTTCTTCATTTTATCCTCCTTTATTGCTGGGCGCAGGGCGATTAGCCGCCCTCCTGCTGCATACGGGCATAAAGCCCCTGAGTACAAGACTCGAACGGAGTAATTATATCCTATACTCCGTTCGTAATCAAGGCTTTTTTTAAATATATTCGGCTATTTTATAAAACTTTTGCCCATTGTGAAGCCGTCTTTTTCATAGGCATTGGACCAGCTCTGAAGCTTTGATACAAATTCCTCGTTTGAGTCGGTTTTTTCCAGCATTGCGATGAGCTGTTCCGTAACGTCGGCGTTGCCTGTGCCGAGGATGCGGCGCATGTTGGATACCGCTTCCTGCTCTTCCTTGGTGAGCAGCAGCTCGTCGCGACGGGTGCCGCTCTTATAGATATCGATGGCGGGGAAAATGCGCCTTTCGGACAGCTTGCGGTCCAGATGTATTTCCATATTGCCGGTGCCCTTGAATTCCTCGTAGACGATATCGTCCATGCGGCTGCCGGTCTCGATGAGGGCGGTGGCGATTATGGTAAGGCTGCCGCCGCCTTCGATATTGCGGGCAGAGCCGAAGAAGCGCTTGGGCTTATGGAGCGCTCCGGGATCCATACCGCCGGAAAGGGTTTTGCCTGTGGCGGGAATGGTTACATTGTAGGCGCGGGTAAGGCGGGTGATGGAGTCTATCAGCACAACAACATCCTTGCCCTGCTCCACAAGGCGCATGGCTCGCTCGTGGGCCATTTCAGCGACCCGGGTGTGATGCTCGGGAAGTTCATCAAAGGTGGAGTAGAGCACCTCGCCCTTTATGCTGCGCTGCATATCGGTCACTTCCTCGGGACGCTCGTCGATAAGCAGCACGATGAGGGTGATATCGGGATAATTTTTGGTTATTCCGTTTGCGATATTCTTGAGCAGCGTGGTTTTGCCGCTCTTGGGCTGGCTTACGATAAGGCCGCGCTGACCTTTGCCGATGGGGGCGATAAGATCCACAAGGCGTATGGCCAGATTCTGGTCGCGGGAATCGATATCGTTGCTGCCTTCAAGGGTGAGCCGCTCGTTGGGATAGATGGGAACCAGCTCTTCAAAGGGCTTGCGCTTGATGGCCTCTTCGGGGTCTATGCCGTTTATTGCGGTGATATACAGCAGAGCAAGGAATCTTTCACCTTCCTTGCCAGGGCGGGTCTTGCCGGTAACAAGGTCGCCTGTGCGCAGGCCAAAGCGGCGTATCTGGGCAATGGAAACGTATATGTCGTGATTGCCGGGCAGGTAGTTTTCGCTGCGGAGGAAGCCGTAGCCGTCGGGCAGTACTTCCAGTACACCTTCGCAGTCGCCGCATTCGCCTCCCTCAAGGAGCCCGGGAACGGCGGGATTACTGGTGCCGTATTCTTTATTATAGTAGCCCTCCGGCCTGTCGGGACGGCGGTAGGCTTCGTCGCTTTGCTGATCGTAGGCCTGATAGTTTGTCTGGGCATAGTCCCGGTTGTATGACTGATAGCCCTGCTGATAATTGGCCTGATAGCCTGCCTGAGAGTAGTCCCGGTTGTATGACTGATAGCCCTGCTGATAATTGGCCTGATAGCCTGCCTGGGAATAATCCCGGTTGTGATTCTGGTAGCGGTTTTGGTTGTTGTAGCCGTATTGACGCTGCTGATAGCCCTGCTGCTGATAGGGCTTGCGGTAATTATTCTGCTGATAGTTCATGGGGCGGCTCTGTCCCTGATAGGAGGGCACATACTGATTACGGGGCTGAACCATGGGATCCTGCATCTGTTCTGGGGGCATTTCGGCTGCCGGGGCAGCAGACTCCTGAACGGGAGCAGGCGCTTCTGCCACAGAAGTTTCCCCGGCAGGCTCTTCAGGAGCGGCTCCTCCGTTCATAATAATATCCACAAGTTCATTCTTGCGGTATTTGGTAAGGGATTTTACGCCCTGAAGCTTGGCGATCTCCCTGAGGTCATTTAAACTTTTTTCCTGAAGCATTTCTCTAGTCACAGAACAAATAACTCCTTTCGATAGGTCATGTATTATAAAAATAAAAATTATATTCGCATTGAATTATTCCTGTCGGGGCACATGAACATAGTATGCCCAGGGACTGGCAAAACAAAACATAATATTTAAAATTTGGTCATTGGGGTGTGTCGGCTGAGCGGAACAGCAAAAGCGAAACCTGTGAAATGATCAAATACAATACGCCTGATATAGAAAAATCATATTTATTTATGCTAATAATATCCGCAAAAATATCAACTGTCAAGGGAGTAAACGGCGAAATTGACCGATATTTTATAAATGCAAAAATGTGGAATTACAGGCCCGCTTTCAGCATAGAATTTTACGAAAAAATACGAGGGAGAGGTATGCTGAAAATGCAGGATCAGAGATTGCTGGAAGGCGGACGGCTGAGGAGCCATTCCATACATATTGACGACAGACGGCTTATGAGCGTAAGCGGGGTAAAGGACGTGGACAGCTTTAATGAGCAATTCGTTCAGCTGCTTACAGAGGCAGGAGAGCTTCGCATCGAGGGAGCGGACCTGCATATTACAAAGCTGAATCTGGATGAGGGGCAGATAATGCTGGAGGGAGAGGTAACCGCTATGGAATACGCGGAAGCGGAGGAGCGCGGCTCGCTGTTTGGCCGTATATTCAGATGACTGCCTTTCAGCCGGGACAGCTGGGGGAACTGGCATCCTTCGGAGCGGCGCTGTATTGCGGCATCGTGATAGGAGCGGCATACGATGTTTTTGCATTGATGCGAAGCCCCTTCAAAAGCCCGTGGATAATCGGCGCAATAGACCTTTTGTATTACGCTATGGCCGCAGTTATTGCCGCAGGGACAATGCTGTATATAAACTGCGGCACATTCAGGCTGTACATCTATATTGCAATGGGTCTGGGAATACTGCTGTATCGCCGCTTTCCCGGCAGGCTGCTGAAGCTGGGCATGGAAAAGTTTACAAAAAAACTGTTGCGCCGATAAATGGGATGCATTACGATATAATCGTAAATATACCTATGGAAACGGCGCAAATGGCAAAAAAACACCGCAAAAAAAATAAAAGGGCAAGGGCTGCCGTAGTGGTTGGCCTGCTTGCCGTGCTTGTAATTGCGGTCGTGCTGTACTCTCAGGAGCTCAAGCTGAGGGCTATATACGCCGAACAGGCTCAGCTTCAGGAAACCATAGCCGGGCAGGAAGAAGAAATGGGCAGGCTGGAGTATATGATAGAATACACCGGCAGCGAATCCTACCTTATCCAATACGCAAGAGAAAAGCTGGGCTATGTGCGTTCGGACGAGATAAAATTCGACGTGGAATAATATTGATGACTATCTGCGCCGCCAAACAGCAAAGGGCGGCGTTTGTCATACCGGGAGGAACGCTATGCAGGATGAAAAATGGCTGAAATGGGCAGTGGAGCTGCAGAGCATTGCTCAGGCGGGGCTGTATTACGGCAAGGATGTGTTTGATATACAGCGCTTTGAGCGGGTGCGGGATATTGCGGCGGAAATGGTATCCGAGGGCTCCGGCCTGCCTGTGGAAAAGGTAAAGGACCTTTTCTGCTGCGAAACAGGCTATCAAACCCCAAAGCTGGGCTGCAGAGCCGCTGTGTTTGATGGGGATAAAATACTGCTGGTGCAGGAATCCAACGGCAAATGGACCCTTCCCGGCGGCTGGGTGGATGTATATTGCTCCATAAAGGAAGGCGTGGAAAAGGAAGTATGGGAAGAAGCGGGACTGAGGGTGACGGCGGAATCCGTCATAGCCCTGCTGGATTGGAAAAAGTACTGTATTCCGCCCCGGGCTTACGGCATATGCACCGTGTTTTTCCTCTGCAAGGCAATAGAGGGGGAATTTAAGGAAAATATTGAAACTGTTTCTTCGGGATATTTCTCTTTGGACGAGCTGCCTCCCCTTGACCAAGGCAAGACAACGAGAGAACATATAGAAATGTGCTTTGAGGCATATAACGCAGAAAATTGGAAGCCGCTGTTTGATTAAGTAAGGAGGGCGGATGCATGAAATTGACATATAAAGCACAGCTGATCATTTCTGTTGTCATTATTATTTTAGCAAATATCCTTACGGAAATATTTGATTTTTGGCTTTACAGAAGCATTGGCTTTGCTCTTTGCGGTCTGCTGTGGCTTATTCATCCTGCTTTGCCAAATGGCGCTGAAGTATCAAAAAGAACATTGCTGTGGGTGAGGATTGCAGGTATCATTCTGATTCTTATCGGGGTATTTACAAGGGTGCATTACTAGTCCGATAAACTCCAATTCATCGCACAGATAATCAGCTGCATCCATACACGGCACGTTGCTGTGCGCAATACTAACAAAAAAGCCAGGCTGTATTTTTCAGCTTGGCTTTTATTATTTTTGTTATTACAGCAGCCCGAAAGCCAGTATGGCCTCCAGCACTCCGCCGCCGATGGCTCTTGCCTTGTCGGATACGGTGAAGCAGTGGTCCTTGGTGCAGCGGGGGTCAACGTCGGCGCATTTCATGCCCTTGGGGGTATCAAAACCTTCAGGCAGCAGGCCCCGCAGTACGCCGGGAATTGCTGCGATGACGTTTTCGCCGCCCACTGTGGCAACCACCTCTCCTGCGGCTACCGTGTCGCCGATTTCCCTGAGGCAGTGGAATGTGCCGCTTGCGGGGGAGTGCATTACCCGCTCTGCGCCGTAGCCGGCGATCATGCCGGGGATGCCGGTGTTGGGTATGGGGCTCTGACCCTGCTCATAGTATACCCGGCCGAGGTGATGGCCGCGCTTGGTTTCTATTGCAGCGTGGCAGTCAACGCCCACCGTAAAGCCGGGGCCTATGCCCAGCACCAGCCTTGCGTCGGTCATGGCTGTGCCGGTGTTGCGCTTGGCGATTATCGCATCTATCACAACGTCAGGCGTGAGCTTTAGGGCTTCGGCGGCTGTGGGGTCTGCCAGCACCGGAATATTGCCTTCGGCAAGTATTTTTGCGACGTGTTCTGCGTCGGCTGCCTTTACGGCAGTAAGGCCTTCAACCGCTGCTGTGCCTTTGTACATGGCTTCGGAAAAGGCGGCGGTACGGCGTATTGCAGAGGGTTTTTCTATGTCCGTCATGGCCACCTGAATATTTGCAAGGCGCAGTCTTTGAGCAATACCTGTTGCAAGATCGCCCGCACCCTTTATAACTACAAGCATGTTTCCTCCAAAAAACTATACGATTAGCTGATTACAGAATTATACCATTCATGATTTTTTCAGTCAAATTCACAAAAAACGATACCGGGAAACTGTAATTGTTAAATTCTTATATAAAACTATGGCGAATATGAGCATTTGGTGATATGATAATATATAATAGCATGAATATGATTACAAGCAGGAGGTAAGTAATTATGGCTCTTCTCGATAAGCTTAACACCATAGCCAAGAACGTTGGCGAAAAGACCGGAGATGCAATAGAAATTACCAAACTGAACGCCAAAATAGCAAGCGAAAAATCCGCAATGACCGAGCTGTATAAGCAGCTTGGCGAGAAGATATACGAAAAATACACTCAGGGTGCATATCAGTCCGAGGATATGGCTGCTCTTTTTGCTGCCGTTGATGCCCGCAAGGCAGGCATTGCCGAGGCAGAGGGAAAAATCAGCGCAATAAGGGAAGAAAACCAGGCCAAGGCTCAGGCTGCTGCCGAGGTTCAGCCTGCTGAAAATACCGCGCCTGCAGGCGCAGTATGTCCCAATTGCGGCGCAAATGCAGCTGAGGGTGTAAAATTCTGCGAACAGTGCGGCACCAAAATCGAGGTGCCTGTTTCTGCTGCAGAGGAAAAGAAGGTTTGTTGTTGTTGTGGCGCAGAAGCTGTACCCGGCGTTAAATTCTGTAGCCAGTGCGGTACCAAGATCGAATAAAAACACGGGCCGGGGTATATTCCCGGCCCGGTTTTTGATATTTACGGAGGTAGAAAGATATGCTTAACGCCCCAAAAACCGACGCTTATATCGCAATACTCAAGGAGGAACTGCAGCTTGCAACAGGCTGCACGGAGCCTATCGCCATAGCCTACTGTGCCTCAAGGCTAAGGGACATTCTGGGAGCAAAGCCCGAAAAGGTGTATGCCGAGGTCAGCGGCAATATACTTAAAAACGTAAAGAGCGTTGTAGTGCCAAATACCGGCGGCCTCAAGGGAATAAAGGCGGCAATAGCCGTTGGCATAGTTGCGGGAGAAACCGAAAGGATTCTGCAGGTCATTTCCGCTGTTCCCGCACAGAAGCACGGGGATATCAAGGCATATCTGGACAGCGTTGAAATCGACATCAGCTGCCCGGAAACTCCCCGCATGCTGGATATCCGCCTTACCGGCTATGCAGGTGACGACAAGGCCGTGGTTCACATTGCAAACAACCATTCCAATATTATTTACGAGGAAAAGAACGGCGATGTTCTGCTGCAGAAGCCCCTTGTGGAATCCGCAGAGGACAATCTTCAGGATAAGAGCGTACTGAATATCGCAGATATAGTGGAATTTGCCAATACCGTGGATGTAAGCCGCGTTGCAGAAACGCTGGACAGGCAGATAAACTGCAATTCCGCCATCGCGGAGGAAGGCCTTCGCGGAAACTGGGGCGCAAACATCGGCAGCGTGCTGCTTAAGGAATTCGGCAATGACATCCGCACCGAGGCAAAGGCATATGCCGCCGCAGGCTCGGATGCCCGCATGAGCGGCTGCGAAATGCCTGTTACCATAGTATCCGGCTCAGGCAATCAGGGAATTACTGCCTCCATGCCTGTGATCCGCTATGCAAAGCACCTTGGCGCAACACAGGAGCAGCTTTATCGTGCCTTGCTGGTATCCGACCTTATCACTATCCACCAGAAGACCGGCATAGGCAGGCTGTCTGCATACTGCGGTGCAATCAGCGCAGGCTGCGGCGCAGGCGCTGCCATAGCATATCTCCACGGAGCGGATGCTGATGTTATCGCTCAGACCGTGGTAAATGCCGTTGCTATTCTTTCCGGTACCATCTGCGACGGCGCAAAGCCCTCCTGCGCAGCAAAGATCGCCGCGGCGGTGGATGCGGGCATACTGGGCTATAAGATGTGCGTGAACGATCAGAAGTTCTGCCCCGGCGACGGTATCGTTGGCGAAAACCCGGAGCAGACCGTTGTAAACGTGGGCCGTCTTGCCAGCGAAGGCATGCGGCAGACCGATAAGACCATACTTAAGATAATGACGGGAAAATAAGCTTTTTCCCCGGAGAAAAAACTATGAGCAATAACAGCAAAAAGGAGCCTAACCTTAAGCGGGCGGACTTCTTTTACAACCTGCTGCGTCCCATCGTATATCCCCCGGTAAATTGGTGGTATGGCTGCAAGAGCGAGCCGTTGCCCGAAATTGACGGCAATTATCTGGTGATATCCAATCACAATACCAATGTGGATATGATAATGGTGGCGGCCAGCTGCAAGCGGCCCATGCGCTTTGTGGGCAGCGAGCATATATTCCAGAAGGGTTGGGCGGCAAGGCTGCTTATGTGGGCCGTGGCTCCCATAATCCGCCAGAAGGGAGGCCTTGCTTCCTCCACCGTAATGAGCATTACACGGGCGCTGAGGCGGGGCGAAAATATCTGCATATTCGCCGAGGGCAACCGCTCCTATGACGGACGCACCTGCCATGTGCTTCCTTCCACAGGCAAGCTGGTGAAGGCAGGCGGCGCAGCTTTGGTTACTTACCGTCTGAACGGAGGATATCTTACCTCCCCCCGCTGGGCATATACCCTCAGGCGGGGCGGCATGAGCGGCAAAGCGGTAAACGTATACACCAAAGAACAGCTGGCAGCGATGTCGCCTGAGGAGATATACGAAGCCATCTGCAGGGATATTTACGAGGATTCATTCGATGTGCAGGAAAAGGCCCCAAGGCCTTTTAAGGGCAAACGCCTTGCGGAAGGATTGGAACATACCCTGTATTTCTGCCCGGAATGTGAAAAAACCGGCGGCCTTTACACAAAGGACGATAAGCTGTTCTGCAGCTGCGGAATGCAGGCCACATACGATGAATACGGCCTGCTGAAGGGTACAAAGTTCCAAAGGACCACCTGCTGGAACCAATGGCAGCAGAAAAAGCTGGGTGAGTATCTGGATAACGGCGGCAGCGATATAGGCGACGATGATGTTTCGCTGTATAAGATAACTCCCGATCACCGAACAGAGCTGGTATACACCGGCAGGGTACAGCTGGAGAAGGGCAGCATGAACTTCGGCCGGTACACCTTCCCCTTTGAGGAACTGGACGGCGTAGGCCTTTGCGCCAAGGCAAAGCTGGTGCTGATGTATGCGGGCAACCATTATGAGCTGCGCAGCGAAAAGCGCCTGAATGCACTGAAGTACGTTCACGCGTATGAGCATATCACCGGCAAACAGGTAATATAAAAAACAAAGGGCTTCCCCGGAGGGAGGCCCTTTTGATATGATTTTCTGCAAAGCAAAAGGACCATCCGGCGAGATGGCCCTTTTACTTTGAGGAGGATTATTATTTATTATCGTCGTGTATCATGATGTTGAACAGGTAGCCGAAGCCGCCAATGTAAAATACAAGGGTAAGAATCATGAAAATCCATGTGCTTGCTGACATATTAGCTTACCTCCTTTTAGTCCTGTTTGGTGATGGGACCGGCCGCCACCTTGTGGTTGAACCAATTCTGCAGCAGGAGACCGATGATGGCTACAAGGCCGAACTGGAATACAACGGTGCCGAGGTTTTCGATTTCGGTAATCTTCCACCAGGAATCCGGATACCAGCCGACGGACTGGATGCACCACCAGGCTACCATGATGATAACAAAGATGGGAACCAGCTTCATGGAGAAGTTGTAATACCACTTGGGGATCTCAAAGTCGCATCCGTCTGCGTTGATGCAGTTGACGCGGATCTTTTCGGTGCCGTTCTTAAGCATTACATAGCCGTACATCAGGCCGGAGATGAGCAGTGCCAGACCCCATACCCAGTCCTGATTCATCAGGAAGTTGATGTTGAGGCAGGAGAAAATACCTACTACATAGCAGAAGCCGCAGATGGCTGCAACGGCGTTCTTGCGCTTCATGCCAAGGTCTACAAGGTTGCATACGCCAACCTCAAGCATGTTGAACAGGGAGGTAACCGCTGCCATGGCCAGGGTGATGAAGAACAGACCGGACAGGATCCAGCCGCCCTGGAAGGTGCTGAACAGCTGATACATGTAGATGAAGGTGATGCCGAAGTTGCCCTGACCGCAGGCCTCATAGGCTGCATCGGGGGTGGGGGAGAGGGCAAAAATGGCGGGGATTACCAGCATACCTGCAATGATGGCGCCAAGGTTGTCGCCCATACCCATCATAAGGCAGTTGTTGGGGATGTCTTCCTTCTGGCTGGTGTATACGGAGTATACGGTTACCATACCCCAGCCTGCGCCGGTGGACCATGCGGCCTGAGTGAAGGCCTGCAGCCAGGTGTTGGGGTCGAGCAGGTCAGCCATGTCAATGTGGAACAGATATTCGATACCTGCGCCGGCGCCGGGGAGGCAGCAGGCGTAGATAGCCATGCCGATAAGAACTACGAAGATAAGAGGAATGAGTACCTTACATACCTTTTCGATACCGGCTGCAACGCCCTTGTACAGTACGAAGAAGCCAATGCCCATGCTGACGGTGTGTCCCAGAATAACAACCAGCTTGTTGTCAAGGAAGGCGTTCCAGATGCCCTCTGCCTCGGCAACTGTCAGGTTGAGAGGACGGCTGATAAGGGAGGATACGCCGTAGCGGAAGCAGTAGCCGTTAAGTACGGAATAGTAAGAGGCTATGCCCAGACAGGTCATAATTACGAAGAAGCCCATCCATGTGGTTTTCTTGCCGCCCATGTCGCGGAAGGCGCCAAGGTTGCCCAGACGGCTGGTTTTGCCCATTACCATTTCGTTCATAAGCAGAGGTACTGCGAATATCAGCATGGCTACTGTCCATGCGATAACAAAGGAGCCGCCGCCGTTTGCTGCGCATACGCGGGGGAAACGCCATACGTTACCGGTACCTATGCACATGCCAAGGCATGCCAGCAGGAAGCCCATTCTGCTTCCCCATTGCTGTTTGGATTCGGTTTGAGTGCTCATAAATCAACCTTCTTTCTGTAAAAAATATTGGATGAATCAATAAAAATATATTCAGGCACAAAGCACTAACCTGACGAGGATATATGCAAAATACATATGCAAAAAATTATCTGCATTTTTGACGATTTATATTGTTTATAACAAAGATATATGAATCGCAGCTATGGGCGAAGAGGTGAAATATGAAAAACCTATACAAACAAGGAATGGGCTTTCAGTTAATTTGTGCGATTATGTGATAAACATAACATACATTTATATTCATTATAGTCATATAAATATGCCGATTCAAGTCTATGGGGATATTTAATGCATGGTGATTTCTTGTGCTATGCATGAATAAATTTCATGCATGAGCTTTTATCATAAAAATCTCTGCTGAATAGCTCCGGCTGAAAAAGACGATAAAAGCCGCATTTTGCCATATTATGTCGATTCTCTTGCACGGCCAAAAAGGCAGGGCTAATATCAGAACACGCCTCTTTTTTGAGGAAAATCGCAATACTGTAAATAATGTTGTCCGTTGGGGAGGGGATACATATGCGATGCTTGAAGAATGCGGCAAACCTGCTTAGAAAAGTGGGCATGCATCCGAAATACAAGGGCTACGCATATATGCTGCTTATGCTGCAGAAAACGCAGGAACAGCCCGAGACGATGTACAATATTTCAGGGGGACTGTATCCGGCGGTGATGGAAAGGTATGGAGTGTCCCGGGCAGCGGTGGAAAGGTGCATACGCTTTGCCATACGAAGGACCTGGGAAAGCGGCAATACCGATATGCTAAAGGAACTGTTCGGGGCCTATGAAACCGGCTGCGTACCTACCACCGGGGAGTTTATTGCGGTGATGACGGAATGCATCATGTGCCGCAGGGTAGGGTAACCAATGTAATTCGAACCCCGCCAAAAGCGGTGAAATTGGCGAGCTTCTGCGTTGCCGTCGCTTGAAATAGCACCGCTATTCCTGCACTCCGTCGCCTTGAATCTCATCCAATTTCACCGCTTTTGGTCCTGTGGAGTTTTAGCGGCCATGGGGCATGGCAGAGCAAGGAAGATCGAGGGAAGAATACTGGTTGTCTTCTGACCGAGGATGACGCAGCTATGTCATGTCATATGGCCGTTAAAACCGCGGTTCGGATTATATTGGTTACCCTAAGAAAATAGGGGCTACTGTGGCAATGGCGGCGCTATGATGTTATAATGAAAAAAACAGCACCGCAAAGGAGACTATAATATGGTAATCATCGAAATGGAAGGCGGCGGCCTTATTAAGCTGGAGCTGGATCCGGAAGCTGCCCCCAATACCGTTAAAAACTTTAAGTACCTTGCAGACAAGGGCTTTTACAACGGCCTTATTTTCCACAGAGTTATCCCCGGCTTTATGATCCAGGGCGGCTGCCCCGACGGTACCGGCATGGGCGGCCCCGGTTATCATATCAAGGGCGAATTTGCCATGAACGGCTTTAATAATCCCCTTCGCCATAAGAAGGGCGTTATTTCCATGGCAAGGGCCATGCATCCCGACAGCGCAGGCTCCCAGTTCTTCATCATGCACGCAGATTCTCCCCATCTGGATGGCCAGTATGCCGCATTCGGCAAGGTGGTGGAAGGCATGGATATCGTAAATGAGATCGCCGCCGTGCCCACGGATTTCCGCGACAGGCCCAAGATGGATATGCGCATAAAGACCATCACTCTTGTGGACGAAACCGTAGAGGAGCCTGAGAAGGTATAACTTATGGAGAAATCCCCGGAACAACGGATAGAGGAACTGCGCGGGGAGATAGACCGTATTGATGCGGAGCTTATCGCCCTCTTTGAAAAGCGCATGGATACGGCCAGGGCCATAGGCCATATAAAGCAGCAGGGCCATATAGCCGTAAAAAACCAAAACCGCGAAATGCAGGTAAAGGCAAACTGCAGGGAAAACTGCAAAAATAAGCATTACTGCGCCTACGCCGAAGCCATGATGGAATGCATCATAGGCTCATGCCGCGGCATACAGAACGAGGATGCTTTGGAGAAGCTGTAATATCGATGCATTTTCTGTATGCATAATGGGCAAACTTCTGCTATGAGCAGGAGCAATACAAAACTTTATACCGCATTGAAAGCGCTCCTGGGCGATAAGCCCGGGAGCGCTTTGTCCCATGAAGAGCAGGAATATCATACATATTTAAATGAAAATACTCCTTCCGCACAAACATTGACTCTGCAGCGGCAGGCGGACACAAAGGGCCTGCCGGTATTTGCAATTGTCATAATGGAGAAGGGCAAAAGTCCGGAGGATATCCGGCGCACAAAGGACTCCATAGCAGATCAGACCTACTCGCGCCGGGAGATCACAGACGGGCCGGAGGAGGGCAACTGGGAATTTATAATGTACATGCAGGCCGGGGATACCCTTGCTCCGGATGCGCTGTACCATTATGCCGTAAGCGCAGAAAAACACGACCTTATATACTGCGATGAGGACAGATGGGGGCAGAACGGACGGCAAAGCCCGGCCTTCAAGCCGGAGCCGGATATGATAACCCAGCTTTCCTACGATATGCTGGGCAGCGGTGTTGCTGTGAGCCGCAGGCTGTTCAATGAAGCCGGGGGCATAAGGGAATATACCGGCAGCGACAGATACGGCTATAATCTGCGGTGCCTGAAAAGGGCAGAATCCCCATATCATATTCCTAAGGTGCTGTATACCTGCGGAGAGCATTTGCAGCCTTCGCCTGATGCACGCCGCCATGTGGAGCAGGCCGCAGGCAGAGGCAGCTATGTTATGCCGGGGGAATGGCAGGGGAGCTTCAGAGTGGAGGCGGCGGTAAAGCAGCCGGGAGTGGCTGTGATAATAAGCAATAAAAACAGCTGTGAGCCGCTGCTCAGGCTGCTGATGAGCATAGACGATACGCTCGGACAGCAAAAGACCTCCATAATAATTGCGGACAGGGGCAGCACAGACAGCCGTACATTACGGTATTACGATATTCTGGAGCGAAATCATGCGGCAAAGGTATATTACGGAGGGGACGTTGGAATGCCTGCGCTGCTTAATTCCGCCGCATCCGAGGCAAATGCGGACGTGGCGGTATTTATGCAAAGCACCGCAGAGATCCTCAGCCATAACTGGATAGGCGACCTGCTCGCTCAGACAATGCGAAAGAGCGTCGGTGCGGCGGGCCCGAGGATTATTTCGGCGGAAGGGCGGATGCTGCACTGCGGAGATGTTATAGGTATGCAGGGCTGGCGTGGTTCTCCTTACTGCGGCTGCGGGGATGACAGGGGAGATGAGCGCAAGCTGACCTTTGCCCGCACAACGCGGCGGGTCTCAGGATTAAGCTCCATTTGCATGATGGTCCGCATGGAAACTTTCTTCAATGTGGGCTGCTTTGACGAGAGCTTTGAGGAAGCGGGATTTGATACGGAACTGTGCCTCAGGATGGCGGGGCGGGGCTATGCAAGCGTATATACGCCCAAAGTGCTGATAAAGTCATATGCTTCGCCCCTCAGCATACAGGAGGCAAGCGAGAAGGATATGCAGCGGTATTACGATGCGGTCAGGGAAACGCTGGTAAGGGGCGATCCATACTATAATATAAACTATGATCATTCCTCGCCGCTGCCAAAGGCTGCGCTGCATCCTCAGCCGCCCATAAATCTTAATTCTGTTTTCAGCAAAAAATAAAAGTACTTAAAGTCCGGCGGATTGAGACATACTGATTTTCTGTCAGCCGCCTTGCTTTCCCTGAAATAAGTAAACCGGTGTGCACCTTTTTGCTATCGGCTTGGCGCAGTTTTTTCTCAATGTTCATTTTGCTCAGCCCATTTGGGACTTTGACCTTATTGGGATTCCTGCAAAGGTAACGGACAGAGGATGATCAAGGCTGCAGAGCCGCCTTGTCAATTCTCTGTTTGTGTACCTGATTTATAGCCATTGCAAACAAAATGAAAACACATTGCCTGCGGCAGGCAGTGCGCTTTTCTTTTGGCGGCGATATGTTATAATATAGAAGCAGAAATAAGGGGAAAAGGAGAATGTACATGGAACAAAACTACGTTTGGAAGGACAGAAAGCGCATAATCTTCGGACTGCCCTGGACCTTTACCCGCTATTACCTTACCGAGGAAAAGCTCATAATCGATACCGGCTTCCTCAACCGCAAGGAGGAGGAAATACGCCTGTACCGCATACTGGATATAACCCTCAAGCGTCCATTGGGCCAGAGAATGTGGGGCCTTGGCACTGTGCATCTCTGCACTGCCGATAAAACCACCCCCGAAATGGATGTAAAACGGGTAAAGAACTCCCGGGAATTCAAAGAGCTGCTCAGCGATCTGGTTGAAAAAGAGCGCACCGAAAAGCGCATCGCCGGCCGGGAATACATGATGGCGGATGACGGCGACTTTGACGGAGTGGATGACGACATAATGTAATACAGATAATACAAAGGCTCCCCATGACAGGGGAGCCTTTATGCAACGGATAACAGCGATATGCAAGCCTTTTCCTCAAGGGGAAGGCTTGCAGCTACACCCATATTACACCCAAACATCAAAAAAGCCCCCAATATTGGGGGCTTTCTGGCACCCGGTAGGGGAGTCGAACCCCTGTTCCCGCCGTGAGAGGGCGGTGTCCTAGGCCACTAGACGAACCGAGCACATAAGCTACGCATTCCATTATACAGCTTTTGATGAATATGTCAACATTTTTTTTAGCGGAATTTGTGCATATTGCAGGCGGAATATCATAAATACTTTTATTCGTTGCGGTATGTGGTATAATATATTAAATAACTGTGCTTTCAGGAGAATATTCCATATGAATTATGCGCCTATGCTGGTATACGTTCTGGTAGCGTGCATCACTCCCGGACCAAACAACATAATGTCAATGTATCTTTCTGCCCATTACGGATTTAGGGGCGCAAGAAAGTTCATGATAGGCAGCGCCACGGGCTTTACAGTAAAAATGCTGCTGTGCGGCGGACTTAATCTTGTATTGGCGGAAGCCATACCTGCCGCGGTTCCCTATGTAAAATGGATAGGCGCCGCATATATGCTTTACCTTGCGCTGCATATGCTGCTGGAGGGATTCAAACAGCAGCAGCCCGAGCAGGACGACGGTATACAGGGCGGAGAATCCACCTACAAGAGCGGCATACTGCTGCAGTGCCTCAATATAAAGAGCTGGGTATTTGCCCTCAGCCTGTTTTCCATATACGTTGTGCCCTACGATACTTCCTTCAGGGCAATCATAATCGGCACCCTTATCGCATTTGCCGCCATGGTTGTAAGCACCCTTCTCTGGGCCGCATTCGGCAGCGCGATACGCAGGGTGTACAAGCAGCATATCAAGATATTCAGCGTGATAATGGCCGCATCCCTTGTATGGTGCGCCGTCACCGCCGTAATGTAATACAGCATCAGAGGAGGAGCGAACATGAAAAAACTGCTGGTTGTTATTGATTATCAGAATGACTTTGTAGACGGCTCCCTTGGCTTTGAGGGCGCAGAAAAGCTGGATGGCCCTATTGTGGAGCGCATACAGCAATACAGGGCAGAGGGCCACGATGTGGCCTTTACAAGGGATACTCACTATCAGGATTACCTTGAAACACAGGAAGGCAAAAAACTGCCGGTGGTGCACTGCATAAAGGGCACCCATGGCTGGGAAATATACGGCGAAACCGCAAAGCAGGTGCGGGAAGGCGACGAGATAATCGACAAGCCCACCTTCGGCAGCATGGCTCTGGGCGAGTTTGCTATTGAAGGCGCATATGACGAGATCGAGCTGGTTGGCCTTGTGTCCAATATTTGCGTCATGACCAACGCGGCCATTCTCAAGACCGCCCTGCCTGAGGCACAGGTAACCGTAAATGCAGCTCTTACCGCATCCCATGACGGCGAAATGAACCGTAAGGCACTGGATGTC
The DNA here is from genome assembly GCA_045603585.1 of Clostridia bacterium. Taxonomy (GTDB): domain Bacteria; phylum Bacillota; class Clostridia; order Christensenellales; family CAG-138; genus SFEL01. The sequence goes on from JAZUMK010000035.1 coordinate 19,514, forward strand.
CTTGAGGGCATACAGGTAAATGTGATCAACAGATAAGGAGGAAGCTTATGACAAATGCAGTATTGGATGCGCTGAAGAACAGGCGCAGCATCCGCAAATACAAGGCAGAGCAGATAACTGATGAGGAGCTGAATCTGGTGCTTGAGGCGGGTACCTTTGCCCCCACAGGCATGAATCAGCAGTCCCCTCTGATGGTGGTGGTGCAGGATGCCGAAACCATAGCAAAGCTTTCCCGCATGAATGCCGCCGTAATGGGACAGACGGATGCGGATCCCTTCTACGGTGCACCCACGGTGGTTATAGTGCTGGCCGATAGCGAAAACTACAACGGCTTTGCAGACGGCTGCCTTGTAATGGGCAATCTTATGAATGCCGCATACAGCCTTGGCCTTGGCTCCTGCTGGATAAACCGCGCAAAAGAAGTGTTCGAAACCCGGGAGGGCAGGGAGATGTTGAGGGCATGGGGCATTGATGACAAATACACCGGCGTAGGCAACTGCATACTGGGCTATCCCGATTGCCCCCACCCCGAAGCAAGACCCCGCAAGGAAGGCTATGTGGTCAGGGTGTAAGCAGCCTTACCGCCAAATTAAATATTAAGCATAACGTCATGCCAGCAATGGCGGGCGTAAGTATGGAGACCAGAGTCCATTTGAGGCTTCCGGTCTCTTTTTTTACCGTGAGGCAGGAAGTGGCACAGGGCCAATGCATCAGGGAAAACAGCAGCATGGATACTGCGGTGGTCCAGGTCCAGCCGTTTTGCACCAGCAAAATTCTCAGCTGGTCAAGGCTGGCATAGTCCATGAGGGTGCTTTGTGCCGTATATGCCATCAGCATAACCGGGATAACTATCTCATTTGCGGGGAAGCCCAGTATAAAGGCCAGAAGAATTACACCATCCAGCCCCAGCAGCCTCCCAAGGGGATCCAGAAAATTCGCGCTTATGCTGAGAATGGATGCGCCGCTTATCTGCACATTTGCCATCAGCCATATGATAAGCCCCGCGGGAGCGGCGGTGCATACCGCTCTGCCCAGCACGAATACCGTCCTGTCCAGCATGGAGCGGACTATTACCTTTCCCACCTGAGGCGGACGGTATGGGGGCAGCTCAAGGGTGAAGGAGGAGGGCAGTCCCTTCAGTATGGTTGCGGACAGCAGGCGGGAAACCACAAAGGTCATGGCGATTCCAAGGACAATTACGCCTGTGAGCAATAACGCGGAGGTCAGCGATGCCTCTGCGCCGCCCGCGGAGGATACAAAGAACATGGATATCACTGCGATAAGGGTAGGGAAGCGGCCGTTGCATGGCACAAAGCTGTTGGTGATAACAGCAATGAGCCGCTCTCTGGGCGAATCGATTATGCGGCAGCCTGTAATGCCCACGGCGTTGCATCCAAACCCCATGCACATGGTAAGTGCCTGTTTGCCGCAGGCGTGGCATGCCTTAAAGCACCTGTCCAGATTGAAGGCTATGCGGGGGAGATAGCCCAAATCTTCCAGCAGGGTGAATAAGGGGAAGAATATTGCCATTGGGGGCAGCATGACCGCCACCACCCATGCCACCACCCGATAAACTCCGAGCAGCAGCATCTCGTACAGCCATGGGGGCAGGGAGGTGCCCTGGCAAAGCTCCATCAGCTTATCCTGCAGACCGAACAGCAGCGCGCTCAAAAGCCGGGAAGGATAGTTGGCACCCACGATGGTGAGCCAAAGTATGCCCAGCAAAAGGCACAGCATGGCAGGAAAACCAACGACGGGGCCGGTAAGCAGCTTATCTATGCGCCTATCTCTGGAAAATGACGAATTCTGTCGACATATGGTATGTTGACATATAGAATAGGATAATTCAGAGAATACAAGGGTTATTGTGTCGTTTATCCCCTGAATATCCAGCCCGTTTTTAAGCAGCTCTTTTCGCACGTTTTCAAGCTGATTTTTTAGCGCAAAATCGTCATTTCCCGGGTAATTTGTGCCATCCAGCAGGCGAAGGGCGGCGTATTTTCGCCGTGCTTTGTCCCGCTCTGATATGAAGGGGGTAAGCTTGTTTACCGCGTCCTGAATGGCCGCGGGGTATTGGGGACGCAGGGGTGCGTTTTCGGCTTTCAGCGCTTTTTCAATGGCAGGCAGAATGATGGCGGGACTGTTTTTTGCGCGGGCGGTGAGGCCGATAACCGGCACACCCAGCTTATGGGCAAGGCGGGGGATGTCGATATCGATTCCTTTGCGCTTCGCTTCGTCCATAAGGTTGACGCAAACCAGAACCCTGTCGGTGATCTCCAGCGTTTGCAGAACCAGGATCAGGTTGCGCTCAAGGCAGGTGGCGTCGCATACCACTATGGTAAGGTCTGCCTGATCCGACAGCATGTAGTCCCGGGTTACTTCCTCCTCTCCGGAGCGGGCGGCAAGGGAATAGCAGCCGGGCAGATCTATCATGCGGTAATCCTGCCCATTGTGGCTGAAGAAGCCCTCCGCCATCGATACGGTTTTGCCGGGCCAGTTGCCGGTATGCTGACGCATGCCTGTAAGGCTGTTGAACAGGGTACTTTTGCCCACGTTGGGGTTGCCCATGAGGGCGATGGTGATAACATCCTGCATGCTATATTTCCTCAACTGCCACGGAGGCCGCATCCTCTTGCCTGAGGGCAATGACAGCGCCCTTGATGAGGTATGCGGTGGGGTCCCCCAGAGGGCTTTTCATAAGGCATTCCACATGGGTACCTTCCACAAGGCCGATGTCCCTCAGCCGCCTTCTGATGCTTCCTTCAGCATACATATCCGATACCACGGCAGCATTGCCGGGAGAAATATCGCACAGCCTTTTTTTCATATTGTTTGCCTCCGATGCTTTTAAATGGAATAACACATAATATGATATTCCACATATATGCATACTGTTACAGCACAAAGGCCGCTCCAATGGAGCGGCCTCAGGGTGTAATGCGGTCATCTGCTTATAAGATATTGGGATTTTTCGTAGTCATTGCGGTGAACGTATATTGTGTACTGACAGGCAAAATCGGGGTTTTGCCCGTAAGAACCTGCGCGCCCTCTTGTATACATTCCTGAAGAATGGCTGCCGGTCTTTATACGGTAATCTATGCCGTTTTGCGAAAGGATGCTGCGGACATTGGCCTGAGCGTCCATGCTGAAGGTGGTTATAAGCTCGCGCCTGTTGAACAGGGTTATCATGGCAACCTCCTTTATTTCTGTATGGATGCTGATTTATTCTATTGCAACCAGCTTTGCGCTGCGTACGCCCTTCAGGGTGAGCAGCTGGGCCACGATAGCTTCGGTGGTCATGGATATGTTGGTCATATCCACAGACAGCACTACGCTTGCTATGCCGTGAATGGGCAGGCTCTGGGTGATGGTAAGTATGTTTGCGCCCATGCCGGAAAAGCCGTTGAGCACCTCGCTGAGTATGCCCTGCTCGTGGGACAGCATCATGGAGAATACGGCCTTCTTACAGGCGGTATCGTTGCTGGGAGAGAAGATGTAGTCCTTGTATTTGTAATAGGTGCTGCGGGATATGCCCACAAGCTTTACCGCTTCGCTTACCTCATGGACCCTGCCTTCGCGGAGCATATTGCGGGCCTCTACCACCTTTTCGTAGTAATCGGGCAGTATTCTTTTATCCACGATAAGATAATTGCTCTGCATAGGCAGCCTCCTAAAACTCCAGTCCGGTGAATTTCTTCATCAGGGTATAGCCCTCCTCCACATGGAAACCGCAGGCTGCGGCAGAGGCTTCGGTATAAACTGCGGGGCCCTGACGCTCAGCGTCGCTTCTGTACAGCACAAAGGGCACAGGGTCTGTGGAGTGGGTGCGTATCTCGATGGGGGTGGGATGGTCGGGCAGCAGCATTATAGCGTAATCCTCGCCTGCGGCCTTGAGGCCTTCCTCAAGATAGCCCAGGATGTGTTTGTCTATAGCCTCGATGGCATCAATTTTGCACTGCACGTCGCCGGCGTGTCCGCTTTCATCGGGGGCTTCCACGTGGATGTATACGAAATCCACATCCGACTTGAGCAGCTCAAGGGCTGCTCTGCCCTTTGCAGCAAAGTCGGTGCGCTTGGCGCCGGTTGCGCCCTCAACGAAGGGAACTTTCATTCCGGCGCAAATGCCAAGGCCCTTGATAAGGTCAACGGCGCATACCACGCCGCCCTTAAGGCCGTAGAGCTCCTCAAAGGGGGCAAGGGCGGGCTTTGTGCCTTCTCCCCAGAACCAGCAGGTATTGGCGGGATTTTCGCCCTTTGCAATGCGCTCAAGGTTTACGGGGTGATTTTTCAGCAGCTCATGGGAATCCAGCATGAACTTTGTAAGCCTTTCGCCGTAGCGGCCCTTGGGCAAACAGCCGCGGACAGGCTTGCCGGTTATATCATGGGGAGGGGTAAGGTCGGTGCCAACCTGAGCGTCCTTTATCACCAGACAGTGACGATAGCTTATGCCGGTGTAAAGCTTCATATCTTCCGTGTTCAGGTGCTGTGCCACGTGCTCAACCAGCTCTCTGGCTTCCTCGGTGGATATCTCGTCGGAGGAGTAGTCTATCATGGTCTTGTCATTATAGTCCTCCTCATCGGATACGGTGGAGATATTGCAGCGTATGGCAATGTCATTGGGGCCGAGGTCTATGCCCATGCTGACAGCTTCCAGGGGAGAGCGGCCCCGATAGTATATGGCGGGGTCATAGCCCATTACAGCAAGGTTTGCTATATCGGACTGGGGATGCATGCCCTCGGGTATGGTGCGGGCGGTGCCGCATACGCCGCGGCTTGCAAGGGCATCCATATTGGGCTTATAAGCCACTTCCATGGGGGTTTTGTTGCCGAGTTCGGGTATCGGCCTGTCGGCCATGCCGTCGCAGAGCAGTACGATGTATTTCATAGGCATATCCTTTCTTTAAATCAACAATTAACCCATAAAGCCTTCCGAGAGGAAGCTGCGCATATTGGCGGGGGGAATGGAGCCGGTGAAGCGCTCCTGTGCATTTTTAAGGTTTGCAAGGGCGGCGGGAGGATTGAGGCCGGAAATCTCGGCAACTCTGTTCAGCAGGTCAAATTCTTCGCCGGAGCAGTCTGCATCCAGCGCCTTGAGCACGCTGAGGGGGAACTTGAGGGGGCTGGCAGTTGAGGCGATAACGGTGGGGGTATCGTCGCCGGTGCGGGCCTTATAGCCCTCGTATACGTTTATGGCTACGGCGGTGTGTGGGTCTGCAAGGTAGCCCTTGTCTGCAAATACCTCCTTTATAGTATCGGCAGCCATTGCGTCGTCTGCATAGCCGCAGTCGAATCGGGCCTGTATGGCGGCCTTGAGGGCATCGCTTACCTGATATTTGCCTTCCTTTGCAAGGGAGGCCATATAGCCCTTTACCTCCTCGGAATTGCCGCACTCCATATACAGCAGCCTCTCCAGATTGGAGGAGATGAGTATATCCATGGAGGGGGAGGTGGTGAGGAAGAAGGGGCGGTTGCGGTCGTATACGCCGGTGGAGATAAAGTCCGTCAGCACGTTGTTGCTGTTGGATGCGCAGATAAAGCGGTTTACAGGCAGGCCGCATATCTCTGCGATGCGGGCGGCAAGTATGTTGCCGAAGTTGCCTGTGGGCACGCAGATGTTGATCTTATCGCCAAGGGCAACAGAGCCGGAATTTACAAGGTCGCAGTATGCGGAGAAGTAATAGGCAACCTGAGGAACAAGCCTGCCCCAGTTGATGGAGTTTGCGGAGGAAAGGCGCAGGCCGGATTTCAGCAGCTCTGCATTGTAGTCTGCATCGGTGAATATGGCCTTTACGCCGGTCTGTGCATCGTCAAAGTTGCCGTCAACGGCGGTTACCAGAACGTTTTCGCCCTTCTGGGTAGTCATCTGCAGCTTCTGGATGGGGCTGGTGCCGCCGTTGGGGTAAAATACGCATATCTTGGTGCCCTCAACGTCTGCAAAGCCTTCAAGGGCAGCCTTGCCGGTATCGCCGGATGTGGCAACCAGTATTACGATATCTTCATTTACGCCGTTTTTCCTTGCGGATGCGGTGAGAAGATAGGGAAGTATCTGCAGGGCGAAATCCTTGAATGCGGAGGTGGGGCCGTGGAACAGCTCCAGAATGTATGCGGAATCGCCGATTTTTACCACGGGTGCGGTGTTTTCGCCAAAGCGGTCGGCTGCGTATGCGGCATTGGTGTAGCGCTCCAGCTCCTGAGCGGAGAAATCGGCAAGAAATCTGCCCATTACCATTGCGGCGCGGCCGGCGTAATTGAGCTTTGCCATGGCGGAGATATCCTCGGCGGAGAAAGCGGGAAAGCTTTCGGGCAGAAACAGGCCGCCGTCGGGGGATATGCCGGTAAGTATGGCCTTGGATGCGGATACGGAAACGGCGCTGTCGCGGGTGCAGGTGTATTTCATAGGTGAACCTCCATGTATTATCACAACAATGGATTGATTATACGATGTATGCGAAATAAATACAAGTGTTTTTATTTCAGAAACAACAATGCAACCCGATGAGTTTATGTTTCATAATTTTACATGATGTGTGCGGATTTGTTTTGAATATACACGGCATCAGAAAAAATATACCGCCCTTTTTCTGTTCTGCGATTTTGAACCGGAGGCAAAAACACAGGAAAAACAAGAAAAAACATGAGAAAACCAACAGGCTTGTTCCCGGCCGGCCGGACTTGACTTTACAATGAAAATAATGCAAAATATATAGGTAATAATCATAGTAAGATATCCGATTTATGTCCATTCGAATCAAACATCAATAAAAATTACAAACGGAGGTCGCATTAATGCGGGCGTGGGAAATCGAAAAAATGTCCATTGAAAGCCAGATTCCCGTCAGGCTCGAGGATGACAACGAGGTCCTCTGGGAAGAACAGACCAATTCCGTGGAAGAGCGTCTGGATGCAGCCATCAAGATTTACTGGGGCTCTCGCGTACCCGGCTCTCTGGCGCGGGATACCATGGCCGTTGCGGCCATACAGGCTCAGGAAAATCAGGGTACCATCGTTCCAAATGCGGAGCAGCTGCTGCTGGCGGGCTTCCGCGCCGTTACCGAGGACGATATCTCCGGTCTTCACAGGGCAACCTATGCCCTCTTTGAAGGCTGCCGCAATGCGGTAAAGGACGAAACCTCCGATTATTGGAATTTCAATTTTTACGAAACCTTTGAAGAATATGAAAAGGCCGTGTCCTTCCCCGAACCAGTAAAGGTGGACATGGGGGACGACCTTATGAACCGCATCCATGCCGGCTGGCTGTGCCAGATAATCGGCGGCGCATACGGCACCTGCCTTGAAGGCTACAAGACCGATAACATCCTCAAGGCATACAACCGCATCGACAAATACCTCCGCAAGCCCAATACCTACAACGACGACATCACCTATGAGCTTGCGCTGCTTTGTGCATACGAAAAGAACGGCAAGGCTACCAGCAGCCATGATATCGCCGACGAATGGCTGGCTCGCATAGGCTTTGGCTGGTCCGCAGAGGATATGGCTCTGCGCAATCTGCGCTGCGGCATACTGCCGCCCGAAAGCGGCCGCTTCAACAACCCCTACCGGGAGTGGATAGGCGCTCAGATGCGCGGCGTGATACTTGGCCAGCTGTATCCCGGCAATCCCCGTGAGGCCGCAAGGGCCGCATGGCAGGATGCTGAGATCTCCCATTACCACAACGGCATACTGGGCGAGGTATTCAATGCTGTGCTTTGTTCCATGGCTTTCTATGAGAAGGACATAAAGACTCTGGTGGAAAAAGCCATTGCCCTTATCCCTTCGGATACCGAGTATTACAGCATAGTCAAGTTTGCCCTTGACCGCTGCAGGGAAAGCGACAACTGGAAAGACGCATGGAAGCCCTGCGAAAAGAAGGTTGAGCGCTATAACTGGGTACACAGCTATCCCAACGCCGCCGCAGAGGTGGTTGCCCTGTGGTTCGGCGAAGGCGACTTTACCCGCACCCTTGAGGTTTGCGGCATGTGCGGACAGGACGTTGACTGCAACGCCGCCCAGATAATGACGGTATGGGGCACCATATTCGGCCTTGATGCCATTCCTTCCTATTGGAAAGATCCCATCGGGGACAAGCTGGATACCTACGTTCGCGGCATGAGGGTGCTGAGCATCAGGAAGCTTTCCGAGCGCACCGCGAACGTCGCCAGAACTCTGGCAGAATAACCTTACGCTAATATCCGGAAACCGGATGTTATAATGCCCGAAACGGGCGCAAATTTGAAAGGAGAAACACAATGAAGAAACTGATTGCTGTCCTGATGGTACTGGCAATGGTACTGGCCTTTGCAGGCTGTGCCAAGGAACCCGCAGCTGAGGCTGCTGACGATGGAAAGATTCGTCTGGTTTACATCATCAACGGTACTCTGGGTGACAAGTCCTTCTTCGATTCCGGTAAGGAAGGCCTTGACATGATCAACGAGCAGTATGGCGACAAGTTCTATACTGAAGTTCGTGAAATGTCCTATGATTCCTCCGTATGGGAGTCCTCCGCTATGGATATCGCTTCCGAAGGCTGGGATATCATCGTAATGGGTACCTGGGATATGGCTGCTACCGCTGCAAAGATCGCTGCAGAATATCCTGACACCAAGATTTGGTTCTTCGACGAGCAGTGGGACTTTGAAGCCAACCCCGCAGAAAATGCATACGGCATGCTCTTCGCTCAGAACGAAGGTTCCTACCTGGTAGGTATGGCTGCTGCCAGCATTTCCAAGACCGGTAAGGTTGCATTCATGGGCGGCTATGAGAACACCGTTCTGCAGGACTTTGCAGTAGGTTACACTCAGGGCGCAAAGGCTGTTAACCCCGATGCCGACGTTAACGTAAGCTGGACTCAGAGCTTTGACGATGTTTCCATCGGTAAGGACATCTCCCTCGGTCTCTATCAGCAGGGCTACGATGTAGTATTCTCCTGCTGCGGCAACTGCGGCCTCGGCGCATTTGACGCTGTTGTAGAGATGGGCGACGGCTACTATGTAGTAGGCGTTGACGGCAACCAGGGTGCATATTGGGAGTCCATCGGCGAAACCGAAAAGGCTGCTCACACCATCACCTCCATGCAGAAGAATGTTAACAACGCTTTCCTGCGTGCTGCCGGCCTCCATCTGGAAGGCACCTGCCCCTACGGCTCTAACGAGACCCTCGGTCTTGCTGAAGGCGGCGTAAGCTTCTCCATCACCGATACCACCAAGACTGTTCTCGGTGACGAAGTAATCGCAGCTATGGAACAGGCTCAGGCCGACATCATCAGCGGCGCTATCGCTGTTGACACCGCTTTCTAAAGCTGAAACCGGAGATTTCACCGTAAATATCAAACGGTAAAGAGAAAAGCTCTGGCCGTTACACTATGTGCTGACGGCCAGAGTTCCTTTTTAAACAAACTAAAAGGAGATCTGCAGATGAAAGACTTCCTTGTGATGGAAAACATCACAAAAGTATACGATAACGGCGTAATGGCCAACGATAATGTATGCTTCTCCGCAGAAAAGGGCGAAATACACGCCATCTGCGGCGAAAACGGCGCCGGCAAGTCCACTCTTATGAAGCTGCTGTTCGGCGTGGAGCAGCCTAACCAGGGCCGTATTATTCTCAGGGGCGAAGAAGTAAAGCTCACCTCCCCCCTCAAGGCCATTGAAATGGGTATAGGCATGGTGTACCAGCACTTTGTTCTGGTGCCCTCTCTTACCATTGCGGAAAACGTAATGCTGGGCATTGAGCCCAAAAAGGGTATACGCTTCGATAAGGATAAGGCCGTGGAGCTGACCCGGGCAATATGCGAAAAATATAACTTTGACATCGATCCCCTGGCAAAGATCGAAGATATTTCGGTCGGCGTCAAGCAGAAGGTTGAAATAATAAAGGCGCTGATCCGCGGCGCCGAGATACTGATACTGGATGAGCCCACCGCTGTTCTTACTCCTCAGGAAACAAAGGAACTGTTTGAACAGCTCAAGCTTCTCAAGGAAGCGGGCCATACCATCATCTTCATCTCCCATAAGCTTAACGAGGTTAAGTACCTTTGCGACCGTGTTACCATTATCCGTCACGGCCGCACAATGGGTACCCACAACGTGGCGGATGTTACCGAAGCGGATATCTCCCGCCTGATGGTAGGCTCCGACGTTGAGCTGGTGATCAGCAAAACTCAGGCTCAGCCCAAGGATGCGGTTCTGCGGGTAAAGAACCTTGTTACATATAACGAGGTGGGCAAAAAGACCCTTAACGGCGTATCCTTCACCGTTCGCGAAGGCGAGATCCTGGGTATTGCCGGCGTAGAGGGCAACGGCCAGCGCGCCCTTATCAATATGATAACCGGCTTTGGCGAGGGCGGCTCCGGCGAGGTCAGCATAAACGGCAAGGATATCCGCAGCCTCAGCATCAAGCAGCTGCGTCAGGAAGGCCTTGTTCACGTTCCGGAAGACCGCAACGTAATGGGCGTGGCCAAGAATATGTCCATCCGCGAAAACCTTATTTCGGATAAGATCAACCTGCCCAAGTACAATAATCGCTTCACCCTCAACGACGATGCCATAGAGGCCGATACCGATCAGTGGGTAAAGGACTTTGACGTGGTATGCGCAAACAGCCTCCAGCAGGTTGGCATGCTGTCCGGCGGTAACGTTCAGAAGGTAGTAGTTGCCCGCGAGCTCACCAGCTACACCAAGCTTATCGTATGCGATCAGCCCACCCGAGGCATTGACGTTGGTGCAACCGAGTTCATCAGAAAGCGCCTTGTTCAGAAGAGGGACGAGGGCAATGCAATACTGCTTGTCAGCGCAGACCTGGGCGAGGTAATGAATCTGTCGGATAAGCTTATCGTAATGTACGGCGGCGAGATAGTGGCCTATTTCCCCGATGTTACCGACATTACCGAGGAGGATCTGGGCTTCTACATGCTGGGCATCAAGAGGATGACCGCCGAGGAGATTGGAGGTGCTTACGTTGAGTAAGGCTGAAAAGACTAAGAACACAAAGACCATCAGGCAGATGCTGGACTATAACAGCCTTAGTGTTAAGTCCAGGCATAACCTGCTGCGTACCGCTGCCGCCATAGGCATAGGCCTTGGCGTGGCGCTGGTGCTGATACTGCTCACCGCAAAGAATCCCGGTCAGGCAGTCAAGTACTTCCTTGCCGCTCCCTTTATGAGCAAGTCCTACTTCTCTCACCTGATTGAAGTTATTATCCCCCTGCTGTTCACCGGCAGCGCCGTATGCATAATGTTCTCAGCAAACCAGTTCAATCTGGGTCTTGAGGGTTCATTCTATCTGGGCGGCCTTGTTGCGGCGGTATCCGGTATTTACCTTGTAACGGACGTGCCCTTCATCAGCCCCCTTGTAGGCATACTGCTGGGCGGTATCATAGGCGCCATCATCACCATGATCCCCGCACTGCTCCAGTATAAATGGAACGCAAACGTGCTGGTATCCTCCCTGATGATGAACTATATCTGTCTGTATGTGGGCCTGTTCCTGCTGTTCCATTACTTCAAGGATCCCGCATCCAGCCAGCATTCCTATCCCATCGGCGATGCAGCGGCCCTTACCTCCTTCTTCAAGGGCACCAAGATACATTCCGGCATAATCATCGCAGCGCTGGTAACTGTATTCTCCTACCTGCTGCTGTACCGTACCCGCATCGGCTACTCCCTCAGAGCAACCGGTCAGAACCCCATCTTTGCAAAGTATTCCGGCCTCAGCGTAGGCGGTCTTGCTCTGTTCAGCCAGATCATCGGCGGCTTTATCGGCGGCATGGGCGGCGCTGTTCAGATGCTGGGTCTGTACGAGCGCTTCCAGTGGGTAGACCTTACCAACTTCGGCTGGGACGGCGTTACCATTGCAATATTCGCAAAGAACAATCCCAAATATCTGCCCCTGGCTACTCTGTTTATCGCATACTTCCGCACCGGCGCATGGGTAATGTCCTTTAAGGCCGGCGTACAGATCGATCTGGTATCCGTATTCGAAGGCATAATGGTACTGTTCCTGCTGGCAGAGAGATTCCTTGCAGGCACTTACAAGAAGATGGTATTTGAGGATGCCGACCGCAAACGCAAGGAGCGCGAAGCCCTTGAGAGCAATATGGATAAGGAGGGCGCACAGGCATGAATACCTTCTGGGAAAATTTAGCAGGCATATTCACCAATGCGAATTTCTACTTTGCGGTTATCCGTGTAACTGCGCCTATACTTTTTGCAACCCTTGGCTGCGCCATAGCCGAAAAGGCAGGCAGCACCAATATGGGTATGGAAGGTATAATGCTGGTATCCGCCTTTACGGGCGTTATCGCCTCCGCCTTCTCAGGCAGCGTATGGGTAGGCCTTATCGCCGCCCTTATAGCGGGCGTTGCAATGGGTCTTGTGGTTGCCTACTTTGCCCTTAAGCTCAAGGTTGATATCATCCTTGTAGGTATAGCGGTAAACCTCATAGGCACAGGCCTTACGGGCTTCCTGATTTACGTATTCACCGGCGACCGTTCCACCACCACCTCCCTCCAGAGCGGCGTACTGCCTCAGCTGCATATCCCGGGTCTTCAGGATATTCCCGTGGTGGGCAGCATACTTTCCGGCCACAATGTGCTTACCTATCTGTCCTATATCATGGTAGCGATCATGGCATTCCTGATGTATAAGACCTGTCTGGGCCTGCGCATCAGGGCGGTTGGCGAGAACCCCGATGCGGCCGCATCCGTAGGCGTTGGCGTAAACAAGACTAAGACCATCGCCCTGGCCATTTCCGGCCTTATGGGCGGTTTCGCAGGCGCATTCATGTCCATGGCATATCTGTCCTACTTTGCAAAGGGTATCACCGCCGGCCGCGGCTACATCGCCCTTGCTGCATGCGCCATGGGTAACGCAACTCCCGTGGGTTCCATGTTTACCTCCATATTGTTCGGCTTCTTCTATGCGCTGTCCACCTACGCAAGAACGCTGAACATTCCGGATCAGCTGGTTACCACTCTGCCTTACCTTGCAACCCTGGTAGGTCTGGTAGTATACTCCATCAGAGTACGCCAGAACGAGCTGAAGAAGCTGAACACCAAGGAATAAATAAAACAACACACAAAACGCCGAAGCTTTTGCTTCGGCGTTTTTAATTGATGTGGTATAATAAGCCAAAACTGAAGCACATAAGGAAAATACAATGGTAATCATAATCACAGGCCCATCCTATACCGGCAAGACTGCCCTCGCCCAAAGGCTGCTGAAAAAATACAAATATCCTTATCTTTCCATAGACCATTTGAAAATGGGCTTGATACGCAGCGGGAATACAGACCTTACGCCTGTGAGCGAGGATGAAGATTTAACAGCGTATCTTTGGCCCATAGTGCGGGAAATTATCAAGACGGCAATTGAAAATAAACAGAATCTTATTGTCGAGGGCTGCTATATTCCCTTTGAATGGCAAAAGGACTTTGCGGAGGAATATCTGAATGATATCCAATACTGCTGCCTTGTAATGAGCAGGGAATACATAATAAATCACTTTGAAGATATCAAAAAATATGCCTGCGTTATTGAGCAGCGGCTGGATTGTGATATCACGAGGGAGAGCGTGATAGAGGATAACGAGCGTACTCTTGCCCTTGCAAAAAAGCACAATGTAAACTATGTGCTGATTGATGATAAATACGAAACGGATATAAGGATTTGAACAGGGAAGATACAGTGCCTTTCAGACAAATTTAAGAAAGTGAGAGTCTTGCATGGATAAGAAAGACGATAAAAACAATACACAGTATATGCCAATCGGTATGTGTATGGGTATTTCCATAGGTACGGCGATAGGGGCCGCAATGGATAATATTCCTGTCTATATGGCCGTTGGCTTGAGCGTAGGCATGTGTATAGGGTCTCTTATTGATGCAAAGAATCGCAAGACAGAAAAACTGCAGACCGAGGACGAGGAAGAGGAATAATAAGAAATTGACGAAGGAGAACATGCATATGCGAAAATGCCTGAGATGCGAAACCCCGATGGTTGAAGATATGGCCGTGATGGTAACGAACAAGCACATCGGCATTGAGGTGCGCGAGCAGGGTATGTTCAAGATGCCCTTGGAAAAGATAAAATGCGCGGTATGTCCGCAGTGTGGATATGTAGAAACCTATGTGGAGGTCTCCTACTTTATTAAAAAACTTGCTGATAAAGATGAATGATTTTTGCAATCTAAAAAAGCCCGGCTGATGCCGGGCTCTTGCGTTGCGCTGAATTACTGTGCGGTGATTTCCTTTGACTCTTTGCTTACCACCATTACCTCGCCTATAACGCCTATGATAACCACTACAAAGCCGATAAGGCCCATGGTGTCGGTCCATTCGCCCAGGAACAGGGCGACCCAGGTTGGGGCAAGCACCATCTCCACGGGGGCCAGCATACTGGCGGTTTTGCTGCTGATGTGCCGCACACCCATATAGTAGAAGGCGTAGCCGCCGCCAAACTGTACAATGCCCAGCACGAATATCATAAACCAGGCGGAAGCTGGGATGGCCGCTATTGCCTGCACAGGGGCGGGGATGAGGAATGCGAATATTACGGCGGACAGGAACAGGCAGCAGAGGGATGCGGTGCCGATGGGGCAGTCGCCAACCACCCGCTTGCTGAAATAAGTCATGGCGGCGTGGGTAAAGCTGGTACAGAGGGCAATGAGATTGCCTGCCATGGTGACCCCTTCGCCCTTAGAACACATGAAGAGTATTATGCCTATAAGCAGCACGATAAGGGGCCATGTGCGATGGAGAGAGAAGGGTTCGCCCTTTTTGCGCTCCGCAAGGTAAACCCAGATGGGGGAGGTGAACTGAATGCCTATGGCCACAGGGGTGCTGGTCATGCGGACGGAGAATATGATAAGGGTGCACTGGCCGGTAAAGGCGATGAACAGCAGCAGCGTGTTCAGGTTCCAGTTTATCTTTTTTATCCGCAGGAAGGGCAGCAGCACCAATCCGCCGATTGCGCCCCTGAGGGCGGACAGCAGCAGACCGTCCACCGTGATGGTCTTCAGCAGTATTGCGTTGAGGCTGAACAGGGCGGAGCCCAGCAGCGTTAAGGCTATGCCCAGGTTGGTTTTATTCTTCATTGGGGATTCCCCTTGCATGTTGAATTTTGTTGTCCACAAAGGATTATATGGGTAAAAGGCGACGCTGTCAAATGCATCAGAAATATGGTATACTTTTACCATGAAAACACTGCCTGAAAAATTCACCTCCCGCATGAAAAACATGCTGGGAGATCAATACCAAGCATTTATTGCGGAATATGATAAGCCTCCCGTAAGGGGGATGAGAGCCAACCTTTTAAAGATAACGCCGGACAGGCTGAAGGAGCTTTGCCCCTTTGGGCTGGAAAAGGCGGATACCCTTGAGGAGGGCTTTGTGCTGCGCTCCGAGGTGCAGAGCATAGGTACGCACCCTTACCATATGGCGGGACTGTTTTATATGCAGGAGCCCTCTGCCATGGCGGCAATAGAGGCGGTCGATGCGAAGCCCGGCATGAAAATACTTGACCTTTGCGCTGCTCCCGGCGGCAAAAGCGGCGGCATCGCCGCGCGCATGGGCGGGGAAGGGCTGCTGGTTTCCAATGAAATAGTGCCAAACAGAGCAAAGGTGCTTTCCTTTACACTGGAGCGGCTGGGCATATGCAATGCGGTGGTGACAAGCGCCCATCCCGATGTATTGTGCAGCGCATTGGCCGAGTATTTTGACAGGGTGGTGGTGGATGCTCCATGCAGCGGCGAGGGCATGTTCCGAAAGGACGATACCGCTGTTGCCGAGTGGTCTTCCGAGCATGTGACCGCCTGTGCCCAGCGTCAGCAGGCCATACTGGAAAGCGCATACAATGCCCTTGCTCCCGGCGGCAGGCTGATATATTCCACCTGTACATTTGCTCCCGAGGAAAACGAGCAGACCGTTGAGGCCTTTATTAAGGCCCATCCCGATATGACCGTGGAATTTACCCACAGACTTTATCCTCATACCTGCAAGGGAGAGGGACACTTTATCGCCCGCCTTGCAAAGGCAGGAGAGGGCGTGACGGTTCAGCGTGACATGAAGCTGGAAGCCTGCAAGGATAAGGAATACCTTGCTTTTATAAAGGAAACATTCCTTGAGCCGCCAAGGGGAGAAGCATACCGCCTTAAGGATGGGCGGATAATCATACTGCGTACCCCATTGCCTGAAGGCCTTGCAAATATCCGCATGCTCAGCGCAGGGGTGTATGCCGGGGATATTCAGCGGGGCAGATTTATTCCGGCACACAGCCTGTTTATGGCAGAGCATGGCGGCAAGTACAAAAATACCCTGTCGCTTCCCATAGGCAGCCCTGAGCTTGATGCATACCTTAGGGGCAATACAGTGCCTGCGGATGCCAATATGAAGGGCTATGCGGCTGTGCTGGCAGACGAGTATCCCATAGGCTTTGGCAAGGCGGTGGAAGGCACAATGAAAAACCACCTGCCAAAGGGCCTTCGCATAATGGGATAGAATTTGAATATAATGCAAACAATCGCTTCGCTTTATTGCTAAGGTAGGAGCGAAATAGTACAGTATAAATAGACAATATCAGGGAGGATATGCCATGGAAAACAACTGCACCCCCAATGAAACCAAGCGCACCGCCGTGGAAAAGTACCGCTACCTTGCTGCGCTTACCTATATCTGCCCTCTGGGCATATTCATCATGCTGCTCCTCGACAAGGACAGCAGCTATATCCGCCACCATGCAAATCAGGCAATATGCCTTATGCTGTGGTTTGCCCTCAGCGGTATAGTGTTCATCGTGCCCATACTGGGATGGCTTGCAGGAGCCGTGGGCGTGGTTGCGGGCATCGTGTTCACCATTATCGCTATCGTGCGCACCCTCAGGAGGGAATATTATGAGATCCCCTTCATAGGCAAGTATCGCATAATCCCCGAAGCATAAATGTGTTTGCAGGCACGGCTTTTATGCTGTGCCTGCCGTAATATTCAGGAGGAAAAATGAACCCCAGAAAAGCATGCGTGCTCAGAGATACCCTCTTTGTAGTGGGATTTATCATAATGCTGGCGGCCTATATTTATGAGCCGTTGATCGTGATCGGCGCCATAGTGATGTTTTGTGGGCTTATCCCGCATTTTCTTTATAATAAGTGCTCCCACTGCGGCAAGCAGCTGGGCAGAAATGAGGCAGCATACTGTCAGCATTGCGGAAAACCCATAGACGGATAGACTCTAGGGTGAATTCGCCCTGCCGCCACTTGACAAAAAGCGCTTTTTCAAATAAACTACAATCTAATAGGCAAAGACGAAGAGGAGTATGTTTTTCACACCGCATAAGAGAGGCGGCCCCACCGGCTGAAAGGGCTGCTTGCAAGGAGAAAACAGAAGGTCGCTTCCGAGCCCCCCGGGTGAAGTGCTGTCAGCACGGGGCGCATGCGCTGCGTTATGGCGAAGAGAGGGGCATATTATGCCCAACAAGGGTGGTACCGCGGGTTCGCTCGTCCTTTGAATCAAGGATGCGCGGGCTTTTTTATTGCCCAAGAAATAAAATTTCGCAGATCAAACTTCAAGGCCAAACCAAGGAGGAACAAATATGGCAAAAGAGATGCCCAAAACCTATGACCATTCCAATGTGGAATCCGGTCTCTACGAAAAATGGGAGAGCAGCGGCTATTTCCACGCCGAGCCCAATCCCGATAAGGACCCATATTGCATAGTTATCCCCCCGCCAAATATCACCGGCAAGCTGCACATGGGCCATGCTCTGGACAATACCCTGCAGGATGCCATTATACGCTATAAGCGCATGAGCGGCTATGAGACCCTCTGGCTGCCCGGTACCGACCATGCCTCCATCGCCACCGAGGTAAAGATAATTACCGAAATGGCAAAGGAAGGCCTGGACAAGCGGGACATCGGCCGCGAAGCATTCCTTGAGCGGGCATGGGAATGGCGCAGGGAGTACGGCGGAACCATCGTTCAGCAGCTGAAGAAGCTGGGCTCCTCCTGCGACTGGGAGCGGGAACGCTTCACCATGGACGAGGGCTGCAACAAGGCTGTTACCAAGGTATTCGTAGACCTGTATCACCGCGGCCTTATCTATCGCGATGACCGCATTATCAACTGGTGCCCCGAGTGCCAGACTGCTTTGTCCGATGCAGAGGTTGAATACGAGGAGCAGGCCAGCCATCTGTGGCATGTTCGCTACGATGCCCCCGATAAGTCCTACTCCATCATCTGCGCAACCACCCGTCCCGAAACCATCCCCGGCGATACCGCCATCGCAGTAAATCCCGAGGACGAGCGCTATGCAGACCTTATTGGCAAGACCGTTGTCGTTCCTGTTATCGGCCGCGAGATACCCATCGTTGCGGATGAGTATGTAGAAAAGGAATTCGGTTCCGGCGCAGTTAAGATCACCCCCTGCCATGACCCCAACGACTTTGAGGTCGGCGTTCGTCATAACCTGCCCCGCATAAGGGTATTCACCGATGACGGCCATATCAACGAGCTGGGCGCCCCCTATACCGGCCTTACCACCATGGAATGCCGCGAGGCCATCGTAAAGGATATGCAGGAGAGCGGCAATCTGGTAAAGATCGAGAACTACGCCCACAATGTAGGCGTATGCTATCGCTGCCATCACACCGTTGAGCCCCTTACCAGCCTTCAGTGGTTCGTAAAGATGAAGCCCCTTGCAGAGGCTGCCATAAAGGTAGTTGAAGAGGGCAAGATCAAGTTCGTACCCGAGCGCTTTGACAAGACCTATTACAACTGGATGTACAACATCCGGGATTGGTGCATCTCCCGTCAGCTCTGGTGGGGCCATCGTATTCCCGCCTATTACTGCGAGAATGAAAACTGCGGCCATATCGAGGTAACTCTGGATCCTCCCGCAGTATGCCCCAAGTGCGGAGCTGCCCTGCATCAGGATGAAGATGTACTGGATACTTGGTTCAGCTCCGGCATGTGGCCCTTCTCCACTCTGGGCTGGCCTGAAAATACCGAGGAACTCAAGTACTTCTATCCCACCAATACTCTGGTGACCGGATATGATATCATTTTCTTCTGGGTAGCCAGAATGATAGTATTCGGCATGGAAGTAATGAATGATATTCCCTTTGATACCGTATACGTTCACGGCATAGTACGCGATGAGCTGGGCCGCAAGATGTCCAAATCTCTGGGCAACGGCATTGATCCCCTTGAGATCATCAGCGAGTACGGCGCGGACTCCCTCCGCTTCAGCCTTGTTACCGGCAACTCCGCCGGCAACGATATGCGCTTCTCCAATAAAAAGGTTGAGGCCGCCCGTAACTTCTGCAACAAGGTTTACAATGCTTCCCGCTTCGTGCTGATGAACATCGGCGATGAGGCTGTTGGCGAGATAGATATGTCCGCTCTGGATATTGCGGATAAGTGGATACTCCACAGGCTCAATACCATCGCAAAGGAAGTATCCCAGAACATGGACAACTTCGACCTGAACGTTGCCTGCCAGAAGGTATATGACTTTATCTGGACCGAGTTCTGCGATTGGTACATCGAGATGGCAAAGCCCCGCCTCTATGGCGAGGATGAGTCCGCCAAGGCCAACGTAAAGGCGATACTGGTTCGGGTGCTTGGCGATTCCATGAAGCTGCTGCATCCCTTCATGCCCTTCATCACCGAGGAACTGTACCTTAACCTCCCCGGCGCAGAGGAGACCATCATGCTGTCCCAGTGGCCCAAGTATACCGAGGCCT
>JAZUMK010000036.1:0-22329 GCA_045603585.1 Clostridia bacterium
AAGGAATTTCTCTGCGCCAAGGTCTGCGCCAAAGCCTGCCTCGGTAACGGTATAATCCGCAAGACGCATGGCAATGCGGGTAGCCATAACGGAGTTGCAGCCGTGGGCAATATTGGCGAAGGGGCCGCCGTGTACCAGGGCGGGAGTGCCTTCAAGAGTCTGCACAAGGTTGGGCTTAAGAGCATCCTTAAGGAGGGCTGCCATTGCGCCGTCCGCCTTCAGGTCCTTTGCGGTAACAGGCTTATCATCAAAGGTATAGCCCACTACCATGCGGCCCAGACGAGCCTTCAGGTCCATTATGTCGGAGGAAAGGCAAAGCACCGCCATTACTTCGGAAGCTACGGTGATATCAAAGCCATCTTCGCGGGGAACGCCCTGCATCCTGCCGCCAAGGCCGTCAATAACGTTTCTCAGCTGCCTGTCGTTCATATCCACGCAGCGCTTCCATACTATGCGTTTAACGTCTATGCCAAGCTGATTGCCCTGCTGAATATGATTGTCCAGCATTGCGGCAAGCAGGTTGTTTGCTGCGCCTATTGCGTGGAAATCGCCGGTAAAGTGCAGGTTGATATCCTCCATGGGAACCACCTGAGCGTAGCCGCCGCCTGCTGCGCCGCCCTTAACGCCGAAAACGGGGCCGAGGGAGGGCTCGCGGAGGGCAACCATAACCTTTTTGCCCAGCTTATTCAGGCCGTCTGCAAGGCCAACGGTGGTGGTGGTCTTGCCTTCGCCGGCGGGGGTGGGGTTTATGGCGGTAACCAGAATAAGCTTGCCGTTGGGGTTGGTGTTTTCCCGGAGCAGGCGATAGTCTATCTTTGCCTTATGGTTGCCGTAAAGCTCAAGGTATTCCGGTGCGATGCCTGCAGCGGCTGCTATTTCGGTAATGTGGCGGGGCTTACATGCCTGTGCAATTTCAATATCGGTTTTCATATATCCGTTCCTTTCTCAAATTAAGACTGGCTGCCGGTGGTGGAGCGCAGGGTAACGTCGTGATAGCCGCCCTCTACGATGGAGGTGGCGGATACGCGGGTTATGCGGGCCTCTGCCTGTAGCTGGGGAATGGAGGTAACGCCGCAGTTGCACATGGTGGACTTTACCTTGTAAAGGCTCTTTTCCACGTTGTCATGGAGGGAACCTGCATAGGTAACGTAGGAGTCAACGCCCTCTTCAAAGGCCAGCTTGTTTTTGCCGCCAAGGTCGTAGCGCTGCCAGTTGCGGGCGCGGTTGGAGCCCTCGCCCCAGTATTCCTTAACGTATACGCCGTTTACAAGGAGCTTGTTGGTGGGGGATTCGTCAAAGCGGGCAAAGTAGCGGCCCAGCATGAGGAAGTCTGCGCCCATGGCAAGGGCAAGGGTCATGTGATAGTCATGAACGATGCCGCCGTCGGAGCAGATGGGAACGTAGATGCCGGTTTCCTTATAGTATTCGTCGCGGGCGGCTGCAACCTCGATCACGGAGGTGGCCTGACCGCGGCCGATGCCCTTGGTTTCGCGGGTGATGCAGATGGAGCCGCCGCCGATGCCTACCTTTACAAAGTCTGCGCCGGCTTCTGCAAGAAAGCGGAAGCCATCCTTATCCACAACGTTGCCTGCGCCGATCTTGACGGAATCGCCGTACTTTTCACGGACGAAGTCGATGGTCTTCTTCTGCCAGAAGGAATAGCCCTCGGAGGAATCAATGCACAGAACATCTGCGCCGGCCTCAACCAATGCAGGAATGCGCTCGGCAAAGTCGCGGGAGTTTACGCCTGCGCCAACCAGATAACGCTTGTCTGCATCCTGCAGGCTGAGGGGGCGTTCCTTATGCTCAGAATAGTCTTTGCGGAAAACGAAATACATAAGGTGATCATTTTCATCAACTATGGGCAGGGAGTTGAGCTTGTTATCCCAGATGATATCGTTTGCTTCCTTGAGGGTGGTGCCTGTGGGAGCGGTGATGAGCTTTTCACGGGGAGTCATAAACTCGCGTACGGGAACGTCGGTGCTCATGCGGGATACGCGGTAATCGCGGCCGGTAACGATTCCCAGCAGCTTGCCGTTGGGCTCTGCGTTTTCCGTGATGGCAACGGTGGAGAAGCCCAGCTCTTCCTTAAGCTTCAGCACGTCTGCAAGGGTATGGTCGGGGGTAAGGTTGGATGCGCTTACAACAAAGCCTGCCTTGTGGCTCTTTACCCTGCGGACCATGGCCGCCTGAGACTCGATGGACTGGGAGCCGAATATGAAGGAGAGGCCGCCTTCCTTGGCAAGGGCGATCGCCAGGGTGTCGTTGGAGACGGACTGCATTATGGCGGATACCATGGGTATATTCAGGCTGATGGGACATTCTTCCTGACCCTTGCGGTATTTTACCAGAGGGGTCTTGAGGGATACCCTGTCAGGTACGCAGTTTTCATCGGTATAGCCGGGCACCAGCAGATACTCGCTGAAAGTATGGGATGGTTCGGAATAGTAGTATGCCATTTAATGTATCTCCTCCTTAATTGAAGTATTTTACGGCGGAAGCAAACAGCTTCATGTCAAATTCGCCGGGTACGTTTTTGTAAAGGTTGGCGCCGATGCGCTCGGAGTGGCCCATCTTGCCCAGCACTCGTCCGTCGGGGGAGGTGATGCCCTCTATGGCGCATGTGGAGCCGTTGGGATTAAATGCGGTCAGCATGGAGGGGTTGCCCTGCATATCCACATACTGGGTGGCAATCTGGCCGTTATCCGCAAGCTGCTTTATCAGCTCATCCGAGGCGATGAACCTGCCCTCGCCGTGGGAGATGGGTATGGTGTAGATATCGCCCACATTCAGGCTGCTGAACCAGGGGGACTTGGCGGAGCTTATGCGGGTGCGCACAAGGCCGGACTGGTGGCGGCCGATGGTGTTGTAGGTGAGGGTGGGGAAGGAAGCATCGGTATCCAGTATTTTGCCGAAGGGCACAAGACCCAGCTTGATCAGCGCCTGGAAGCCGTTGCAGATACCCAGCATAAGGCCGTCGCGGGCATCAAGCAGAGCCTGTACCTGCTCCTTTACGGCGGGTGCTCTCAGGAATGCGGTGATGAACTTTGCGGAGCCGTCAGGCTCGTCGCCGCCGGAGAAGCCGCCGGGCAGTATCAGCATCTGGGACTGCTTCAGCGCCTTTGCAAATGCGTCAACGCTGCTGCTTACGTCCGCTGAGGTAAGGTTGCGGATAACGAATATCTCTGCCTCGCCGCCTGCTTCCATAAGGGCGCGGGCGGTGTCAAATTCGCAGTTGGTGCCGGGGAATACGGGGATAAGAGCCTTGGGCTTTGCGGTCTTCACATTGGAAGATATGGCGCAGGGCTTATCATAGGAGAAGGTGGGGATATCCTCTGCGTCGTTTGCCCTGGTGGGATATACATCCTCAAGGACCGCTTCGTTGATGGCCAGCAGCTCTGCAACCTCTGCGCTGTCTTCCCCAAGGGCGATGATGCCGTCGGCGGTGGTGAAGCCCATAAGGGCGGCATGGGGCAGGGATACTTCCTCGGTAAGCTCGGCGATGATGGCGCCGGGCATGGGTGCATGCCATTCCATATCGGCGGTGGAGGCAAAGCCTATGCTGTTGCCGAAGGACATCTTCATTATGCCTTCGCTTATGCTCTGCTCAACTGCCCATGCGGCGGCTGCCTTGCCCTGCTTATGCAGCTCATGGAAGGCTTCCCATGCGGCCTTGGTGTCCTTGCCGGAGAACAGGTATACGGGATGGCCGGATTCCTTAAACTCGGGGCTCAGCACATCCTCTGCAAGTATGGGACATACTGCGAAGGAGATAAGGGTGGGGGGAACATCCATATCCATGAAGGAACCGGACATGGAGTCCTTGCCGCCGATGGCAGCGGCGCCCAGCTCCAGCTGAGCATCCAGCGCGCCAAGGAGGGCGGCAAAGGGCTTGCCCCAGCGGATGGGCTGATCCTTCAGCTTTTCAAAGAACTCCTGGAAGGAGAGGTATGCCTTGGTGTAGTCTGCGCCGGCGGAAACCAGCTTGGCCATGGAGGTATAAACTGCGCCGTATGCTCCGTCATAGGGAGAAAGGGACAGAGTATCGGGATCACAGCCCCATGCCATAAGGCTGCCCTGGCTGGTGTGCTGACCGGGCAGCACAGGCAGCAGCGCCGCCATTGCCTGGGTGGGGGTGCGCTGAGTTTCGCCGCCAAAGGGCATCAGCAGTGAGCCTGCGCCGATGGTACTGTCAAAGCGCTCGATAAGGCCTCTGCGGCCTGCGCAGGGCAGGCTTTCCGCCATTTCCCGGAGGGAGCCGAAGCGGGCGGCGCGCAGAGCCTTGCGCTCTACGGCGGGGATGGCAACGCTTGCGTGCTTGGTTGCGCCGTTGGTGCCAAGGAATTCGCGGGAAAGGTCTGCGATGGTGCTGCCCTTCCAGTGCATTACCATGCGGGGATCCTCGGTAACGGTGGCAACCACATATGCTTCAAGGTTTTCCTTCTGTGCCTCTGCGATGAAGGTATCCACATTTTCAGGGGCAACCACAACTGCCATGCGCTCCTGGGATTCTGAGATGGCAAGCTCGGTGCCGTCCAGGCCTTCGTACTTCTTGCGTACTGCGTCCAACTCAATGGTGAGGCCGTCTGCCAGCTCGCCTATGGCAACGCTTACGCCGCCTGCGCCAAAGTCGTTGCAGCGCTTGATAAGGCGGGTAACATCCCCGTTGCGGAACAGGCGCTGGATCTTGCGCTCTTCGGGGGCATTGCCCTTCTGAACTTCGCTGGCCATGGTGGCAAGGGACTTTTTATTGTGGGACTTGGAGGAGCCGGTTGCGCCGCCGATGCCGTCACGTCCGGTGCGGCCGCCAAGGAGAATTACAACGTCGCCTGCGGCGGGACGCTCACGGACAACATTCTCCGCAGGGGCTGCGGCAACTACCGCGCCGCATTCAAGGCGCTTTGCAACATAGCCGCTGTGATAAACCTCCGCAACGTGGCCGGTGGCAAGGCCTATCTGGTTGCCGTAGGAGGAATAGCCTGCTGCGGCGGTCTGTGCCAGCCTGCGCTGGGGCAGCTTGCCCTCGGGAGTTTCATGGAGGGGGGTGCGGGGATCGCCGCCGCCGGTAAAGCGCATTGCCTGATGAACGTATGCGCGGCCGGAGAGGGGATCGCGGATGCAGCCGCCTATGCAGGTTGCTGCGCCGCCGAAGGGCTCTATCTCGGTGGGATGGTTGTGGGTTTCGTTTTTGAACATCAGCAGCCAGTCCTCATCCTGACCGTCAACCTTGGCGCTGACGCGGATGGAGCAGGCGTTGATCTCTTCGCTTTCGTCCAGCTCAGGCAGCATGCCCCTCTTTTTGAGGGTCTTTGCGCCTATGGTGGCGATATCCATAAGGGTCTGGGGACGCTTTGCGGCCTTTTCCTCGCCATATACCTCGACGCGGGCGGCAAGGTAACGCTGATATGCCTCGGCGATGGCCTTGTCCTCAATGGAGATGCTGTCAAGGTGGGTGGAGAAGGTTGTATGGCGGCAATGGTCAGACCAATAGGTGTCTACCAGACGTATCTCGGTGATGGTGGGGTCGCGGCGCTCTGTGTCGCGGAAATAGCCCTGCAGGAAGCGCAGATCGTCCATATCCATTGCAAGGCCAAGATCGCCGAGAAGGGTGCTGAGGCCGTTGTCATCAAGGGCGGTAAAGCCCTCAACTACGGCCACGGAATCCGGCTGAGCGTGCTCAACATAAAGGGTCTCCGGCTTATCCAGGGAAGCCTCGCGGGATTCCACGGGGTTGATAACATGGGCGCGGATGGCGTCAAGGTCGGCTTCGGAGAGCTTTCCGTAAAGGGCGTATACCTTTGCGCAGCGAACGGTGGGGCGCTCGCCCTGACTCAATAGCTGAATGCACTGGGCGGCGGAGTCTGCCCGCTGATCAAACTGACCGGGCAGGGCTTCCACTGCAAGCACTGCTGCTGCATCCTCAAGGTTCATTTCCTCGGTGCAGGTATCCACGGGGGGCTCGGAAAATACAGTGGTCTTTGCATAGTCAAACAGCTCCCTGTCTATGCCTTCCACGTCGTAGCGGTTCAGCACGCGGACCTTCTCAAGGCCGGTTATGCCGAGAAAACCGCGGCATTCGGCCAGCAGGCCGGATGCTTCTGCGGAGATGCCGGGCTTCTTTTCTACAAATACTCTGAATACCATATTATTTCTCCAATTCTGAAAGGGCTCTGTGTCCTATGTCGCGGCGGTAATATGCGCCGTCAAAGCTTACTTTTTCAACCAGACGGTATGCTTCCTTTATGGCCTGGGGCAGAGTGGCTGCGGTGGCGGTTACGCCAAGGACGCGGCCGCCGCCGGTAACAAGGCCTTCGTCGATGGCCTTTGCGCCGGCCACATAGGTATGGGCCTTTGCCTCGTCATCCATGGTGATGGGGAAGCCGGTCTGATACTTGCCGGGATAGCCGTTGGATGCCATTACCACGCAGCAGGCGCAGCCGCTGTCAAATTCCACGGGGTTATCCTTCAGGGTGCCGTTGGTTACGGCCTGCATAACGGTAAGCAGATCGCTCTTAAGCAAGGGCAGTACGACCTGGGTTTCAGGATCGCCGAAGCGGCAGTTGTATTCGATGACCTTGGGGCCGCTTTCTGTGATCATCAGGCCGAAGTACAGGCATCCCTTAAAGGTACGTCCCTCTGCCTTCATTGCCTTAACGGTGGGCAGGAATATCTCGTCCATGCAGCGTCTGGCTACTTCTTCAGTATAGAAGGGGTTGGGGGCTATTGTGCCCATGCCGCCGGTGTTAAGGCCTGTGTCGCCATCGCCTGCACGCTTGTGGTCCATGGAGGATACCATGGGAACCACCGTTTCGCCATCGGTAAAGCTGAGGACGGATACTTCGGGGCCGGTGAGGAATTCTTCGATTACCACACGGCTGCCGCTGTCGCCGAATATCTTATCCTGCATCATGGAGGTTACGGCTTCAATGGCTTGTTCCCGGGTCTCGGCGATGATAACGCCCTTGCCAAGGGCAAGACCGTCCGCCTTTATCACTACGGGGATGGGGCAGGTGTTAAGGTATTCCTTAGCCGCCTCAAGGTCGGTGAACAGCTCGTATGCGGCGGTGGGGATGCTGTATTTCTTCATCAGGTCCTTTGCAAAGGCCTTGCTGCTTTCTATGATGGCAGCCGCCTTGTCAGGGCCAAAGCAGGGTATGCCTGCGGCGGTGAGGGCATCGACAGCGCCCAGGGCCAGAGGGTCGTCCGGGGCTACCACGGCGTAGTGGATTTTATTTGCAAGGGCAAATTCCACCTGAGCGGGAATGTCCTTTGCGCCGATGGCAACGCATTCGGCATCCATGGCGATGCCGCCGTTGCCGGGCAGGCAGTATATGGTTTCAACAGTGGGATTGCTTTTCAGCGCCTTGACGATGGCGTGTTCCCTTCCGCCGCCGCCAATTACCATAATTCGCACTTTTGCTTCCTCCCGTAAATTGATCTTTAGTGGTGGAACAGACGCATGCCGGTGAAGCACATGGCCATGCCGTGCTTGTTGGCGGTCTCTATAACGTGGTCGTCGCGGATGGAGCCGCCGGGCTGTGCGATGTACTTTACGCCGCTCTTTCTTGCCCTCTCTACGTTATCGCCAAAGGGGAAGAACGCATCGCTGCCCACTGTAACGCCGCTCTGGGTGGCTATCCATGCCTTCTTTTCCTCTGCGGTGAGGGGCTCGGGGCGGAACTTGAATACGTTCTGCCATGCGCCGTCGGCGAGGATGTCTTCATATTCGTCGGAGATGTAGATATCTATGGCATTGTCCCTGTCGGGGCGGCGAACGTCATCCACAAAGGGCAGCGCCAGCACCTTGGGATTCTGACGGAGATACCAGTTATCCGCCTTGCCGCCTGCCAGACGGGTGCAGTGTATGCGGCTCTGCTGGCCTGCGCCTATGCCGATGGCCTGTCCGTCCTTAACGTAGCATACGGAATTGGACTGGGTGTACTTGAGGGTGATGAGGGATACGATCATGTCGATCTTTGCCTCGGGGGAAAGCTCCTTGTTTTCGGTTACGATGTTTTCAAGGAGGGATTCGTCTATTTTGAAGTTGTTATGCCCCTGCTCAAAGGTGATGCCGAATACATCCTTGCATTCCTGCTCTGCGGGTACATAATCGGGGTCTATCTGTACGATGTTGTATGCGCCCTTCTTCTTGGTCTTGAGTATCTCAAGGGCTTCCTCGGTGTAGCCGGGGGCGATAACGCCGTCGGATACCTCAAGCTTAAGGTAGTTGGCGGTATCTGCATCGCATATATCGGACAAAGCTGCCCAGTCGCCGAAGGAGCAGAGCCTGTCTGCGCCCCTTGCCTTGATATAGGCGCAGGCTATGGGAGAAAGCTCCTTGTGGGATTCTACGAAGTAGATCTTCTTTTCGGTTTCGCTCAGGGGGGTGCCCACTGCGGCGCCTGCGGGGGATACGTGCTTGAAGGAGGCTGCGGAGGGAATGCCGGTGGCTTCCTTAAGCTCCTTTACCAGCTGATAGGAGTTGAATGCGTCCAGGAAGTTGATGAAGCCGGGCTTGCCGTTGAGTACCTGAATGGGCAGCTGGCTTCCGTCTTTCATATAAATGCTGGCAGGCTTCTGATTGGGGTTGCAGCCGTATTTGAGTTCGAATTTTTCCATTGTGCTTCTCCTTTAGCGGTTCTTGTTGAGTATGCGCTGACGGGTCTCAAAGGTTGTAAGGTCGGTATAGCGCACAAAGAGGGAAATTTTATTGTCCTCGTTGAGGTTATCCCAAAGCATGGCGGTGAATTCATCTATATCGCCGCTGATGGCAACCCGCTCGGGCTCGCCGGTGAAGGTGGGGATGGGGCTGCCGTCGCACATATAGGTATGCAGGAAGCGGCCCTGTCCCTTAAGGGCGGGATACTCGAAGAAAATGCGGGCGCATGCGCTGCCCTCGGGGTCTGCGGACTTGAGGATGGACATCTTATAGCTTCCATCGGGGCAGAGCAGGCCGGAGATGCGGGGGGTCCAGTTGGGGCCGTCCGGCTCAAACTCGCGGGTGCGCAGAGCCTGCTCAAGGGTTTCGCCCCGCTCCATAAAGTCGCGGATGGTGTCGGTCTGGTCGCCGTTGGTGACGATGAGGCTGCGGCCCATCTCACGTACGGGGTGATAGATGATAAGGCTGGGATCAGACAGCTTGGAGGGGTCAAATGCCTCGGTGCGGATGCCGTCTGCTTCCTCGATGAAAACGCGATTGCGGCTGTTTACGCTGCGGCCCATGATGAAATATGCCGCAACGGAGCATTCGCCATCGGGGGTGGTGCCGAGGATGATGCCGCGGCCGGGATAGGTGTTGCCCTTGAGAAGGGATGCGATATCGTAGGTTTCGTATACGTTCATTGGATTTTAACCTCTTTCTTCCACTATGCTGCGGCTCACAAGCTCTGCCGCCCTGGGCAGCAGCAGCCATTCCGCCTGCTCCATGACGCGCCTCTGAAGGGTCTCAGGGGTGTCGCCGTCCAGTATTTCCACGGCCTTCTGGAGTATTATCCTTCCGCCGTCGGGTATTTCGTTTACAAAGTGCACCGTGGCACCGGTCACCTTAACGCCCCTTTCCAGGGCGGCCTGATGCACCCTCAGGCCGTAATATCCCTTGCCTGCAAAGGAGGGGATAAGGGCGGGGTGTACGTTTATGATACGCTCCGGCCAGCGGCCGGTAAAGTCTTCGCTGAGTATGCTCATAAAGCCGGCCAGTATTATAAGGTCGATGGAGTATTCCTCAAGGAGGGCGGAAATGCCCGCCTCAAATGCCTCCTGAGAGCCGCTTTCCCTGCGGCTGACCACTCTGCCCTCCACGCCGGCCTTTTTAGCCCGCTCAAGGGCGTAGGCCTGGGGCTGGGAGGATATGACCAGACAGATTTCTCCATGGGCAAGATCTCCGCGGCTCTGGCTGTCAAGCAATGCCTGAAGATTGGTGCCGCCGCCGGATACCAGCACCGCTATGCGGGCCTTCTTCAGCATAATTCCACCTTTTCCTCGCCCTTGACCACTTCGCCCAGAATATATGCGTCAATGCCGTTGGCCTTGAAGCTAGCCAGAGCTTTGTCGCAGTCATCCTTCGCGGCGATAACAGCCATGCCGACGCCCATGTTGTAGGTGTTGAACATATCCCTCTCGGGTACGCTGCCAAGGCGTGCGATCATGTCGAATATGGGCAGGGTGCGGATGGCAGCCTTGTCCACCTTTGCGCAGAGGCCGTCGGGCATGCAGCGGGGGATGTTTTCGTAGAATCCGCCGCCGGTGATATGGCTTACGCCGCTGATGGAAGCCACCTTCATGGCCTCCAGTACGGGGTTGACGTAAATCACGGTGGGGGTGAGAAGGGCTTCGCCCAGGGTCATGCCCAGCTCATCGGAATACATATTAAGGTCGGCATGCTCCACGTCAAATACCTTGCGCACAAGGGAGAAGCCGTTGGAATGAACGCCGGAGGAGGGCAGGGCGATGATGGCATCGCCGCTCTTCATGGAAGCGGAGTCGATGATGTCAGCCTTGTCCACCACGCCTACAGAGAAGCCCGCAAGGTCGTAGTCATCTGCGGCCATAACGCCGGGATGCTCTGCGGTTTCGCCGCCGATAAGGGCGCAGGAGGAGCGTACGCAGCCTTCGGCCACGCCGGATACTATATCCGCAACCTTTACGGGGTCGTTTTTGCCGATGGCGATATAATCGAGGAAAAACAGGGGCTTTGCGCCGCAGCAGATAATGTCGTTTACGCACATTGCAACGCAGTCGATGCCGATGGTATCGTGCTTGTCCAGCAGCTGGGCAATGCGTATCTTGGTGCCCACGCCGTCGGTGCCGGATACCAGAACGGGCTCCTTCATGCCGGAGATATCCGGCTGGAACAGGCCGCCGAAGCCGCCTATGCCGGATACAACGCCGGGGATAACGGTGCGCTTTACATGCTTCTGCATAAGCTTTACGCCTTCATAGCCGGCAGTGATGTCAACGCCGGCGGCGGCGTAGGAAGCGGAGTAGGATTTATCTTTATTCATGATGTGGTTATTCCTTTCCGGTCCAGCAGTAGGTGCAGACCTTGTCCGGGTCGATGCCTATGGCCTTGAGCAGGCCGTCAAGGGATTGATATTCCAGCGAGTCAAAGCCCAGCTTTTTGCAGATGGCCTTGCGCATGCACTGTCCGCGATGGGTGGAGGGGTCGGCGTATTCATCAACGTGCTCCTGACCCATGTTGCCTTCCAGCTCCTGTATTGTTCTGCGGGCAAGCAGATCCATATCGGAATTGCTGCGGGAGAAATTGAGATACTTGCAGGCGTACATTATGGGAGGGCAGGCGGAGCGCATATGCACTTCCTTTGCGCCGCATTCGTAGAGGAATTCCACGGTTTCCCTGAGCTGTGTGCCACGGACGATGGAGTCGTCTATGAACATGAGCTTTCTGTCCTTGATGAGCTCGGATACGGGTATCTGCTTCATCTTGGCAACCTGGCTGCGCACAGCCTGATTGGTGGACATAAAGGAGCGGGGCCAGGTGGGGGTGTACTTTATGAAGGGGCGGGCAAAGGGCTTGCCGCTGCGGTTTGCGTAGCCTATTGCATGGGGCAGGCCGGAATCCGGCACGCCCGCAACGCAGTCCACATCCGGCATTGTGCCCTTCTCCTGCTCGTTTTGTGCCATTATCATGCCGTTTTTGTAGCGCATGATCTCCACGTTTACGCCTTCGTAGCAGGAATTGGGATAGCCGAAGTAGCTCCACAGGAAGGAGCATATGCGCATTTCCCTGCCTGCGGGGGAGAGGCTCTGATAGCCCTCCGCGGTAACCTTTACTATTTCGCCGGGGCCCAGCTCATAGGCGTCTGCATAGCCCAGCTTCTGATAGGCGAAGGATTCAAAGGAAACGCAGCAGCCTTCGCTGCTCTGGCCGATAAGCACAGGCAGTCTGCCCATCCTGTCGCGGGCGGCGATTATCTCGCCCTTGTCGTTGAGTATAAGCAGGGTGAGGGAGCCGTCAACAAGCTGCTGAGCATTGCGTATGCCTTCTACTATGTCGCCCTTGAGGTTTATAAGGGCGGCAACCAGCTCTGTTGCGTTTACCGCGCCGGAGCTCATGGCCATAAACTGGCGGCCGCTGTCGGAGAAATACTGGGAAACAAGCTCCTCGGCGTTGTTGATTATGCCCACGGTGGTGATGGCAAAAAGGCCAAGATGGGAGCGGACGAGTAGGGGCTGGGGATCGGTATCGCTGATGCAGCCTATGCCGCTCCTGCCGTGGAAATCATTCAGGTCGTTTTCAAACTTGGTGCGGAAAGGGGTGCTCTCGATGTTGTGTATCTGGCGCTGAAAGCCGCTGTCCTTATCGTAGACAGCCATGCCGCCGCGGCGGGTACCCAGATGAGAGTGATAATCCACGCCAAAGAAAATATCAAGCACGCAGTCTCGTTTGGAAACTGCTCCGAAGAAGCCGCCCATTATGCGAAGAACAGCTTGGACAGAGTCATGGGATCCACGTATTCGCCGTCCTTGTAGACCCTCATGTTGCCGGAGGCGATTTCGTCTATAAGCATAACGTTGCCTTCGGCATCGTAGCCGTATTCAAACTTGATATCGTACAGCACAAGGCCCTTCTCAAGGAGATCGTCAGCAACTATCTTGGTGATCTTCTGGGTCATGAGCTTCATGTCTTCGTACTGAGCATCAGTCATTACGCCCAGGGCAACAAGGCCGTCCTTGGTTACAAGGGGATCGCCCAGCTCGTCGTTCTTGAAGGTGGTTTCAACGTAGGCGGGCAGGTCTGCGCCGGCCTGGATGTACTGGCCGTAGCGGCGGATAAAGCTGCCGACTGCCTTGTGGCGGCAGATGACCTCAAGACGCTGACCGAATACCTTGGCAGGGAGATCTTCCATGGTGGTGTCCTGAAGGTTTGCGCTTACATAGTGGGTACGGATGCCTGCGGCGTTGATCTTCTCGAAGAAGTAGATGGACATGCGAAGGTTTACATCGCCCACGCCGTCAATAGTGAGGCCGACGGAATTTTCGCCGGGATCAAATACGCCGTCCTTGCCGGTGCAGTCGTCCTTGAACTTGAGCAGGTAGTTGCCGTTGTCCAGTGCATAAACGTCCTTGGTTTTTCCGGTGTACACGTGTTTCATAATATAAATTTTACCTCCGTTAGAGTTTTAAACTTGGTCAGAATCAATTGAAGCGGGCCATGGTTTCGGCATCTGCCTTAAGCACGGCGGCGCGGCCTTCTTCACGGGCCTTGTCAAGCTTTGCGGCAAGGGCGGGATCGGATATTGCCAGCATTTCTATGGCAAGGAGGGCGGCGTTCTTTGCACCGTCCACCGCCACGGTGGCCACGGGGATGCCGGAGGGCATCATAACGGTGGAAAGCAGAGCGTCCATGCCGTCAAAATTGGCGGATTTGCAGGGAATGCCGATTACGGGCAGGGTGGTGTTTGCGGCAAGCGCGCCTGCAAGGTGAGCGGCCATGCCTGCGGCGGCGATCAGCACGCCGAAGCCCCTTTCGCGGGCAGAGGCGGCAAACTCACGGGCCTCATCGGGGCAGCGATGGGCGGAGAGAACCCGCACTTCGCATTCCACGCCGTATTCCTTCAGTACGGCAATGCCTTTTTCCACAACGGGAAGATCGCTGGTGCTTCCCATTACGACTCCAACTTTCATCATCGAACCTCCTGCAAGATTAAAAATTAACAACAAAAAGGGCAACCCGATTCGCATACACAGATGAGAATCAGCTTGCCCAGGCGGTCGGCGTATCGCGCACGGTTCCCCTGTGGTATGCCACTTCCGCCAGTAGCCGTGCGAGTTGTATTCTTCTTTAAAAATTGTAGCAAAAACGGCAGGTTTAGTCAACTTGACAAGGGTGGATTTTCCGATATATTTTGGCATTTTTTATAAAAAACAAGCCGCGCTTTTCGCCCGGCCGCAAAAACAAAAAAGGCCCCCGCAAAAAGGGGGCCTTTGATGCAATAATGTGCAGAGTCTGCGATGGTTATACCTTGAAGTTTACAGAGGTGGAACCCTGATCTTCCTGAGCAAAGTCGTAATCCTTGCCGGGCAGGACGGCGTTGAGCAGGATGCCTGCGATGGAGGCTACGGCCAGGCCGGACAGAGAAGCAATGCCGATGGAGATGGAACCGGTGCCGGAGTACTTGATGCCGATAGCCAGAACCATGATGAGGGCGGCGATGATAACGTTGCGGGAGGAGGTGAAGTCCACCTTGTTTTCAACGATGTTGCGTACGCCAACGGCGGAGATCATGCCGTAAAGCACAAGGGATACGCCGCCGATGGTGGCGGTGGGCATTACGGAGATGAGGGCCGCAAACTTGGGGCTGAAGGAGAAGATTATGGCCAGCACTGCGGCGATGCGGATTACGCGGGGGTCATATACCTTGGACAGGGTGAGAACGCCGGTGTTTTCGCCATAGGTGGTGTTGGCGGGGGCGCCAAAGATGGATGCAAGGGCGGTTGCGAGGCCGTCGCCCAGCAGGGTGCGGTGGAAGCCGGGATCCTCCATGAAGTTCTTTTCGCAGGTGGAGCTGATGGCGCAGATATCGCCTATGTGCTCTACCATGGTGGCGATGGACAGAGGAGCGATGGTCAGCACTGCGGTGAGCAGCAGGGAAGTGTCAACTTCGCCTGCAAACAGGCCGAACAGGGTGTTTTCAAACTGGAAGGGAGCGCCTATCCATGCGGCTTCCTTTACGGGGGTAAAGTCCACAAGACCGCATACGGCGGCGACAACATAGGATACTACAAAGCCCAGCAGTATGGGGATGATCTTTATCATGCCCTTACCCCAGATGTTGCAGATGATAACAACGGCTATTGCCAGCATGGCTACCCACCAGTTTGCCCTGCAGTTGTCAATGGCGGAGGAGGACAGGGTCAGGCCGATGCAGATGATGATGGGGCCGGTAACGATGGGGGGGAAGAAGCGCATTACCTTCTTTACGCCGAATACCTTGAAGCAGGCGGAAAGGATAACGTACATAAGGCCGGCGATCATAACGCCGAAGCAGGCATAGGGCAGCAGGTGAGCCTCACCGTTGGGGGCGATGGCGGCATATCCGCCGATAAAGGCGAAGGAGGAGCCCAGGAAAGCGGGAACCTTGCCCTTGGCCAGGAAGTGGAACAGCAGGGTGCCGAGACCTGCGAAAAGCAGAGTGGCGGAAACGCTGAGGCCGGTGAGAGCGGGAACCAGTACTGTTGCGCCAAACATGGCGAACATGTGCTGGAAGCCCAGTACGAACATTCTGGATTTACCCAGAGTGCGTGCATCGTAAATGGGGCCGTTGATGGGGTTGTTGGACATTTGGTAAAACCTCCTGTAACAAATGAATGTATGATTTCTCTCCCGATGGCTTTTCGGGATGCCAATGCGTTTTTATCCGACAAAACAACGGACAAATCTTCATTATACTACCACGGAGACCGGCGCTTCGCAACAGAAAACTGAAGCTTTTTTATAGTAAAATCTCCTTGATTTGCGCATGCCTGGCAGTACGGATATTAATGGAAAAAACGGCGGCGGGATTTCCGTGAATCAATCACTTTTTATGGGAAAACAGCTGTGAAAAGCGAAAAAGATATGGCGGCATACCAAATGACGGTGGGCCGGTTTTCCGCGCTCGCAGGGGGAGTTATAGGTAATAGTGAATAGTGAATAGTGAATAGTGAATAGGTAATATTTTACTACCCCGCCCGACCACCCCTTCAAAGTATGTTTTCCTGACGGAAAACAGGGAGCACCATCGCAGGCATTGGATAATATCAATGCTTCATTTTCAATACACAGCGATGATTACCGCCTTTCGTCTTCGCCTTCAGGCGAGGATACATAAAAGGGTGGTGGGTGGGTATAGATAATTTCACTCTTCACTATTACCTATAACTTCCCATGAGGCGGGTATAGATAAAAACCGCATAAATGTAACACAAAAAGCCGCTCATTTCTGAACGGCCCTTGTGAAGCATACAAATAAAGCTTTTATAATCTTTTATTTTCCCCCGACTTTTCTTTTTCTTTTGCTTCTTTTCTGTTTTCTTTTCTTCTGAAAAGAAAAAGAAAAGAAGATAATAAAACTCTGTCCTACTTATGCCCGTGTTTATACAGCTGCCTGTTATCCAGCGCCCACTGGCGCTCGGTGAATTCGCCGTCGTTTACGGCGGCAAGTGCGTCATACATTTCAAACATGCGGGAATCCAGCACGTCCACCTGAGACACTATCTCCGCCTCGGGGAACATGGGCCCCTTGGGGGAGCCGTACTCCGGAACGCCGTGGTGGCTCAGCAGCATATGCTGAACCAGCTCCTTTGTGCCGGGGTCTATCATCAGCTCGGCGGCTGCCCGCTCAACTATGGCAACGCCCATATTGATATGGCCGATAAGCTGGCCGGGGGTGCTGTATCCTGCGGCAAGACCCAGCTCACCCACGGTAAGCTCGGGCACCTTGGCAACGTCGTGGAGAATTATGCCGGTGGATACAAGCTCGCGGCTGAGGGCGGGATAAAGCTCGCAGTAGATATTGCAGATGCTGTCCGCAACCCGGAGCATGGTGTAGGTGTGGTAAAGGAGGCCGCCACGCATGGCGTGGTGGAGCTTGAGCGCCGCGGGATAGCGCAGCAGCTGCTCGTGATGCTCCCGGAGTATGTACTGGGTGAGCATGCGAAGGTCGTTGTCGGTGAAGGCTTCTGTGCGCCTGATTATCTCGGAATACATGAATTCCGGGTCAAGGGGGGCGCAGGGCACAAGCAGGGACATATCCGCTTCCCCTTCCTTTGCGGGGCGTATGCGGTCTATCTTGAGCTGCTCGGTGTCCTTCCATACGTTTATCGTGGCGCGGACCTTGATGATATTGTCCGGCTGGTATACGCCGTGCTGCTCAATGCTGTAATCCCACAGCTTGGCGGATATTTCGCCGCCTGCGTCTCCCAGCACAAGGTCAAGGTAATCGCTGCCCTTTACGTTGCTGCGTACGGCGGCGCTTTTTACTATGCAGAAGCCCTCCACCTGATTGGTGGCGGTGTTTATAACGTTGTTGAGTATGTTTATGCGGCCCATGGTTTTCCTCCGATGGCTGGTTGCCTTTTTTCTATATTATACCATATGACCGCCCGCATTTTACACATGATAGGAGAGGGAATAAAAAAATTTGCATTTAATAATGTAAAAAACGAGCAAAGCATCGGCGGTTTTCTTGACAAAGGGGTGGGCGCTACATATAATTATTGTACCTATGCAAGGCATTAAGGAGGATTATAAGCAATGGCAGAAGTGCGTCTTACCAAAGAGGGCGTTGAAAAATACGAACAGAGACTGGAATACCTTAAAACCACCGGCCGTACCGAGATAGCGGAGCAGATCCAGATCGCCCGTTCCTTCGGCGACCTCAGCGAAAACGCCGAGTATGACGCCGCCAAGCTGGAGCAGGCCCGCATGGAGTATGAGATCGTAGAGATCGAGGCCATGCTGCGCAATGTTGTAATTATAGACGAAGAAAACATCAGCACCGATGTCGTAAACGTTGGCAACACCATCAAGGTGCTGAACAAGGCACTTGATAAGGAAATGTCCTTCCAGATAGTGGGCAGCGCCGAGGCCAACCCCCGCGAGCAGCGCATCTCCAACGAGTCCCCCGTAGGCGCAGGCCTGCTGGGCCACAAGCTGGGCGAGGTCGTCACCATAAACACCCCCGGCGGCCCCAGCGATTTTGAGATCCTCGAGATAAGCAAGTAAAAACTACATTATTATATAAAGAGGGAATTATGGCAGAAGAGAACACCCCCGTAGTGGAAAAGGAAATAACCGAAGCGGAGCTTTCCGAGCTGCTGCAGATACGCCGCGATAAGCTCAAGGCACTTCAGGATGCAGGTATGGACCCCTTTGAAAAGGTACGCTATGACCAGCAGTATTACAGCGTTGACATCCTGAATAATTACGACGAGCTGGAAGACAAGGTAGTCAGCCTTGCAGGCCGCATGATGTCCAAGCGCATCATGGGCAAGGCCAGCTTTGCCCACATACTGGACTATAAGGGCGGCATCCAGATATACGTAAAGCGTGACGATATCGGCGAAGAGCCCTATGCCCAGTTCAAAACCTACGACATCGGCGATATCATCGGCGTTGTGGGCAAGGTATTCAAGACCCGCACCGGCGAGATCAGCATCCACGCTGAAAAGATAGAGCTGCTCAGCAAGTCTCTGCGTCCTCTGCCCGAGAAATTCCACGGCCTTAAGGACCCCGAGCTGCGCTACCGTCAGCGCTTTGTGGACCTTATCGTAAATCCCGAGGTTCGCGATACCTTTGTAAAGCGCAGCCTCATCATCTCCGAGATACGCAATCGCCTCAACGCTCAGGGCTTTATCGAGGTTGGGACCCCCGTGCTGAACACCACCGCTTCCGGCGCTTCTGCACGCCCCTTCATCACCCACCACAACAGCCTGGATATCGATATGTACATGCGTATCGCAACCGAGCTGCATCTTAAGATGTGCATAGTGGGCGGCCTTGAGAAGGTATACGAGATCGGCCGTATCTTCCGCAACGAGGGTATGGACGCCACCCATAACCCCGAATTCACCACCATTGAGCTGTATCAGGCATATACCGATTACAACGGCATGATGGCGCTGAGCGAAGACCTTATCTCCCATTGCTGCATGAAGGTGCACGGCACCACCACCATAAACTATCAGGGCAACGAGATATGCCTTGCCGCTCCCTTCCGCCGCCTCAGCATGAATGATGCGGTCAAGGAGCAGACCGGCGTAGACTTTATGTCCCTTACCGATGAAGAAGCCCGCGCCGAGGCAAAGAGGCTTCATATCGAAATAGAAGACAAGACCGCCACCAAGGGCAAGGTGCTTGCAGAGGCATTTGACGAATACGTTGAAGATAAGCTCATCCAGCCCACCTTCATCATCGACTATCCTGTGGAGATATCCCCCCTTGCAAAGCGCAAGCCCGGCAACCCCGAGATAACCGAGCGCTTTGAGCTGTTCATCGCAGGCCACGAGTATGCCAACGCATTCTCCGAGCTCAATGACCCCATCGACCAGCGTGGCAGGTTTGTTCAGCAGGCCATGGAAAAGGCAAAGGGCGACGACGAGGCCATGATGATAGACGAGGACTTCTGCCTTGCTCTGGAATACGGTATGCCTCCCACAGGCGGCATCGGCCTTGGCATCGACCGTCTGGTAATGCTGCTTACCGACAGCTCCACCATCCGCGACGTGCTGCTGTTCCCCACCATGAAGCCTATAGCATAGCTTTCGCGAAAATGGCTGAGCCATTTCCGCGAGGGGCGCGCAAACGCTTCGCGCGTGCGCGATTACAATCCCTTCGGGGGATTGCCGATTCCCTCTCGAGCCTGCGGGCTCTCCCGGGCGGGAATCGGGCAGAGGAATTCATCCCTGCGGGATGGTTCCGCGTTTGACGTACATGCCGCCAAATGCGGATCAAAAGCTTCTGGCGATAGTCGTCAGAGCCGGAATAAAGCCTTCCGGTATGGGATGTTGCTTCCGGGATATAAAATCACACTCCCTTTTCCGACAAAGATATGAATTTATTATGAAAAAGAGCGGTTCATACTTTTCGCGGGATGGGCGATGTGATATCATACTGTGTAGTAAAAGAAAAAACAATAGGCAATTATGCCTTACAGGAGGATAAACCCTTAATGAAGAAGATCCTTGCTATTGCAATGGCTGCCCTTACTCTTCTGGCTGTTGGCTGCTCCAAGCCCGCCGAGGAGGTTATAACCATCGAAACCGTAAATACCCCCGCCCCCGTGGTTACCCCCAACGTACCCGAAGTTACTCCCACCCCCGAGGTGTTTGTACCTTCCTACACTGAGAAGATCGCTGAAAAGAAGGCCAAGAATGACGAGACCCTGGGCTGGATCGCCATCCCCGGCACCGTTATCGACTTCCCCATCATGTTTGATACCGAGGGCGCTCTTGGCTACTATCAGCTCAATGATCAGCGCGAGAAAGACGAGCTGGGCTCCGTATATGCCCACTTCAATATCGCCTCCGCCGATTCCATGGGCGTAGGCCAGAATCTCATCGTAACCGCCCATAACAACCGCGTTGCCTATTCCAAGGGCAATGCCACCGGCGGCTTCTTCCATGAGCTTCACCACATTCAGTCCGTAAACACCGGCAAGACCAATTGCGGCTATGATGAAAACGACAGGACCTGCCCCGTAACCCTGGATGCAGCGACCCTGCCCAATTTCAGCACTCCCGAAGGCCGCGTCTGGGAGATCTCCTTTGACGGTATCGATGCCGAGTGGGAAGTATGGGCAATGTACGAGGTTAAGGAAGACGAACCCGAATCCACCCTGTACTACAATACCTGGTGGCCTGCCGATTATGACGCTGCCGATTACGAATACGTTGAGCCCAATGCAGATTTCGTTCAGAAGTGGATCGACAAGCAGATCAGCCGCAGCGAATACGCCTTCGGCACCACTCCTGCCGTTACCGATCAGTTCATGACCATCTACACCTGCGGCGACAACCATGACTCCAGCGATGCACAGTCCCGTCTGTACTTCTTCCTCAGGCAGGTAAATCCTGTTTCCACAAAGTTCGGCGGCGCTGCTGAGGCTGCTCCTCAGGCATAATCTGCCAACAAAATGACTGAAAGGGGGTTGTGTTTCCGCACAGCCCCTGTTTGTACAAATGTACGCCCGGTATGGGCGGTTTCCCGCTTGCAGTATCATTCCCATGACGGGAGGACAAAGATATGAAGAGATTATTTACGGGCCTTATAGCGGCTGCCATGCTGTTTTCAGCGGGCTGCACTCCCGGTGGGGTGGAGCAGAACCCTGATGAGATGATGGTAACTGTTATCGAAAATACCCCGCTGGTGGAGGTGGAAAGCACACCTGATCCGGAAACGGCGGCAGAAGTAGAGCAGAGCGGCTATGTGTTCCCCCATGGTGATAAAATGTATGATGCCCGCAAGCAGAACAGCGACGTTGTGGGTTGGATAAACATTCCCGGCACCAATATCGATTATCCCATACTGTACGGATACGAGAATTTCTTCTATTCCAATCACGATATCAATATGGAGGAAAACTCCATAGGCTCTGTTTATTCCCATCTTAATATGGCCAGCTACGAGGAATACGGCGTTTCCCAGAATCTGGTCGTGGCGGCTCAGAACGCCCGCGTAAGCGGCACCCTGTTTCATCAGCTGCATCATATTCAGGAAGTCAATCTGGGCAAAACAAACTGCGCTTACAGAAAGTGCAATATGGAGCTTGATCCCGCTGTGCTGCCCGACCTTTCCACTCCCGAAGGACGAACCTGGGATATTTCCGTATGCGGCATAGATGCCCGCTGGGAGGTTTGGTCCATGTATGAAGGCGGCCCCGCAATGAAGGAGGAGCTGGAATACTACAATACCTGGTTCATCATGTATGACAGGCACATCCCCAAGACCGAGCAGGATGTTCAGGATTGGATAGATGACCAGCTGGAGCGCAGCCAGATAGACTTTGGCGTAAACGTGACCACATCGGATCAGTTCCTTACCCTGTACACCTCAGGCGACAACAAGGACTCCGACGAGACCCATCTGTTCTTCTTCCTCAAGCAGGTTGAGCCGGTATCCACCAAGTTCAAGGGCGGCCTTATTTCCGGCATACAGAGCGAAGGATAGCTGAAACTGCATATCTATATAATAAGAAGAGACGCGAAAGCGTCTCTTTTGCTGTATATTCAGGTATTTTTGAAATTTGGTCAGTGCATTATATGGTAGGTTTATGGGCGGCAAAAAGCACAGGTTATTGCCGGATAATGTACAATGGCAGGTATTGCGAATACTATTTAAAAAAGATTGGCACATATAAAATATACAAACTGAAAAACTGAGAAAAATGGAGAAAAACAGAGATAAAATTAAAACCATATAGAAATAAAGATATAAACGACGATAGAGTTATATAACACAGTACAACAACTGAATGTCGAGAAAATTGGAGTTGTGTCGAGCGGCGGTTTTTGATAAGATATAACACGTTCCGAACAAACGGGACGCGCACCTTGAAAACTATATAGTGCAAAGTAAGAAAAGAAGAAGACGAAACGCGATTTTTTTGAGAAGCAGCCGACGCAGTACAGCCTGAAAGAGTACTGCAGAGGCTGAGATGAGAGATCATCAAAGGCCAGATAATTGAAAGTAAATGAGCGAGCATGAAAATGCTTGATCAGGATTTAAACTCAA
The DNA here is from genome assembly GCA_045603585.1 of Clostridia bacterium. Lineage (GTDB taxonomy): Bacteria > Bacillota > Clostridia > Christensenellales > CAG-138 > SFEL01. The sequence goes on from JAZUMK010000036.1 coordinate 22,232, forward strand.
GAGTTTGATCCTGGCTCAGGACGAACGCTGGCGGCGTGCCTAACACATGCAAGTCGAACGGGGTTAATGATTTCGGTTGTTAACCTAGTGGCGCACGG
>JAZUMK010000037.1:0-3671 GCA_045603585.1 Clostridia bacterium
CCCATCAAGCAGGCATAGTCTTTCCCCCGCATTGCATTGCATTTGCTATTATGTTATAGTGAACTTAATATAGAGAAGCAGGAGGCCATTGTCAGATGCTGGATAAGCGGACAAAAAAGATTCTCATCTTCACATACATTCTTCTGGGCACGCTGATAACCTTTCTGGTTATCAACGGGATTATCAACCACCTGAGCAAATAGCGCAACAAAAGACGACCGGATGGGCTTTCCCATCCGGTCATAGTTTTACTATACCCTGTATACTTCCCCTGCGAAAAGGCTTGCCTGGTCGATCTTGTCCGCAACGGTTTCATTCCAAGCGTCCTTTTCCACATCGGTAAAGGACACGGAGAACACGGAGGCGGGAGCCTGCAGCTCTGCTGCGGCGGCTTCAACTATTGCCTTTGCAGCGGCCTTCTTCATTTCGTCGCTTCTTCCGGGAAACAGCTTGATATCGATATGGGGCATGATGTTATTCTCCTTCATTAATAATATCGGCTGACCGACTATATCAAAATTATAGCATGTGTTTTGCCTTTTACAATATGAAAAATCCCCCGCCTTTTTCACTTGCGCATTGAGAAAAGCGTCCTGCCGTGATACAATACTTCTGTTATATATGTAAAAACCGCAGGCTGTTTTCGGCCCGAAAAATAAGGAGATAAGCTGATATGAAATTAGGCGTAGTAGGCCTTCCCAACGTGGGCAAATCCACCCTTTTCAACGCCATTACCCAGGCGGGCGCTCAGGCCGCCAATTACCCCTTCTGCACCATTGAGCCCAATGTGGGCGTGGTTGCGGTGCCGGACAGCCGCCTTGACGTGCTGGCCGAAATGCACAATCCCGAAAAGTACACCCCCACCACCATCGAGTTCGTGGATATCGCGGGTCTTGTCCGCGGCGCATACAAGGGCGAGGGTCTTGGCAACAAGTTCCTTTCCCACATCCGCGAGGTGGATGCCATAGTTCACGTTGTACGCTGCTTTGAGGATGAAAACATAGTCCACGTTGACGGCTCGGTAGACCCTGTCCGTGATATGGAGACCATCAACCTTGAGCTTATCTTTGCGGACATGGACACCATGGACCGCCGCATAGACAGAGCACAGAAAAACAGCAAGTCCGGCGACAAGAAGCTCCTTGCCGAGGTGGATTTCCTCAAGGAAATCAAGGCGCACCTTGAAAGCGGCAAGCCTGTCCGCTCCATGGAACTCACCGAGGAGCAGCAGGAATACGTTCACTCCCTCTTCCTGCTGACCGATAAGCCTGTCATCTACGTTGCAAATATCGCCGAGGATGAGATAGGTGCAGAGCTGCCCGCCGTCAAGGCCCTCTATGAGGCCGCCGCCGCCGAAAAGGCAGGCGCCCTCACCATCTGCGCCCGCATCGAGGAGGAGATATCCCAGCTGTCCCCCGAGGAAAAGCAGGATTTCCTCACCGAGATGGGTATCGGCGAAAGCGGCCTTGATAAGCTTGTCAAGGAATGCTACTCCCTCCTTGGCCTTATCAGCTACCTTACCGCAGGGCCCAAGGAAGTCCGCGCATGGACCATCACCCGGGGCACCAAGGCACCCCAGGCTGCAGGCAAGATTCATACCGATTTTGAAAAGGGCTTCATCCGCGCCGAGATAGTCAATTACGATACCCTCATGGAGCATGGCTCCATGGCCGCCTGCAAGGAGAAAGGCCTCATCCGCAGCGAAGGCAAGGAATACGTTGTGCAGGACGGCGATATCGTGCTGTTCAGGTTTAATGTGTAAGAGTTAGGTTTTATCTTCTTTTCTCTTTCTTTTCTATGAAGAAAAGAAAGGAGAAAAGAAGCAAAAGAGAAAGAAAAGACAAAGGTTAAACAGGATAACATAAAAGCATACTTAAAAGTGCTGTCCAAAAAGCCCCATATACGGATGGGGCTTTTTGTGTGGTCATATTTATTTAGGTTTTATGTTCTTTCCTGCAGGATCACTCTTACGGATATTGCCGCACAGGCTCCCACATTCTTTCATATGCTGTCACGCTTATGGAGGGCTCCGGGTCGGGATGGCAATATACACCGAATGCGGGGTATTCCTTGCCTTCCTCCAGCTCCACAAGGCTGCCTTCGTTCACAGCTTTAACGGCGTACCTGCAATCCTCAAAGGTATACTCCTTGCCGTTTACCGTGATGGTCCTGTCGCTGTCCGCAATTACGATAGCCCTGCCGGTCGCCACAATATTCACATTGTAAGGCATTACATTGTACGGCATTTCTATTATGGGCATTTTCATTTCCTCAGAGGCCTGGTTGAATATCACCTCCACCCCCTCAGCAAATTTGCACATGCCGAGGAAGCTGGTGGTGGAGCCTGCCTCTGCGTTGATGATGATATCCTTTTTGAATGAGCAGTCAATTAAATCCACGGTAATTCCTTCGCCCACATTTATGGTAACGGGCTTGCGGAAAACAGTACCGTATATGATATTTGACTGTTCATCCAGGTCAAACTCATACTTCTTTGCGGCCCTGTATCTTACCGCGCCGGGGGGCAATACACAGCCACAGAGCATGGCGAAAAGCAGTATCACAGTTAACAACAGGCCTGTCTTTTTCATGGCGCACCTCCCTGTAAATAATTTTTCATTTAAATTATATATTATTTTGCAAAATGCTGTCAACGCAGGGGGAGCGCAAGGGAAGGTATAGTGAAAAGTGAATAGGCATTGATTATCTATTCCCACCCGCCGCCCTTTTACTGTATCTCCGCCTTGCGGCGAAGACGATTGGGCACAGAGGAATGTCCCCCACTATGAGATTAACCCCAAATATTAAACCCCATGCTGTGGGCAGCACCTTCCGCTTCTCCCGCAAGGGAGAAGCTTCATTGAAGGGCGGTGGGTTGGGTTTAGATAATAAAAGCCATACACTTTTACCCACGCAAAAAGCCGCACCCGTTGTGCGGCTTTTTGGTTAGCACTTCTAAGTGTGCTTATACGATATTCAATTTAAAACTTTATCTTTTCTTTTTCTTTTTGCTACTTTTTCTTATTTCTTTTCGATACGAAAAGAAAAAGAAAAAGTAGACATTTACTCCACCCTCACGCTCTCACCTATCCCCAGAAAATGAATGTACATCTCCTTCACAGGGGCGCCGGTGAGGGCTTCAAGGGCGTTGCGGTAGAGGGAAAGCTGGCGGCGGTGCTTTGCGGCGGCTTCTTTGGCCTTGCCAAGGGGGACAAAATCCGTCTTGTAGTCGATGAGCACCCACTGCCCCTCCTCCATAAAGCAGCAATCGATTATGCCCTGAAGCAGTATGGTTTCGTCGGTATCGGCGGCCATGAGCTGCCGGGCGGGAACCCGGTGATTGAAGGGCAGCTCCCGCTCCACCCGGGGGGATACAGCCATGCGGCGGCCAAGGTCTGGGGCAAAGAATGCGCTGACGTTTTTCACGCTGATGACCTCTGCCTCGGCGGGGGCAAGTATGCCTTCGGCTACAAGGCGGTCCATCTCGGCGCGGATGGAATCGGCGGTGTGTGAGGCGATGGAGATATGCACCATCAGGGTGTGGGCGGCGGTGCCCCGGCCGGTGGGGCGCAGGGCGGCCCTGTCCCGCATAAAGGCGGGATATTCTGCGATCTCCTGATAATTGCCCGCAAGATCCGATACGCTCACCTTTGAGGGCAAGCTGGTTTCCG
>JAZUMK010000038.1:0-6364 GCA_045603585.1 Clostridia bacterium
CAGCAGATAAGGCTGCTTACCATGAAGCGCAACAGGCTGTCCGGGCTTATTTCCCTTGCCGAAAGAATAAGAAAAGGAGAAGACATCGTGGATCTTAAATCATTTGACAAAAGCCATATAGATAAGTACGCAAAGGAAGCAAAGGAACGCTGGGGAGATACCGAGGAATATAAGGAGTACAAGAAGCGCACAGGACCATACGGCATGGACCAATGGAGAGCTGTGACCCAGTCCATAGAGGATTGCTTTGTGGGCTTCGGCGCGCTGAAGGATGGCGACCCCGCATCCGAGCAGGCTAAGCTTCAGGCCAAGGCATTGCAGGATACCATAACCGCGAACTATTATCCCTGCTCCAAGGAGATACTTTCCCGACTCGGCATGATGTACGTTGCGGATGAGCGCTTCCGGGAGCATATCGACCAAATGGGCGGCCAAGGCACGGCGGAATTTGCGTCAAAGGCAATAGAGGAATACTGCAAAGAATAAGGCAAATAAAAAAGTCCCGCAGGGGACTTTTTTGTTGCTGTGTTTATCAGTCCGGCAGCCTTTTGCCGCAGCCGGGGCAGAACTCATAATCCGAGTTGGCATTCCGTCCGCAGTAGGGGCAGAAGCGGGCGGTCGTGCCGCTATAATATGTCTGCTGCTGTTCTCCAAAGCGAACATTCAGCGGGTCAGGCTCTTCACCTTCCTCGGTGATATCATAGGCGGAATAGCGGTTTTCACCGGTGGCGTTTTTATAGTGATACACGGCGTTGACTATGCCTATTAATATGAACAATACGCCAAACAGAGGGAACATAAACGGAGCTCCCATGGATATGGCGGTAATGGTCCAGAATATGCCGAACACTATACCTATAACAGCGCCTATTGCGCTCATGCCGGAAGGGCCGCGGCCGGGCTTTACGCTTTTCATGGTGATTTACTCCTATTCGTTTCGTATTGCGGTAAGGGGGCTGAGGCGCATAGCCCTTATGGCGGGATACAGGCCGGAAACAAGGGCGACGGCAATGGAGAATATCAGCGCGCCCAGGGCAAGCCACAGGGGGATCAGCGCATTGAAGCCGCTGGAGCCGATAAATGCATTTATAAGAGCGGCAAGGCCATAGCTTATGCCAAGGCCGATTGCGCCGCCTATAAGGCCGATGAAGGCAGCCTCTGTAAGGAACAGCATGGCGATGTTATCCATACGGCAGCCCAGCACCTTTATAATGCCTATTTCACGGGTGCGCTCATATATACTCATCATCATGGTGTTCATTATGCCTATGGCCGCCACAAGCAGCGATACGCCGCCTATTGCGCCCAGGAGATACTGTATCTGTGCCATCTGCTGCTCCGCCTGTTCCAGAGAATCCTGCAGGCTGCTTGTGCCGTAGCCCATGGCGTCTATGGCTTCCTTTACGGGGGTGACGGAGTCGGTACTGTCGCACTTTACCAGAATACTGCTGTAGCTGGAGGTATCCAGCGAAATAAACCGCTCATTTTCCTTGGCAAGCTTCTGGAGGGCCTGGATATCCATCAGGCAGTACCAGGAAAATTCGTTATTGTCGGGGGATACCTTGCCTACGGCGTCCAAGCGGTAGGTTTTGCCGGGAACATAGCCCGGCTCGGTATTGCGGCTGCCAAAGGCAGAGTTGTAATCAAAGGTGAGCTGAAAGCGGGAATCCATGGTAACTCTGGGGTTGCCATCCCTGTCCACTGCCTGCTTGCCGGTGCTGGGATCGTAAAACCAGCTGAGCACGCTTTCACTCATTACTATTTCATAGTTTGAGCCCCCACGCTTATATACGGGATACCGTCCCTCGGAAAGCTCTATGCCAAACTGTTCGGCAACCTCTCCGTCCACGGCCAGTATGCTGGTATCTGCAACCCATTTGCCGCTTTTGATTATGCCGTAGGCGTTTATCTGGGGCATTACCGCTGCGACGCCGGGTATCTGGCGGATGGTTTCAACGGCCTTTTTATCCAGCTTGGTTTCGGTGCTGGAGCCGCCGCCGTTTGGGCTTTCCACCCAGCGCCATGAGCTTACGGTTATATTGGTAAGGCTGCCCATGTTTTCGTAGCTTTCCATGGTGGCCTTGCGTATGCCCACGCCAAGGGACATCATTACCACTATGGAGGATACGCCTATCACCATGCCGAGCACCGTCAGCACAGCTCTGAGCTTTCTCCTCCACAGGTTCATGAAGGCCATTCTCAGAAGGTCAGAAAAAATCATTATTAAATATCTTCCTCCAGCATACGTTCGCGGCGCTTACGCAGCGCCTTTACGCCAACTGTACCGCCGCCGCCCAGCGCGCCTGCTCCGATTACCCAGCCCAGCCAGGACATATCCTTCTTTACAGGTTCGGGCTCCGCCATCATTTCTTCTTGCATGGGATCGGGCATCATTGCCGCAGGATCTTCCACATAGAGGGAGAAGGGCAGCCGCTCTTCGCCGGGCTCGCCATAAACATCCTCATAGGATATTACAACGGTGCCCTGTATGTCGCCCGCTTCAGAGGGAATGACAGAAAAGTCAGCAGAGAGAGTTGAGCCGGGGGAAAGGGTGCCGCCGAAGTAGCTTTCTTCCATCCTGAGGCCCTGACCTTCCACATCCACCATGCAGTTGTATATGCTGGAGCGGCCCATGTTGTACATGCGCACATACATGGAGCAGGGGGATTCTACCCAGCCCATGTCGTCGTAAATAACAGGGTCATCGCACTTCAGGCGGATCTTCTGCAGTATGGGAATGGATATGGTTTCGGTGGTGGTATGGGCGGCGTTGGTGGAGGCCGCCTCGTAGGTAAATTCAAGGCTCAGGGTATATGCCTTGGCTTCCGCATCCGGAGCGGTCTGCAGGGATATCTTCTGGGAGGAACTGTCTTCCCGGGATATTTTGGAAACGTACAGGGAGTTGCTTCCGCCGCTTGCGGGCACTATTGTGGCGGTGGTATCCGCATCCTTTACCCTTATCTGGATATTCTGAATGCTTTCGGAGGAGGATGTGTTCCTCAGATCGAAGTTAAGGTCGAAGGTTTCTCCCGCATATATCTTGTCGGAGCTGAGGGAGTAGCTTTCTATTATCAGCCTTGGCACAGAGGCCGCGGCATCGCCGTTGGCTGCGGTAAGTCCCTTTTCAACGTTTACAAAAAGGCTTACAGTGCCGCTCTTAAGCTCTCCTTCGCTGTTGCGGTAGGTAACGGTGAAATCCACCTGCTTTACGCCCACGGTGGCCTTTTTGCTCAGCCGCATGGGATACATGAATTCTATTACCTGCCCGGCGTTCATATAGCCGGAATAGCACAGGGTATAATCCACCAGATCAATGTCGAAGGGGAATTTTTCAACGTCTGTGCTGAGCACAGGGGTGACCTTTACATCGTAAACATAGCCCTTTGTGCATACCAAAGGCAGGCGCAGAGTAAGCTCTTCGCCGTAATCGCCGCTGGGGGTGGGCACGGTTTCTCCGGAAGGATCCACGCTGCTGGTGCGGATGCGGAATTCGGTATCTTCTACTGTATCTTCGGTGTCCTCGGTATCGTCGGGCTGCTCTGTACGGCTGATATTGAAAGCGGTGCAGGGGGCAAATACCAGATCGCCGGCCTCGCTCTTAAAGAAGAATTTAAGATCGCCTGAGTTATTGCTTGTGCCGGTAAGGGTGGCGGAGATGTTTACGATGTTGTTGTATGAATTATTGGGAATCACAACAGCATTGTCGGACTGCACGTCGGCTCTGACAATTGCGCCGCCTCCATTGCCCACAAGAACAAGGGTGAGGGGGTGGTTGTTATAGTTGTCGATTTTAACGGAAAAATTGACAGTGCCGTTTATCTCCGCAAAGGAATCTCCCACGGGGGTTATGATAACGTTTGAATCAAGGGTTTCTTCTGCTGCCTGTGCAAAGGAGCAAAGGGACAGCATTGCACCCATTATAAGCATAAAAGCGGTAAAGCGTTTAATTCTGTTCATGGTTTGCCTCCGGGAGAGTGTTGTGGATTGCAAGGGGATTTGGGTTGATGGTTATTTCAGTTATGCGGCCGTCCAGTATATTTATGACCTTGTCCGCATATTGTGCCATATTTGGGTCGTGGGTGACCATTATGAATGTCTTGCCGTGGCTGCGGACTGTGCTGCTGATGCTGGCCATGACCTCGTCGGATGTGGCGGAGTCAAGGTTGCCGGTGGGTTCATCTGCAAAGATGATATCCGGATCCGGTGCAAGGGCACGGGCGATGCCTACCCTTTGCTGCTGACCGCCTGACATCTGGCCAGGCGTATGGGCCATGTGGCTTTCCAGCCCCACGTCCTTCAATGCTTTTTTTGCCATCTTCATGCGCTTTGCGTATGGTATGCCCTTGAAGGAGAGGGGAAGGGCTACGTTTTCCAGAGCTGTATAGTATGGCATAAGGTTGAATGCCTGAAAGATAAAGCCCACGTATTTCTGGCGGAAAAGTATAAGCTCGCTCTGGGTCATCCGCTCCAGATGCTTTCCGTTTATTACTACCTGACCGGACGTTGCGGGTTCAAGGCCGGCAAGGAGGTTCAGCAGGGTGGATTTGCCGCTTCCGCTGCGGCCTATTATGCAGCAGAATTCTCCCGGCATTATCTCAAGATCCACTCCCCTGAGGGCGTGAACATCCACGCTGCCTACCCGATATATCTTTTTTGCGTCCCTGACGCTTATAATTGGCTTTTGCTCCATCTGTTTCTCCGAAATAATGATGAAATCACACCTAAAAGTTTAGTATCAACAACGGTATATAGCAAGTGAATAAATCATTAATTTGGCAAATGCTGAGAATAAAAGAAGCGCAGAGAAAAAACAAAATTTAAGGCAAATACAAAAGACATCCCAATGCCGTGTTACACTAAAACGGTGCATGATGAATGTCTTTATTGATAGTATTTAACTTTTATAGCCCTGCTTCCCATGGGTCACAGCATAGGTTTTCATTGGCGTAAGTTCGTCTGATTTCATCCCGTACTTCCATCAGCGCAAACCCAAGCAGATTTTCACCTTCCCATTGCCGAGGATCCTTTGCGCGGGGATCATCCTCAGAAAGACCGATTCCCCATATGCGATCGTAAGGGCTGGCTTCTACCAATATGCTGTCTCCTGTGGACAGTAGGAAATTGCGAAGGTCGGGATTTTGAACGAATTTGTTGTAGTTTCCGGTCAGAACCAGCGAATATTTGACGGAATCCCAGAGCTTGCCGTCAAAGCCCTGTACTGTGCGTCCTAAGGCTTTGATTTCTTTTGGATCGGTACTGGCTTTTATCTGCTCTGCAGCTGCCGCATCTTTAAAAAGCCTGGCCTTTCCCAACATCATACATTGTTCCATACAGCAAAATTGCTCGCCATGATAGAAAAAATAGGATTTCCACCACTGGCTGAAGCAGCTTTTTCCGATTTTTCCATCTTTTGAGGGCTGGTGTCCCCAGAACATGAAAAACTCGGGGGATTTATCCGCCGTAAAGGTATTGATAATATTACGTCGGTTATATTTGGGCGTACCGTTTTTGCGCCATAGTGTTACATACAGATCGCCCTTGTGTACAAACTCACACTCCGCGGCATGGGTAATACATCCAAGCCATGGCAGAGGCTCGGGAAATAAACGCAGATATTCTTTCTTCTCGGCTTCGTCAAGCTGGCGGTACCAAGGCGCCCATTTTTCCAGATAAGCTTCACCGATGCCCATTCTCCAATGAATAGAACTTCTTTCTATATCCGGCAGAGCCATCCATGGAGGCGGCAGGATTTTCTTATTATCAAACATTGTAATAAGCTCCTTTATAGTACGACATTATACGACATTTACGCGAAAAGCAATTATGGTTATGATAACATAATATTTTTATGATGCCAATCATGTAAAAGGAGAAAAGGCTTAACGGCAAAACAAAGAGCATCCGATGGATACTCTTTGCTTTTGGTGCGGCCAGTGAGACTTCCCCCGCTGCAGCGGGCCAGCTCGGGGTGCTGAAATCGCGTCACCGGCGCGATTTCTCCCCTCCCGGGGTCGCACCCTTCAAGTCTCCCTGCCCGTTCATTGGAAATATAAAAGACATCCTAAACGATGTCTTTTGTATTTGGTGCGGCCAGTGCGACTTGAACTCACACGGTCTCCCATACGCCCCTCAAACGTACGCGTCTGCCTATGCCGCCATGGCCGCATATGAAGTTTTGCAACGAAAATAATTATACATAACATACAACTAAATGTCAAGGTTGAAAATAACTTTCATATGCAAATTTTGACGCAAAAAAATATTGGCGGTCATATTATATAGCAACTTGGCATCCTAATGTAGATTTTTTGGATGCAGGAAAGGAATATCTGTATAAATGAGCGCAAGAATCAACTATGTTGAC
>JAZUMK010000039.1:0-5154 GCA_045603585.1 Clostridia bacterium
GGGAGCCATCTGTATGCTTATGGTGCGGGTGAGCTCAAGGTCGTGGAGCTTCTTTTCAAATCTGTCGCACATATTGGCAAAGTCGTTTGCCGCCTGGGCAAGTCGGATCGTAGCCATGTCGTTCTGTGAGCCAAGGTGTTGAAAGGCAGAGTTGTCTTCCTAAGACCGCTTGGCCTCCGACTTGGGGAGCCATCTGTATGCTTATGGTGCGGGTGAGCTCAAGGTCGTGGAGCTTCTTTTCAAATCTGTCGCACATATTGGCAAAGTCGTTTGCCGCCTGGGCATCCTGCGCCTGACCGGAGGTCTCTGCCGCCGCCTTCATTTCGGGCAGGGTGGTGGCCCGCTCCTTCTCCAGCTTTTTCTTGCCTGCCATGATGTACATGGTAAGCTCCTTGAAATAGCCAAGATTCATTTCGTACATCTTATCCAGCATTACGATATCCGTAAGCAGCTGATTCTGATGGCCTTCCAGCACCTCGGTGATCTTATCCACGTTCAGCTCCGCCTTGTCATAGCGTGCCTTAAGGCGGGTAACCTCATTGCCTGCCTTTTTGAATATGCCAAGAAGTCCGCCCTTTTCCTCTTCAATTTCAAAGCCCTTCAGCTCTGTCATCAGGTTTGCTATCATATCCCCTGCGGCACCAAGGTCCTTTGTGCGCACGCCTTCAAGGGCATTATCCGAAAAATCGGCGATCTTTTTCTGGCAGGCCGCGCCGTACTGCAGCACTATTGCGGAATCCCTCAGGTCTATCTTCTCGGAAAATTCATCCACGGTCTTAAGGTCGGCCTCGGTAAGGCCTGCCTGCTGGGTGTAGATGTCGGTTATGGCTTCCATGGTGGGAGCAGCGGCAGGCAGCTGGATGGTTTCCACAGCCTCTGCAGGAGCGGTCTCGCCCAGCTGAAGCTGGATCATTCCGGTATTTTCTGTCATGCGGGTTTATCCTCCTTGTGATATATGAATAGGGTTTTGTTCATTTGAAAAAAGTGAAATGTTTACCCTTTTAGGGTACTTCCTTTATCCCTGTTCGTCAAGGTTTTATCCGCAAAACATTGCGCAGAAGGGTGGGTTGTATTATAGTGTAATTATATCAAAACACATCGCCAAAGGGGTATATTTTATGAAAACCGTACTTATAAAAAACGCCAAGGCAATAGTAACCTGCGACGCTGAGGACAGGGTTTATTACGATGCCGATATGCTTATCACCGGCCCTGCCATAACTGCGATCGGCAAGGGTCTGCAGGCTCCCGAAGATGCCGAAATAATAGACGGCAGCAGCATGCTTGTTTACCCCGGCCTGGTAAACACCCATCATCACTTTTTCCAGACCTTCGTCCGCAATATAAAGCCCATAGACTATCCCACCATGACTGTGCCGGAATGGATAGACAAGATATACCGCATATTCCAGATGGCAGACGACGAGGTGATATACTACTCCACCATCACCGCCTTTGCAGACCTTATCAAGCACGGCTGCACCACCGCCTTTGACCATCAGTACTGCTATACCCACCTTACCGGCAATGCCCCTGTGGACAGGCAGATGGAGGCGGCTCAGCTCCTCGGCATACGCTACCATGCGGGCCGCGGCACCAACACCCTTCCCCGGGAGCTGGGCAGCGTTATCCCGGAAAACATGGTGGAAACCACCGAAGAATTCCTGCTGGACTGCGAACGCATAATAGATAAATATCACGACCCCAGACCCTTCTCCATGGGGCAGATAGTCATGTCCCCCTGCCAGCCCATGAACTGCCGCGAGGAAACCTTCAGGGAGACTATCACCCTTGCCCGCAAAAAGGGCGTATTCATGCACACCCACCTTGGAGAAGGCGAAAACCCCGTAATGGTGGAGCGTTACGGCAAGCGCACCCTTGAGTGGGCAGAGGATATAGGCTTCATAGGCCCTGACGTATGGTTTGCCCATTGCTGGGAGCTTACGGATGATGAATTTGCCCGCCTTGCAAAGCACGGTACAGGCGTAAGCCATTGCCCCATGCCCGCCGTACTGGGCGGCTTCCCCATCATCCCCATAAAGCGCATGCTGGAGCTGGGCGTCAAGGTCGGCCTTGGCTGCGACGGCTCTGCCACCAACGACACCTCCAACCTGATGGACTCCATGCGGGCCGCATACATGATGCAGTGCTGTCACTGCAAGGAGAGGGGCGGCGCAACAACCTCCTACGATATCCTCAAGATCGCCACCGCCGGCGGCGCCGAAATGATGGGCCGCAGCGATATAGGCTCCCTTGAGGCAGGCAAGGCCGCCGACCTGTTTATGGTAAACGGCGACGCCCTTGAGCTTTGCGGCACAGAGCATGACCCCCGCAACCTTCTGGCACGCACCGGCGTATGCGGCAACACCGTGCTCACCATGATAAACGGCAAAGTGGTCTGCAAAAACGGCGTACTTACCGGCATTGACGAAGCCAAGCTGAAGGATGAGGGCACCAAGGTATATCAGTCCTTCCTCAAGCGGGGCTGGGACGGCTTTACCAATCGCGTAATGTAAAGGAAACACCATGCAGTACAGATCCGATAAATACGGCAATCAGATATCCGCTCTGGGCTTCGGCTGTATGCGCTTCCCCCGCAAGGGCGGCCGCATAGACATGCAGGAAACCGAGCGGGAGATTCTCCACGCCATAGATCAGGGCGTAAACTACTTTGATACCGCCTACATATACCCCGGCAGCGAGGCGGCTCTTGGGGAAATACTGCAAAAGCACAATCTTCGCAGTAAGGTGAACATCGCCACCAAGCTGCCCCATTACCTTATCCGTAGTAGGGATGCTCTGGACAAGTATTTTGAGGAGCATCTTTCCCGCCTGCGCACGGATCATGTGGATTATTACCTTATGCACATGATGAACGACGTGGAAACATGGGAAAGGCTGAAGGCTTTGGGCATAGCGGAATGGCTGGAGCAGAAGAAAGCCTCAGGCGCAATAAAGCAGATAGGCTTTTCCTATCACGGCAATTCGGATATGTTCTGCAGGGTTGTGGATGCCTACGACTGGGACTTCGCCCAGATACAGTACAACTACATGGATGAGCACTCTCAGGCGGGCCGCAAGGGGCTGAATTATGCCCATTCAAAGGGACTTGCAGTGATAATCATGGAACCCCTCAGGGGCGGCAGCCTTGTAAAAAACCTGCCTGCAGACACCCGTAAGCTCTTTGCTTCCTCCCCATGCACCCCCGCCCAATGGGGCCTCCGCTGGCTGTGGGATCAGCCGGAGATCACCTGCGTTCTTTCCGGCATGAGCTCCATGGAAATGCTCGACGACAATATAAACACCGCCTCCTCCACCCTGCCCGGTCAGCTTACCGCTGATGACAAAGAGCTGCTGAATAAAGCCCTTGCTTCCATCCGCGCCAATATGAAGGTGGGCTGCACAGGCTGCGGCTATTGTTCCCCCTGCCCTATGGGAGTGGATATCCCCGGCGTATTCGCCATGTATAATACCCTGGGCACAGAGGGTGTGATTCGTGCAAAGCGGGATTATCTCATGAACACCGCCATGCGAAAGACCAACTCCGCAGCATCAAACTGCATCGGCTGTGGCAAGTGCGAAGCCCACTGCCCCCAGAGCATACCCATAAGGCAGGAGCTGAAAAACGCCACCCGTGAGCTTGAAGGCCCCGCCTACCGCATCGCCCGGAAGTTTATAAAGTGGCTGAGGATTTATTAGGGTTGGTTAGTTATCTTCTTTTTCTCTTTCTTTTCCGTGAAAAGAAAGAGAAAAAGAAGCAAAAAGAGAAAGAAAAGCGAAATGGGAGAGAAAAAATCCTGTTTCTCTTTTTTGTGCGGGAAAAGATATGATTTCTTTAGAGCGATAACAAGCGCCCTGTGGAATGCAAAAAAAGAGCAAAAGAAAAGCGAAATGGAACAGTTTGATTCCGTTTCGCTTTTTTGTTTAAAAACAGCGCTGTCATTGTGAGCCAATCCGAATACTCGCTCGGCAATCCCTTCTCTTGCAGAAGGAATTTGCTGTCGGCCTGCCTTTTTATTTCGGCTCCCTGCCCTCCGCAAATACCCGCATCATTTCTCTCGTAAGGCTTATGCCGTCATCCTCAGCGGGAAAATCCTCACGGCTGTACCAGCCCGCCATGGAAAGCTCGTTTTCGTCAAGGTGTATATCGTCCGCTCCGTCCAGATCGCAGAAGTATCCGAGGGATAGGTTGCCTGCAATGCCCCAGGGCTGGCTGCCGTAATAGCGTATATTCTTTACCCTGAGACCAACCTCCTCCATTACCTCCCTGGCCACCGCCTCCTCGGCGGTTTCACCTATCTCGATAAAGCCCGCAAGGAGGGCATACCGCTTGTAATTGCGGTTTGCATACTGGCTCATCAGTATCCTGTCCCCATCCACAAGGCCGATTATCACCGCGGGGGCTATCCTTGGGAAAAACATATTGCCGCAGGCAGGGCAGCGCATCATGCGCTCTTTGCCGTCATGGAGGGTCTTTTCGCCGCAGCAGCCGCAATAGCGGTTTGCCCTGTACCAGCAGTATATGTGCCATGCGGTCATGCAGGCAAAGCATACGTCCTTTGAGCGCAGATCCCGCAAAGTGGCGGCGGCCTCGTATCCGAAGCCATCTTCCGCTTCTCCTGCCTCCCCCATGTAAAGGAAATAATCCTTATCCTGCATGGAAAAGGCAAACTGAGTTTTCTCCTCAAACCAGCCGCTCCAGCCTTGGCTCCATTTCTGCACCTGCTCCCAGGTGGGCAGATACATAAGGCCATCTTTATCCCGGCCGATCAGTATATCCCTGCCCTTTATGCATACCACAATATCCCTGCCATTTGGGGAACAGGGACGGTATTGATTATCCAGCCTGCCATGGGATATATCCTGAAGCATATCATTGCGCTCCTTATAAAATGTATTGCATATACACCATAAATAAAATTTGCCGCATCGTCAAGGGGATTCGGCGGGTTTTAGGCAAAAAAGACGCCCTGCTCATGGGGGCGCCTTTGTCTGCACTTTTCCGGGATTGTCAAGGTCCGCAGCCCTTGACTTCAAATCCGGCTCTTACGACACACCCCAAGGTGATTTCTCTCGTCCCTGCGGGTCTATTCATCCTCTGTGCATCAGAACAGGCGATGCCCATCAGAGTAATATCGTGAAAAATCCAAAGTA
>JAZUMK010000040.1:0-13275 GCA_045603585.1 Clostridia bacterium
TTGGCTTGAGACACAGGGGACCCGAGCGCATCCGGTGGATGATACAGCGAGGGGCCCCTGCTCAAGCACAGGGAGCTGAAGGAGGGACATTGTCACGACGCACAGCGACCATGTGCGCAGAGGCCGGAAAGATAGGTAGCCAACCGATACCAAATGAAAAAGACTGACAACATGTCAGTCTTTTTCATTTCATATACAGCAGTTATTCCCATTCAAACCTTATTCTCAGCCTTTTTGCCTTGCCGGCTGGTGCATCGGCATACAGGCCATCTGTGCGCAGGAGCGATAGCAGCATGCCCGCCATGGCGAGGTTTATTACAAGGGCTGTGTTGCCTATGGAAATAAATGGCAATGGTAGGGGAGCGCAGCGGAATATGCCTAAATTGCATACCACATAGCCTAGGGTTTGCATGGTGAAACCGGACATTATGCCGCAGGCAAGTAACTTGCCAAGGGTGCTGTTCAGCCTGAAGGCCCGGCGGAAGCCATCCAAGAGGAAATTGCCTATAACCAGCAGCAGCGCAATGACCGACAGCCAGCCGTATTTATAAAGTATCAATGTGATGAGGTAATCCCATCGGGTATCGTGGAAAAATCCAAGCATTTCGCTTTGATCCATGGAGTGTGCGGTAAAATCCGAAGAGCCTATAAATTTTGCATTTTCTGCAACGCCTTTGATAATACTGCCCAGCCAATCGGTTTCGGGTTTCATCATCATATTGAGTCGCATGCGCAGATATGTAGAAAAACTGCATACTGCAACTATGCCCGCGATAAGTACACCGATATATACTACCGCAAGATACAAGCCTTTCTTGGTTCCAAATACCCCCATCAATATTGCTGCAGTAAGTATTATCAGATAGGATATCACAACACTCAGTATACCTGTCCATGAGGGTATCATAAGTACGAAGAGGCACAGCGCGGCCGCAGCAAGGCCGCAGAGCAGCAGACCCTTTATTCCCGTATCCCGCATGGAGTAAACCAGCCCGGCATAAACCACGGGGGAGAAGCAGGCGGCGTAGTATACAATGGGGTTGTTGAACCTGAAAGAATAGTAGCCGTACAATGCCATCAAATGTAGACCAAAACAAATTGCAAGCCCAACTATAAATATAATATTGGAATACTTTGAAAACTTATACAGGTTTACATTGTACAACGCAAATGCACACAGGGTACCTATAATGATTGCCACGATGTATTTTACATCCACCGGCGTATTTGTCACCCATATGCGGCATATCAAGCCTATCAGCACCAGACCCGCTATGGGTATGGCAATGCCCTTTACCTCCCGGGGGCGGTAAGATGCATCCAGTCCATAGCCTACTTCTTCCGCATCTCCCATCTCAAGCACAGCTTTTTCCATGGCTTCATCGGGAGCGAATCCATCAGCTTCAAAAGCCACCGCCTGATCTTCTATGTGGTCGGAAAGCTCACGGCGTATGACTTCGTGGGCCTGCTTCCAGCGGACGGTCGAGCAGACCTTATCAAGATAGCTTTTCTTTGCATCATGCTCCGACAAGACATGCCCCTCCCTTCAGTACCTTATTTACTCCGGCGGAGAATGCCTGCCATTCGGCTTCCTTTATGCCCAGAAGCTCTCGGCCTTCCTTTGTAAGGCTGTAATATTTGCGGATGCGGCCTGCGGCGCTGCCCTCATAGCAGCGTATGGCCCCTTCCTTTTCAAGGTCATGAAGCAGGGGATACAGGGTGCCTGCCTTTAGGGCAAAGGTATCGTCTGAGCGGCGGGCCAGTTCCTCAATCATCTGATAGCCGTACATGTCCTGATTTTCCAATAATTTCAGTATCAGCATCGACGTGCTGCGGGTGACGAGTGTTTTATCCATCGGCATAAGTAAGCCCTCCATATATCGGAATCCTATACATATAATATATCGGAAATCTATATATGTCAATGGGAAAGGAAGAAAGTTCATAGTTTATCTATACCCAACCCACCACCCTTTCAAAGTAGCTTTTCCTGCGGAAAAGCGAGATGCACTTACCGAAGCCGGCAACAACATCGTGGGGGATTTTTATTGGGGCGTAAGAGATAAATACGTTCATAGCCAACGGTACAGGAAAAAGTTCATAAATATCTAATCCTGCCGCCATTTTGGTATTTTCGCCTTACAGCGAAAGGAGACGGATTGCCACGCTATCCTGCGGGATGGCTCGCAATGATAAGTGCTTGGATAGCACACCCGGCTTTTCCGTAGGAAAAGCTACATAAAAAGGGCGTTGGGCGGGATTAGATAATGCCATTTAGATAAATTTCAAAATACCTATTGCAAACTCACACTATTTAGAATATAATCTAATTAGAAAATCGTCTAAGGAGATTTTTCTATGGGAATAAAGGAAACATTCAAAGCCTTGAGCGACCCTGTCCGCAGGGAAATACTGGAGATGCTCAAGGGCGGCAGTATGTCCGCCGGGGATATTGCGGCGCGGTTTGATATGACACAGGCCACCGTATCATATCACCTGAGCCAGCTGAAAAAGGCGGACCTTGTTTTTGAAAACAAGAAGAAGAACTTTGTATTTTATCAGCTCAATGCCAGCGTATTTGAGGAGATAATGCTGTGGGCGGCGGGCTTTATGGGAGGTAAGGAAAATGAAGAAAAGGCTCAGTAAGCTGACAATAATCACCACTGTTCTCACTCTGCTGCCCATGATACTGGGCGCAGTGCTGTACGACAGGCTGCCCGACGTGGTGGCGACCCATTGGGGCTTTAACGGCCAGCCGGACGGATGGTCTGCCAAGTGGATGGCCTGCTTTGGTATTCCCGGCTTCATGGCGGCAATAAACCTTATCGTGAACATTGCCACGGAATGGGAAAGCAGGCTGAACGGCACATCCAGGGTGGTTGTGAATATCGGCCGCTGGATAGTGCCTGTGCTCAGCATAATCATGGTGCCCATGATGCTGTTTTACGAGCTGGGCTATGAGATGAATGTGGAAAAGATAGTATGCACCATTATGGGCGTGCTGTTTGTGGTGCTGGGCAATTATCTGCCCAAATGCCGCCAGAATTACTACGTTGGCATCAAGCTGCCATGGACGCTTTCTTCTGAGGAAAACTGGAACAAGACCCATCGCCTTGGGGGCTTTGTATGGATGATATGCGGCATAATCATGCTTATTTCCGCATGGGCAGGCACAAGCTGGGTGACAGTTGCGGTATTGTTTGCTATGATATTAATACCCACTGTATATTCCTACATTCTCCACAGGAGGGGCGTATGACCACCACCAACCCAATGCGCATGCTTACCACAGCCGGCATACCCTATGAGGCCATGGAGTACGCTTACGATGAAAGCGACCTTTCCGGCACCCATGCGGCGGCAGAGCTGGGCCTTGACCCCGACGCCACCTTTAAAACCCTCGTGCTTAGAGGGGATAAAAACGGCTTATTTGTGTGCTGCATACCTGTGGCGGAAGAGGTGGATCTGAAGAAGGCGGCTGTGATTTCCGGCAATAAAAAGGCGGAAATGATACATGTAAAGGAGCTGCCTGTGCTGACGGGCTATGTGCGGGGCGGCTGCTCCCCCATAGGTATGAAGAAGCTGTTTCCAACATATATGGACGAGACTGCCCAGCTGTTTGATACCATCGCCGTAAGCGCGGGAATAAGGGGGCAGATGCTGCTGCTGGAGCCGGATGCACTGAAGGGATTTATAGGCGGAGAGTACGGAGATTTGGTAAAATAAACTGCATAATTAAACAGGAGGGAATGTAAATGGAAGTTAAGAATGACATACTCACCATAGAAGAACAGCAGGCAAAGCTGCTGAAAAAGATGCGCCGCATGGACATGATACGTACCCTTGCCTGCGTGCTGGTGGCGGTTGTTGCTGTGGCTATGGCGGCAATACTGATGCCCCGCATGACGACCATGCTGGATCAGGCAAACATTGCCCTCACTGAGCTTACTCAGGTTACAGAGGAGCTGAATAAAATTGACTTTGAGGGCATGAGCGAAGGCATAAATACCCTTACTGCCGTAGGGGCGGACAGCATACTGGAAGCGGCAGGGGAAATGACCCAGACCATGGAGAATATGCAGAAGATAGACTTTGATGCGCTGGCTGAAGGTATAGATAACTTCAATGCGGTAAGCTCAGGCTTTGCAAAGCTGTTTGGAAAGAAATAAATCAAGGCATACACTAATGGAAAATAAACAGGAGAGCGTGTTTTTGCTCTCCTGTTTATTGTATATATAGGAAATTTCTATAGCTATTAATATCCTTCAAAATGTCTTTTAAATCGCTGGCATATCCGTAGAAAAGCCATAGGTAAAATGTTAAAATATCAACGCACCCAAGGGTGTGTTTGTGTAGCTGCGCTTATTTGGCGATGGAGCGGATTGCCTCAAGAGCACCGTCCACATCCTCTTCGGTGGATGCATAGCCAAGGCTGAAGCGCACCACGCCCTGAGGGAATGTGCCAAGCGTTTTATGAGCGCTGGGAGCGCAATGGAGGCCGCAGCGGGTAAGTATGCCCCTCTGCTCCAGAGCGAAAGCGGCTTCGGCGTTGTCGTGATTGACAAAATCCACCGCGATTACGCCAACACGCTTAGCCATATCCTGAGTGCCCGCCAGCCTTACGGGAATATCCTTAAGGCCGTCAAGGAAGCGCTGAGTCAGCTTTTCCTCGTGGGAGCGGAAATGGTCAACGCCCTTGTCCAGTATGTATGCAAGGGCCGCATTAAGGCCGTATACGCCGGGGATGTTCATGGTTCCGGATTCAAACCTGTCCGGCATATAGGGAGGAAGCTCCTCGCTGTCGGACGCGCTGCCGGTACCGCCTGCGATAAGAGGCTCAACGGACTTGGCAAATTCAGGGTCAATAAGCATTACGCCGATGCCCTGAGGGCCGAGCAGTCCTTTATGGCCGGGGGCGCAGAGAGCGCTGAGGCCAAGCTCTTTAAAATCAATGGGATAATGGCCGGCAGTCTGGGCGGCATCCAGTATAAAGGGAATATTCCTTTCTTTGCATATTGCGCCCAGCTCCTTAACAGGCAGCAGGCTTCCGCATACGTTTGATGCATGCATCACCGCCACAAGCTTTGTATTGGGCCGGATAAGCGGGATGATATCCTCCGCTCTGGCGATACCGTCCCTGTCGGCGGGAAGGCGGGAAAATTCCACGCCATCTTTTTCCAGCTGGACCAGAGGACGCATCATGGCATTGTGCTCCATGGAGCTTACGATAACGTGATCGCCGCTCTTAAGATAGCCCTTCAGCAGCATATTCAGCCCTGCGGTCATGCCGGGAGTGAAGATAACGTGGGTGGGGTCGTCAAAGTTGAAAAGACGGCACAGCTGTTCGCGGGTATCCAGCAGGATCATTGCAGCAGTGCTGGCTGTTGCATAGGTGGAGCGGTTTACATTGGCTCCAACGTTATTCACATAATCCAACATGGCCTCCCCGACGCCGGGAGCCTTGGGGTAAGAGGTTGCTCCGTTATCAAGATAAATGGACATATCGATTACCTCGAAAAATTAATTTGCTGATAAAAGGCCGCACCCTTTTTTCAGATACAGTTTATCATACCCTGCGGATTTGTCCACAGGAAAAAAACAAAAAGGAGTTATTGTTTGTTATGAAGAAGTTCCTTCCCGTGCTGCTTACCGGTATCGTAATCGGTATCTGCGCCCTGGCTCTGACCGCTGCTGGCAACCCCGCCAACATGGGCTTCTGCATCGCCTGCTTCCTGCGCGATATCGCCGGCGCAATCAAGCTGCATTCCGCAGCAGTTGTACAGTATGTACGTCCTGAGATCATCGGTATCATCGTTGGTGCCATGGCTGCCGCTCTCATCAAGAAGGAGTGGAAGGCTGTTGGCGGTTCTTCCCCCGTTACCCGCTTCCTGCTGGCCGTTGTAGTTATGATCGGCGCTCTGGTATTCCTGGGCTGCCCCCTCCGCATGGTTATCCGTATCGGCGGCGGTGACTTCAACGCTATCGTTGGTCTGGTTGGCTTCATTGCCGGTATCTTTGTTGGTACCATCGCTCTGAAGAAGGGCTTCACCCTCAAGCGCACCTATGCACAGACCTGCGTAGAAGGCTCCTTCATGCCCATCATGTTCATCGTTCTGATGGTTCTGGTAGCCCTGATGCCCGCTCTGTTCGTATTCAGCACCGAGGGCCCCGGCTCCATGACCGCTCCCGTTGTTCTGGCTCTGGCTGCCGGCGTTATCGTTGGCGTTCTGGCTCAGCGCAGCCGCTTCTGCATGGCCGGCGGTATCCGCGACAGCATCATGTTCAATCAGTGGAACCTGACCCTTGGTCTGGTAGCCGTAATCGTAACCGTTCTGGTTGGCAACCTGATCCTTGGCAAGTTCAAGCCCGGCTTTGCTGAGCAGGCAGTTGCTCACACCGATGGCCTCATGAACTTCCTTGGCATGGGTATCGTAGGCTGGGGTTCCGTACTTCTCGGCGGCTGCCCCCTCCGTCAGCTCATCCTCACCGGCGAAGGCAACTCTGACTCTGCCATCACCGTAACCGGCTTCGTATTTGGTGCTGCTATCGCCCACAACTTCGGTACTGCTTCCAGCGCTGCCGGTGCCGGCGCAAACGGCCCCGCTGCCGTAGTAGCCTGCTACATCGTACTGCTCCTGGTAACCATCTTCAACGTAAAGGCTGCCAAGAACAACTAATTTAAGAATCCCCAATTTAATTCGGGCCGTCGGGATACCAGTACCTCCGGCGGCCCGAAAATAATACTATCAAATACAAGGAGATAATGATAAAATGGTAGATGCACGTGGTCTTGCTTGCCCCATCCCCGTTCTGATGACTCAGAAGGAACTGGCCAAGGGCGCCGCTTCCGTAGAAGTAATGGTAGACAACTTTGCTGCCCGCGAGAACGTGACCCGTCTGGCTGAGTCCAAGGGCTACACCGTAGCTGTAAAGGAAGAAAACGGCGAGTTCACCCTCACCCTTACAAAATAATTAAACTCTGTCAAGGAGTACCGATGCCTAACTATATCGCAACCTTTCATACCCATCTTGCCGCAATGCGCAGCGCCCGCTCCCTTAAGGATAAGGCTGAGACCGTTGCGCTTTCTCCCGTACCCCGCGCCCTCAGCTCCAGCTGCGGCACCTGCGTGCGCTATACTGCGGCGGATACCTGCAAGGATGCCATGGATGTGGACCTTGAAAGCATTGCCCTTTCTCTTGGCGATGAAAAGTATGAGCTGATATACAAGGCAGAGGAATAACAAAGCAAACAAAAGCTGCACCAAACGGTGCAGCTTTTTATTATTTCCGGGGGAATATTGTTTTTATGTGAAACTATTCCGCCTTCATTGATGCCACTATCCTCTTCACTGCAGGGATAAGAGCCACCACAATGCACAGCACGACCTCTGCGCCTATGGTGCTGCCGTTGTAGGCAAGGCTGTACAGCCAGGCGTTGCTCCAGCCTGCCTCAGCCGCGCCCTCTGCAAAGAAAATTGCGCCGGACAGGGTGGAGAACAGCAGCCTTGCAAGGCCGGCCACGGTAAGGCCCTTGATAAGCTTCTTGGGGAAGAGGGAGGGGATACCGTAGCAGGTGAAGGCGAATATGTAATCCAGCAAAAACTGCGCCCAGTGTACCACCCATGCTCCCTGAATTATCTGCAGCAGGCTGTATGCAAAGCCGGCGGCAAAGCCGTATGCGGGGCCGAATACGCAGGCGTATGCTGCAATGGGCAGCATGCTGCACAGGGTAAGGGAGCCGCCCATGGGCAGGGAGAACAGCTTGATGTAGCTCAGCACAAAGGACAGAGCCACGCACAGTGCGCCGTATACCAATGCGCGGGTGCGGCTGCGGGGGGCCTCATGGCCTGCGCTGCGGTAGCGGAGGGCGGCGACGATAAGTATGGCCGTGATGACAACTGCGCAAAGCAGCATCACAAGCTCAATGCCTTCAAGGCCGGCGAGCTTTTCAAAGAGTACGAATTCCATTTTTTTATTTATCTCCTTTCCGTAAAAAAATATCCCCGCACAGTTATAAAAATCTGCGGAGATACGGAAGGAGATATGGAATCTCTTTCATATATGACCGCTTTCCTACGCCGGCATTACCCGGATCAGGTTCAAAGGTTAATCTCAGCCGTACCATATGCGGCACAGCACCCCTAGCGGAGACTATTCTTTTTACAGCTCGATTATACACCGTAAAAAAGGCCGAATCAAGGGCTTTTTTTGATGTCAGCTTATTGTTTTTTGCCATTGATTGGGGTAAAATATAAAGTTGTGAAAAATAAAAGCTTTATATATATGAGGATGACAAAATGAAGAATCAACAGCTTAGAAACATAGCTATCATTGCCCACGTTGACCACGGCAAGACTACCCTGGTGGATCAGCTGCTCCGCCAGTGCGGCGTTTTCCGCTCCAATGAGCAGGTGCAGGAGCGTGTTATGGACTCCGGCGATCTGGAGCGTGAGCGCGGCATAACCATTCTTTCCAAAAACACCGCCGTAAATTACAACGGCTACCGCATCAATATCGTTGACACTCCCGGCCACGCCGATTTTGGCGGCGAGGTTGAGCGCATATTGCAGATGGTTGACGGCGTATTGCTGCTGGTTGACGCATTCGAAGGCTGCATGCCCCAGACACGCTTTGTGCTGCGCAAGGCTCTGGACCTTGGCAAGACCCCCATATTGGTGGTAAACAAGGTGGACAGGCCCGGCGCAAGACCCATCGAGGTGGTTGACGAAACCCTTGAGCTGTTCATAGACCTTGGCGCTTCCGCAGAGCAGCTGGATTTCCCCGTGGTATACGCCTCTGCCCGCAATGGCTATTCCGGCCTTGATCACGAGGATCTGGGCACTGATATGCAGCCCCTGTTTGATACCATAATCAATACCGTACCCGCTCCCGAGGGTGACCCCGAAGGCCCTCTGCAGGTGCTGTTTTCCACCATCGATTACGATGACTACGTGGGCCGCATAGGCGTTGGCCGCATACAGCGGGGCACCATTCGCCGCAATCAGCAGGCTGTGCTTTGCGGCGGCAGCGAAGGCATAAATCAGGAAGTAAAGATATCCCGTCTGTATCGCTTTGAGGGCCTCAAGCGTGTAGAGGTGGAGGAAGCCTCCGCAGGCGAAATAGTTGCCGTTGCAGGCATCAGCGACCTTGCCATCGGCGAGACTGTATGCAGCGTGGATTGTGTTGAGCCCCTGCCCTTTGTGCAGATAGATGAGCCCACCGTATCCATGATGTTCCTGGTAAATGACAGCCCTTTTGCAGGCAAAGAGGGCAAGTACGTCACCAGCCGCAATCTCCGGGATCGCCTCTTCAAGGAGGTGGAAACCAATGTTTCCATGCGTGTTGAGGAGACCGGCTCCACCGATATGTTCAAGGTGAGCGGCCGCGGCGAGCTGCATCTTTCCATACTAATCGAGACCATGCGCCGTCAGGATTACGAGTTTGCCGTATCCCGCCCCAAGGTAATATTCCACAAGGATGAAAACGGCCAGCTGCTTGAGCCCATCGAGGAGCTTACCGTGGATGTGCCTCAGGAATACGTTGGCGCGGTAATGGAAAAGCTGGGCCAGCGCAAGGCGGAGCTTGTAAACATGATAAGCGAGCCTGACAGTGACAGCACCCGCCTGATGTTCAATATACCTGCCCGCGGCCTTATGGGCTATCGCAGCGAGCTGCTGACGGATACCCGCGGCAACGGCGTTATGAGCAGCATTTTCCGCGGCTACGAGCCCTATAAGGGAGATATCGAGGAGCGCACCCATGGCAGCCTTGTATGCCATGAAACCGGCGACACCACCGGCTACGGCCTGTTTAACACTCAGGAGCGGGGCAGGATGTTCGTAGGCCCCGGCGTGCCCGTATACATGGGTCAGGTTGTTGGCGAATGTTCCCGCAATGAGGATATCGTTGTTAACGTATGCAAGAAAAAGCACGTTACCAATATGCGTGCCTCCGGCAGCGACGAGGCCCTGCGCCTTACTCCTCCTGCTATACTCAGCCTTGAGCAGTGCCTTGAGTTCATCGCGGATGACGAGCTGGTTGAGGTAACTCCCAAGAACATCCGCATGCGCAAGCGTCTCCTTTCCAAGGAACAGCGCATGAAGCAGGCTGTCAGGGAGATGAAGGAAGAAAACTAATTCCCCCCAAAAGGAGATGCAGAAATGATATTTGCCATTCCTCTGCTGATAAGCGCCGCAGTATATGCGGCAGCGGCGCTGCTGCCTGCGTATTTCCTCATGCGCTATATCTACCGCAAGGATAAAATCGAAAAAGAGCCTGTAAGGCTGCTGTTTTCTCTTGTGATAATGGGCATTATAGCCGCCGCCATAGCAAGCGCTGCAGAGGGTATCGGCATGAAGGCTTTGGGAGTGTTTGTGTCCCCAAACAGCCGCGCGTATGTGATACTGCTGGCCTTTGTGGTGGTTGCGGCGGTGGAGGAAGGGGCAAAGTTCCTGCTGCTGAAAAGGCGCACATGGAACGAGCTCAACTTCAATTACCGCTTTGACGGCATAGTGTATGCGGCCTTTGTATCCCTTGGCTTTGCCGCAATAGAAAATGTGGGCTATGTGATGGGCTACGGCCTGTCTGTGGCTCCCATGCGCGCTCTGCTGGCTGTGCCGGGGCATATGGGCTTTGGCGTGTTCATGGGGGTATTTTACGGCCGTGCAAAGGTATGCGACCTCAGGGGAGATGCCGAAGGCCGCAAGGAAAACCTCATCTGTGCATATCTTTCCTCCGTATTGCTCCATGGCTTTTACGATGCCTGTGTAATGATGGGCACAGTGCTTTCCAATGTGGTATTCGTGGTATTCGTGATAGTGATGTACCGCTGGGTAACAAGCCTTGTAAAGCGAGAATCCGATACGGATATGCCTGTGATGTAACATAAAATAACAAACAAAATTCGCCTGCCTAAGATATTGGCGGGCGTTTTCTGTTTTATCGGGTTAAATTAATATAGTTATATTTGGCTTTTCTTTTTCTTTTGCTTCTTTTCTGTTTTCTTTTCTTCGGAAAAGAAAAAGAAAAGAAGACCAACCCCAAATCACAATCCATTTCTCACGACAAAGACCGCCGTCAAAGCTGACAGCGGCCTTTTTAAGCTGTTGTATTGTGCCGGAAGGGTTACTCTGCGGTGTAGCGGAGAATGGGGCTTCTGGCGGCGCGTACTTCGTCAGGACGGGCGATGTAGGCGCTGTGGGGGGAATTGTGCATGTATTCGGGATCGGTTTCTGCAAGCTCATACAGCTTGCGGAAGATATCCGCCGCCCAGTCCAGAGTTTCCCGGCTTTCGGTTTCGGTGGGCTCCAGCATAAGGGCCTCGTGAACGATAAGGGGGAAATACATTGTGGGGGGATGCATGCCGTAATCGATAAGGGACTTGGCAACATCCAGGGCGGAAACGCCGGTGCGCTTCTTGAACTCGGACAGATCCAGCACGAATTCATGCATGCAGATGCGGTCGAATGCAGGTTCAAATGTGCCCTGAATCTTGCGCATAAGGTAGTTTGCATTGAGAACGGCGTTTGCAGAGGCCTCGGGGATGCCTTCACGGCCAAGGGTCATGATGTAGGCAAGGGCCTTTACCACAACAAGGAAGTTGCCCGCAAAGCTGCGCATCTGCAGCGCGCCTTCGCCATCCATAAGGGCGGAGGTGGGAAGGAATTCCTTAAGGTGAGCCTTGCAGCCCACTGCGCCTGCGCCGGGACCGCCGCCGCCATGAGGGGTAGCAAAGGTCTTATGCAGGTTCATGTGGATGCAGTCAAAGCCCATATCGCCGGGGCGTACCGCGCCCATAATAGCGTTAAGGTTTGCGCCGTCATAATAGCAGAGGCCGCCTGCCTCGTGAACAAGGCGGGTGATCTCCAGTATGTTTTCATCGAATATGCCCACGGTGTTGGGGTTGGTGAGCATAAGGCCGGCGGTGTCGTTGCCAAGGGCTGCCTTAAGGGCATCCAGGTCAACGCAGCCATTGGGAGCGGAGGCGATATTTACAACCTGATAGCCGCACATTGCCGCGGTGGCAGGGTTGGTGCCGTGGGCGGAGTCGGGTACGATTATCTTGTTGCGGTGGGATTCGCCGCGGCTGTCGTGATACTTCTTGATGAGAAGCACGCCGGTAAATTCGCCGTGTGCGCCTGCTGCGGGCTGGAAGGTCATGCCATCCATGCCGGTTACTTCGCAGAGGTATTCGCCTGCCTTATCCAGCACCTCCCTGCAGCCTGCGGTGGTATCCGCGGGGGCAAGGGGATGAACGGCGGTAAAGCCGGGCAGAGCGGCTATCTCCTCGTCGATGCGGGGATTGTACTTCATGGTGCAGGAGCCAAGGGGATAGAAGCCGCAGTTTACGCCATGAACATTGTGGCACAGCTCGGTATAGTGGCGGGAAAGGTCGGTTTCGCTTATCTCGGGCAGTGCGGGAGCTTCGGTGCGGGCAAGACTTTCGGGCAGGGCAACGGCTTCAACGTCGCATTTGCCGAGAATGCTGCTGTGGCGTCCTTTTACGCTCTTTTCAAATATCAGCTTCATCAGCTCAGCACCTCCTTTACGATGGCGATGGTTTTATCCATGACCGCCTTGCTTACCTTTTCGGTGGCGCACCAGAGTATGCCGCCTTCCACGGGCAGACCGCCCAGTATATCGGCATCTGCAAGGGCCGCGAGAATTTCCTCGGCCTTAGGCATTACGGTGACGAATTCATGGAAGTATTCGCCTGTGTATTTGAGGGATACGCCGGGGATGGCGCAGAGGCCGTTTGCAAGGTAGTGAGCCTTTGCCATGGACTGACGGGCGGCTTCTGCCATGCCCTCGGGGCCCATGGAGGCCATGTATACGCCTGCTGTAAGGGCACAGAGGGCCTGATTGGAGCAGATGTTGCTGCTGGCCTTTTCGCGGCGGATATGCTGCTCACGGGCCTGCAGAGACAGTACAAATGCACGGTCGCCCTTTGCGTCCACCGTCTGGCCTACGATGCGGCCGGGCAGCTTGCGCATGTGCTTGGTGGTGGTTGCCATGTAGCCAAGGTAGGGGCCGCCAAAGCTCAGGGGCATGCCCAGGGGCTGGCCTTCGCCTACGGCTATATCCGCGCCGCATTCTGCGGGGGTCTTGATTATTGCAAGGGCTATGGGGTTGCAGCCCATTATGTACATTGCGCCTGCCTGATGCACAAGCTCAGCCATAGCCTCGGCCTCTTCAAACTGGCCGTAGAAATAGGGCTGCTGAACATAGAAGGACGCTACCTCTTCGGTAAGCATTTCCTTCAGAGCGTCCATGTCC
>JAZUMK010000041.1:0-45924 GCA_045603585.1 Clostridia bacterium
TCGGCTACATTGCAGGGCTTGGACAGGAACATGGAGGACTGGTCGGATACCAGGATCTTGCCCTTAGTATCAGGCAGCTTCTGCCAGGTGGTGCCGTGGATGGTCTCGTTTTCGCAGATGTAAACGTAGTCTGCGTTGTCGGGAATGTCGAGGTCGGAGCAATCGGGAATGTAGGAGTAGTTCTTATCCTTGCTGGAGGCAACTACCTTTACTTCGCCGTACTTCTTGGCTTCGGCAATGGCCTTCTTGCTCCATGCGCCGGTCTCAACGTAGCAGGCTACGCCGTTCTTCATCAGGTTCATGGGGATCATGGCGAACTGGAGGGTTGCGCCGCCCTGAATGAAGAGAACCTTATAGTTGTCAGGGATGTTCATCAGATCGCGGAGGTCCTGCTCGGCCTCATCGATTATCTTCTGAAACACCTTGGAGCGGTGGCTCATCTCCATTACGCACATACCGGAGCCTTCGTAGTTTACCAGGTTGTCGCGGACGCTTTCCAGTACATCTTCAGGCAGTATGGAGGGGCCGGCAGAGAAATTGTAGATACGATCGTACTTCATTGGACATCTCCTTATTTTGTTGTTTGGTTTTGGTTATTTTTTTGAAACTGATACAAAAAGAAACTTGGTGAAGGGGCATTTTCCACCCCTAATTACATTAATTAGATTATACATCAGCCTATTATGCAAGGCAATACAATTCTGCGCAAATTGACCAAAATCTAACAGACACATCAAAAAAAAGAATGATATTTATTTGTTAAACCAAGAAGACCACGGCGCAAACGGCAGTGGATATTGACATGAGAACGCAAATAATATATCTTTTATATATATGGATGAGGCTGCACATGAGGTTATTCATCCCATATACATTATTTAGGAATATCCAAAAATACTCAGCAAGTCCGCAATATCAGAAAGGAAACAGAAAAATGGGAAAATTCGTAGTTAAGACCACCAAGTCCGGCTTTGTATTCAACCTTAAGGCCGGTAACGGCGAAGTTATCGCCACCTCCGAAAGCTACAAGAGCCAGGATTCCTGCCTTAACGGCGTGGAGAGCGTACGCAAGAACTGCGTAGCCGCCGTAGAAGACCAGACCGTGGATGGCTTCGAACAGCTGACCCATCCCAAGTTTGAAGTATATGCCGATAAGGCCGGCGAATTCCGCTTCCGCCTCAAGGCACGCAACGGCGAAGTTATTGCCGTATCCGAAGGCTACAAGGCCAAGCAGTCCTGCATGAACGGCATCGAAAGCGTAAAGAAGAACGCACCCGATGCAGAAGTGGTAATTCAGGAAGCCTAACATCAAAACACAAAATAAAAAAAGCGGCGCAAAGCCGCTTTTTTGTGCTTTTTAGTAAAGCCTTGTGCCGCAGTCGCCGCAGAAGCGGGAATCGCCGCTGACGGGGGCGCCGCAAAGGGGGCATACGGAAACCTGCTTGCCGGAGGAGGAAGCATAGGTGCGCACCTCGTTGAAAAACTCCGCAGATTGGGAGCGAAGCTCGGAGCGGGCCTCAGCTTCTATTTCTGCCTGCTGGCGGGCGGCCTCCTGAGCGGCCCTGATGGAATCAATGGCCTGCTGGCAGGCGGCGCTGTCCTGTACTATTTTACGTATTTCCTTGCATATATCTGCGGTGCGGTTGTCCATAATTACACCGCTGTCGTATTTTTTCCATATGTGATCGCCCAGCTTGATTTTAAGCTCCTCGATATCATCCTCGTTGCTGCGTATCTGGGCCTTCAGCTTGCTTATTTCCAGCTTGTCTCCGGTTTTGTCGGATACGCTGCGGGCAAGGCTGCCAAGCTTATTGAAAAAAGCCATTTTCTACCTCCCGATGGATACTGTATTAGCAAGGTAATTATGCCACACATGAATAAAATTAGCAATATTATACGGCAGCGGGGCAAGGGGGGTATAATAACAGAATAAAAAGAATATTGGCGAAACGTGATATTTGCAATATAATAATAAAGATTGCATATAAAAATTTACTCCCGGAGGAATGAATGATAAAGACCAGGCTCAGGAATGCCGTGATCCTGCTGCTGGCGGCGGCGATGCTGCTGCCTGCTCCCGTATACGCAAGGGACGAGCTGCAGAATAACGACCCGGATAAATACTATATTGAGGTGGATACCGGAAATCAGGTGGTAACGGTATATCAGAAGGACGACGATGGGGAGTATACCCGCATCGTGCGTCGTTTTCCCTGTACCACCGGCAAAACCGAGGGCACAGAGGAAGAGCCTGCCACCCCCACTCCTTCCGGAAAATGGAAAATAGGCACAAGGGAGCGCTTTGGCAAGTTTGCCAATTTTGAAGGGGAATATGCCAGATACTGGACGCAGATAGTTGGCGGCATATACTTCCACTCCATAATGTTCAGCGACAGGGATACAATGACGCTGAAAAAATCCCCCTTCCGCACTCTGGGCAGAAACGCATCCCACGGCTGCATAAGGCTGTATATTGAGGATGCCAAGTGGCTGTATTACAATGCCTGCTTTGGCACCACCGTAAATATAGTATCCCGCAGCAGAAAGAGCGGCCTTGCCTCCTCCCTCAAGACGGATATGGAATTTGAGGAATACAAGGCATTTCAGGCCAACATATACGATAATGAGCCGCTGGAAAACAGGAGCGCATGGATATCCGTTGACGATGCGGAGCTTCGCACCGGCAACGGCACCAATGACAAGCTTATCAAAAAGCTGGATAAGGACCTTGAGGTAAAGGTGATCCAGGAAGGCGACCCCTGGGTAAAGGTAGCAGTGGGAGAAAGGGAAGGCTATGTCCGCCGCTGCTATATCACCTATGAAAAGGGCGTAATGCAGTCCCGGGAGGACGGCTACTTTGTAGCAGGCACCCAGTACCTTTACGCAGAGCCCAATACCAAGTCCGAAAAGCTTTATAAGGTTGCCCGTCACAGCACCATCAATGTAATCGAGGAAGAGGTGGATGAGGACGGCAAATGGGTAAAGGTAAACTATTGGGGAACAGAGGGCTATATGCAGCGCAGGCATATCAAGACCGGCTGGGCCACCATATACGAAACAGAGGAGGGGCAGGCATGAAAAAGATAAATATAATCGCCTTTGCTCTTGCCGCAGTTCTGCTTGCAGGATGCACCGCAGCCCCCGTAACTCAGCCCGAGCCCACTCCCCAGCCTGTTAAAATGACGGTTATTTCAGCAGACGATGACTTTTCCGCAGAGCTGGAAGCTCAGGCAGACATAGAGGTGGTGCTGAGCGCCGCCGATAATGAAGTGGATGCGGAGTTTGACGTTGCGCTGGTGTACAAGCCGGATCCTTCCGCTCTCAGCCAGGTTACAGGCTGCGAGGTCGTGCTGACAGACGATCCTGCGCTTGTGCCCGAAGATGTATCCACCGTCGCCATAGACAATGATGCCGCTGTACAGGCCGCATGGGATGCCCTGTACACCTATCCCGCCCATAGCACTCCAATACGCATTCTGGCTCTCACCGAGACAGGCGCAGGACTTTCCAGAGAAACCTTTGACATAATGGTGGCAGAGGGAAAGCTGCAGGATAAGGGCAATTACATCCGCAGCCAGAGCAGTCAGGACCCTGAGGAATGGGTGGCGGAAAGGCTGGAGGATATTACCGTAGGCCTGCTGGATACAATTTATGCGGACAGCGAAGAGCTGGCGGTTGCCGCCTACAATGCCCTGAGGGCAGCGGAGCGCAACGATTCCGTTGAGGTAATATGCCCTGTGCTTTCCGAAAAGCTCATTTCCCTTATGATAGAGGATCACTGGAGCATGGGCGTATGCGTTGGCGTAAGCAAAAAGCAGGAGGCTGAGGCAGCGCTGAAGGCCGCGGAGCAGCTTGCAAAAACAGGCGAGGTCCAGAAGGTCTCCATAGAGCCTGTGGTTATTTATTCCGATGACGTAAAGGCCATAATGGATTCCGGCGTTACGGATACGGCGGAGATAATGCAGAAGCTTTTCAATTGATAATGACAAAGGCTGTTCACATGTGGGACGGCCTTTTTCTTTTTGCATAAATAACCCTCGTTGCGCTTCACAAAGTCAGGTGATAGGGGTATAATATGATCAGGTATATATGAGCAGTTCAATCACGGTAAATCTATAAATTACATGGGATGAAGAAAGGATCGCAAAACATGAATACTATCGACACCATGGCTGTAAAAAGCATAAGGTTCCTGGCGGCGGATGCCATTGAAAAGTCCAAGAGCGGACATCCCGGCCTGCCCATAGGCTCTGCACCTATGGCGTATACTCTCTGGAAGCAGATGAAGCACAATCCCGCCAACCCCACATGGCAGGGCAGGGACAGGTTTATTCTCAGCGCAGGTCATGCTTCCATGCTGGAGTATGCTCTGCTGCATCTTTTCGGCTATGGAGTCACTATTGAGGAGATAAAGAATTTCCGCCAGTGGGGCAGCATTACCCCCGGCCATCCCGAATATCGTCATACTGTTGGCGTGGAAGCCACCAGCGGCCCTCTGGGTCAGGGCATTGCAATGGCTGTTGGTATGGCAATGGCAGAAGCACGCATGGCAGCCCATTTCAACCGCGAGGGCTATGCAGTTGTGGATAACTACACCTATGCCCTCTGCGGCGACGGATGCCTGCAGGAAGGCGTGGCCGCAGAAGCCGCATCCCTTGCCGGCACCCAGAAGCTGGGCAAGCTGATTCTGTTCTATGATCGCAACTATATCACCATCGAGGGCCGTATCGAGACCGCCTTTGATGAGGATGTGAACGGCCGCTTTGCCGCCTATGGCTGGCATGTGCAGGAGCTGCCCTGCGGCGAGGATATGGATGCCGTTGCAAAGGCCATCGAGGCCGCAAAGGCAGAAAAGGATAAGCCCTCCATCATAATCGTAAATACCGAAATAGCCTACGGCACTCCCAAGCAGGGCAAGGCCAGCGCCCACGGTGAGCCTCTGGGAGAGGAAAGTATAAAGGCCATGCGTGAGTTCTATAGCTGGGATTACGCTCCCTTTGAGGTTCCTGCCGAAGTATATGCTCACTTTGAGGAGCTTAATAAGGGCTATGCCGCCGAGGAAGCCAAGTATAATGACATGTTTGAAGGCTACAAGGCCGCATATCCCGAGCTGTATGCCGAATGGCAGCAGTGGCACAGCGATGTTCTGCCTGAGGCGCTGCTGAAGGATGAGCGGCTGACCGCCGCAGAAAAGCCTGCCGCAACCCGCGCCACCGGCGGCAATGTGCTCAACGTGATCGCTGAACATATGCCCAATCTCTTTGGCGGCAGCGCAGACCTTGCTCCCTCCAATAAGAGTGAGCTTAAGGGCAAAGCATTCTTCTCCCCCGCAGAAAGGGACGGCGCAAACGTACATTTCGGCATCCGTGAATTTGCCATGGCGGCCATCTGCAACGGCATAATGCTTTACGGCGGCCTCAGGGCATACTGCGCCACCTTTATGGTATTCTCCGATTATCTCAAGCCCGCAATGCGCATGGCAGCGCTGATGAAGCTGCCCGTCATCTACATACTCACCCATGACAGCATCGGCGTAGGCGAAGACGGCCCCACCCATCAGCCCATCGAGCATCTGGCCAGCATCAGGGCGATTCCGGACGCAAACCTGTTCCGCCCTGCGGATATGAAGGAAACTGCCGGCTGCTATATCGCCGCTATGCAGGGTGATAAACCCGCCGCAATGGCGCTGACCCGCCAGAATCTGCCCCAGTATGCTGAAACCTCCGTTGAGGGCACCCTCAAGGGCGGCTATGTGCTGAAGGACTGCGCAGCTCCCGATGCCATCATCATCGCCACCGGCTCAGAGGTGGAGCTGGCGGTAAAGGCCGCAGAAGCCCTTGGCGAAAAGGGCAAGGCTGTCCGCGTGGTATCCATGCCCTGCGCAGAGCTGTTTGATATGCAGAGCGCAGAATACAAAGAAAGCGTACTGCCCGCCGCAGTTCGCGCTCGCGTGGCAGTGGAAGCAGGCTGCTCCATGAGCTGGTATAAGTACGTTGGCCTTGACGGCGAGGTCGTTGGCATCGACCACTTTGGTGCCTCTGCTCCCGCAGGCGTGCTGTTCAAGGAGTTCGGCTTTACTGTGGACAATGTTGTTGCCGCAGCCGAAAGGGTAATGAAATAACATCACATAAATACAGACGCCGTCCTTTGGGCGGCGTCTGCTGTTTAGGGGGGCAGGTATATGATAAAAAACATATTGCTGGATATGGATAATACCATACTGGATTTTACCAGAGCGGAGCGCATTGCCGCCGCGAAGGCGCTGACCGCCATGGGAATAAAGCCCACAGAGGAGCTGCTCAGAAGATATCATGAGCTTAATGATGAGCAATGGCGGCTGTTTGAATTGGGGCTGCTTGAGCGGGAGCAGGTAAAGGTGAGGAGGTATGAGCTGCTGTTTGAAGAAGCAGGCATAGACAAATCTCCCAAGGAGACGGCGGCGGTGTATGAAAAGCTGCTGGGCGTGGGCCATTACTTTATGGAGGGTGCAGAGGCTCTGCTGGAGATCCTGAGCCATGATTATCGGCTGTATCTTGCCACAAACGGCACATCCAACGTGCAGAAAAGCAGGATAAAAAGCGCGGATATTTCAAAGTATTTTCAGGGGATATACATATCCGAGGACGTTGGATACAACAAGCCTGACAAGAGATACTTTGAAGCCTGCTTTAAGGATATTCCCGACTTTGACCCGACAGAGACCGTAATGATAGGGGACAGCCTTACCTCCGATATAAGGGGCGGCATAAACGCAGGGATAAAGACAGTATGGTTCAATTATGATGGAAAAAGCCGGGATGACAGCATAGTGCCGGATCATGAGATACACAGCCTGAGCCAAATACCTGACCTTATGAAGCGTATATAGCGCATCAAAAAAGCACCCTTGCGGGTGCTTTTTATATGGTTGCTTATAGGGTGAAGATAGGGTCAAGATACTGCTTGCGCTTTTCGTTGAATTCGGCAACATAGTCTGCATCGTTGCCCTTGTGGAGCTCGTGGAGGTAAGCGTGGTGGTTGGACAGTATCTCTGCATGGCGGCGGCCCATGAGGAATACCGCGATGCTGGAGCACTGGTCGGCGGCGCGGCCCATGAAGGTAAGCACTTCGATGAAGATAAGGCCTGCGCTGATGGTGCAGGAGCCGTTCTTGAGGCGCAGCAGATGCTTGTCCTTAAGGGAGGCAACCATTTCGTCGATAACCTCTTCAAGGGGCTCGATCTTCTTGGCGATGGATTCTTCCTCGGTGGAGAATGCTTCCACGGTGGTATCGATGATCTCAAGGAGAGCGTTGGTCATTATGGCCAGCTCGTTCCTTGCCATTTCAGAGAAGGCGATGCCTTCCTGAACCAGCCTGCCGGCAAGGTCGTCTATCCTGCAGGCATAGTCGCCGATGCGTTCAAAGTCGGTAACGGACTGCAGGAGCATGTTCAGCTCGTTGTTGTCGTCATCCGTTTCGATGTATCTGGAAAGACGGATGAGGTAGTTTTCTGCGGCGTCTGTGAAACCGTCCAGACGGTCTTCTGCGGCGGCAATTTTGGCAGAGCGATCGGGAGAATACTCTGAAAGCTGCAGTATGCTGCGGCGGAAGTTCTTGCGGGCCAGCTCGCCCATCTTTACAGTGGTCACCTTTACCTGATCAAGGGCAACAGGGGGGGAGATGAACAGCTTTTCGTCCAGGGAGCGGATCTCGGGATATTCATCGGGATCGTCATCCTTGTCCTTGATCACGGTGGTGGTAAGTTTCACCAGCTGATTGGCAAAGGGAATAAGAACTATTGCGGTAGCAAGGTTGAATACGGTGGTAAAGTTTGCAATGTCTCCGCTGTTGACAACGTTGTTCCACATGCCGTCCAGCAGGCCGGAGCGATGGAGCAGAGTCATGGCGATCATGAATATTACGGTGCCGATGGTATTGAAGGCAATGTGGGCAAAACCGGTGCGCTTTGCGTCCTTATCCGTGCCGATGGAGCAGACGATGGCGGTGGTGATGCAGGTACCCAGGTTTATACCCATTATAACGGGATAAACCATGTTGAAGGTAAGCACGCCGGTGGAGGACAAGGCCTGCAGTATACCGGTCATTGCAGAGGAACTCTGAATGATGAAGGTGGTAACAAGGCCGGTAAGTATGCCAAGGAAGGGATTGTTGGAGAACTTCTGTACTGCGCCTGCGAATGCGGGAGATTCGGCAAGGGGAGCAACGGAATCGCTCATCAGCATAAGGCCGGTGAACAGAAGGCCGAAGCCCATCAGCATGGTGCCAACGCCGGTGGTCTTTTTCTTTTTGATGAACATCAGCAGGATGATGCCTGCTATCATGGCGATGGGGGCCAGAGTGTCGGGGTTAAAAAGATCCAGAATGAAGTTGCCGCTGGAATCGATATCCATAAGACGGATAAGCTGAGCAGTAACGGTGGTGCCGATGTTGGCACCCATTACGATGCTGATGGCCTGGCGAAGGTTGAGTATGCCTGCGCCAAGAAGACCCACGGTCAGCACGATGGTTGCGGTGGAGCTCTGGATAACGGCAGTTACCAGAGTACCGGTGATAACGCCCATTATCACGCTCTGGGTAACCTTTTCCAGCATGGACTTAAGGGCTTTTGAGGAGCTGCTCTTAAGGCCGTCGCCCATTATTTCCATGCCGTATAGGAACATTGCAAGGCCGCCCAGCATGGTTATTACGGTAAATATGTCCACAATTGACCTCCGTAAAAATAAATTATTATTCGTAAATCAGTGGGGTAAAACTGCATAAAGCGCAAATTTAACCAAATAATACTTTATACCTTTTTTTGCAAAAAGTAAAGCAAATGCGCAAAAACTGTGATATAATGTCCCCCGTGCGCAAAAGCGCGCCTGTACGAAAGGAAATCAGCTATGGAAAAAGCAAAAGGACAGCTTGTGGGCCATATTATGGCGGCAATAGCCATATGCATATGGGGCAGCACATTCATATTCAGCAAAATCATGCTGAGGGATTTTACTCCCCTGCAGATAATGACCATGCGCTTTGCGGTGGCCTTTATAGTGCTGTGGTGTCTGTATCCCAAGGTGGAAAAAACCACATTCAAGGACAATGTGGGCATATTCGTATTGTCCCTCTTCGGCAATACCATTTATTTCCTCTTTGAAAACAATGCCCTTCAATATACCCTTGCGGCAAACGTAAGCATAATAGTAGCCTCCGCCCCTATATGGACGGCAATGCTGGCCCATTTCTTCACCAAGGGCGAGAAGATACGCCGAAACACCGTTTACGGCTCTGCCCTTGCCTTTGTGGGCGTTGCGCTGGTGGTGTTCAACGGCACCATCGTCCTTAAGTTCAACCCCCTGGGCGATATACTCTCCCTTGGCGCGGCGCTGTGCTGGGCGGTGTATTCCATAATCGTGGTGAAGTACGTTCACAGATTCAGCAGCTTTTTCCTTATGCGCCGCTCTACCCTGTGCGCCCTTATCGCCAGCATCCCCATGCTGATAATCTCCGGACAGGCGGATATGCCATTTGAGTGCCTGCTGCAGAAGGACACCATGTTTTCCATAATATTCCTTGGGATACTGGGCAGCGGCGTAAGCTACGTGCTGTGGAACATGGCCACGCGAACCCTCGGCGTGATCAAGGTGAACGCCTACATATATGTTAACCCCTTTGTCACCATGATAACCGCAGGAATATTCCTTGGCGAGCCCGTCACAGTTATGGGAATTATCGGTGCGGTGATGATAATCGGCGGTGTGGTGCTTGGCGTGACGGAACGCAGAAGAGCGCCCGAGGGAGAGGAAGCCGAAGAAGCCCCTGCAATAGAAGAATAAGCAAAATCAGGATAAAACAAAAAGCACACGGAAGTGTGCTTTTTATCGTTGTGAAAGGATTATGCTTCTTTTTTCGCTTGCTTGCTCTTGCGCAGTATGCCTATGGTGTATATCACCAGTGCAGCCAGCACCGCAATGAAGGGAATGAGCTTTTCGATGCCCAGGGTCTCGCCGCTGAGCAGGCCGATAAGCAGCATCAGGGAGGGGGAGAAGTACTGGAGTATACCCACCGTCTTGAAGTCCAGATCGTTTACGCCGATGGAGTAAAGTATCATGGGAATTGCGGTCACGGGGCCTGCCATCATCAGCAGAAGGCCGTCCTTAAGGGTAAGGGCGGAGACGGTATCGCCGAACATGGTAAGGGCCACTATCAGGGCGATGGGGGCGGTGATAAGGGTCTCCACCGCAATGCCCACAAGGGGATCCACATGGGCAAACTTCTTTACGGAGCCATATGCCGCAAAGGAGAAGGCCATTATCAGGGCGGTTATGGGCACTGTGCCGAATATGAGCAGGGTTATGACAACGCCGGATGCCGCAATGCATATTGAAATGATCTGCAGCAGGCTGGTCTTTTCCTTGAATATAATGGTGCTGGCAGCGAATACCACAAGGGGATTCATATAGTAGCCAAGGCTTGCGTCAAGTGTGTGTCCGGAAGCCACGGCGTAGATATAGGTGCCCCAGTTTACGGTGATAAGCAGGGATGCCACCGCCATCTTCACCATGGCGGACCTGTCCTTCATCAGAGCCTTGAACTGGTCTGCCTTGCGGGTGAGGAGAATTATCGCCCCGGCAAAAACAAGGCTGAACATAATGCGGCAGCACAGCGTCAGCACAGCGGGCACATGGGACAGCAGCTTCCAGTAGAGGGGAAGAAGGCCCCACATGATATAGGTGAGCATAGTCAGGAAAAAACTGCGGTTTTTCATTATATAATATCCGCCTTTTGCAGTAATTTGGAATATCCACAGGAAGTGTATCACATTTGGGGAAATAATGACATATTTTTCTTTTTATACTGTTCCTTTTAATATGCGCCGCGGTCTGTTATAATTTTTTTATCCACACATGCAACCATTTCTGTTTCTGATTCGTTTCTTGTATATAAGGACAATGGAGGTATTTGCCATGAAGAATAAAAAATCCCTGTTTTGTATAATGCTTGCGGCGGCAATGCTGCTGAGCGGCTGCGGCGGAAGCAATAAAGCGTATGATGCCGCATACGTGACCGAGGCGGCGGCTCCTGCGGCTGCGCCCATGGAGGAGGCTATTGTTGAAGAATCCATGGAATATGAAATGGCTGCGGATACCGCGGGAGGTGTATTCGGCGAGACCCAGTCCGTAGAGAGCGGCAGCTATGGCAATCATAAAATAATCTCCACATACAGCCTGGAGATGAACACCGATGAATTTGACCTGCACGTTCAGATGCTGCAGGAAAAGGCCATTGCCATCGGCGGCTATATCCAGTCCTCCAACGTGAGCGGCACAAAGCCCGAAACCTACAGCGACAGGGGCAGATATGCCAGCTATTCCTTCCGCGTGCCCAGCGACAGGGCTGAGGAATTCGTGGAATACACCAAGGGCACCGGCGAAATAACCTACAGCAACTGCGATACCGAGGACGTTACCCTCCGGTATTACGATACCGAGACCCGCCTTGAGGTGCTGCGCACTCAGCTGGAAAGGCTGCAGAGCATACTGGTGGAAACCGACAACCTTGCGGATATAATAGAGCTGGAAAGGGCAATATCCGAAACCACCCTTGAGATAGAGCAGTATACCACCCAGCTTCGCAAATACGACGACCTGATCGACTTTACCACCGTTCACGTCAGCATCAGCGAAACCCGCCTTACCACAGGCCCTGCAGCCAAGGAAACCATGGGCCAGCGCATCAGCGAGGGCTTCCGCGAAAGCCTTGCCGGCATAGGCGTATTCCTTGAGGATGCAATAGTGTGGCTGGTATGCGCAATTCCCGCCATACTGCTTATTGCGGCAGCCGCTGCGGTGGTCGTTGTGATATTCCGTCAGCTTAAAAAGCTCAGAGGCAAGGGAAAAGCCCGCCGCGAGGCAAAGGTTCAGGCCCGCAAGGCAAAGATGATGGAAATAGAACAAAAGGACAAGGAGAATAAATAGGTTTATGAAGAAAATTGCAATAGTACTTGCCCTGATACTGACCATGGGTATGGCAGCCGGCTGCAAGAGCCAGGATCAGATAGACGCTCAGCAGCAGGTGGTTGCGGCGGCGGAACACGCATATTATTACGATACCCGCAGCACCATCAACGTAACAGGCAGGGGCGAGGTCGTGCTGGAGCCGGATATTGCCGAGATAGGCTTTACCGTATATGCAACTGATGCAAACGTATCCGACGCTCAGCAGAAGAATACCGAGCTTATGTCCGCCGTGCTTGAGGTTATCCGCTCCAAGGGTATAGCCGAGGAGGATATTGAAACCGGCAATATCAATATCCATCAGGTTTACGATTACAATAAATCCCCCGCCCGCATAGTGGGATATGACGTATACCACAGCGTGGAGGTCAAGGTGAGGGATATGAATGTGCTGGGCAGCCTTATCAGCGATGCTATAGGCGCGGGAGCAAATTCCGTTTCCGGCCCGGAGTATTCCGTTGAAGATGATTCTGCCGCATACCTTGAGGCGCTGTCCCTTGCAGTGCAGTCTGCAACTGCCAAGGCGGAGACCATCGCGGCAGGGTCAGGGGCGCGGCTTGCAAACCTTCCCGTGTCTATTTCCGAATCCGGCGGAGTAAATTATGCCGTTCGTACTTACGACGCAGACAACATGCTGGCCAAGTCCGCCCCTATGGAAGAGGCAGCAGAGGACAGCGGCCTTGCCCAGGCGGAAAACATAGTGCCCAAAATCGAAATAACCGCCACAGTAAGCGGTGTATACCAGATAATACGCTAACATACCGTATACGAGCATATCATCGAATTTTGCAGTATTTTGCACAGCGGCAGGTAATTCTGCCGCTGTTTTGTGTAAAATGATGAAATTTACTGCAACAAAAAGCGTAATAATTATTTTAGCGGTTGAAAGCGGCGGCATAAGGGGGTAGAATGTAGAGGCTATGGAAAACAATGTAAAACAGCTTCAATTTAATAAGATCACACCCGATATGCGCCGGGAGGTGGAAAAGTACATCGCCGCATCCGGCATACAGAGCTCGGAGTATACCTTCACCACCAGCATGATGTGGGGAGCGGAGGGCAAAATAACCATCGCCTTTGAGGATGGAATAATGTACACCTGCTATTGCTTCCCGAGCTACCAGCGCTTTATGCTGGCGCCCCTGTGCCTGAATATCGAGGATACCCCAAAGGCAATACGGCGGGCG
The DNA here is from genome assembly GCA_045603585.1 of Clostridia bacterium. Classification (GTDB taxonomy): domain Bacteria; phylum Bacillota; class Clostridia; order Christensenellales; family CAG-138; genus SFEL01. Next base: position 13,184 of record JAZUMK010000041.1, read on the forward strand.
GAGGAATTTATGACCTCTCAGAATTGCTGTAATCATATGTTCAAGGGGGTCACCGAGGCAAATGCCGGGTACTTCCGGGACGCTGGGTATGAGATCACTCCGGATAGGGATAATTTCGACTATGTGTACAACATGCAGGACCTTAAGACCCTCGCCGGCAAAAAGTACCATTCCAAGCGCAACTTTATCAACCGGCTGAAGAACGAGAGGGAGTTCCGCTTTGTAACCCTAGGGCCTGAGGATATTGACAGGTGCATGGCGCTGTATTATAAATGGGCAGATGGAAAAGACGAGTCCCCGTGGGAAGAATCCGCCATGCGAATCGGCATACAGTATGCCGACAGACTGGGCCTTGTGATGGGCGGTATAGAGATAGACGGCGAGCTTAAGGCCTTCTCCGCCGCGGATAAGCCCTTCCATGATACCGCCGTGGTATATTTTGAAAAGGCGGATGGAGATATCCCAGGCCTTTACCCCCTGATGAATCAGCAGATGGTGGAAAATCTCCTCAGCGACGTATCCTTTATCAACAGAGAAGAGGATATGGGCATAGAGGGGCTGAGAAAGGCAAAGCTTTCGTACTACCCCGCAAAGTTTATCGAAAAATACTGTGCAAGGAAGAATACCGGGGAGTAAGCTGCATTTTTGCATAAAATTACTGATTTTTTCCCTGTGAATTGTGACAATGCTGCAAGAAAGGCATAAATGCCTTGACGCAGGGAGATATTTCTAATAGAATGATAAATGTAAAATGACTGGGCATATGCCCAAATACATAAGGACGGTAAAACATGAGCACTGAAGCAGTATCCGGTATCTCTGGTTTCATGGGCAGCGGCGGTTTCCTCATCATCATGATGATCGCCATGTTCGCCATTATGATCATTCCCCAGCGCAAGCGCGAGAAGAAGATCAAGAACATGCTGGCTAACCTCAAGCCCGGTGACCGCGTACGCACCATCGGCGGCATCTACGGCACCATCACCGCCATCAAGGACGACGTTGTAACCATCTCCGTAGGTCCCGACAAGGTTCGTCTGGTATTCGTTCGCGGCGCCATCGCCACCGTTGAAGATTCCCCCGTGGAAAACACCATCGAGGATCAGATCAACAACTAACGTCAAAAAACAACGAATAAAAAGTATGCAGGTCGATCGGCCTGCATATTTTTTATTTTGCCGCATATATAGCTATATCCACTAAAACCCGGGAGGATATTGCTATGCGTACGGCACGAAAGGCGGAAAAATCCATAAGCATGGTGGCTGAGCTTGTGAAGGCGGTGGTGATAAGCCTTGGCGTCAGCTTTATACTGGTGGTGCTGTATGCCGTGGCGCTGAAGGAAGAGCTGCTTCAAACCACCACCATGACTCTTTTTACCACCGTTATAAAGGTGATATGCAGCGCCCTTGCGGGATTGCTTGCCGTTCGAAGATGCCGCCGCAGGCTGTGGCTTTATGGGGCGGCGGGCGGCGGGCTGTATACCCTGCTTGCCTTTGGCGTGTTTTCCGCCGTGGCAGGCAGCCTTTGCGTAAGCATAGCCCTGCTTTCGGATATCGGTATGGGCGTGCTTGCAGGCCTGCTCAGCGTAATGATAATGCAGATGCTCAAATAATAAAGCACAGGTCGTTCTTCGCCTTGTCAAGTGAAGCGGGACAGGTGTAGAATGAAGTATGCTTATATATGAATTATCCACAATTGTAAATAATGATCTGCCTCAGGTGCCCGGTATTTCCGGGCGGCTAAGGTCTCTTTTGTATGCCCGCGGGGCAAAGACCGCAGAGGAAATGGAGCGCTTTCTGCATCCCGGCGAGGGGCAGTTCTGCGACCCCTTTGATTTTAAGGATATGGATATTGCGGCGGAGCGCATAAGGGCCGCCATTGGCAATGAGCGCATATGCGTATTCGGCGACTATGATGCGGACGGCGTCTGCGCCACCGCAATACTTACCCATTGCCTTAAGGGCATGGGGGCGGATGTCATATACCGCATACCCTCCCGCCACGAGGAAGGCTATGGCCTGAGCGTTGCTGCGGTGGAGCGGCTTAAGCAGGATGGCGTGGGCCTTGTTGTTACGGTGGATAACGGCATCAAGGCATATGGCGAGATAGACCTTTGCCGTGAGCTGGGGATGGATGTGGTGGTTACCGACCATCACCGCTGCGACGGACGCATACCCCATTGCTGCGCCGTGATCTGCCATACCAGAGATGACAATACATACCCCAATAAAGACCTTTGCGGCGCAGGCATCGCATGGAAGCTGGCAGAGGCGCTGATCGGCCGTGAAGCTGCAAAAGCATATCTGCCCATCGCCGCCATTGCGACCATGGCGGATGTTGTGCCGCTGCTTGGGGAAAACCGGGCGATAGTTGCCATGGGCCTTGCCATGATAAATCAAGGAAGCTGCTGTGCGGGCATCAAGGCATTGGGACGGGCGGTAAACGAAAAGAACGATACATTTGCTGCCAGAGATCTGTCCTTTGGCTTTGCCCCCAGGATGAACGCGGCAGGGCGAATGGAGGATGCTTCCATTTGCGTGGAGCTGCTCAGCACACATGATATGCAGCGGGCCGAGGAGATAGCCCGCAGGCTGGATGAGCTGAACCGCCTGCGCCAGAAGGAAGAAACCTCCATAGTGGACGAGGCTGCGGAAATGGCAGAGCAGCAGGATCTTACGGTAAACCGCTGCATTGTGCTGAGATCCGAAAACTGGAATCCCGGCGTAATAGGAATTGCCGCAGCGAGAATAGCTGAAAGGTATTATCGCCCCACCCTGCTGTTTTCGCAGAAGGACGGGGTGATAACCGGCTCTGCCCGCTCTGTGCCGGGGGTGGACCTTTACAGCGCGCTGAATGCAAATTCAAGGTTTTTCACCCGCTTCGGCGGCCATGCGTACGCAGCGGGCGTTACCATGCCGGCAGAGGATTTTGATGAATTTGCCCGGGCGCTGAATGATACCTTCCGCCAGACGGTTTCGGACGAGCTGTTTGTGCCCCGCCGCACATATGAGGCGGAGGTGGAGCTGGGTGAGCTTACCCTGACCATGGCGGAGGAACTGGAGCTTCTGGCGCCCTTTGGCGAGGGAAATCCCGAGCCCAGCTTCCGCACAAGGGGAATGCTGCTGAGGGGGATACGCAGAATAGGCAGCAGCGGCAGCCATATCAAGGCCACCGCGGTAAAATCCGACAGGTATATCGACCTTGTGGCCTTTGCCCAGGGCCATCGCTTTGATGAGCTGAACGATATGGATCGCTGCGATGCCATATATACCCCAAACGTAAACCGCTGGAACGGCATGCGTTCTGTTCAGCTGAGGATAAGGGATATGCGGGCGGATTCCGTGGAGGATCCGGCGGCATATGCAAGGGAGCGGCAGGATAAATTTATTGATGCATTCTCAAGGAATGTATTGTATAATATAAATTGCGGAGATATAGGGGATAAACAGGAAATTTCCCTCAAAGAGCTGCTCCGTGACCCCATAGGCGGCGCTATGATACTGTGCTTTACGTCACAGGGTGCGGCAAGGCTGATAAGCGCCCTTCATGAGCAGGGGCTGGAAAACAGGCTGGATATGCTCTTTGGGGCAAACAGACTCTCTCCCTGCGCCTACCATACTGCGGTGCTGGGTCCTGTGCTGGATGAATTGGAGCTTTCCCGCTTCAGGGATATTCTCCTTTACGACAGCCGCGATAAAGGGCTGACGGAAAAAATCGCACAGCTTGCCCCGCACGGGAGGATACATACTGGCAGCCGGATGCCAATGGATGAATTTGCCTCCCTCAGGATGAGCAGAGATGACTTTGCCCTCTTTTACAGGGCGGCAATGGGCAGCGAAAGGCGCTTCTTTAACAGGGCGGAGCTTGCGGATTACCTTGCAGGCGTGGTAAAGCAGCCCCTTTATATGGCGAGGCTTGCGGTGAATATAATGCTGGAGCTGGGTTTTGCAAAGGAAGAAGGCGGCATTGGCATGATAAGGGAGCCCAAGCGAATGAGCCTTGAAGACAGCCCCACCTACGCTGCATTGCAGCGGATAAATCAACAAACACAAACTGTTTGATCAAACAGGAGGAAATAACCATGGATCTTAAAACCGTAGTGCGCTCCATACCCGATTATCCCAAGCCCGGCATACTGTTCAGGGATGTTACCACTCTGTTTCAGGATGCGGAAGCCCTTAAGCAGCTCACCGACGACCTGGTAAAGAGCCTTGAAGGCAAGCAGGTCGATCTGGTTGTGGGTCCTGAGGCCCGCGGTTTTGTTGTGGGCGCAACGCTGGCCTATGCCCTCGGCGCAGGTCTGGTGCTTGCCAGAAAGCCCGGCAAGCTGCCCTGCGAATCCCTGCGCTATGAGTATGCGCTGGAATACGGTACGGATTCTCTGGAGATCCACGTTGGCGCAATAAAGCCCGGCCAGAAGGTGGTCGTTGTTGACGACCTGCTGGCAACCGGCGGCACTTGCCTTGCCACCATAAAGCTGGTGGAAGAGATGGGCGGCGAAGTAGTTGGCGCCCGCTTTGCCATAGAGCTTGCAGAGGAATGCAACGGCCGTGAGACCCTCAAGGATTACGACGTATATTCCACCATCGTATACTAATATTTATTCCGTTACATACAGAAATCAACGGTTTTGCCGTTGATTTCTCTGTTTATATTTTTATCATGGAAGAAAGGGGGGAAGAGGCATTGGAAAAACTCAGGGAAGTATGCGCAAAAACATTCAGCCCGCAGGATATGGAATTGCTGAACAAAGCCATTGAGTTTACCAAGCAGACCCATGCCCATCAGGTGCGTCATTCCGGCGAGCCTTATTATATCCATCCTGAAAACGTGGCGATAATGCTGGCGCAGATGGGTATGGATAGCCATACCGTAATAGCGGGACTGCTCCACGACGTAATCGAGGACGGCAAGGGAGTTACCTTTGATACCGTGGCTTCCATGTTCGGCAAGGATATTGCAGACATGGTGGATGGCGTAACCAAGCTTACCAAAACCGGCAAAAACGAGATGATAAGCCGCGAGGACATGCAGGCGGAAAGCCTCAGAAAGATGTTCCTTGCCATAGCAAACGACGTCCGCGTGGTTATCATCAAGCTGAATGACCGTCTGCACAATATGCGTACCCTCCAGTATTGCAGCGAGGAAAAGCAGGTTCGCAAAGCCAAGGAAACCCTCGATGTTTACGCTCCCCTTGCCCATCGCTTCGGAATGGGCGCCCTCAAGTGCGAGCTTGAGGATCTTTGCATGAAGTATCTCTGGCCGGAGGATTATGCAAAGCTGGAAAAGGCCATGATCCCCTACAATGAGGAGCGCATGCGCACCCTCGATCAGGCCATGGATACCATAAAAAAGGCCCTTGAGGAAGCAGGCATAGAGGCCTCACTCAGCGGCAGGCCAAAGCATTATTACAGCATATACAAAAAAATAGTCCGCCAGCAGAAGGATATCCACGAGATATACGATCTGGTCGCCCTCAGGGTAATAGTCAATACAGTTCATGACTGCTATGCGGCGCTGGGCGTGATCCATTCGCTGTGGCGCCCCATGCCGGGCAGATTCAAGGACTATATCGCCATGCCCAAGACCAATATGTACAGGTCTCTGCATACCACCCTCTTTGCAAACGACGGCATGGGCATGCCCTTTGAGGTGCAGATCCGCACCCCCGAAATGCATAAGGCGGCAGAGTTTGGTATAGCGGCCCACTGGATGTATAAAGAAGGCCGCACCAGTCAGGACGATCTGGACAGCAAGCTGGGCTGGCTGCGTGAAGCCCTTGCAATGGAAGCGGATTCCAATACCACACGGGAATTTATCGAAAATATCCGCAAGGATTTCTTCGGCGATTACGTATACGTGCTTACCCCTCAGGGCAAGATAATCGACCTTGTGGCAGGCTCTACCCCCATAGACTTTGCCTACCGCATACATTCCAACGTTGGCAATCATACCCAGCATGCCAAGGTAAACGGCGCGCTGGTAAAGCTGGATTACAAGCTTAAAACCAACGACGTGGTGGAGATTGTCACCTCCCCCAACGCCACCCCCAGCCGCGATTGGCTGAAGTTTGTAAAAACCCAGCAGGCAAAATCCAAGATACGCTCCTGGTTCAAGAAGGCCAACCGGGAAGAAAACGTTCAGCGGGGCAAGGATATGCTTTCCGAGGCGCTGAAGCGTCAGGGAGCGCAGCTCAGCGATTTTACCGGCAAAAAGGAATACTTTGAGGATATACTCAAGCGGTTCAATATGATAGACGTGGAGGATGTGTATGCCTCCATAGGCTACGGCGGAATAACCACAGGACAGGTTGCTCACAAGCTGCTGGAGCAGGCCCGCAGGGAAGCAAAGGCTGCGGCCGCCGCCGAAAGGCTGGAAAAGCTGGGCGAAGAGCAGGGCGCAAAGCCTGTGCAGGATACTCAGGGCAAGGGCGTAATAGTGGAAGGCGACACCGGAATGGTGGTGCGCTTTGCAAGATGCTGCACTCCCCTCCCCGGCGACGAGATTTTCGGCTACATTACCCGGGGCAGAGGCGTATCCATCCATCGCAGGGATTGCCCCAATGTGATGGACCTTATGGAAGACCCTGCCCGCGTAGTAAAGGCGGACTGGGCAAAGGATACAAAGAGCAGCTACAATGTTACCATACAGATAGTTGCAGGCGAGCGCACAGGCATGCTGCTGGATATCTCCCAGATACTGGCGGGCATGAATATCAGCATAACCGCAATGACTGTAAAGGCGGACAAGGAGGATGCCAATACGGTTTACGTTCAGCTTTCCTTTGACGTTACCAGTACGGATCAGCTGAGCAATATCATAAAGAGCATCCGCAAGATAAACATGGTAAGGGACGTATACCGCGTAAGCGCATAGGAGGTAAAAAATGAGGGCAGTTGTACAGAGAGTGAGCGAAGCCTCCGTCACCATCGACGGCGCAGTAAAGGGCAGCATAGGCAAGGGCTATATGGTGCTGCTGGGCGTTGAGGATATTGACGAGCAGGAGGATCTTGACTACATATGCGATAAGCTTATCGGCCTGCGCATATTTGAGGATGCCGACGGCAAGCTGAATCTGGACATACGGGATATCGGCGGCGAAATACTGCTTATCTCCCAGTTCACCCTCTATGGCGACGCACGCAAGGGCAGGCGCCCCGGCTTTATCAAGGCTGCCCGCCCCGAGAAGGCCATACCCATGTATGAAGAGGCAATACGCAGACTGTCCGAAACCCTCCATGTGGAAACGGGAGAGTTTGGGGCGGATATGAAGGTTGCCCTTGTGAATGACGGCCCTGTTACCATACTTCTGGACAGCAAGAGGACTTTTTAAAAATTCGGCATGGAAAACAAGAGAACAGTAATAATTGAGCGGATCCAGACAGGTCCGCTCATGGTAAATACATACGTTGTATATCTGAAGGGCGGCAACAGCTGCGTGGTCATTGACCCTGCAGACGGGGCGCCCATAAAAAAATACGCTCAGGCCAACGGCATGACCATTGCCGCGGTGCTGCTTACCCACTGCCATTTTGACCATATACTTGGCGTACCTGAGCTGGTTCAGGGCGGGGCAAAGCTGTACATCGGAGAAAATGATGCAGCCGGCCTCAACGACCGCTCGATCAACCTCACCTTTATGCCGCTGCCGGAGATGCAACCGGACGTGCTGCTGAAAGATGGGGATACCGTTATGGAAGCGGGAATTGAATTTAAGGTGCTGGCAACCCCCGGCCATACTGCCGGCGGCGTTTGCTATGTATTGGAAGAAGCGGCTGCTGTCCTTTCGGGCGATACCCTGTTCCGCTTCAGCATAGGCCGTACGGATTTCCCCGGCGGCGATTATGCCCGGCTTATTTCATCCATAAAAAACAAGCTGTTTGCCCTTGAAGGGGATTATACCGTATACCCCGGCCACGACAGGGCTTCCACACTCAGCGAGGAGAAACAAAGCAATCCCTATGCGGGCAGAGGTGCCGGATGGTAAGGATATACACGGATCATCCTGAGTTTTTAAACGACATAGCGGATGTTGTAAGGCTGTATCTGCATATGGAGGAGATAGTTCCCGCGGAGCAAAATCAAAGGCTGGGGGATGAGGTATTCATCTCTGCCGTGATGGAGCTGGGGGATGACTGGCGGGCGGTTTGCCGCTGCATTGCTCCCGAGGGACAAAGCGAATATGTTTACGTCCATCCTGCTGTGGATGGGGGCGAGCTTGTTCAGAAGCGGTATTTAAAGCGCTGCCTTAAGATCGGCGTTTTCCGGGCCGCAGGCAAGGTATTTGATGCAAACCTCCCCTGGGGTTCCCTTACCGGCATACGTCCCACAAGGCTTCTTCGTGAGCTTATGGATGAAAAGGGCGAGGCGGAAGCGCTGCGCTTTATGGGTGAGGAGTTTGACGTTTCCCCTCACAAGCTGGCCCTTGCCAGGGATATAGTTGATATTCAGCGTCCCTTCATGGAAAACATAGGCAGCGGTGCGGATGTTTACATCGGCATTCCTTTCTGCCGCACAAGATGCCTGTATTGCTCCTTCCTGTCCGAGGTGCGTACCAAAAAGACAGACATGGCGGCCTATATAGAGGCACTCAAGAAGGATATCCGCCTTGGCGCAGCTATCCTCAAAGACAGCGGCTATCATATCCGCAGCATGTATATGGGCGGCGGCACGCCAACCATCCTTACTGAGGACGAGCTTAAGGAAGTACTGGAATATGCCCTTGAGCAGTATGGCGGCTGCGGTGCTGAGTTTACAGTGGAAGCGGGCAGGCCGGATACCATTACAAAAGAAAAGCTGCAGGTAATACGCACAATGGGGGCAGGACGCATATCCATCAATCCCCAGACCATGTGCGGCCGCACCCTTGAGCTGGTTGGCCGCAGCCACAGCCCGGAGGAGATCGTAAGAGCCTTTTACGATGCCCGCGAGCTGGGCTTTGACAGCATAAATATGGACGTTATCGCAGGACTGCCGGGGGAAAAGCTTGACGACGTAAAGCATACCCTTGAGGAGATAAAAAAACTGGATCCCGATAACCTTACCGTGCATACCCTTGCAATAAAGCGCTCATCCAAGCTGAAAGGCATGCTGGACGAATACTCTCTGCCGGATGCGGAGGAGGCGGAGGCAATGGTGGATGCAGGCATGGCGGCGGCGACGGATATGGGCATGAAGCCCTATTATATGTATCGCCAGAAGTATATGCGGGGCAATCTGGAAAACGTGGGCTATGCAAAGCCCGGCACCGAGTGCATGTACAATATCGACATGATGGAGGAAACCGTATCCATCATGGCACACGGTGCAGGCTCCATGACAAAGCGCATATTCGACGGAGAGTGCCGTGTGGAGCGCATACCCAATCCCAAGGATGTGGCCACCTATATCGCCAAGGTGGATGCCGTTGCGGAGGAAAAGCGCAGCCTGTATTCAAAATAATCCTTGACTCATACAAAAAGAAGCTTCGGCTTCTTTTTTGTTTATTGGGATTAAAATCTGCACATCTTAACCCTATGCTGATACTTTTTATTCGCTCCATATTTCTTTATATACTGGTGTTTGCGGTTATACGGCTTACCGGAAAGCGGCAGCTGTCGGACCTTCAGCCCTTTGACCTGATAACCACCCTGCTGATAGCGGACCTTGCCTCTATGCCTGCGTCGGATACCGGAATGCCTCTGGCCTATGGCATAGTGCCCATACTTACGCTGTTTCTGGTGCAGATGGGGGTGGCGTGGCTTTCCATGAAGTGGGAGGGCTTCAGGTATGTTATGTGCGGGCGGCCGCTGCTGATGATAGCCAAGGGGCAGGTGCAGGAAAATTCCTTGCGGGATGCAAGGTATACCCTGAACGACCTTATGGAGCAGCTGAGAACCGCAGGCACATTCAGTATTGCGGATGTGGAATATGCAATACTGGAAACAAACGGAGAATTATCCGTATTGCTTAAGGGGCCAAAGCAGCAGGTAACATATGAGGCTATGCCACTGGAACCGCCCGAAGCCGCTCCGCCCTTTATGGTGGTACAGGACGGCAAGGTGCATAAATTTGCCCTGAAGCAGGCGGGATACGATGAAAAATGGCTTAATTCAAAGCTGCCGGCCGCCGGGGTGAAGGATGCGGGGCAGCTGCTTTTTGCATTCGTCAGCGAAAATACCCTGCATATGCAGGTAAAGGCGCGCTGGGGCGGCAGAGTTGTATTGCTGGATACGGGGGAGAAAAAATGAGCAGGGGAAAAGGGCATTCCATAGTAAGCGTTATAGCGGGAATAGCGGCGCTGGCGGCGTTGCTTTTTGCCTTTATCGTGCCTGCGCGGTACATAAGGCAGATGGAGCTATCCATGGGGGAGAATATACGGCAGGCAAAGGATGCGGTGATGGAGGGGGATATGGAGCTGGCGGCAGACCGCATAGAGAAGATATATGCGGAATTTCAGCTAAGGCAGGACAAGCTTAAGCTGATGTGTCATCATGACGATATAGACGAAATGGCATACAGCATAAACTGCAGCCGCAATCTTGCGATGCTGGTACAGAGCGATAATCTTATATGTGAGCTTAATCGTCTGCAGCAGGTATTGGAGCACATGGCCGACGTGGAAAATGCGGATATATACGAGATGTTTTAGTATATTTCAGGCACAGCAAACGCATATGATGTGTCTTTTGTTGCGCAGATGGTTACCCTATTGTAAAATGGAAGGCACAGATGACCTTTGGGATGAAAGGAACGTGGGCATGGATATCATACAGAGCTTCTATGATAAACTGGCATCGGATTATGACAAGCTTTTTCTGGATTGGCAAGCCACAACCCATGAACAGGCCGCCATTTTGGATAAGATATTCAGAGATAACGGCTTTGACAAAACTGCGCGGATACTGGACTGCGCCTGTGGAATAGGCACTCAGGCCATAGGCCTGGGAGCTATTGGGTATAGCGTAACCGCATCTGATATAAGCGATGGCGAGCTTGCTCAGGCGAGGGAGCGGGCTGCAAAGAATGGCGTAAGCGTTTGCTTTGAACATGCCGACTTCCGTGCCCTTGCGGACACATTCTCAGAGCGGTTTGATATTGTTATCGTCATGGACAATGCTCTTCCGCACATGCTTACGGAAGACGCGCTGCAGACGGCTGTAAAGAGTATTGCAAACCAAATCGCGCCGGGCGGAATGCTTGTTGCCAGCATAAGGGATTATGATGCCATGCTTATGGATAAGCCGCCATATTCTCCGCCATACATTCATAAAACCAATAAAGGTCAAAGGGTATCCTTCCAGACATGGGAGTGGAGCGGAGATAACTATAAGCTTATCCAGTATATCATTGAGGATGAGGGCGCTCTGCAAATCAGCAAGTTTGAATGTGAGTACAGGGCAACCCGAAGGACAGAGCTTACGAATCTGCTTCTGGCAAACGGCTGCAGCAGCGTGGAATGGAAATTTCCTGAGGAAACCGGTTTTTATCAGCCCATTGTTATGGCAAAAAAATAAAGCATATAAAAACGGCCTGTGCTTAATTGCGCAGGCCGTCTGACTTATTTGGCGTGATTATTGACGTATTCCATGAACTGAGGGGTTTTTGACCAGTAGTTTATTCCCCAGTTTTCAAAGTTCCATTCATCCATATAGTCGTTGCATTCGTAATCGATGTAATAGAGTATGTTCTCCTGCAGGACGAAGTTTGTGGGGAAGTAGTCTATGTTTGTATCGGTGGCGTACAGCAGAGAGCACATGCTTCTTACCTGCTCAAAACAGCAATCCGGCAGAGCATCCTTCAGCACCATGTCAAATACGGTATCCCCATGAATGTATTCCTTCAGTATCCGTTCATTGGCGGTATCCACCTCAAGCAGGCGGGGCATGGGAATGCCGATGGCGCAAAGCTTATCATAATCTTTAAGCTCTGAGGCCAGCTTGTTGCCGAATTGGTAATAGTCGCAGGGCTCATGGTGTATCTGCTTTACTACATATTGCCTGTCATCTTTGCCGACAAGGTAGGAATAGCCGCCCTTGCCCTTGCCCAGTAGCCGCATAATTGAATATTCATTATCGTTGACGGTGATGGTTTTATCCATGTGGCGCACCCTTTCATAATGTTCATCCTAAACATATCACCGGACAGAATAAAAAACAAGAGACGCAGAATACATGCGTCTCTTTTGCGTTTCGGATCTGATCACAGCCCTCTGATGCGAACCTCCAGCACGCGGCCGATTATCTCAACATCTCCGCCGGAAACTATCATGGGCTCATATTTGGGATTGGAAGGGATCAGCACCAGATGATTCTGCATCCATTTTACCTTGCGGAGCAATACTTCATCCTCGAGGCGAACCACGGCGATTTGGCCGTTTTCCACTCTGCTCTGCATGCGCACCAATACCAGCGCACCCTCGGGGATAAATTCGCCCGTCATGCAGTCGCCCTCAACTTCCATATAGAAGTATTCGCCGGAGATAACGTCGGAAGAGGGGAGGGGGATGTATTCGGAAATGTTTTCGTCTGCCAGTATGGGGAGACCGGCGTGAACGCGGCCTACCAGAGGAACGCCGACGGTGTCGGTTATTGGCATAAACATGGAAGAAACGCTGCTGCGTTCCTTGAACATGGGGGTAACGGTATCGCGGCCCAGCAGATAGTCCGCAGTAACGTCAAACATATCGCACAGCTGCATTATGGCTTCGTTTGGGATGGGAACGCGGCCTGTTTCGTATTTGCATATGGCAGCCTTCTGAACTCCCAGCTGCTGACCCATATCGTCCTGAGTAAGGCCGTGCTGTTTTCTAAGCTCGCGCAGTCTGTTCATCGGGGCGCTCCTTTCGGGCATAGACCCTGTAATTATCTGAATCTATTGTATCTTAAAAAGAAATACAAATCAAGCCAAAATAATGCCGCAATAGTACCAAAAACGGTATTGACAGTATCCAACAAAGATACTATAATGCAAATATCACCTAACAAGAAACTTTGACGCGAAAACGATAATGATCACGTTTCCGCAGGAGATATAAATCCAGGAGGTACGTTATGAATTACTTCGGCCTGTTCTTCACCTTTATGGTTCCCGGTATCATCATCGGCACTATGGCTGCCGCCGCTGCAAAGCAGGCTGCGGATAAGCGCCGCCGCGAGGCTGTAAGAGCCCGCCGTGCCGCCATGGCTGCTGTGCCCCGCAACAAGCTCTATGTATGCACCCTTGAAAAGGAAGCAAAGGCCGCCTAAAGGGGAAAGGCAGGTTATTATTTCGATATTAAGTTTTGCTTGATAAGGGCAAAAAACAATAATTCAATATGCGCCATTGTAAAAGCGCCGCGAAAGCGGCGCTTTTGCAATGGCGCGCTGCGCATCCAAAAAGTCCCGAATGAACTTTTTTGAGAATTACAGGCTTTCCCTCTCGCTGCAAGCGGCTCCCGGGCGGGAAAGCCTGCAGAGAAAGAAAACCTGCGGTTTTCATCCGTTTCGCCGTACGTGCCGCCGAAGCTGGAATAAAAGTTAAGGGTTGCGACCCTTGACAATCCCGGAGAAGGGGAAGATGCATATAATATTGTGGTATTATAGGGGCATTGCTTTTTTAAATAGAGTGCATTTTCTGCGAAAGTGTAAACTTATTCCCCTAAGCTTGTAGCTTTATGGGAATTGAAGTATAATATGAATAACTTTAATGTATATTAGGCGGGGTATGTCATAATGGCAAAACGACGCAGAAGAAGAAGCAAAAAATACAGGAAGCTGCGCAATGCGCTGCGCATAGCGCTGGCGCTGCTGGTGGTTGCGGCAATAATCACCGGCATTGTATTGCTGATATCCGGTATCATAAATAAGGACAAGGAGCCCGCTCCCGAGGGAGAAAAGGTGGGCTTTATCGGTCGTCTCCTCGGCAAGGATGACGAAATTTCCGAGCCCCCTGTTGATGGAACAGAGGCGGAGCAGACAGGCGAGCAGCCTGAGGAACAGCCGGAGGAAGAGAAGAAGGGCTTCTTTGCCCGCCTGTTTGGCAAGAAGAATGAGGGCGGCAGCATATTCTCTCAGGAGGATCCCGAACCCACTCCTACTCCCATGCCCACTCCCACCCCCCTTCCGGAATTTGCACCCTATGCTGTCAGCGGCACCACCGCTGCAGACTTTGGCCTGCAGACCGCCGTTGAGGTGGATGGCAATGTGATGGATCCCAGCGCATATGTGGCCACCGAGACCATCGACTTTGGCGAGGGAAGCGAATATACCGACGTGGAGGGCGTTATTTCCTTCCGCGGCAACAATTTCCGCGACAGCGCCGCATACGGCACCGTATCCATGACTGCCAAGAAGTTCAGCACTACCCCCTGGACTTTCTCCGTGGGCAGCATGAGCAAGATGGCATACTCAGGCGGCGGCAGTTGGACAGGCTGCGGCTGGACCGGTCAGCCCCTTATCGTAAGATGGCCCGAAAGCACCAAGAAGATAATGAACATGTATGACTGGGCCAAGGCCAAGGAAGGTCTGGTGGAGGTAATATATGCCACCATGGATGGGCATATTTACTTCCTCGATCTGGAAAGCGGACAGCAGACCCGCGAATCCATAAGCCTAGGCTTCCCTTTCAAGGGCGCAGGTGCACTTGACCCCCGCGGCTATCCTATAATGTACCTTGGCTCCGGCGATGACAGCCCCTCTCAGGGCAAGGATTCCTCCCATGCCTTTATAATCAGCCTTGTGGACGGCTCCATTATGTATGAGTTTGGCTATCAGGATCCCTTCCGCCTGCGGGAGCTTTCCTACTTTGACAGCTCCGCCCTTGTGGATGCGGAAACCGATACCCTCATATATCCCGGCGAAAACGGCATACTGTACCTTATAAAGCTGAATACCCAGTACGATGAGGCGGCAGGTACACTGTCCATAAATCCCGGCAGGGTGGTAAAGTGGCGCTATAAGGGCGCTCGCAGCAACACCGCAGGCGTTACCGCCAGCGATGCATACTGGCTGGGCATTGAGGACAGCGCAATAGTATGGCGCGGCCATATTATATTTACGGATAACGGCGGCCATATGATATGCCTTGATATTAATACTCTGCAGGTAAAATGGGTACAGGATACTCTGGACGATACCAACTGCACCGGTGTTCTTGCTCTCGAGGGCGATGCAAAGCATCCTTACATCTATACTTCAACCTCATTCCATGGCGGCTGGCGTTCACCTATGGACAGAACTGCGCCTATCCCCATCTGGAAAATAGACGCTCTTACAGGCGAAAAGGTATGGACAAACAACGATTATAACTGCCAGACCATCGAAAACGTATCAGGCGGCGTACAGGGCTCCTTTGTATCCGGCAAGGGTACTCTGTCCAATTACATACTTGCTCCTGTGGCCATGACAAACGGCTCCAAGGGCGAACTGGTTGCCCTTAACCGCAATGACGGCACCGTGGCCTGGAAGTATGAATTCCAGGGCTATCCCTGGAGCTCCCCCGTGGCGGTATACGACGAAAACGGCACAGGCTATATAATCCAGTGCACCAAGTCCGGCTATATCCACCTGTTTGACGACAAGGGCAATCTGCTGGATGAGATGAACCTGGGCTCCAACATAGAGGCATCCCCCGCTGTGTTTGATAATACAATCGTGGTGGGCACCAGAGGCGGCCTCATTTACGGAATAAAACTTACTTAAATATTTAGCGGAGACACAATGGCAAAGGTAAACGGAAACACCGAAGGGATAAAAAACACGCTGCTGGAGCGGATAGAGGGCATATATGATATCCGCATGGCTCAGCAGGAGTTTGCGTCCCACGAGCTTGTGGCGGAGCTTGCAGAGCTTACCGGCATCCTCGGGCGGGAGATTTCCGTTTACATCGGCCGTGACGGCAGGATTGCCGACGTATCCATAGGCGACAGCGGCAAGGTATCCATGCCCAATATGCGCCTTGTGCGCAATGAAGACAGGCTTTGCGGCGTGCGCTGCATACATACCCACCCCAGCGGAGATGGGCGGCTGTCCGGCGTGGACCTTGGCACACTTAAGAGCATGCGCCTTGACAGTATGGCGGCCATTGGTGTAAACGCCGAGGGCGAGGCCACCTCCATGTACGCATCCTACATAGGCGATGCGGACGAGGCGGGGGAGCGGGGCGTGCTGATATACGGCCCCATGCGCCCCTATAAGCTGCCTCAGCGGCTGCTGATAAAGGAAATATATATATCGGACGACAGGCTTAAATCCTCCACCTATGAGGCGGAGGGCAGCCGTCCCGAGCGGGCAATACTGGTTGGCCTTGAAAACAACGAGGCATACGATACCCTTGACGAGCTTGCGGAGCTTGCAAAGACTGCAGGCGCTGTGGTGGTGGGCAAATTCACCCAGCGCAGGGGCGCCATAGACAATGCCACCTACATAGGCTCCGGCAAAGCGGAGGAACTGTCCCTCAAGGGCAGCGAGCTGGAGGCGGATATTTTCATATTCGACGATGAGCTTTCCGCAATACAGAACCGCAACCTTGAAGAAATTCTGGGTACAAGGGTAATAGACCGCACCGCCCTCATACTGGACATATTCGCTCAGCGTGCCACTTCCCGTGAGGGCAAGCTGCAGGTTGAGCTGGCTCAGCAGAAATACAGGCGCTCAAGGCTGCTTGGTCAGGGTACTGTGCTGTCCCGTCTGGGCGGCGGCATAGGCACCAGAGGCCCCGGCGAAAAGAAGCTGGAGATAGACAAGCGCCGCATAAGGGACCGCATAAACGAGCTGTCTCAGGAGCTTAAGGAAGTGGAAAAACAGAGGGGACTCAGGCGGGCAAAGCGTCAGAAGAACACCGTGCCCCTTGTTGCGTTGGTAGGCTACACCAACGCCGGCAAGTCCACATTGCTCAATGCCCTTACAGGGGCAGGGGTAATGGCGGAGAATATGCTGTTTGCCACACTTGACCCTGTTGTGCGTCAGGCGGTGCTGCCGGACGGCACACCTGTGCTGCTGTCTGATACGGTTGGCTTTATCAATAAGCTGCCCCATGACCTGGTTGAGGCTTTCCGCTCCACCTTGGAAGAAGCTGCTGCGGCGGATCTTATACTCCACGTTGTGGACAGGTCTTCCTCATATTACGAAAGCCAGATGGCGGTGGTTGAGGAGGTTCTTTCCTCCCTTGGCGCAGGGGATGTGCCCAGGATAAACGTATACAACAAGCGCGACCTTGTAGCTGAGCGCACGCCCGTGGACGGCATATTTATAAGCGCCGCAAAGAACGAGGGCATTGACGAACTGCTTGCAGAAATAGAGCGCAGGCTCAACAGCTCCCGCATAGAGGTGGAGCTGTGCATACCCTATGATAAATACGAGGCCATGACTATCATCCGTGCAGAGGGAAGGATACTTTCCGAGGAGCATGAAGCGGATGGCACTCATGTAAAGGCACAGCTTGAGGAAAGCACCATGTGGAAGCTGAGAAAGATACTGGGGGAAACATATGGGCAAAACTAAAGTCATAGCCATAGAGGGCATAGACGGCAGCGGCAAGAGCGTTCAGTTTGCAAGGCTGAAGGCCGCCATAGAAGCCATGGGCCATACCGTTGAGGCCAGAGAATACCCTGTGTATTCTTCCTATTTCGGCTCGCTGGTGGGAGAATACCTTTCCGGCTCCGGCGGGGTAAAGGCGGATACCGTGGATGCAAAAAGCATGGCGCTGTGGTTTGCGCTGGACAGATGGGAGGATATGAAGAACCATCGGGATGGCGAATACGACTATATGCTGATAAACCGCTACGTTCTCAGCAACGGCGTATATCAGAGCATTCGTGATATAGACCTTGGCAAAGAAGACCTTGTGGATTGGGTATTCGATCTTGAATACAATCACTTTGGACTGCCCAGAGCGGATCTGTTCCTTTTTTATGATGTGGCCACCGCTCAGGCCGGAGAAAACGTAATGAAAAAAGGCTTCCGTGATTATGTGGGCGGCGAAAAGAAGGACGTATACGAATCCTCCGGCGGCATACAGGAGCGGGCAAGGGCAAAGTATCTTGAAACCGCACAGCGCAGGGATGATATCGCCGTAATACAGTGCATGGGAGCAAGCGGCTTCCGCACCATAGATGACATCGCCGCAGAAACCTTGACCGTATTAAAAGAGCGAAACTTCATATAACAAAAAGCAAGCCCGCCGCATATGCGGCGGGTTTATATTTGCGGCACATTTTTTACCGCCTCAGCCAGCTTTTGCCAGCACATGCCGTCCACCCATTCTTCGGCCGAAAGGCCGGTATTATATCGGAAGCGTTTTAAGGAGGAAAGGGTATCCTGGCAAAATCTTCCTGACATAAGGCAGGGAAAGCCTGCAATATTAAGGCATCGCTGCAGAATAAAGCAATAAACCCCGCTATTTCCCGGGAAAAGAAGAGGATACGGCACAAAAACCGACGCAGGCGGAGCAATGTCCACCTCTGCATGGATCCATGTTGGGGTACGGTATTGGGGCTGTACATATGAGAAAAGGCCGCTGTGAACACACCAGCGGCGTATTTCGTTTTGACGGGCGATGGGGTTTTTGCAGGGGACAGTCAGCGCAAAATCACCCGCAATGCCTCCGTAATGCCGTGAGAACTCCATGCTGCGGCTGGGCTGCACAGGCACAAAGCAGCGCAGGGGCTTAAGCTCAAATCGGCTGCACAGCTGCTCTGCGGCATTGAGAAAGCCTTCATCCGTCCATGCCATATGTACATGGGAATCCAATAGAGGGGATTCCATGGTATAAAAATCATTTTTTGATTTGCTGTAAACAAAAGGCGTCGCCATGTTTTAATGTATGGCGGCGCCTGATTTTTTGTGATGGTATAAATGATTTTATGCAAATGGGTCGGGGGTGGGGGTGTAGTAGGGTCTGTTGCCGGAGTAGTAGTAATAATTGCCGTCTGCTCCCTGATAGATGGTGGGGGTGCGGGGCGGCAGGGATGCGCCGGGCTTAAGCACCTTGGCTTCTTCCGCCTCCTCTGCGGAGAGGAATATAAACTGGTGAAGGGCAGCAGCGTTTGCGGTAATATCCGC
The DNA here is from genome assembly GCA_045603585.1 of Clostridia bacterium. Classification (GTDB taxonomy): domain Bacteria; phylum Bacillota; class Clostridia; order Christensenellales; family CAG-138; genus SFEL01. The sequence goes on from JAZUMK010000041.1 coordinate 32,206, forward strand.
AAGTATAACGGACTTTCTGTCATACTTTGCAGATTCGTATGTTTCATCGGCGGGGATGCGGTAATACAGCATGCCGCCTATATCCATGCCCAGTATATTTGTAGCGCAGTCTATAATGCGCTGATTGGACATATTGGTTTCCACAAAGGGCAGCACATCCTGAATAAGGGCCAGCTGCTTTGCTTTATCCAGCGAGCGGAATTTGGCGTATATGTTGTTCAGCAGCTTATACTGCCGCTCTGTGCGGGAAAAGTCGCTGTCTATCTTGCGTACACGGGCATAGCCCAGAGCCTGCTTGCCGGTGAGCTTAACGTTGCCTGCCTCTGCAAAGATAAAGCCGTCCCATGTATCCGCAATGCCCCTTTCTTTGTTGAGCCCTGCGATACAGTCGTTTGCGGCGCTTATTTCCTCGGCGGTCATCCTTACGGTTACGCCGCCCATTTCGTCCACTATGCTTTCAAACATGCTGAAATCCACCAGCACGTATTCCGAAAGATTCAGGCTGAAGTTGCTGTTGAGGGTTTCAAACAGCAGCTCAAGGCCGCCCTTTACTGCGGCAGAGTTCAGCTTGCCATAGCCTTCGCCGGGGATATTCACCAGCATATCTCTCATGATGGTGGTAAGCTTAAGGCTGCTGTGGACCGTGTCGATGGTGGCGATCATCATGGTATCGGTATTGGAATTGCCGGAGGAGGAGCGTCTGTCTGCACCGATGAGGAGAACGTGAATAAAACGGTCGTCGGTTTTGTTCTTCTGCATATTGGCAAAGGTGACGGGATCCAGCCATGTCTGCTCATACAGCTCGCTCATGGGTATGGGTGTGGGAGCGGGTGTTGCGGAGGGCGCGGGGGTAGGGGAGGGTGTGGCAGGAGCGGGAGTGATGATGATATCCTCCTGATCCGCTTGGAATATGGGGGTGTTGCCCGGCCTGTTTATGTTGTTGAGCAGGCTCATGCCGAATATTATAACCGCTGCCACGGCGCAGAGAATCACCGCCAGCAGTATCCATATCAGCTTCCTGCTGCGGGAACTTTCCTGTATTTCTTCTGTTTCTTCTTCAAATCTTTCCTGTTCCATGGGCACCTCTGCTGTGGGGTATAGTGTAGCATTACAGCAGCATGATTATACTACTTTCGTGGGTATATGGCAAATCAGGCCCTATTGCTAACGGAGAAAAGATGGGGTATATTATAATAAAATGATAACATAGGTGTATTATGCAGATGTATGGGAATTTTGCGGGGCTGTATGACCCCCTCATGAAGGATGTGGACTACGACAGATGGGCGGAGTATGTTGCCTCCTTTCTGCCGGAGGGCAGCCTGCGCATTGCGGACTGCGCCTGCGGCACAGGGGAGATAACCCTGCGCCTTGCAAAGCGCGGCCATATCCTTACCGGTGTGGATATATCCGAGGATATGCTGAGGGTAGCCTCGGAAAAGGCCAGAAAAGCCGCCATGAAGATACCCTTCATCTGCCAGAATATGGCGAAGCTTACCTTGCACCGTCCACAGGACGTTATAGTATGCGCCTGCGACGGAGTGAACTATCTGGACAGCCTTGAGGATGCGGAGGAATTCTTTGCCGCGGCATACGCTGCCCTTAAGCCCAAAGGGCTGCTGCTGTTTGACGTATCCTCAAAGTACAAGCTGGAAAAGGTGCTGGACTGCAATACCTTTGCCGAGGATGACGGCGAGAGGGCCTACATATGGAAAAACTGCTATGATCCCGAAAGCAGGCTTGTTTCAATGGAATTGAGCTTCTATGAAAAGCAGGGAGATATGTATCGACGCTTTGAGGAAAAGCACATTCAGCGCGCCCATGAGGAGGAAGAGCTTATCGCCGCAATGGAAAGAGCGGGCTTTGATGCCCACGGCTATGGCTTCCTTACAAAGGAAGCGCCCAAGGCTGATGACCTTCGCATACAGTTTATAGGGAGGAAAAAAGCGTGAAGCCCCTCAGGCTGTACATGGAAGGGGATGAGGTGATATGCGCCTTTACCCTGCATATAGACATTCGCGCAGGAGAGCCTGAGCTTATGGCAAACGTTATAAGCAGGGGCTTAAGCCGCATGGAGGGGGAATACCAGACTGAGAATGGGCCTGTAAAAATAGGCGTGCGGGTGGAGTATACCGACGAGTTTTCATTTGATGCGGTGAATGTACGGGTGGAGGACAAAACCCCTGTGATCCGCAAATGGTACAGCCCTAAGATGAACGTCAGCCGGGCATATTTCGGCGCAAGGCGAAAGGGATTGCTGAAGTTTATGCGATATCTGTGGAAGATGCCGGATGTGTTCATCAATATTGCCGGCAGGGATATGGAGCACCCGCGCAATCAGGCGATACTGGCCTGCATAGTGCAGCATGAATTCGGCCATGTGCTGGGCTTTCGGGATAAATACAAATACAAAAACCATAAATTCATAAAAAGCAAAAGTACTGTGCCGGACAGGGATATAATGTATCGCATAGGCGACGGTCAGGGATTTATGGATTATCACATTAAAAGATTGAGAGAATGCGCCAAAAAGGAAAAACTTCCCTTCAGAGGCGTATAAAACGGAGGATGCAATGGATAAATTGGTAAGAGCGCTGATGGCGGAGGATACTGTAAAGCTCATCGCCATCTCCGGAAAAGAAATATGTGAAAAGGCAAGGGAGCTTCACGGCCTTTCCAGGGTATGCACTGCAGCCCTGGGCAGAACTCTGCTTGTTACGGATATGATGGGCGCCCAGCTTAAGGGGGAGGATCACAAGCTGACCGCCATAGTAAAGGGCGGCGGCCCCGCCGGCAATATAGTATGCACTGCGGATAATCAGGGTCACGTTAAGGGCTATATCGAAGTGCCGGACCTTGAGCTGCCCCTTGGCCCGGATGGCAAGCTGGATGTTTCCATGGCGGTGGGCTGGTTCGGCGACCTTACCGTTGTGCGGGATCTTGGCATGAAGGAGCCCTACGTGGGCAAGTGCGATGTGGTATCCGGCGAAATTGCAGAGGATTTTGCCCAGTATTTCACCCTCAGCGAGCAGCAGCCCTCAATGGTATACCTTGGAGTGCGTGTTGACCCCCATGACGGCCATGTGCTGTCCGGCGGCGGCCTTATCGTTCAGCCTCTGCCCCATTGCCCCGATGAGGTAATAGATACCCTCACCGAAAAGGCGGCCATGGTAAAGATGCTGGCCGGCATGCTGGAGGAGGGCATTGAGCTTGAGGATGCTCTCCGCAGGATATTTGACGGCATAGATATCCGCTTCACCGAAAGCCTTACCCCCGAATTCCGCTGCGACTGCAGCAGGGAGCGCCTTGAGAGAGTGCTTATATCTCTTGGCCGCGAGGAGCTTAAGGACATGATGGAAAAGGAAAAGGGCGCAGAACTGACCTGCCATTTCTGCAATAAAACATACAGCTTCAGCGAAGAACAGCTGGGGAATCTTTTGAGGGAGGCCGACAGGGCGTAAATAGCGAAATGACCCATAAACTCAGAGCCGCAAAGGGAGGCAAGGTACTCTCCTTCCAGCAGAACGGAGATTTTTACCTGCGCAGCGGCATGGCAAAACTGGATAAAAACGATCTGCTTGGCGCAATGGCAAGCTACCGTACCGCATTGGATAAGGATCCGGAAAATCCCGAAATAATCCTTGCAATAGCCGAAATACTTACCTCCATGCAGCGCTATGACGAATCCAACAGGCTGCTTATGTCCCGCTTTGCGGTGGGAGAGAGGCCTGCGGAGGCGTTTTTTGGCATGGGCTGCAATTTTATGGCGCAGCGGGAATACAATCAGGCCCGCATGAGCTTTGATTATTATCTTGATATGGAGCCGGATGGGGAGTTTGCCTATTCCGCATACGAAATGGCGGAATCCATAGACAACGGCAGCGCCCAGACATTTGGCGGAGAACCGGATAAGGCACAGGAAGCCGCAGAGATCGCCCGCCGCATGATGGAGCGGGAGGATTTTGCGGGGGCAATAGCTGCCCTCGAAAAGCTTATTGAGGAACAGCCCGAGCTCACCACTCCCCGCAATCACCTTGCCCTTGCTTATTACTGCGTGCATGATTACGACAAGGCGACCGAGCAGGTGGGGCAGGTTTTGAGAAGAGATCCATCCAATATACAGGCTCACTGCAACCTTGCGGTATTTATGCGGGGCGCAAAGGATGACCTTGGCCTGAGGCGGCAGGTGGATTACCTTAAATCCCTCAATACCGATGATATTGACGATATGAACCATATAGGCGTCACCCTTATGGAGGTAAGGGAGTTTGAGGCGGCTATACCAATATTTAAAAAAATACAGCAATCCCGCCCATATGAGGCGGGGGTGCTGCACAGATTGGCCCTGTGCCATTACAATACAGGCGATTATCCCGCCGCAGTAAAGCTTTACGATAAGCTGATGCAGATAGATAATCAGGACAGCATCGCCGCATATTACTGTACCCTTTGCCGCAAGGCCCAGAGGGAGGAAACAAAGCCCGTAAGCCTTGTGCTGAATTATCAGGTGCCTCCTGAAGAGGTGGTGCAGCGGATACGCCGCATAAATGAATTTATCCACATGCCCAGGGAAGAACTGGAAAAGCATTGGTACAGGGGCAGCGAGCTGCAGATACTTTCAAAATGGGTGCTTACTCTGCCGGATATAACCACAAACAGGGCGATACTCAGCTTTATCGCGACCTTTAAGGATAAAGCCGCCGAGGAAATAATCCGTGACTTTGCCCTTCAGAGGGAACACGGCACCGAGATAAAGCGCATCGCCTTTGCTCTGCTTAAGAATATGGGGGCAAAGGAGCCCTATCTCAGCTATGTGAACGGCGAGCTTATGGAAAGCCGCGTCAGCCTTGTGCCTGTACTGCCCGAGGGCACACCAAAGGCATACGGAGACATACTGGAAACCTGCCTCAGCTTTATGCGGGGAAACAGGGATAACGATTGCATGTCTGCCGCGGTAAAGATATGGACTGCATACGTGGAGGGACTTTCCGGCTACCGCCCCCTGTCAAAGGGACAGGTGCTGGGACTTTCCGCCGCAATAGAATACGTTGCCTGCCACAGGCATGGCGTTGAGGTCACAAAGTGGGAACTGTGCAGCAAGTACGGCATATCCTTGGCACGCTTCAATAACGCATTGGCAAAGCTTGGCAGGCAGGAGGAGGAAAAATGAGGTTTATAGCTACCTGCAAAATGGGCCTTGAGAGCGTGGTTTCCCTCGAGCTCAAGTGGCTGGGCATAGAGGTTGAAAAGGTAGAGGATGCCCGCGTCATCTTTACCGGCGGCTATGAGGATATGGCGAGAGCCTGCCTGTGGCTGAGAGCTGCAGAGCGCGTGCTGATGGAGGTATCCTCCTTTGAAGCGCGCACCTTTGAGGAGCTTTTTCAGGGTGTTAAGGCCATATGCTGGAAGGATTATCTCAAGCGGGATTCCTTTATACACGTAAACGGCAAGAGCGCAAAAAGCACCCTTTTCAGCGTATCCGATTGCCAGAGGATAACCAAAAAGGCCATCGTTGAAAACCTCAAGGAAGCATATAAGACCACCCTGCCCGAAACAGGCGGCGAGGTGATAATCGAAATAGGCATCCTCAGGGATGTTGTTACCGTGGCGCTGGATTGCTGCGGCGCTGGCCTTTCCCGCCGCGGATACCGCACATATAATGTGGCGGCGCCCATTGCGGAAAGCCTTGGCGCAGGCATACTGCTGCTTTCCCGCTATAAGGGGGACAGGCCCCTTATCGATCCCATGTGCGGCAGCGGAACCATGCCCATCGAAGCCGCAATGATAGCGAAAAACATTGCTCCCGGCCTCAATCGCCCCTTTGCGGGAGAACAGTGGGATTTTGCAAGCGGCAAAAGGATATTTGACAGCGCAAGGTCAGATGCAAGGGACAGCATACTGGACGTAAAGCCCGAGATACTGGGCAGCGATATAGACGAGCGCAGCATTGACCTTTGCAAAAAGCACGCCAAGAAGGCGGGCATAATGGTAAACTGGGCGGTGCGTCCCCTGAAGGAGCTTTCCACCGATGCATCCGACGGCCTTATCGTATGCAATCCCCCATACGGCGAGCGCATGATGGAAAAGCGGGAGGCGGAGAACCTCTATCGCCAGATGCGGGAAAAGTTTGACGCACTGGATAACTGGCAGGTAAGCGTCATTACCGCATACCGCGATTTTGAAAAGGTATACGGCAAGCATGCGGACAAGCGCCGCAAGCTCAGCAACGGCGGTATGACCTGCACCCTGTTCCAGTATTTCCGCGAAAGAAAAATCTAAAAAAACACTTTACAAACACCGAGCCATGTACTATAATAATACCGTTGCGAAAAGCACGGGGCATTAGCTCAGTTGGTAGAGTGCCACACTGGCAGTGTGGATGTCAGCGGTTCGAGTCCGCTATGCTCCACCATAAACAAAACAGCATCCTAAGGGTGCTGTTTTTGTTTATGCAAATCCAGCATACAAAAAGCGCCATGGCTGTAATTAAGCCGCGGCGCTTTTGATTTTACGGTTCAATTTCTTTCAGATAAGGATACGGATTGATGTACAGTCCATCCGGCGCAACTATTGTAAGATGCAGATGGTCCAGGTCGCTGTTGCCGGTGTTGCCCACGTGACCGATGAGGTCGCCTGCTTTAACGGTATCCCCAACCTGCAGAAAGTCGGTCTGGCGGATCATGTGATAATAGTGAAATTCGTAGCCGTATTCATCCGTAACTATCACGGCATAGCCTGTGCCGTCGCTGTAGCCGATATAGGTGACGATGCCGTCTGTGCAGCTGTACAGCTCCGCATCGGCGGGGGCCCATATGTCTGTGCCGGTGTGCTTGCGTATGCCGCCTGCCCGGTCGGCGTACCACGTTTTGCGCAGGCGGGTATGCTCGCCCAGTGGCCAAACAATTCCGCTTGCAAGGTTGCCTTCCGCAGGGGGCTGAATGTATTCGTCATATTCCCTTGCGTTTTCATCGAATACCGTGAGGGCGTAGGAATAGGAAAAGCTTCGGCTCATAATGCGCTGAGGGTCGTTATCCGGCAGGGCAAGGGCCTCCTTGTATGGCAGGGGGCTGAGGGATGCGGTCACCTCATAGCTGCCGTCAGGCTGCTGCTGCGCCTGAGAGGTAAGGGACATGGCGGCCTTTATGTATTCTGCGGCCTGTTCCGGGCTGCTGCTTGATAGCAGCAGGCTGAAGACGAGCTGCCATGATGGGGCATCCATCTGAGCGGCAAAGGTAAATGTGGGAGCCATGGGGTGGGCGGCAAGCTGATCCACCGCGCTGTCCAGTGTAAGCTTGAGCTGTGCCGCAACATCCTCTGCCATAACAGGCAGCCATGCCCGGTCTTCATCCGTGGTGCCGAATATCTGCCAGCGTTCCTCCGCCGCAAACATATTTTCGGGAAGGTGATCCGCAATGATGGGGGCATCGGCCTGTTCCCAAAGCGTATGCAGCTGTGCGCAGAGTGCATCGCCGTCCAGTACTGCGGGCGTTGGCTCCGGAGTGGGGGAAGGTATGGGAGTGGGCTCAGGTGTGGTCTGCATCGGCGTACAGCCGCCGGCAAGCAGAATAAGGGTCAGCAGGAGCGGGATAAGTTTTATGGTCATGAGATATTCCTTTTTCTATATTTGTTTTTTACTGGGGATCGTATGGGTTTAAAGAGCCGCTGTGAGGATCAAACCTGAAGAAAATACGCTGCTCCATATCTGCTTCGGAGATCGTGCTCATATACAGCTTATCGCCAATGAGAAGCGGCAGGAAATCAGGATCATTATACAACTCAGCGGGGAACATATTTTCCCACCCTGCGGCTCTGTACAGGCCGCCTGTGAATTCTTCAGGTCCTGCGGCCATATCTATGGCGTTGATAAATAAAAATTCTGTATCGCCGGAAGGTAACTTAAGAATGCTGTAGTCAATGCTGTCTGCGGTTACGGAAAATGCGGAGGATTCCAGTCTGCTCAAATCTTTATCCATTACGGCAAAAACCTTTAGCGAATCTCCCATATCTGCCATTTCAGCAGCTGTTTCGGCGTTGGTTACCTCCACCACAACAAGGGCGGTATTTTCGGAATCGATAAAATTGCCAAAGTGAACCGATGCTATGCCCATATCGTCTTCCGACAGGCCGTACATTTGGCAGAGGGACATAAGTTCAGCATCAGCATTTTTATAGATAAGGCGAACAGCATCGTTTGGCGAAGGAGAGGTACAGCCGATGCATAGCGACGCTGTGCATATAAGAGTACACAGCATGAGAATTTTGTTTTTTATTATATTGATTTTCACAGCATTCTCCTCTATGCAAAAAGGCCGCATAGCGGCCTGAAGTGATTTTACTCATTCACCAGCGCCTCTGTCAGCGCCTCAACCGGGATGCTGCTCATGCCGCCGAAGGACTGCAGCATGTGGCCGGTGAGCAGGGTGAAGAAAAGCTCTGCCCTGTCCCCAAGGATGCGGGCGTTGCGGGATTGCATGCGCAATGCGCCAAGCTCCAGCATCAGCTTCCATTGCTGGCGCTGCTCTGCCATAAGCTGACGGATGGGGGTGTCTTCGGTGGAGCATTCTGCACAGAGAACGGCATAAAGCCGGGCGTGCTGTTCGTCCTGCATTATGGTGGTGAACAGGCGGTTCAGGGCGGGGGCAAGGGGCTCGTCACGTGTGAGACCGTCCAGCCAGGTGAGCAGTATATCGCTCATATGGCCAAGGCAGCCCTCTGCGATGGTAACGATAAGCTCATCTTTGGAGGGATAGTAGTAATACAGGGTGCCCTTGCTGAGCTTTGCCTCGGCAGCGATATCCCCAAGGCTAGTGCCATGTACGCCCCGGCGGGTAAAAAGAGAAGCGGCGGTGGCGAGTATTGCCTCCCTTACGCTTGCAAATTCACCGTGTTTTCTTGCCATGCTGCCCTCCGAAAAAAATAAGAATCGGCCTTTTGTACGAATTGATATGTTTATTATACAATAGCAGATATGACTTTAACAAGGGAAAAGCAATGGTATAACTTGGGAAAATCATGAACTTTATGCTGATGCATGCCTGCTTGTTCGTCTGGAATATGGGCTGTACGGCGGAGCTTATGCCCCTTGCTGACGGCAGGTATGTTTGATAGAATCAATATATACATCATTTCTTAGCATTGGAGATTTGCCATGCTCAATGTACTGACCCCTGATGAGACCCTTGAGCTTATAAAAAATGAATTTGCCCATATAAAGCCGCAGCCGGAGACTGTGGAGCTTGGCGCTGCGGTGGGGCGTGTGCTGTATGAAGATGTGACAGCTATGGAATATGTGCCGGGTTTTGACCGCTCCACGGTGGACGGATATGCCGTAAAGGCGGCGGATACCTTCGGCTGCAGCGATGCCATACCTGCCATACTTCAGGTGGAGGGCAAGGTGCTTATGGGCGAAGAAGCGGATATGGCGCTTAAGGAAGGGCAATGCTGCGCCGTACCCACAGGGGGCGCGGTTCCCGAGGGCGCAGACAGCGTTGTGATGATAGAATACACCGAGGACTACGGCGACGGGACCGTGGGAATAGGCAAGGCCGCAGCCCCCGGACAAAATATGATATTTAAAGGGGATGACGTATTCCCCGGCAAAACCATACTAAAAAAAGGACGCAGGCTGTCCTCACAGGATATAGGCGCTCTTGCCGCCATAGGCAAGGCAATGGTGACCGTGGCAAGGAAGCCGCGAATCGCAGTGATCTCCACAGGGGATGAACTGGTATCCCCCGCAGAGACCCCGGCAGCGGGGCAGGTAAGGGATGTTAACGGAGCGCTGCTTTCGGCTATGATAGCCTCCTTTGGTGCGGAGCCTGTAACGTTTGGCATAATAAGGGACAACGAGGAGGAACTGAGAAAAGCGGTATCCGCCGCAGTACAGAGCTGCGATGGGGTATTGCTTTCCGGCGGCAGCAGCGTTGGAGAAAAGGATGCAGCTGCAAAGGTAATAGGCAGCCTTGGCGATATGCTGCTCCACGGCATAGCCATGAAGCCCGGCAAGCCCACTATAATGGGCGGGGTGCAGGGCAGGCCGGTCATAGGATTGCCGGGACATCCGGTGGCGGTGTATTTTGTATCACGGGTGGTCGTATTGCCGCTGCTGAGCTTTTTTACCGGGCTGGATATGCCAAGCTATACCGTAACGGCGCAGCTTAGCGAAAGCGTAAGCGCAAATCACGGCAGGGCGCAGTATCATTGCGTGCGGCTGCAAAGGGAGAATGACAGGCTGGTCGCTTATCCCATACGCAGCAAATCCGGCCTTATTACCACCCTGGCCGGGGCTGATGGATACTTCTGTATTCCCAGAGACTGCGAAGGCCTGCCAAAAGGCGCCGAAATTCAAATAACTTTATGTACAGAGGAGTAAAATATGGCTTTTGAATACCTTACAAACCTGCCCCTTGAGCAGGCAAGACAGGATTATATCCGGCTTCTTATCGAAAAGGGTCTGGGTCCCGCTGCGGAAACAATACCTGCCACTGAGGCTGCGGGAAGGATGACCGCAGAGGCGGTGTATGCAAACATCAGCGCGCCCCATTACGCCGCCAGCGCCATGGACGGCATAGCCATACTTGCAAAGGACAGCTTTGGCGCAACGGAGTCCACCCCTGTTACGCTGACTGCGGATAAATTTACCGTAGTGGATACCGGCGACCCGCTGCCTGAGGGATGCGATGCAGTCATAATGGTGGAAGACATTGTGGAAAATCCCGACGGCTCGGTGACCATACACTCCGCAGCTGCCCCCTGGCAGCATATCCGCCAGATAGGCGAGGATATATGCGCGGGCGAAATGATAGTGGGCAGCTTTACAGAGCTTACTCCTGCCGCCATAGGCGCCATGATAGCGGGCGGCGTAGGGGAGATAAAGGTGATAAAGCGGCCTGTGGTGGGCATAATTCCCACCGGGGATGAGATCATACCTCCCTGCCCGGATCCTGAGCCGGGGCAGATACTGGAATTCAATTCCGCCATATTCTCCTCAATGCTGAAGGGATGGGGAGCGGAGACGATAACATATCCCATTGTGCCGGATAAATATGACATGATACTCGCGGCGCTTGATAAAGCCCTTGATGAATGCGATGCGGTGCTGCTTAACGCGGGCTCCTCCGCAGGCAGGGATGACTATTCTGCCAGAGCCATCGCTCAGGCGGGACAGGTGCTGTATCACGGCATAGCCATGAAGCCGGGCAAGCCTGCAATACTGGGCTGCAGGGAGAATAAGCCTATACTGGGCGTTCCGGGATATCCGGTTTCCGGAATAATAGTAATAGAAGAACTTCTCAGGCCCATTGTGGATATATTCATGGGCAGGGGAAAGGCAGCAAGCCAAACCGCAGAGGCGGTACTTACCCGCCCGGTGGTATCCGGTCTTAAGTATCAGGAGTTTGTTCGGGTTCGCCTTGGGCGGGTCGGCGACAAGCTGAGCGCATCCCCCCTGAACAGGGGCAGCGGCGTTGTGTCCTCCTTTATGAAGGCGGACGGCATACTGGAGATACCCCAGGGGCTGGAAGGCTATGAGGCAGGGCAAAAGGTGAACATCCGCCTGCTTACGGATAAGGAACGGCTGGACAATACCCTTGTGGTGATAGGCAGCCACGATCCTCTCCTCGATGAGCTGGGCGATATGATGCACCGTCAGGACAGGCAGATGTACATGAGCTCATCCCATGTGGGCTCCATGGGAGGCATAATGGCGCTTAAGCGGGGAGAAGCTCACGCTGCAGGCTGCCATCTGCTGGATTCCGAAACCGGAGAGTACAATATTTCATTTATAAAGAAATACTTTCCCAATGGCGGAGTAAAGCTTATACGCTGCGTGGGCCGTCAGCAGGGGCTTATGGTACAGAAGGGCAACCCTCTGGGCCTCAGAGGCTTTGAGGATGTGGCAAAGGAGGGCGTGCGCTATGTAAATCGCCAGAAAGGCTCCGGCACCCGCATCCTTGCGGACTACCTGTGCGCAAAGGAAAACATAGACAAAGCCTCAATATACGGCTATGACCGGGAGGAGCTTACCCATACTTCCGTTGCCATACAGATAGCATCCGGCTCTGCAGATGCGGGCATGGGAATATACTCCGCCGCAAAGCTTTACGGCCTGGACTTTTTGCCGGTATGCATAGAGGAATACGACCTGCTGATACCGGATTTTGCTTACGATACGCCTATGGTAAGGCAAATGCTGGATACCATGAAGAGCTGCGAATTCAAAGCCCGGCTTGATGCCATGGGCGGATACACACTGGATGGAATAGGAGAGGAAATACCTATAAAATAATAAAAAATATTTTTGCAGGGGGGTGTGGCTTTGTACCGTCCCCCCCATTTTGCCTGATGATACCGTGCAGCGGCTTGTTTTTTTTAGCGGAAATTTCTTTCCGTAAAAATCGTTTATTTGTCGGATTGCCTTTACTTTGCTTATTTTTTACCGTATAATATCCATATGTATAGTTTGTTAATCAAATAATTATCAACCGATAAATCATACGCTTATATAAAACAATACTTTATAATCTTTTGTTGATAATGCTTCCCTGCAATATCATAGATGTACCCCAATTTTATTTATGAGAAAGGAATTGCTTATGGCTCAAATCAGCGAAAACGGAAGGGCGGAAATCTGCGCCATATGTGAAAAGTACGCAGACGAAACCACCCCCCTGATGATGATCCTCAGCGACATCCAGAAGAAGTTCGGTTATATTCCTCTGGAGGCTCAGGAAATAGTTTCCGAGAAAATCGGCATCTCCGTAGCGGAAATATACGGCGTTGTCACTTTCTATTCATTCTTCTCACTCAAGCCAAAGGGAAAATACATCATCGGCTGCTGCCTGGGCACTGCATGCTATGTTAAGGGCGCTCAGCAGATAATCGATAAGTTCTCCGAAATACTGGGCATTGCTCCCGGCGAGACCACTGCAGACGGCATGTTCACCATTGACGCTCTGCGCTGCATAGGTGCCTGCGGTATTGCTCCCGCCGTCACCATAAACGGCAAGGTATACCCCAAGATGACCGTGGATAAGGTTGCAGAGGTGGTTAATGAATATCGCAGCAAGGAGGAAGCAGAGGCATGATAAGAACTCATGAAGAGCTTTATGAAAAAATAGTACACTGCACCACAAACATGGCGCTTAAGCTGGACGGCAGAAACGGCAAGCGTGCGGTTGTTCTCTGCGGCGGTACCGGCTGCCTTTCCTCAGATTCTGCTGCTATAAAGGAAAAGTTCCAGCAGCTGGTGGATGAAAAGGGCCTTGCTGACAAGGTTACAGTAAATCAGGTTGGCTGCTTTGGTTTCTGCTCCCAGGGCCCCTTCGTTAAGATATATCCGGAAGATACCCTCTATCGTCTGGTAAAGATGGAAGACGTTGAGGAAATCGTTGAAAGGGATATCGTAGGCGGCGAGGTCGTTGACAGGCTGCTGTACGTAGACCCTGAAACCAAGGAAAAGATAATCCGTCAGGATGATATCAACTTCTACAAAAAGCGGCGCCGCGTAGCGCTGGAGGCCTGCGGCATCATCAATCCCGAGGATATCGATGAGGCAATGGGCATGGGCGCATTCAAGGGCCTTGAAAGGGCGCTGAAGATGACGCCTCAGGAAGTAATAAACGAGATACTGGCTTCCGGTCTGCGCGGACGCGGCGGCGGCGGCTTCCCCACCGGCCGCAAGTGGCAGTTCGCCTTCAATTCCCCCGGTGATGTTAAATA